>NZ_VFNC01000001.1:606749-1213498 GCF_006715395.1 Streptomyces sp. SLBN-31
CAGGCCTGTGGATAACCTCCTGACCTGCACTTTTACCCGGGAATCCCGGGCTGTGTCAGGAACAGACGGTTCCGGCGGCCGGTACTGTCCCGTCCAGCAGATAGCCGTTCACCGCGCTCTGCACGCACTTGTTCTTGCTGTCGTACGCGCCGTGCCCCTGCCCCTTGTACGTCAGCTCCACGCCGACGCCCTTGCCCAGCGCGTTCACCATCTTCTTCGCACCCTCGTACGGTGTGGCCGGGTCGCCGGTGTTGCCCACGACGAGGATCGGCGCCGAGCCGGCCGCGCTCACGTCGGGGTGGTCGGCGGCGCCCGCCACGGCCCAGTCGGTGCAGCCGGCCATGGACCAGGCCAGGAAGTCGCCGAAGAGCGGTGAGGCGGCCCGGAACTCGGGGAGCTTGTGCTGCACGTAGGCGGTGTCGTAGCGGGCTTTGTCGTCCGCGCAGTTGATGGCGATGTTCGCGGCCGTGATGTTGCTGTACTCGCCGTTCTCGCTGCGGCCGTTCATCGAGTCGGACAACGCCATCAGGATCTTGCCGTCCCCGGCGTACGCCTCCTGCAGGCCCTCGGTCAGGTACTGCCAGAAGTCCTTCGAGTACAGGGACTGCGCGATGCCGTTGGTCGCGGCGGTCTGGGTGAGCTGACGCGGGAAGATCCCGGAAATCGGCTTCTTGTCGAGGTCCTTCAGGAGCTTGGCGATGCGGTCCTTGACGTCCTGCGCGCTGTCGCCGATCGGGCAGGGCTGGGTCTGGGAGGTGCAGTCCGCGGCGAAGTTGTCCAGGGCGAGCTGGAAGCCGCCGGCCTGCCCGAGCGAACTCTGTTCGACGTTCTGCGTCGGGTCGACGACCGCGTCGAAGACGGCCCGGCCCACGTGCCGGGGGAACAAGTGGGCGTAGACGCCGCCGAGTTCGGTGCCGTAGGAGATGCCGAAGTAGTAGAGCCTGTCGTCGCCGAGGACCTGCCGCATCAGGTCCATGTCCCGGGCCGCGTCGGTGGTGCGCACGTGCGGCAGCACCTTCTTGGAGTTCTTCTCGCAGGCCGAGTTGAACTTCTTGGTGTTGTCCACGAACTCGGTGCGCTCGGCGGCGTCGTCGGGGGTGGCGTCCTGCTGGAAGTAGTTGTCGAGATGCTGGTCGTTCTCGCACTTCACGGGCGCGCTGCGGCCGACTCCGCGGGGGTCGAAGCTGACCAGGTCGTAGCGGGTGCGCAGCTTCGCGTAGTCCTGGCCGAAGGAGGGCAGTGTGGTGACGCCCGAGCCGCCGGGCCCGCCGAAGTTGAAGACGAGCGAACCGATGCGTTCGCTCGCGCTTCCGCTCGTCCTCGCCCGGATCAGCGCGATGCCGATCGTGTCGCCCTTGGGCTTGCCCCAGTCCAGCGGCGCCTTCATGGTGGCGCACTGCCAGGTGCCGCCGTTCGGCAGCGGGGACGGCGCGGAGCCCCCGCCCTCCGCCGCGGAGGGGGCCGGGCAGTCCTTCCAGTGCAGCTTCTGGGCCGACAGGTCCTCGTCGTTCTCGGCGTTGTCGCTGCAGGCCGCCAGTACGGAGGACAGCAGTACGGCGGTCAGGACAGCGGCCCGCAGGCGCGGAGGCTTCGGCATGCTTCCATCCTGTGGCCGCGCCGGGCGACCCGCTCGGGACACGGGCCGTATGAGGTACGCGCGCGTACGGACGTCGCACGACCGAGGCGTCGTATCAGAGTGCCTGCTTGCGGGAGAGCTGGTTGAAGGCCAGCCAGCCCGGCAGCACCGGCAGCCACAGCGTCAGCAGCCGGAACAGCAGTACGGCCGGGGCCGCGACCTCCTTGGGCAGACCCACGGCGATCAGACCGACCGTCAGCGTCGCCTCGACGGCGCCCACGCCGCCCGGGGTCGGGGCCGCGGAGCCGAGGGCGTTGCCGGCGAGGAAGACGACGGCGACGCTGGCGATGCTGAGCGAGGTGCCCTGCTGGCCGAAGGCGCGGATCGAGGCGTCCAGGCACATCACGAAGCAGGCGGTCAGCAGCAGCATGCCGCCGATGCCGGTGACCAGCTTCTGCGGCCGCTGCAGCACGTCCAGCATGCGCGGCACGACACCGGCGAAGAGCGAGCGCACGCGCGTGACGACGAATTTCCGCAGGAACGGCACCGAGGTGACCACCAGGACGAGCACCGCCACCGTCAGCAGACCCGCGATGACGGTCCGGGACGGCGACAGCGACGGCGTCTTCTCGGTGCCGGTCAGGTAGCCGAAGGACAGCAGCATCAGGATGTGGCAGCCGAGCCCGAACAGCTGGGAGGCACCCACGCTCGCGACCGCCAGGCCGGGCCGAACGCCCGCGCGCTGCAGGAAACGCGTGTTGAGCGCGACACCGCCCACCGCCGCCGGCGCCACGATCTTCACGAACGATCCGGCGACCTGGGCCGCGACGGTCCGCAGGAACGGCACCCGCTCGGGCACGAACCCCAGCAGGGCCATCGCCGCGGCGAAGTAGCTGGCCGCGGAGAACGCGAGGGCCGCGACGACCCAGCCCCACTGCGCGTTCTCGATCAGCGGCCCGAACTCGATGTGGGTGAGCTGCGTGAGCAGGAAGTACGCGCCGATGGCACCCGCGATGAAACTGATCAGAGTCCGCGGCCGCACCCGCTCCAGCCGGGCCGGCTCGACCGGCGCCTGCGGCCTGATGAGCAGCACCTGGTGGCGGATCTGCGTGAGCAGATCCTCTTCCCGCGCTTCGTCGATGGCCTCGTCGATGGCCCGCTTCTCGGCCCGGGCCTCGGCCCGTACGGCCTTCTTGTCGGGCTTTTCGAGTACGGGCCCGGCGCTGTCGTCGGCCGCCTCCAGGCGGGCCTGCTTGGCCTGCCGCGACGCCTCCAGAACCGCCTCACGCTCGCGCTGGGCCCGTTCCCTGGCCAGCCTGCGCAGGGTCGCCCGGGAGGTGCGGCTGAGGGCGATGGGCTGCAGCATCGGCAGGCAGTCGGCCACCGCGTCCGGGCCGAGCACGGCCACCGCCGACGCGACCGCGCGCTCGGCGCCGACCCGCAGACCGAGCGTCACCAGGAGCTGGGAGACGTCCATGCGCAGCAGCAGATCGCCGGCCGCGATCTCGCCGACGCGCAGGTCGGTGAGGATGACCGTGCCGGAACGATCCACCAGAATCGCGTCGCCCACGAGCCGGCGGTGCGCGATGCGCCGGGACTGCAGGGCCCGCACCTGGTGCCAGGTGTCGTGCAGCAGTTCGTCGGTGATCTCGTCGTCCGCCAGGGAGTCGAGTGTGCGCCCGCCGGTGTGCTCGTAGACGAGCATCACCGCGTCGGGGCCGAGTTCGGAGGTCGCGATCAGCTTGGGCGCGTTGGCGCCGGCCGCGATGGCCGCGTAGGCGAGCAGAGCCTCCTGCTCCAGGGCCTGGCGCAGCGACTGCAGGCTGCTGCGGGTGGCGAAGCCGCGCAGGGTGAGGTTGCGCCACGCGCGGTAGAAGAACCCCTGGGCCTGCTGCTCACGGTCGACGACGGTCACGTCCAGGGGCGGCCCGTCCTCCAGGGTGACGAAGTAGCGCCGGCCGCGGTCGCCGGTCTCGTGGGGCTCCGGCACCTCCTCGCGAGCCGCGGTCACCGGGCGGAACCCGACGTGCCGCAGGCCCGCCATCAGCGTCCTGCCGGTGGGGCGGACGTTGGGCGATCCGACCGCGTAGAGCGTGCCGTAGGCCACGGTCCAGCCGATCAGCACCGTCAGGATGATCGAGAACGGTGTCGTGTAGCCGGTGACCAGCATCGAGAACGCGTCGAGGAGCAGCACGATCCACAGCACGGCCCGCCAGCGGGGCCGCCGTGACATGCCGACCGCGGTCATGTAGGCGATGACGGGGGCGAGATATCCGTGCACCGGGTCGGTCAGGGCGTGGATGTCGCCGGGGGAGGGCTGGGTGAGCGCCTCCTGGATGGAGCCGGGGGCGGCCTTGGCGACCCACAGGTCGGTGGCGAGCGTCACACCGTGCGCGAGGACCGCCGCGAGGACGCCATCGGCGATGCGCAGCCCGTCGCGCTTGATCAGCCGCTCGATCGCGAACGCGACCGGAACCAGCAGGATGGCGATGCTGGAGGCCAGCCCTGCGATCTTGATGAGCAGGTCGGGCGCCTGCCCGGTGCCCTTGTTGATGTCCTGTTCGAGGCCCGACGTGGTGCCGTGCGCGAACGCGGCGATCGCGAGCAGCAGCACGATCCCCAGCACGCCCACCATCAGGCGCATCAGGTCCGAGGGGCGGTGCACGCGCGCGGGGAGAAGCGGTTCGTCGCCCTCCACCTCGTCGATGTGCGCCTCCTCGACGAGGTCGACGTCGTCCCTGTCCGAGGCCTTCGCGGACGTCCCCGTGCCGCCGGAAACGGGTTCCGGGCGCGACGAAGCGTCAGAGGTGCTCTCCGCGTCCTCTGGGTGCACACCCTGCTGCTTCATCGTCTCTTCTTGATCTCGTATCACCGGTCACCGCCCGCATGATGGTGGCATGCCCCACCGACACACGGGGGCATCAGGGTGCAAACGCGGGGGCGGACAGTCTGCCGGAAGCGCCGCCCGGGGGCGAGGGATACGCACGGTCACGAGCACGTCCCACTGTCGGTGGCGTGGGGCAGGATGGGCCGGATGAGCGAGGAGAGCCTGCCGCACGAGGACCGACCGGAACACCCGGACGCGCTGCCGGAGTACGCCGAGCGAGTCCTCGAGGTCGCCGAACTGGTACCGCCCGGGCGTGTCATGACTTACGGGGACGTCGCCGAGTGGCTTCAGGAGGGCGGACCCCGGCAGGTCGGCCGGGTGATGGCCCTCTACGGAGGTGCCGTGCCCTGGTGGCGCGTCGTCCGCTCGGACGGCGTCCTGCTGCCCGGGCACGAACTGCGGGCGCTCGACCACTACCGCGCCGAGGGCACGCCTCTGAAGGAGGCGAGCAGGGCCGCCCAGGGCCACCTGCCGCGCCTCGACATGAAGCGGGCGCGCTGGGACGGCGGCGGACGCGCTGAGGGTCACACCTGACAGCTTCCGCCATCCGGCAACCCCGTGTGTGACCCGTGATCCGTATGGGGGAACAGGGGCATGTCTGTCGCATGCCGTACGTTCGAGGGGCGAGGGACATGCGAGGCGTGAGCGTCGGGAGGGAAGAAGCGGAAGCTCTGCTTCCGTCCCGCCCGTCGGCGTAGCGTCGGCTGCACACGTCCCCCTCACCCCGCGATCACCGCCGTGCACGCACGGTGGTCGGACAACCAGCACACCCACCAGGACCGGCGAACCACGTGAGCTCCTCTTCCTCCACCAGGCGCCTGTCGCACCCCGCGGTGCGACAGGGGAACCGTGGCGCTTACCGGCTGGTGCGTACCCCTCCGGTCCGACCGGATCCCCCTCTTCTGGACGCCGCTCAGCGCTCCGTGGTTGACCACAGGTCCGGCCCACTGCTCGTTCTCGCAGGTCCCGGCACCGGAAAGACGACCACACTCGTCGAGTCCGTGGCGGCGCGCATCGCCCGTGGCGGCGACCCCGCGCGCGTGCTCGTGCTGACGTTCAGCCGCAAGGCGGCCGTCGAGCTGCGCGACCGCATGGCGCTGCGCGTGGGGGCGGCCCGCGCTCCCCAGGCGACCACCTTCCACTCGTTCTGCTACGCCCTCGTGCGCGCCCACCAGGACAGCGAGCTGTTCGTGGAGCCGCTGCGTCTGCTGTCCGGCCCGGAGCAGGACGTCGCCGTCCGCGAACTGCTCGCCGGCCAGCCCGACCTGGAGCGACTCGGCCTCGCGCACGTGCGCTGGCCGGACGAGCTGCGCGCCTGCCTGACGACCCGGGGCTTCGCCGACGAGGTCCGCGCGGTCCTCGCCCGCAGCCGGGAACTCGGCCTGGACCCGGTCGCGCTGGACGACTTCGCCCGCCGTATCGGCCGCCCCGACTGGCGTGCCGCGGCGGCCTTCCTCGCCGAGTACCTCGACGTCCTCGACATGCAGGGCGTGCTCGACTACGCCGAACTGGTCCACCGCGCGGTCCTCCTCGCCCGTCGGCCCGAGGTCGCCGAACGGCTCGCCGCGCAGTACGACGCCGTCCTCGTCGACGAGTACCAGGACACGGACGCGGCCCAGGTACGGCTGCTGCACGCGCTCGCGGGCGGCGGCCGCACCCTCGTCGCCTTCGGCGACCCGGACCAGTCGATCTACGCCTTCCGGGGCTCCGACGTGAACGGCATCCTGGAGTTCCCTCACGACTTCCCGCGCGTGGACGGCCGCCCGGCGCCCGTGCAGGTCCTGCGCACCTCCCGCCGCTCCGGCGCCGCCCTGCTCGCCGCGACCCGCCTGCTCACCCAGCGCATGCCGCTCACCCGGCTGCCGGCGGAGAAGGTCCGCGCCCACCGCGAGCTCGCCCCCGTCCGGGAGGGCGGCCGCGCCGAGGTGTACACGTATCCGACGTCCGGTACGGAACTGGACAACATCGCCGACATCCTGCGCCGGGCCCACCTGGAGGACGGTGTCCCGTGGCGCGACATGGCCGTCCTGGTGCGTGCCGGGTCCCGGACGATCCCCACGGTCCGCCGCGCGCTGACGGCCGCCGGCGTGCCCCTGGACATCGACGGCGACGACCTGCCCCTGGGCCACGAACCGGCGGTGGCCCCCCTGCTGACGGCCCTACGGGCGGTGGCCACGGCGGAGGAGGGGACGGCTCAGCCAGAGGAGAACCGGCGCGAGCAGCCCGCATCCGAGGCGTCCCCGCCGGGCAAGGCCCTGGCCGAGGACGCCCCGCCCGAGGCGGCGCTGTCCGAGGAGACTCCGCGCGAGCAGACCGCACCCTGGGCGGCCGTGCCGGGCGAGGCCCTGGCCGGAGAGACCCCGTCCGAGGCGGTCCTGCCCGAGGCGACTCCCTCCGACGCGCCCTCGTCTGAGGCGACTCCCTCCGACGCGCCCTCGTCTGAGGCGACTCCCTCCGATGCGCCCTCGTCTGAGGCGACTCCGTCCGACGCGATCCCGTCCGAGGCGACTCCGTCCGACGCGATCCCGCCCGGAGAGCCCCCGTCCGAAGCGTCCACGCCCATGGCCCGCTCGCCCGAGGCGGCAGCCCCCTGCTGGCTCGATACCGAAACCGCCCTCAGCCTCCTCGCGTCCCCCCTCGGCGGTATGGACGCCGCCGACCTGCGTCGTCTCGGCCGGGCCCTGCGGGACGAGGAGCGGGCCGCGGGCAACGCGCTGCCGCCGCCGTCGGACGAACTGCTCGCGCGGGCCCTCGCCGAGCCGGAGCGCCTGGCCGTGCACGACCCCGCGTACGCGCGTGGCGCGCAGCGGCTCGGTGCCCTGCTCCGCAAGGCCAGGGAACGGCTCGCGGGCGGAGGCACGGCCGAGGAGGCGCTGTGGGACCTGTGGCAGGGCACGCCGTGGCCCACCCGCCTGGAGCGTTCCGCGCGGCGCGGCGGGGCCGCCGGGCGCAACGCCGACCGTGACCTGGACGCCGTGTGCGCGCTGTTCGCGACCGCCGCGCGCGCGGAGGAGCGCACCGGCGGGCGGGGCGCCCTGAACTTCCTGGAGGAGATCGAGGCCGAGGACATCGCCGCCGACACCCTCACGCGGCGTGCGGTACGTCCGGACGCCGTACGCCTGATGACGGCGCACCGCTCCAAGGGCCTGGAGTGGCGTCTCGTCGTCGTCGCAGGCGTCCAGGAAGGACTGTGGCCCGACCTGCGCCGCCGCGGCTCGCTCCTGGAGGCCGACCGCATCGGCCGTGACGGACTCGCCGAACCGCTCACCCCGGGCGCGCTGCTCGCCGAGGAGCGCCGCCTGTTCTACGTCGCCGCCACGCGCGCGCGTGAACGCCTCGTCGTCACCGCCGTGAAGGCACCGGCCGACGACGGCGACCAGCCTTCCCGCTTCCTCACCGAACTCGGCGTCGAACCCAAGGACGTCACGGGCCGGCCGCGCCGCCCCCTGTCCGTCGCCGCACTGGTCGCGGAACTGCGTGCCACGACGGTCGACCCGCGCGTCTCGGACACCCTCAGGCAAGCGGCCGCCCACCGGCTCGCACGCCTCGCCGCGCTCGCCGACGAGGACGGCCGCCCGCTCGTCCCCTCCGCCCACCCCTACCGCTGGTGGGGAATGTTCGAGCCGACCGAGAGCAAGGTGCCGCTGCGCAACCGCGACCAGCCCGTTGTGCTCTCCGGAAGCGCCCTCGACCAGCTCGCCAACACCTGCTCGCTGCAGTGGTTCCTGGGCCGCGAGGTGAAGGCCGACGCGCCCGCGACGACCGCCCAGGGCTTCGGCAACGTCGTGCACGTCCTCGCCGACGAGGTCGCCTCCGGGCACACGCCCGCCGACCTCGCCGTCCTCATGGAACGCCTCGACTCGGTGTGGAACGCCCTCGCCTTCGACGCGCCGTGGAAGTCGGCGCAGGAGAAGGAGAACGCGCGCGTGGCGCTCGAACGCTTCCTGAAGTGGCACGTCATGGACCGCACCGGCCGCACCCCGGTGGCCAGCGAGCACGACTTCGACGTGACACTGGCGGCCGGTGACTACGAGGTCCGCATCCGCGGTCAGATGGACCGGGTCGAGGCCGACGGCGAGGGCCGCGCCTACGTCGTCGACTTCAAGACCGGCAAACAGGCGCCCACAGCGCGCGAGGTGGAATGCCACCCCCAGCTCGCCGTCTACCAGCTCGCCGTTCGCGAGGGCGCCGTGGACGAGGCCTTCGACGGCCTGCGCCCCGAGCCCGGCGGCGCCGAACTGGTGCACCTGCGCCAGGGCGCCGCTCAGCGCGACGGCGGCGAGACGCTGCCCAAGGTGCAGGCCCAGGACCCCATCGAGGGCTCGGCGGGGGAGTGGGTCGGCGACCTGCTCGCCACGGCCGTCGGAAAGGTGCTCGACGAGAGGTTCACGCCGACCGCCGGACAGCACTGCGCGCATTGCGCGTTCCGGGCGTCCTGCAGTGCCCGACCCGAGGGCCGGCACATCGTCGAGTAGCTCGGGTGATTCATCACACCACCCGTGCCGACCTGCGCTTCCGTCGGCTCGGAGGGTGATTTCGTCCTCCGCTGTCAGTGGTCGCCGCTAGCCTCTGTGATGTGCCGCCCCGTATCACCGATCCCGATCAGCTCAAGGAGCTCCTCGGGATTCCGTTCACCCCGGAGCAGACGGCCTGCATCATCGCGCCGCCCGCCCCGCAGGTGATCGTGGCCGGCGCCGGGTCGGGCAAGACGACGGTGATGGCGGCCCGCGTGGTCTGGCTGGTGGGCACCGGCCAGGTCGCCCCCGAGCAGGTACTGGGCCTGACCTTCACCAACAAGGCCGCCGGGGAGCTCGCCGAACGCGTCCGCAAGGCGCTGATCAAGGCGGGCGTCACCGACCCGGACGTCATCGACCCGGACAACCCGCCGGGCGAACCGGTCATCTCGACCTACCACGCGTTCGCCGGCCGCCTCCTGACCGACCACGGACTGCGCCTCGGCCTGGAGCCGACCTCGCGTCTGCTCGCCGACGCCACCCGCTTCCAGCTCGCCGCACGTGTGCTGCGGGAGGCCCCGGGCCCCTATCCGGCCCTCACCCGCTCCTTCGCGGACCTCGTCAGCGACCTGCTGACCCTCGACGCCGAACTCGCCGAGCACCTCGTGCGCCCCGAGGACGTCCGCGCGTACGACGCCGAACTGCTGCGCACCCTGCAGGGCGCCAAACTCACCAACGCCGATCTGCGCAAGGTCCCCGAGGCGGCCGCCGCCCGCCGTGAACTGGCCGACCTGGTGGTCCGCTACCGCGCCGCCAAACGCGAGCGCGACCTGCTCGACTTCGGCGACCAGATCGCCCTCTCCGCACAGCTCGCGCGCATCCCCGAGGTCGGCCGCGTCCTGCGCGACGAGTTCCGGGTGGTCCTCCTGGACGAGTACCAGGACACCTCGGTGGCCCAACGCATCCTCCTGGCGGGCCTGTTCGGCGGCGGCACCGGCCACCCGGTGACCGCCGTCGGCGACCCCTGCCAGGCGATCTACGGCTGGCGCGGCGCGTCCGTCGCCAACCTGGACGACTTCCCCGAGCACTTCGCCCGCCCCGACGGCCGCCCCGCCACCCGCCAGGCGCTCAGCGAAAACCGCCGCAGCGGCGGCCGCCTGCTGGACCTCGCCAACGGCCTCGCGGAACCGCTGCGCGCCATGCACGCGGGCGTGGAGGCCCTCCGCCCCGCCCCGGGCGCCGAACGGGACGGCGTCGTACGCTGCGCGCTGCTGTCCACCCACGCCGAGGAGATCGACTGGATCGCCGACTCGATCGCCCACCTGGTGAACACCGGCAAGGCGCCCGGCGAGATCGCCGTGCTGTGCCGCACGGCGACCGACTTCGCGGAGATCCAGGGCGCGCTCGTCGCCCGGGACGTCCCCGTCGAGGTGGTCGGCCTGTCCGGGCTGCTGCACCTGCCGGAGATCGCCGACCTGGTCGCCGTCTGCGAGGTGCTCCAGGACCCCGGCGCCAACGCCTCCCTGGTCCGGCTGCTCACCGGTCCGCGCTGGCGCATCGGCCCGCGCGACCTCGCCCTCCTGGGCCGCAGGGCACGGCTGCTCGTGTCCCACGCGCGGGTGGAGGACGACGACGACCGGGACCGGCGGCTCGCCGAGGCCGTTGAGGGGGTCGATCCGTCGGAGGTGATATCGCTCGCCGACGCCCTCGACACCTTCCTGGAGATGCCGCTCGACGCGGAGCGGGAGGAGGACGGGCTGCCGTTCTCGCCGGACGCGCGCGTACGGTTCGCGCGCCTGGCCGCCGAACTGCGCGACCTGCGCCGGTCATTGTCCGACCCGCTGATGGACGTCCTGCACCGCGTCCTCGCCGTCACCGGCCTGGAGGTGGAGCTGTCGGCGTCCCCGCACGCCCTGGCCGCCCGCCGCCGCGAGACGCTCTCCAACTTCCTGGACGTCGCCGCCTCCTTCGCCGCCGGGGACGGCGAGGCGAGTCTGCTCGCCTTCCTGGGTTTCCTGCGCACCGCGGCGCAGTACGAGAAGGGCCTCGACAACGCCCTGCCCGGCGGCGAGAACACCGTGAAGGTGCTCACCGCCCACAAGTCGAAGGGCCTGGAGTGGGACGTCGTCGCCGTCCCGGGACTGGTCAAGGACACCTTCCCCAGCACCAAGGGCCGGGAGAAGTGGACCGCCCAGGGCAAGGTGCTGCCGCACGCGCTGCGCGGCGACGCCGACACCCTGCCCGACGTCGAGTCCTGGGACTCCCGCGGCCTGAAGGCCTTCCAGGAGGCGATGAAGGAGCACCAGCACACCGAGGAACTCCGCCTCGGCTACGTCACCTTCACCCGCCCCCGTTCCCTCCTCCTCGGCTCGGGCCACTGGTGGGGCCCTACCCAGAAGAAGCGGCGCGGCCCCTCCGACTTCCTGCTGGACCTGTACGAGCACTGCGAGGCCGGGCACGGCGAGATCGAGGTGTGGGCCGAGGAGCCCGCCGAGGACGAGGAGAACCCCGTCCTGCACACGGCGAGCGCCGACCAGGTCTGGCCCCTGCCGCTGGACGAGGCGTCCCTCGCCCGCCGTCGGACGGCCGCCGAAACCGTCCTGGCACACCTGGAGGACCTCGCCTCCCACGAGGACGGCCACCCCGCGGCCGTACACGACCCGGACCGTCACGAGGACCCGGAGTGGCCCGCGCCGCCGGACGACGAGGATCCCTACGGCGAAGAGGACCCGTTCCCGGACGAGGAGCCCGGAGACTGGGACAGCTGGTCCGCGGACCGCCCGACGGTCCCGCACCAGGCGACGGGGCCGGAGAGCGCCGAGCACGTCGGCACGCGCGCGCCGGAGCACACCCGTGCGCGCGAGCACACCCGCCTCACTCCCGAGGAAGCCCGCACCATCGCCTCCTGGGACCGCGACCTGGACGCGCTCACCGGCGAGCTCCTGCGCGCGCGGGAGGCCGTCACCGACGTCCCGCTGCCGGTGACCCTCACCGCGTCGCAGGTGCTGCGGCTGGCCGCCGACCCGGACGGGTTCGCGCAGGAACTCGCGCGCCCCATGCCCCGCCCGCCGCAGCCCGCCGCGCGCCGGGGCACCCGCTTCCACGCCTGGGTCGAGGCCCGCTTCGAAGAACTCACCCTCCCCGTACTGGAACCGGACGAACTGCCCGGCAGTGACGCCGAGATCGCCGACGAGCGCGACCTGGAGGCGCTCAAGGACGCCTTCGAACGCACCGCGTACGCCCACCGCACGCCCCACCGCGTCGAGGCACCCTTCCAGCTCGTCATCGCCGGCCGGGTGATCAGGGGGCGCATCGACGCCGTCTACAAGGAGGGCGACGGCGAGGCGACGACGTACGAGATCGTCGACTGGAAGACCAGCCGCGACCGCACCGCCGATCCGCTCCAGCTCGCCCTGTACCGGCTCGCCTGGGCCGAGCAGCGGGGCGTGCCCCTGGCGTCCGTCAACGCGGCGTTCCTGTACGTCCGCACCGGTGAGGTGGTACGACCGCGGGACCTGCCGGACCGGGCCGCACTGGAACGGCTGCTCCTGGGCGAGCCGGCCGCGCAAGCAAACTGTGAGGAACCGCCCACCGAGGATGTCGGCGCGGGCCGATAGGCTCGTGACCATGAGCCAGACCCCGGACAGCGCCGTCCGTACGTACATCGAGCAGCACAGCTCCGCCTTCCTGGAGGACCTCGCGGAGTGGCTGCGCATCCCGTCCGTGTCCGCCCAGCCGGACCACGCGCCCGATGTACGCCGCAGCGCCGACTGGCTCGCCGCCAGGCTCCGGGAGACCGGCTTCCCGACCACCGAGGTCTGGGAGACCGCGGGAGCCCCCGCCGTCTACGCCGAGTGGCCCTCCGACGACCCCGAGGCGCCCACGGTCCTCGTCTACGGCCACCACGACGTGCAGCCCGCCGCCCGTGAGGACGGCTGGGACAGCGAGCCCTTCGAGCCGGTCGTCCGCGAAGGCCGCCTCTACGCGCGCGGGGCGGCCGACGACAAGGGCCAGGTCTTCTTCCACACCCTCGGCGTCCGCGCCCACCTCGCCGCGACCGGCCGCACCACCCCGGCCGTCGGCCTGAAGCTGCTGATCGAGGGCGAGGAGGAGTCCGGTTCGCCGCACTTCCGCGCGCTCGTGGAGGAGCACGCCGGACGGCTGGCCGCCGACGCCGTGATCGTCTCCGACACCGGCATGTGGTCCGAGGACACCCCCACCGTCTGCACCGGCATGCGCGGCCTCGCCGAGTGCGAGATCCACTTCTTCGGCCCCGACCAGGACATCCACTCCGGGTCCTTCGGCGGCGCGGTCCCGAACCCGGCCACCGCCGCCGCCCGTCTGGTCGCGGCCCTGCACGACGAGCACGCACGCGTGGCCGTCCCCGGCTTCTACGACGGCGTGGTCGAACTCTCCGACCGCGAGCGCGAGCTCTTCGCCGAACTGCCCTTCGACGAGGAGGAGTGGCTGCGCACCGCCAAGTCGTACGCCGCCCGGGGCGAGGCCGGCCACACCACCCTGGAACGCGTCTGGGCCCGCCCCACCGCCGAGGTCAACGGCATCGGCGGCGGCTACCAGGGCCCCGGCAGCAAGACGATCATCCCGTCCTCGGCGATGGTGAAGCTGTCCTTCCGTATGGTCGCGGGCCAGGATCCCGCGCACATCGAGAAGGTCGTCCGCGACTGGGCCGCCACGCAGGTGCCCGCGGGGATCCGGCACGAGATCACGTTCGGTGCCGCCACGCGCCCGTGCCTGACGCCGTTGGACCATCCCGCCCTGCAGTCCGTGGTCCGCGCCATGGGCCGCGCCTTCGGCAAGCCGGTCCGCTTCACCCGCGAGGGCGGCTCCGGACCGGCCGCCGACCTCCAGGAGGTCCTGGACGCACCGGTGCTCTTCCTGGGCATCTCCGTCCCGTCCGACGGCTGGCACGCGCCGAACGAGAAGGTCGAGCTCGACCTGCTTCTCAAGGGCGTCGAGACCACCGCGTACCTGTGGGGCGACCTCGCCCGCACGTGGCGTCATGCGCCCTGAGCGCCCCACGCCGCCCGGACGGGCGCGGTGCGAGGGGCACACTGAAGGGAACGCCCCGCACCGCCCAGCCCCACCGGAACCGGTCACCTCCCGCCCCGCGTCCCGCCGCACCGCCCGCCGAAACAGCCCGTTCCACAGGGGGAGTTGGAAGCACCCGTGACCACCTGGACCGACCACACCGCCGACCGCCCCATCTCGCTCACCGCCCCGAGCGGCATCGACCGCGCCGCCCATCACCGGCTCGACGAGGCCTGGCTCGCGGCGGCGTGGAGCCACCCCACGACCCGCTGCTTCGTGGTCTCCGGCGGCCAGGTCCTCATCGACGAGACGCCCGACGGCCGTACCGAACTCGTCATGACCCCGTCCTTCGAGGCTCCTCTCACGGAGGCGCACCGCTACTTCCTGGGCACCGACGAGGACGGCGTCAGCTACTTCGCCCTCCAGAAGGACGCGTTGCCCGGCCGTATCGACCAGTCCGCGCGCCCGGCCGGCCTGCGCGAGGCCGGCCTGCTGCTGTCGCCGCGGGACGCGGGCCTGATGGTGCACGCCGTCGGCCTGGAGAACTGGCAGCGCACCCACCGCTTCTGCTCCCGCTGCGGCGAGCGCACGGTCATCGCCGCGGCCGGCCACATCCGCCGCTGCCCGGCCTGCGGGGCCGAGCACTACCCGCGCACCGACCCGGCCGTGATCATGGCGGTCACGGACGCGGAGGACCGTATCCTCCTCGGCCGCCAGGTCCACTGGCCCGAGGGCCGCTTCTCCACGCTCGCCGGCTTCGTCGAGCCCGGCGAGTCCATCGAGCAGGCGGTGCGCCGCGAGGTCTTCGAGGAGGCCGGCATCAGCATCGGGCAGGTCGAGTACGTCGCCAGCCAGCCCTGGCCGTTCCCGTCCAGCCTGATGCTCGGCTTCATGGCCCACGCCACCTCCACCGAGATCGACGTCGACGGCGACGAGATCCACGAGGCCCGCTGGTTCTCCCGCGACGAACTCGGCGCCGCCTTCGACTCCGGCGAGGTGCTCCCGCCCTACGGCATCTCGATCGCGGCCCGCCTGATCGAGCTCTGGTACGGCAAGCCGCTGCCGACGCGGAGCGTGTGACGGGCAGCCCGGTACATGGCGGAACGCGAAAGGCGGTACCCGAGCCGACCTCGGGTACCGCCTTTTCGCACGCCAGGGCTGAGCGTCACACGCCGATCTTCTGCTTCACCTGGGCCAGCGACGGGTTCGTCAGCGTCGAACCGTCCGGGAACAGCACGGTCGGCACCGTCTGGTTTCCGCCATTCGCCTTCTCGACGAAAGCCGCGGACTCCGGGTCCTGCTCGATGTTGATCTCGTCGTACGTGATGCCCTCGCGGTCCATCTGGCTCTTCAACCGGCGGCAGTAGCCACACCACGTGGTGCTGTACATCGTCACAGTGCCCGGCATGTCTCTCGCGCTCCTCAGCTGCTGGGGGATCGGTGCTCGCAGAGAGGGAACGTACTTGAAAGGGCCACCATTCCCGCGCGCGGTACCGGACCCGACGTGACGCCTGCCGCATTAGTACGACAAGAGGGGCCTGCCTGTGGACAACCGGAGCACCCGTCTCCGACGACCTGGCAGCATGGCTGTGTGACAGCAGCAACGCACTCCACGCTCTTCCCGCGGGTACCGGACTCGGCCGACGCGGTGCTCGAAGGGCTCGACCCCGAGCAGCGCGAGGTGGCCACCGCCCTGCGCGGGCCGGTGTGCGTGCTGGCGGGCGCCGGCACGGGCAAGACCCGGGCGATCACCCACCGCATCGCCTACGGGGTGCGGGCCGGGATCCTCCAGCCGTCCAGCGTGCTGGCCGTCACCTTCACCAACCGTGCCGCGGGGGAGATGCGCGGCCGGCTGCGCCAGCTCGGCGCCGTCGGCGTCCAGGCCCGCACCTTCCACTCGGCCGCCCTGCGCCAGCTGCAGTACTTCTGGCCGAAAGCGGTCGGTGGCTCCATGCCCCGGCTCGTCGACCGCAAGATCCAGCTCGTCGCGGACGCGGCCGCCGCCTGCCGCATCCGTCTCGACCGGGGTGAGCTGCGGGACGTCACCGGCGAGATCGAGTGGTCCAAGGTCACCCAGACCGTCCCCGCCGACTACGCGGCGGCCGCGGCCAAGGCCGGCCGTGAGTCCCCCCGCGACCCGGCCGAGATCGCCCAGCTCTACTCCGTCTACGAGGACCTCAAGCGGGACCGCTCCGTCATCGACTTCGAGGACGTCCTGCTGCTGACCGTGGCCGTGTTGCAGGACCGGCACGACATCGCCGAACAGGTCCGCGCCCAGTACCAGCACTTCGTCGTGGACGAGTACCAGGACGTCAGCCCCCTCCAGCAGCGCCTGCTGGAGCTGTGGCTCGGCGAGCGCGACGACCTGTGCGTCGTCGGCGACGCCAGCCAGACGATCTACTCGTTCACCGGAGCAACCCCCGACCACCTTCTCGACTTCCGCGCCCGCCACCCCGGGGCCACCGTCGTCAAGCTGGTCCGCGACTACCGCTCCACCCCCCAGGTGGTCCATCTCGCCAACGGCCTCCTCGCCCAAGCCCGCGGCCGCGCCGCCGACCACCGCCTGGAGCTGGTCTCCCAGCGGGCCGCGGGCCCCGAACCCCGCTACACCGAGTACACGGACGAGCCCGCCGAGGCCGAGGGCGCCGCCCGCCGCATCCGCGAACTCATCGACGCGGGAACCCCGGCGAGCGAGATCGCGATCCTGTTCCGCACCAACTCCCAGTCGGAGACCTACGAACAGGCCCTGGCCGATGCCGGGGTCCCCTACCAACTGCGCGGCGCCGAGCGGTTCTTCGACCGGCCCGAGGTGCGCAGAGCCATCGTCAACCTCAGGGGCGCCGCCCGCTTCGGCGGCAACGACTCCCGGCTGGACGACGCCGTCGACCTGCCCTCCCAAGTGCGTGCCGTGCTCTCCGGCGAGGGCTGGAGCACCGAGCCCCCGGCCGGTTCCGGCGCCGTCAGGGAGCGCTGGGAGTCCCTGGCCGCCCTGGTGAATCTGGCGCACGACTTCGCCGCCGCCCAGCAGGGCGCCACCCTGGCCGACCTCGTCGCCGAGCTGGACGAGAGAGCGAACGCGCAGCACGCTCCGACCGTCCAGGGCGTCACCCTCGCCTCCCTGCACTCGGCCAAGGGCCTCGAGTGGGACGTCGTCTTCCTGGTCGGGGTCGCCGAGGGCATGATGCCGATCACCTATGCGAAGACCGACGAGCAGATCGAGGAGGAGCGCCGCCTCCTCTACGTCGGCGTCACCCGGGCCCGCGAACGCCTGCACGTCTCCTGGGCGCTGTCCCGCTCGCCGGGCGGCCGCCCGAACCGCCGCCCCAGCCGCTTCCTGGACGGCCTGCGCCCCGGCTCCACCGGCGCCGCCGGCCGCGGCGCGACGGGCGGCGCGGGGGGCGTGGAGCGCGGTTACACCAGCAGGCCGGAGTCCGTCGCCCCGCGACGCACCCAGCGGACCCCGGCCCGCTGCCGGGTCTGCGGGCGCACGCTCACCGACGCCGGCGAGATGAAGCTGATGCGCTGCGAGGACTGCCCCTCCGACATGGACGAGGGCCTGTACGAGCGGCTGTGCGAGTGGCGCGCGGAGCAGGCACGGCGCAGCGGGCAGCCTGCCTTCTGCGTCTTCACCGACAAGACGCTGATGGCCATCGCCGAGGCCGTACCGGACGACGCGCACGAGTTGGCACGCATCCCCGGGGTCGGACAGCGCAAGCTCAACCGCTACGGGGCGGACGTACTGGCTCTGTGCGCAGGCCAGGACCTCGCGGCTGACGGCGAGAAAGACTGATGCGAACTCGTCGGAAAAATAGTTTGCGCATGCCCCAGCAATCCCCATAGGTTCTTAGCCACGGGGACAGAGGCCTTCTCGGAGGCCCTGATTCCGTGCTCTACTTGCATATCCGTCGGACTGGTTCAACCCAGTCCCCGAAGCGCCGAGAGGAGGCGAGTCCAGTGATCAGCATCAACACCAGCTCCACCAGCAGCGTCAAAATGACCGATCGCTCGGTCGTCGTCTCCCTGTGCATGCTCGGCGCCTCGATCCCGGGCACCGGTCTGTCCGGCATCCGTGCCGTGCGTCCGGCGTCCCCTGTGTCTCCCGCGGGTCTTCCCGTCCGTGAGCGCAATGAGCGACCGACGAAGGCACTGGAAGCAGTAGAGGCACAGGCGCAGGCCTATGCCTTTACGGCCGCCGGTGCCGGAAGCCGGAAGCAGACGCAGCACCACCTGATGTGGGCCTTCCGTGGGCCAGAACCCTGGAGTGATCCAGCCTGACAGCCGATCAGGCCGGCGCCTTCAGGGCCGCGGAACCCCATCCGGGATCCGCGGCCCTTCTGTTTGTCCCCCCACCGGGGACGACGGAGTGAAGGGGCCTCGGGACAACAGCAGAACCCGGTACCAGCCGCCTCCCGGCCCAACAGGGCCGGAAACGAACAGACGAGGAAGACGACCCGTGCAACTCGAAGCGCACGCCCCGTCCGTACCGCCTTCCGAAACGATCCCCCCGCCCGGCCTCACGGAGGACTCCACCTTGACCCCGCTCACCGCGCTCACCGCGCTCGACGACGCCATCGAGAACCTCGGCGTACCCGTCCCCTGCCGTTCCTACGACCCGGAGGTCTTCTTCGCCGAGTCGCCGGCCGACGTCGAGTACGCCAAGTCCCTCTGCCGCACCTGCCCGCTGATCGAGGCCTGCCTCGCCGGCGCCAAGGAGCGGCGTGAGCCCTGGGGCGTCTGGGGTGGCGAGCTGTTCGTCCAGGGTGTCGTCGTCGCCCGGAAGCGGCCGCGTGGTCGCCCGCGCAAGAACCCGGTCACGGCATGAACACCGTAGGCACGATCGACCGTCCCCTCACGCACGACCCCAAGAAGCAGGCCCCGATGAAGCCGTCCACCACTGAGCCCACCGGCTCCGCGATCGAAGACTCCACCTCCACCGACGTGACCGGTTCGCGTCAGAACAGGACCCGAGAGATGCAACTCATTCCAGAAGCCCTGGCACGTGCGCATATGCACGAGCGGCTGCGCGAGGCCGAGCGGGAACGCCCGGCCGCGCGTGTGGTGGCCGCCCGCCGGATGCAGCGCCGGGCCGAGCGCGCCTCGCGCCTCGCCCGCCGTGCGCTCGCCATGGCGGTCATGCAGTAGCCGCCCCATTTGAAGACGGCGCCTCCCGAGCCCGGGAGGCACCGGCCTCCCCGCGGGGCCGGTCCGTGCGAACGGACCGGCCCCCGCGGTGCGTTGCACCCGCCCGAGCTCCGGCCCCGGAGGTATCGTCACCGGATGACGAGTCCTCCCGGAAACCGTGACGACTCGGGCTCCGCGGCGGAGCCCCGGCCACTGGTGTGCGCCCGCTGCGCCGCCCGGGCCGAGGAACCGCAGCCCACCTGGACCTTCTCGGTGGAGGACGGCGTCCGCCGGCACTACTGCGACGCCTGCTCCCGGGAGAACCTCCGGGCGATCGAGGGCCGGCTGGACTCGGCCTGGTGGTAGGTCAGGCTTCCGCAGCCGGCTCGTCCTCCTCCGCGTCCTCCAGCACGAACCCCGGCAGCCACTCCTCCAACTCCTCGCGCAGCCGCACCGTGGCCCCCAGCTGACACAGGACACCGATCGTGCTCAGCGTCACCCGGTGGATCAGAAGGTAGGCGGGCGGCAGGTTCAGCTGCTTGCCCAGTTGGTAGGCCGGTGAGCGGGGGTCGGCGATGCGGGCCGCCTGGCTGCGCATCCAGCCGCGGGTGAAGGTGAACTCGTCCGCCCGGGCCGGTTCGATGATCGGCAGCAGGTAGTCGAGGACGGCCGCCGGGTCCAGCTCTATGGACTCCTTGACGAAACCCTCCTCGCAGAGCAGCTCGTAGACGGCCTCCGCATCTCCGTCGAGGGTCATCCGCAGGGAGTCGCCGATCGGGGTGGGCAGGCCTCCCGGGAGACGGTCGACCGTGCCGAAGTCCAGCACGCCCAGCCGCCAGTCGCCCTCGCCGTCCGCGTCGCCGGGCAGCAGGCGGAAGTTGCCCGGGTGCGGGTCGGCGTGCAGCAGACCGGTGCGGGCCGGACCGGAGAAGAGGAAGCGGGCCAGGAGCTGTCCGGCGCGGTCGCGCTGCTCCGGAGTGCCGTCCGCGATGATCTCCGAGAGCGGGATGCCGTCCATCCACTCCGTGATCAGGATCTGGTCGCACTGGTGGACCACCACCGGCACCACCACGTCCGGGTCGCCCGTGAACTCCTCGGCGTGGACCTGCTGGGCCTGGGCCTCCAGAGCGTAGTCCAGCTCCTCCGAGACACGGTCCCGGAGTTCCGTGATCAGCGGCTTGATGTCCATACCGGGAATGAGCGGGCCCAGCAGACGGGCGAAACGGCTGAGTTGGTTCAGATCGGACAGAAGGGCGTCGCCGGCTCCCGGGTACTGCACCTTGACCGCCACCTCGCGGCCGTCGTGCCACACCCCCCGGTGCACCTGGCCGATCGAGGCGGCCGCGGCCGGCTTGTCCTCGAACTCCAGGAACAGCTCCTGCCAGTCAGCGCCGAGCCGCTCGCCGAGCACCGTGTGCACGGTGCGCGTCGGCATCGGCGGGGCCGCTTCCTGCAACTTCGTCAGCGCCGCGCGGTAGGGGCCGGCGACCTCCTCGGGGAGTGCGGACTCGAAGACGGACAGGGCCTGCCCGAACTTCATCGCACCGCCCTTGAGCTCGCCCAACACCTTGAACAGCTGCTCCGCCGTACGCTGCTGCAGCTCGCGGCCGACGATCTCCGCCGACTCGCCGACGATCCTCTTGCCCAGTCCCCAGGTGGCCCGCCCGGCGAAGCCGAGCGGGAGCGCGGCGAGCTTGGCGGTCCGGGTGACCGCCTTGCGGGGAAGATCAGACATGCGCCCTCCAAGTCCCTGCCGGCCGCGCCGCCTCTGCCTCACGGCACAACTTCATCGGCGACCGTTGCACTCTCATTGTCTCGTGCCGGTCCGCGTCCTCAGCGGTGTGTTCCCCCTTACTTACCTTCTCCCCGGCTCCGCACGGGCATGCCGGGTGGGGCCAGACCGGCCGGGAATGCCAGTTCAGGGCCGGTAGGGAGACCTCCCAGCGGGCTCCGGCGCTCGCCGGGAGATGGCCGTCGAGAAAGGCGAGCGCGTGGCCCGCCGCCAGTCCTGCAACCAGAGTGGCCAGTGTCACATCGCACGGCCGCACCTGCCGTGACCTGCCCGAACCCGAACGCCACTGGGCGACCAGGCGGGGCCAGGCCGGGTCCCGGTCGGTGCGTCCCTCGTGCAGACAGCCCGCGCACCCCGTTTCGCCGGGCAGCACGAGGGGGCCGACGACACCGGTCGCCTCGACCACCCCGGCGTACAGATGGGGCGTACCCGAAGTGATGAGGGGTTCGGCGGTGGCCGGTGCGGGGGCGTGGACGGCGACGTCGTCGCGCGGGGCGAGGATCACCAGCGAGAATCCCGGGTCGCCGTCCGACGGCGGTGCCGTGGGGCCGCGGCGCGGCGGGCGGCCCGGTGCGCAACGGCGTACCGCCTGCCGGGCGGCATCGTCCCTGCGGGCGCCCACCGACTCCGGGGACAGACCGCCCGGCGAGACGTCCCAACGCTCGACCCGGCCGATGTCCCGGACGTCGACCTCGCCGACTCCCGCGGCCGCCAGCAGCGAGGCCAGCAGCGCTCCCACCCGGCCCGCTCCCCGGACCTGCACGCGCAGGGATCGCCGGGCGGCCAGCCGTGCGATCGCGTCGCCCGGCTCGGTGGTGAACACGGACAGTGAGGCCAGGTCCGGGCGAAGCCGGTCCAGGGCCTCCTTCTTTCCGCGCAGGGCGTCGGCGGCCGGCCCGCCTCCCTTCGCGTCGTCCAGCAGACCGGCCCCGACCAGCCGCGACACCAGCGTGTCGACGTGACTGTCTGGCAGGTCCATGCGGCGCCCCTCCTCACGCAGGAGCGGCAGGCCGCGCGTGCCGTCGAGCAGGTCGAGGAAGCTGCCCGTCGCGGAGTCCATCGGGCCCAGCGTCATCGCGTGCGCCGGAGCCATGCCGAACTGCACCGTGTTGAGATCACGCCAGCCACGCCTGAAGGCGGGCTTCACCACAGGTGCGATCACGTCCCTCGCATCCCTCGCATTCCCGGCATGTGTGGCGCGCAGTGCTTCCATGGCATTCATCGGCAGGCCCCCGTAGCCCTGAGAGAACATCCCCGTCCGCCGACGGAGGCAGGTCGGCCTCCGCGGTGAGACCCAGCATGCACGGACCCGGCGGAGCGTGCCGAAAGTTGTCCACAGGCGGTGGATATTCGTCGTACAAATCAAACGCTCGGTGGGGGATCGGGACGGAACCGTCCGGGAGTCGGGACTTCCCCATGTGCAGCGGGTAACGTCGGGGCGTGCCCGCCGACCCACTGCACAGCGCCGGAACGCCACAGCGCAGCACGACGAGCCAGCCGCCGAGCGGCTCGGGGGCGAGCGCGATCGAGGTCCGCAGGAGCGCCCGGCGACGCCGGACGGTCTCCGCGTACCGCGAGGGCGATCGCACCGTCGTGCTCATCCCTGCCCGGATGTCCGAGGCCGAGGAACAGCGCTGGGTCACCGTCATGCTCGACAAACTGGCCGCCCAGGAGAGCAAACGGATCCTCGGCGACGACGCGCTGGCGGAGCGCGCCGAACGGCTGTCCGCCCAGTACTTCGAAGGCCGGGCGCGGCCCGCCTCGGTGCGCTGGGTCACCAACCAGAACACGCGCTGGGGCTCGTGCACCCCGTCAGAGGGCAGCATCCGCCTGTCGCACCGGCTGCAGGGCATGCCCGAATACGTCATCGACTACGTCCTCGTCCACGAACTGGCGCACCTGCTGGTACCCGGGCACGGGCCGCGTTTCTGGCGGCTCCTGGAGGCCTATCCCCGCACCGAGCGCGCCCGCGGCTACCTCGAAGGAGTGGTCGCCGCCGAACGGTTGCCGCATCTGCCGGGCGCCCCCGACGAGTGACGGCCGCCCCGGCCGCCGGGACGCGGTTGTGTACCGGGTCTGTACCGGCTTCTTCCGATGTCGGAGTTAGCCGTTAGCCTGGCGCGACGCACTCACATTCGGGATGGGGGACGGTCGTTACGCATGGCCAGGGAATTCCAACGCGGCCACAAGGCCAAGATCAGTGACCTCACCCCGGGCACCGATCTGTACGTAGGCGTGCAGATCGGCGGACCCGGGCTGACGTTCGACATCAGCTGCTTCGGCCTCGACGCCGACGAACGGCTCTCGGACGACCGCTATTTCATCTTCTTCAACCAGCCCAAGTCCCCCGAGGAGTCCATCCAGCTCCTGGGTGCGCAGGCCGGCGACACGGAGTCCTTCCGCATCACGCTGGACAGGATCCCGCCGCAGATCCATAAGCTGTCCTTCACGGCGACCATCGACGGCTCCGGCCAGATGTCGCAGGTCGGCCCCGGATACCTGCGGATCGTCGCGGGCGGCGAGGAAGTGGCCCGGTACGCGTTCAACGGCTCGGAGTTCACCACCGAGCGGGCCGTGATGCTGGGCGACTTCTACCTGAAGGACGTGTGGCGCTTCGCGGCCGTCGGCCAGGGCTTCGACGGCGGTCTGGAGGCGCTGCTGAAGAACTTCGGCGGCGAGGTCGCCGAGGAGGAGGCACCCGCCGCTCCCCAGCAGCCGCAGGCATCCGGCGCCACTCCCGGGTTCGCGCCGCCCGCCTTCGCCGCCCCGGCCGCCCCTCCCGCACCGGCTCCGGCGCCGCAGCCCGCCCAGGGCTTCGCTCCGCCTCCGGGCGCGACCCCGCCCCCGCCTGCGGCACCCGCGCCCGCGCCGAACGTGCACGCCGCGCCCACCATCGTCGCGCCGATGACCCCGCCCGGCGGCGCCCCGGTGCCGCCCCCGGGCCCCGTACCGGCCCCGTACGGCCAGCCGCCCCAGCAGCAGCCCTACGGCCAGCCCCCCGGCCACGGCGCCCCGCCGCCCGGATACCCGCAGGCGCCGCAGGCCCCCGCCCCGCCGCCCGGCTACGGGCAGCCGACCCCGCCGCCCGGCTACGGCCAGCAGCCGCCCTTCGGCCAGGTCCCGGGCCAGCAGGCCGGCGGCTACGGCGTCCCGCAGGGTGCTCCCCAGGGGGGTGCCGGCGTGTCCGCCGCGCTGTCGGTGTTCAAGGAGACGCCCACCGGACAGCGCTGGACGCAGCAGAACAAGAAGCTCATCCGGGTCGACCTCGGCATCGGCGGCCAGCCCGTGCTCGCCCGGCAGGGCAGCATGGTGCTCTACCAGGGCAAGGTCGACTTCGGCTACAAGGGCGCCGGCTTCGCGGGCCGCATCGTGGGCAACGCGACCGGCCAGGAGATGCAGCTGATGCGCTGCACCGGCCAGGGGCAGGTGTTCCTCGCCGAGAACGCCACGCATCTGCACCCGATCGAGCTCCAGGGCGACGCGATCTGCGTCTCCGCCGAGAACGTCCTCGCCTTCGACGAGACCCTGCAGTACGAGGTCCGGCGCATCGAGGGGCACGGCATCCCCGGGGGCGCGCTGTTCACGATGCAGTTCCAGGGGACCGGCACCATCGTCGTGAAGACGCACGGCACGCCGGTGGTGCTGCCCGTCACGCCCACGACGTTCGCCGACGCCAACGCCGTGGTCGCCTGGTCGGCCGCCTCCCAGGTGATCGTCTCCAGCCAGGTCCGGATGCGCCGCAACGCCTACCCGGGCGACACCGGGGAGAGCGTGAACCTGCAGTTCCGGGGCGCCCCCGGCAACTTCATCGTCGTCCAGCCGTACGAGGTCTGAGGGAGCCCGTCATGAACCAGCCGCTCGCGGGCTACGCCCCCGCACCCGTCACCGCCCGCATGGAGAACCACGGCGAGCACATGCTCAAGGTCGCCATGCAGAGCGGGCAGGACCTCTTCGCGCGCGTGGGCTCGATGATCGCCTACGAGGGTTTCATCCAGTACGAGCCCAACCCGCCGGCCGTGCGCCAGATCGCCCGTGACTGGATCACCGGTGAGGGCGCGCCCCTGATGAAGTGCTCCGGCGACGGACTGCTCTACCTCGCCGACTACGGCGCGAACGTCGTCGTCATCAACCTCAACGGCGACGGCATCTCCGTCAACGCCACCAACCTGCTCGCCTTCGACGCCCACCTCACCTGGGGCGTCGAGCGGGTCAAGGGGCTGGCGAAGTTCGCCGGACAGGGCCTGTGGAACACGAAGATCTCCGGGCAGGGCTGGGTCGCGCTGACCTCCCGGGGAACCCCGATCGTGGTCGACTGCGGCGGTGGCGAGGACGAGACGTACGTCGACCCGGACGCCCTCGTCGCCTGGTCCCCGAACCTCAAGGTGAAGGGCAAGCGCAGTTTCAAGGCGCAGTCGCTGATCGGCCGTGGCAGCGGCGAGGCCTACCAGATGGGCTTCTCCGGCCAGGGCATCGTCGTCGTCCAGCCCAGCGAGGACAGCACCGACCGCCTCCGGTTCCGGGGCTGAGGGGGAGCCAGAAACGCCATGCAGAGTCCGCTTTTCGCCTTCAACGACTCCCAGTCCCAGGAGCGCTACAGCCTGCAGAACAAGCAGCTGCTGCGCGTCAACCTGGAGGGTCATGACGACATCCTGGCCCGAAAGGGCACCATGGTCGCCTACCAGGGGCTCGTCGAGTTCGACGCCGAGTACCAGAGCAACAACCAGGCACGCGCGCGTGCCCACACCGGCGAGGGCCTGAGCCTCATGCGCTGCCACGGGCAGGGCACGGTGTACTTCGCCAACCTCGCCCAGCACATCCATGTGATGGACGTGGAGCAGGACGGCCTGACCGTCGACAGCGGCTACGTGCTCGCGATGGACTCCTCGCTGCACCACGAGGTCATCGCCGTCGACAGCCTCTACGGCATCTCCGGCTCCGGGAAGTACCAGCTGAACATCACCGGCCGCGGCAAGGTGGCGCTGATGACCTCCGGTGCGCCGCTGATGCTGCAGGTCACGCCCGACAAGTACGTCAACTGCGATGCGGACGCGATCGTCGCCTGGTCCACCGGCCTGCGGGTGCAGATGCAGGCCCAGACGCACTCCTCCGGGGTGTGGCGGCGCCGCGGCAACACCGGTGAGGGCTGGGAGCTCAGCTTCATGGGCAGCGGCTTCGCGCTGGTCCAGCCGAGTGAGCTGCTGCCGCCGCAGAACGCCCAGATCGGTCAGGGCCTCGCCGCCCAGTACGGCATGGGCCAGCACGGGGCCCGGGCGCAGAACCAGGGCAACGTCTGGAGCTAGTACCCGTAAGGGGTGACCGCCTCGGTGGTCACCCCTTACCCGTTCACAGTCTGGCGCGGGCCGCTTCCAGCAGTCGTACGACCGACTCGTCCGCCACGTCCGCCACCTCGTCGTAGCGGAACCAGCGCAGGTCGAGGGACTCGTCGCTGATCTCCTGGACCGCGCCCGGGGGCGCCACGACCGCGTACTGCACGTCGAGGTGCCAGTGGCAGGGGGCCGGGATGGGGTGCCGGTCGAGACGGGCCGGGCCGCCCGGCAGCAGTGCGAGCCCGGTGATGCCCGACTCCTCGGTGGCCTCGCGCAGCGCGGCCGCCTCCAGCGAGGTGTCCTGCGGCTCGCAGTGGCCGCCCATCTGCAGCCACATCCGCAGCTTCCGGTGCAGGGTGAGCAGCACACGCCCCCGCGAAGGGTCGATGACCAGAGCGCTCGCCGTGATGTGGCCGGTCGTACAGGCCTTCCACAGACCGTCCGGATGGGCCGCCAGATGGTCGAGGTAGGCCTGGCGCAGCTCTTCCTGGCCCTCGTACCCCTTCAGGACGAGGACCGCGTCGTCGTACAGGCTCACTCGGCGTCGTCGCCCTTGTCGTCGTCCTTCTTGCGCAGGTCGGGCTTGTCCGCCGCCTCGCCCAGCATCTTGTCCAGCTCGGAGAAGTCCAGCTGCTCGCGGTGCACGAAGCCGTCCGGGTCGTCCAGGTCGGAGGCCGTGGGCAGCATGTCCGGGTGGGACCACAGGGCGTCGCGGCCGTCGATCCCGCGCGCGTCGGTCAGCGAGGCCCACAGGCGGGAGGCGTCGCGCAGGCGGCGCGGGCGCAGTTCCAGGCCGATCAGCGTGGCGAACGTCTGCTCCGCGGGCCCGCCCGAGGCGCGGCGGCGGCGCAGGGTCTCGCGCAGCGCGTCGGCGGACCCCAGGCGCGGCTTCGCGGCCGCGTGCACCACCGCGTCCACCCAACCCTCCACGAGCGCCAGAGCCGTCTCCAGACGGGCCAGCGCCGCCTTCTGCTCGGGCGTGTCCTCCGGCTGGAACATGCCCTGCTGCAGGGCGTCCTGCAGTTGCTCCGGGTTCTGCGGGTCGAACTGGCCGACGACGTCCTCCAGCTTGGCGGTGTCGACCTTGATCCCGCGTGCGTAGCCGTCGACCGCGCCGTACAGGTGCGAGCGCAGCCACGGCACGTGCGCGAAGAGGCGCTGGTGGGCGGCCTCGCGCAGGGCCAGGTACAGCCGCACCTCCTCCTTCGGCACGCCCAGGTCCTTGCCGAAGGTCTCGATGTTCACCGGCAGCAGCGCCGCCTTGCCGGCCGGGCTGAGCGGCAGCCCGATGTCGGTGGAGCCGACGACCTCGCCGGCGAGCACGCCCACGGCCTGCCCGATCTGCGTGCCGAACATGGCGCCGCCCATGGAGCGCATCATGCCGATCAGCGGGCCGGCCATGGCCTGCATCTCCTCCGGCAGGACGTCGCCCATCGCGGTGCCGACGCGCTCGGCGACCGGGTCGACAAGCTCCTGCCACGCGGGCAGGGTGGCCTCCACCCACTCCGCGCGCGACCACGCCACCGCGGTGCCGGCGCCGGAGGGCAGGGACGTCACGTCGTCCAGCCACAGGTCGGCCAGGCGGACGGCCTCCTGGACGGCGTTGCGCTCGGCGGGGCCGACGCTCGCGTCCTTGACGCCGTCCGCGGTGCCCTGCGAGACCGTCTGGCGGGCGATCTGCTTCGCCATGTCCCAGTTCACCGGGCCGCCCTCGTAGGAGAGCATCTGGCCCAGCTGCTGGAAGGCGGCGCCCAGGTCGGTGGGGTTCAGCGAACCGAACATGGCAGCGAGCGGGTTGTCACCGCCGGGGCCGCCGAAGCCGCCGGGCAGCCCGAAACCGAACGGGTTGGACGGGTCCTGACCACCACCGCTCTGCTGGTCCTTCTTCTTGCCCTCGTCGCCGTCTTCCGGCTCCTCCGGCGGAAGGCCGAATCCGAATGGGGTGTCGCTCACGGGATTCCTCGGCTGGTAAGGCCGCCGGTTGTCCCCGACGGCGCGGCTGCCCGATGACACCACCCAGCGTAGACACCATGGGCGGTTCGGGCCTCGGTGCTTCGCCGACTCATCGCCTGCGGCAGGATGGATGCCACCTGGTACGGACGCGTCACTCGCGTTCTTACTGAAGACAACCGCTGGAGACGCCCGGTGAGTTCCCCAGATCCGCAGGTTCGCGCAGCGCGAAACGAGTCAACCCCGCCGACTGTACGCGGGCCCGTCGTCGCCGTCACCGGCGCCGCGACCGGCGTCGGCGCGCTGCTCACCGAGCGGCTGGCCGCGTCCGACGAGATCAAGCAGGTCATCGCCATCGACGAGCGGCGCGGCGAGTGCGCGGCGGCCCAGTGGCACATCCTCGACGTACGGGATCCGGCCATCGCGGACAAGCTGCGCGGGGCCGACGTCGTGGTCCACCTGGCGCTCGACCTGGACCTCGAGACAGATGCCGCCGCGCGGACGGCGTACAACGTCCGGGGGACGCAGACCGTGCTCACGGCGGCCGCCGCGGCCGGGGTCCACCGCGTCGTGCTGTGCACGTCCTCGATGGTCTACGGGGCGCTTCCCGACAACGAGCTGCCCCTCTCGGAGGACGCCGAGCTGCGGGCGACGGCCGAGGCCACCGGTGTGGGGGACCTGCTGGAGATCGAGCGGCTCGCACGGCGCGCGCCCCGGGCGCACCCGGGGCTGAACGTCACCGTCGTCCGCCCGGCCGTCCTGGTGGGAGGCACCGACACAGCGCTGACCAGGTACTTCGAGTCGCCCCGGCTGCTGGTCGTGGCCGGGTCGCGGCCCGCCTGGCAGTTCTGCCACGTCGAGGACCTGTGCAGCGCCCTGGAGTACGCCGTCCTGGAGAAGGTCGAGGGCGAGCTCGCGGTGGGGTGCGAGGGGTGGCTGGAGCAGGAGGAGGTCGAGGAGCTCAGCGGGATCCGCCGGATGGAGCTGCCGTCGGCCGTGGCGCTCGGGGCGGCGGCCCGGCTGCATCGGATCGGGCTGACGCCGTCGCCGGCCGGGGACCTGGCCTACACGATGTACCCCTGGGTGGTGAGCGGCAGCCGGCTGCACGACGCCGGATGGCGGCCGCAGTGGACCAACGAGGAGGTCCTCGCGGAGCTGCTGGAGGAGGTTTCCGGGCGGCACACCGTCGTCGGACGGCGGCTGGGGCGCAAGGACGCGACCGCGGCGGGTGCCGCGGGGGCGACGGTGGCCCTGCTGGGCGCGGCGGCCGTGGTGCGGCGGGCCCGCAAGGCACGGCGGCGGATCTGAGCGGCCGGTTCCTGGGGCCGACCGGCCTCGCGGCGGACCCGAGCGGCCCGAACGGGGCCGGCCGCCGCGGCGGTCCTGTAGGAGTCGCCGAAAACGCACGCGCGTGTGCCTGGTGAAAGTCGTATTCCGTGTTGTCACGGGCGTGAGGCACGATGGACGCATGGCAGACACCCACGACCACCCCGGCGAGCAGGCCGCGGACGACCCCGTCAAGCTCATCGGCGTCCGCGAGACGCCCCTGTCCGTCGACGAGGTCTTCCGGGCCGTCGGGGACGACGCCGCCGGCGGGACCGCGCTGTTCGTGGGCACCGTGCGCAACCACGACGGCGGCGCTGACGTCGACCGGCTCGGCTACTCGTGCCACCCCAGTGCCGAGGCGGAGATGCGGCGGATCGCCGAGAAGGTCGTCGCGGAGTACCCCGTACGGGCGCTGGCGGCCGTGCACCGCGTCGGGGACCTCGCGGTCGGGGATCTCGCCGTCGTCGTCGCCGTGTCGTGTCCGCACCGGGGTGAGGCCTTCGACGCCTGCCGGAAGCTGATCGACGACCTCAAGCACGAGGTGCCGATCTGGAAGCACCAGACCTTCTCCGACGGTACGGAGGAATGGGTCGGCGCCTGCTGAGCACACGGAAGGAGTCCGCTGACTCCCTTCGTCGGTCCCGGGTTGCGTAACCGCACCCCTGGCGTGAGCGTTGTCAGTGGCGGCGGTTAATCTGCTGATCAGTCAGTTCGCGATCGCTCACCGGGGTTGGGAGGGCGGCATGGGTGCGCTCGTGTGGTTGTTGATTCCGCTGGTAGCCGCGATCGGCGCCGGTCTGTGGGGCAGTTGGGCCAACCGCACCCGTAAGGCGCGCGGCGACGGGCCGGAGCTCGACGGGTACGCGCGTTTCCGTGAGGCCATGGAGAAGTCCCACTCCGGTACATGACAGGGGTGGGCCTGACGGCCCTCTGACAGAGGCGTCCCGTACTGTCGTGGCATGCCACGCCGCACCGCGACGATGCTCGCCTCCACCCTGATGCTGATCGCGCTCCTGTGCGCGGGAGTCTTCATCCCCGTGCCGTACTCGGAGATGTCCCCGGGCCCGACGGTGAACACCCTGGGGAACCACGACGGCGAGCCGGTGCTGCAGGTCTCCGGGCGCAGGACCTACGCCACCAGCGGGAACCTGAACATGACCACGGTGCGGGTCACCAGCGCCGACTACCGGATGAACCTCGTCGAGGCCGTGTACGGGTGGCTCGCGCACGACAACAAGGTCGTGCCGCACGACACGCTCTACCCGGACGGCAAGACCGAGGAGCAGTCGACCCAGGAGAACGCCGAGGAGTTCAGCCAGTCGCAGGAGAGCGCCAAGGTGGCGGCGCTGAAGCAGCTCGACATTCCGGTGACGTCCTGGGTGATCGTCTCCACGGTCGTCAAGGACTCGCCCGCCGAGGGCAGGCTGCACGCCGGGGACGTCATCAAGGCCGTCGACGACACCGCGGTCAAGAAGCCGGCCGACGTCGCCAAGCTGGTGACCAAGCACAAGCCGGGCCAGAACGTGGTCTTCACGATCGTGCCGGCCAAGGAGCAGGCCGCCGCCGAGAAGGCGCGCAAGACGCCGACGAAGACCGAGAAGATCACGATCACGACCGCCACGTCCGACGACAGCGGCGCGAAGCGGGCCATCGTCGGGATCTCCGCCGGGACCGACCACACCTTCCCGTTCACCATCGACATCAAGCTCGCCGACGTCGGCGGCCCCAGCGCCGGTCTGATGTTCGCGCTCGGCATCTACGACAAGCTCACCCCGGGCAGCCTCACCGGCGGCAAATTCGTGGCCGGCACCGGCACCATCGACGACAACGGCAAGGTCGGCCCGATCGGCGGCATCGAGATGAAGACGGTCGGCGCGCGCAACAAGGGCGCCCAGTACTTCCTGACCCCGGCCGAGAACTGCTCGGCCGCCGCCAAGGACACCCCCGGTGGACTCAGGCTGGTCAAGGTGAACACCATCAAGGACGCCCTGTCCGCGCTCAAGGACATCCGCAGCGGCGACACCGCCGACCTGCCGAAGTGCACGACCAAGGGCTGACGCACAACCTCGGGCACGGCCGGGGGCGCTCCCGCCGACGCGGGGCGCCCCCTTCGTCGTACCGAAGGGCTCAGTCCTCGAAGGTCGCCGACAGGGCCTCGGCAAGGCCCGGGACCAGGTCGCGGCCCGTGAGGACCTCCGTGGGCGTGTCCTTCTCGCGCAGCCGCAGGGCCGACTCGCGGGTGCCGTCGCGCAACACCGCGACCGTCATACGGACCTCCTGGCGGTCCGGGTGCTCGGCGACCCACTGCGCGAGCTTCTTCTCGTTCAGCCCCTCCGGTACGGCCGCCTCGGCGGACGCCGGCAGCATCAGCCGCTCCACCGTCAACGCGCAGCCGGCCACCGCGTCGGGCCAGGCGATCGTGGCGAGGAATTCGTCCAGCGGGTTGCCCGCCGGGATCTCGTCCTGCTCGATCGGGGTGAGACCGGCGGACTCCTGCTCCTCCTCCAGGCCGAGCTGCGCCGCGAGGGCGGGTTCCTGGGCGCGCAGCCGAGCGGTGTCTACGAGGGCGAAGAGGCGGGCGGGCTGGTCCCAGCCGAGGCCGGAGGCGTACTCGTCGATCTCGAGCACGGCCCGGGTGAGCGGGTTCGCCGCCATGGGGGTGTTGGACATGGTCACAATCCTGCCTCGTTCATGGCCGGAATCGGGAACCGAGTAAACGGTGAGTAAGTTGCATAGGTGTGGGCCCACGATCACGGGGGGCCACGGCAGGTCCGTGAAACCGCGGGCCTGACGGACCGACAGCGACTTCGAGGTGCGCACCTTGGCTTTCCAGATGCCGGACCGCGGCGGAGGCCCGACGGGGCCACGGATCAGAGTGGGCCGCCCGTCCCGGCGCGTCCGGACCCTGCTCATGACACTGGGCGTCCTTGCCGTGCTCGGCATGGCGTTCACCATGTTCGCGGGCTTCTGGACGGACTGGCTCTGGTACCGGTCGGTGCACTACTCGTCCGTGTTCACCACCACCCTGTGGACGAAGATCGGCCTGTTCTTCGTCTTCGGTCTGCTGATGGCCCTCGCGGTCGGATTCAACATCTGGCTCGCGCACCGGCTGCGGCCGCCGCTGAGCGCCATGTCGATGGAGCAGCAGAGCCTGGACCGTTACCGAATGGGCATCGCGCCCTACAAGAGGTGGCTGCTGCTCGGGATCACCGCACTGGTGGGCCTGATCGCCGGCGCCTCGGCGTCCGGCCAGTGGCGGACCTGGCTGATGTGGGTCAACGGCGTGCCCTTCCACCAGAAGGACCCGCAGTTCCACCTCGACGTCTCCTTCTACGCCTTCGACCTGCCCTGGTACCGCTTCCTGCTGGGCTTCGGCTTCGCCGCCACGATCCTCGCGCTGATCGCCGCCGCGCTGACGCACTACCTGTACGGCGGCCTCAGGATCACCTCCCCGGGCGCGCGGGCCACGGCTGCCGCGACCGGGCACCTGTCGGTGCTGCTCGGGGTCTTCGTCGCGCTGAAGGCGGTCGCGTACTGGCTCGACCGGTACGGCCTGGCGGTGAAGTCCAGCGACTTCAAGGCCACGGACAACTGGACCGGCCTGAGGTACGTCGACGCCAACGCCTATCTGCCGGCGAAGACCATCCTGTTCTGCATCGCCGTCATCTGCGCCCTGCTGTTCTTCGCCACCCTGTGGCGGCGCACCTGGCAGCTGCCGGTGATCGGCTTCGGCCTGATGGTGCTCTCGGCGATCCTGATCGGCGGCCTCTACCCGGCGATCGTCCAGAAGTTCCAGGTCCAGCCGAACGAGCAGGCCAAGGAAGCCCCGTACGTCCAGAAGAACCTCAAGGCGACGCGCGAGGCCTACGGCATCGACGGCACCAAGGTCAGCGACTACTCGGGCACCAGCAAGACCGACGACAAAGCCACGCTGCGCGACGACGTCGACTCCACGGCGAGCATCCGCATCCTGGACCCGAACATCGTCTCGCCGACGTTCCAGCAGCTGCAACAGATCAGGAACTACTACGCGTTCCCGACCAACCTGGACGTCGACCGCTACACCAAGGACGGCAAGGTCCAGGACACGGTCATCGGTCTGCGCGAGCTGAACCTCAACGGCATTCCGAAGAACAACTGGATCAACGACCACTTCCGCTACACCCACGGCTACGGCGTGGTGGCGGCGAAGGGCACCGCGGCCGACCCCAACGGCCAGCCGGTCTTCACCGAGTCCGACCTGCCGTCCCGGGGCGACCTGGGGACGTACGAGCAGCAGGTTTACTACGGCGAGAAGACCACCACCTACTCGATCGTCGGCGGTCCCCAGAAGGAGATCGACTACTCCGACGACAGCGGTGAGAAGACCACCAGCTACAAGGGCAAGAGCGGCGTCAACCTCGCCAACCCGATCAACCGGGCGGCGTACGCGGTGACGTTCAGCGAGCCGCAGATCCTGTACTCCGGCGCCATCGGCGAGGGTTCGCGGATCCTGTACAACCGCACGCCCAAGGAGCGCGTCGAGGCGGTGGCGCCCTGGCTGACCATCGACGGCGACGCCTATCCGGCGGTGGTGGACGGCCGTATCCAGTGGATCGTCGACGCCTACACGACGACGAACGGCTACCCGTACGCCTCCCGTACGACCCTGGGCGACACGACGGCCGACTCGCTGACCGCGACCAACAACTCGCGCGCGGTGGTGGCCCAGCAGAACCAGGTCAACTACATCCGCAACTCGGTGAAGGCGACGGTCGACGCGTACACCGGGCAGGTCAAGCTCTACCAGTGGGACACCCAGGACCCGGTCCTGAAGACCTGGATGAAGGCCTTCCCGGGCACGGTCGAGTCCAAGAGCGCCATCTCCAAGTCGCTCCTGGCCCATCTGCGCTACCCCCAGGACCTGTTCAAGGTCCAGCGCGAGCTGCTGACCCGCTACCACGTCACCAACCCGACCACCTTCCTCACCGGCAGCGAGGTGTGGCAGGTGCCGGACGATCCGACCAACAAGTCGGGCAACGCGGTGCCGCCGTACTACCTGAGCATGAAGATGCCCGACCAGGCGTCGCAGGCGTTCTCGCTGACGACGACGTTCACGCCCAACGGCCGTGACAACCTGAGCGCGTTCATGTCGGTCGACGCACAGGCGGACTCCAGCGACTACGGCAGGATCAGAATCCTGAAACTGCCGACGAGCACGACGGTCGACGGACCCAAACAGGTGCAGAGCCAGTTCAACTCCGAACAGGACATCGCCGAGTCGATCAAGCTGCTCAAGGGCGGCGACTCCGACATCGAGTACGGCAACCTGCTGACGGTGCCGCTCGACGGAGGACTGCTCTACGTGGAGCCGGTCTACGTACGCGGTGGTGGACTGAAGTACCCACTGCTGCGGAAGGTGTTGGTCAGCTACGGCGACAAGACCGCCTTCGAGGACACGCTCGACCAGGCGCTCAACAAGGTCTTCGGGGCGGAGAGTTCGACCACTCCGCCGCCCGACAAGGGGACCACGACGCCGCCGACGTCCAACAACCCGACGGTCCAACAGGCTCTCGACGACGCCCAGAAGGCCTTCGACGCCGGCCAGACGGCCCTGAAGAAGGGCGACTGGAAGTCGTACGGCGAGGCGCAGAAGGACCTCGAGGACGCGCTGAAGAGGGCCGAGGAGGCGCAGGCCAAGGCCGACAAGACCGCGGGTGGCAAGAACACCGCCAGCCCGAGTCCCAGCGGCAGTCCCAGCCCGAGCGGCAGTTCCGGCAGCGGTTGATCAAAGGCCGCCCCGCGTCGTGATACGGTTGCCGAACAACGACGCGGGGTGGAGCAGCTCGGTAGCTCGCTGGGCTCATAACCCAGAGGTCGCAGGTTCAAATCCTGTCCCCGCTACTGCGGTCGAAGGCCCGGATCCAACATGGATCCGGGCCTTCGACGTGTGCGAACGCATGTGCCGAGCACAGGGGATACGTGGCGCGGCGGGGAGTTGGGTGTTCTGTGTTTGACTTGTCTCTCTGTGGGCATGTCGACAAAACGCTGAAGTGACCTCAATGGCTGCGGTATACCAGGTGTACCCAGGTTGCAGGTGGTGCGACGATGGACGTTATGGGGGACAAGGCAACTCTGTTCGAGACAGGGCGATTTGTGCAGCCTTCCGAACCGGGCGAGACCACGGCCGGGGAGGCCGCGGAAGAGGCTGCCGAGGAACTGCGTCAGCGGCTCGCCGCCGAAGCCGGCGACGTCGAGGCGATGAGTGTTCTCGGGGCCATGCTGTTGCGCCGCGGAGATCTCGACGGAGCCGAACCCCATCTGCGTGCCGCCACCGCGGCCGGCGACCGCGCCGCCGCCAACAACCTCGGTGTCCTGCTGCATCAGCGCGGCTACGCAGACGAGGCCGCCGGATGGTGGCGGATCGCCGCCGTCGCCGGCTCGGCCGCTGCCGCTCACGCCCTGGGCCGGCACCACCGCGAGCGCGGGGACGAGCCGGCCGCCGAGTACTGGCTGCGCCAGTCCGCCGAGCAGGGGCACGCCCTGGGGGCGTACGCGCTCGCCGACCTGCTGGAGCACCGCGCGGACGCCGCGGCGGACAAGTGGATGCGGGCCGCGGCCGAGCGCGGCCACCGCGAGGCGGCGTACCGGCTGGCGCGCGCGCTCGACCGCAAGGCGGCCTGCCTGGACGAGGGCGGGCCCGACAACGGTGTCGAGGTGCTGGCCGAGGCCGAGCAGTTCTACCGGCAGGCCGCCGCGCGCGGACACCGGCGGGCCGCGCTGCATCTCGGGGCGATCCTGGAGAAGCGCGGAGAGCTGAAGGAGGCCGGGCGCTGGTACTTGACCTCCGCCAAGGACGGTGAGGCACGGGCCGCCTGCGCGCTCGGCTTCCTGCTGCGCGACGCCGGCGACACCGAGAGCGCCGCCGTGTGGTGGCTCAGAGCCGCGCAGGACGGGGACGGCAACGCGGCCAACGCGCTGGGCGCGCTGCACGCCGAGCGCGGCGAGACGCAGACCGCCGAGCGGTGGTACCGCGCGGCCATGGACGCCGGGGACGACAACGGCGCGTACAACCTCGGGCTGCTCTGCGCCGAGCAGGGACGGACCTCGCAGGCCGAGCAGTGGTACCGGCGGGCCGCGTACGCCGGGCACCGGGAGGCGGCGAACGCGCTGGCCATCCTGCTGCTCCAGGGCGGCGACACGACCGGGGCCGAGCCGTGGTTCTCCAAGGCCGCGGAGGCCGGCAGCGTGGACGCCGCGTTCAACCTGGGCATCCTCCACGCCGGACGGGACGAGGACGAGGCCGCGCTGCGGTGGTACGAGCGTGCCGCGGCCGCCGGGCACACCGAGGCGGCGCTACAGGTGGGGATCGCGCGGCTGCGGGACGGCGACGAGCTCGAGGCGGAGCGGCATCTGCGCTGCGCGGCCGGCGGTGGGAGCGCCGAGGCGGCGTACCGGCTGGCGACCGTGCTCGACGCGCGACGTCCGCCGGAGCCGGCGCACGAGCTGGGCGAGGTGCTGCACGAGAAGACCGAGTGCGAGGAGTGGTACGAGCGGGCGGCCTCCCAGGGGCACCGGCGGGCGCAGGTGCGGGTCGGCATGATGGCCGCGGCCCGCGGGGACGTCGTGGAGGCGGCCCGGTGGTACCGCGAGGCGGCCGAGGCCGGGTCCCGCAACGGCGCCTTCAACCTGGGGCTGCTGCTGGCCCGGGAGGGGAGTGAGCCGGAGGCGGCGGTCTGGTGGACACGGGCGGCCGATGCCGGGCACGGTCGGGCGGCGTTGCGGCTGGCCCTGGTCTACGCGCGTCGGGGGGAGCTGGCGGAGGGGCAGCGGTGGGCCGACCGGGCCGTGTCCCTCGGGCCTGCGGAGGTCACGGAGCGGGCGGCGCGGCTGCGGGACGCGTTGCGGGAGGAGCTGTCGGCCTGACGTTCTGGGGGCGGCCGCCCCCAGGCCCCCGCTTCGGCGCTGAAAGCTTCGACGCTGAGAGCTTCGGCGTCTAAAGCTTCGGCGCCGAAAGAAGCGATTTGCTTCTGTGCTCGTTCCTCACGTACTGTTCTGTTCATCGACGCGGGGTGGAGCAGCTCGGTAGCTCGCTGGGCTCATAACCCAGAGGTCGCAGGTTCAAATCCTGTCCCCGCTACTGAAGACAGAGGGCCGGAATCCAGAGATGGATTCCGGCCCTCTGTGTATGCCGGGTGTGGGCCCGCGAGAGGCCCGCACGCCCTTACGCCGCGCAGTTCGGGCAGACGCCGCGGTAGGTGACCTCCACGTCCGAGACCGTGAAGCCGAAGCGTTCCGAGTCCGGGAGGTCGGCCAGGGGGTTGCCCGTCGGGTGGACGTCCTTGATCGTGCCGCACCGGGCGCAGACCAGGTGGTGGTGCGGGCGGTGCGCGTTCGGGTCGTAGCGCTTGGCGCGCCGGTCCGTGGCGACCTCGAGCACCTCGCCGAGCGAGACCAGCTCGCCCAGCGTGTTGTAGACGGTCGCCCGGGAGATCTCCGGCAGCTTGGCCACGGCCCGGGTGTGGACCTCGTCGGCCGTCAGGTGGACGTGTTCGCCGTCGAGAACCTCGGCCACGACGCGCCGCTGCGCGGTCATCCGCCATCCGCGTCCGCGCAGCCGTTCCAGAAGGTCACTCATACGGCCAGCCTAACAGAAGGGGACCAGGACGCGAATGAATGTGACTTTAGACTTGGTCCAATCTGACGGTCAGTGCAGCAGGGCGACCTGCTGTCGGGCGGGTGCCCAGCAGCGGATGATGTCGCGGACAGAGACGACCCCGACGGTCTCGCCGCGGTCGAGGACGATCAGGTGGCGGAACCCGCCGTGCGCCATGGCGTGGGCGGCCTCCTCCAGGGTCCAGGACGGGGCGGCGAAGACCACGTCGGTGGTGGTGTGGGCGGAGGCGTGCTCCGCGTCCGGGTTCTGGCCGAGCCCCACCGAGTTGAGGATGTCGCGTTCGGTGAGGATGCCGATCCCGCCCGCGTCCGGGTCGAGGACCACGGCCGCGCCGACGCGGCGTGCGGCCATCAGGGCGGCTGCCTGACGGAGGGTGTGGGCGGGGCCGATGGTGAGGACCACTGTGCTCATGGCGTCACGGACGAGCATGGACTTGAGCCACCTCCTAGGGAATCCGGAGCGTTAGTTCACGGATTCACAAGTTCACAAGTGGGGGGACTCTCAGAGTGGCAGGTAAAGCACGGGTCAACAAGAGGGCGCGGGCAGCCGATTGAGGGCGCGCACGCTCATCTGTGGGTTCCGGTGTGCCTCAGTAGCGCTGGTTGAGGTACCCCAGCAACTCGTCGTGCAGCGGGCCGTTCGACGCGGCCGCGTTGCCGCTGTGCGGGCCCGGGCGGCCGTCGAGGCCCGTGAAGGTGCCGCCGGCCTCCGTCACGATGACCGCGTTGGCGGCCATGTCCCACAGGGAGAGCTCGGGCTCGGCGCAGATGTCGACGGCGCCCTCGGCGACCAGCATGTAGGGCCAGAAGTCGCCGTACGCGCGTGTGCGCCACACCTCGCGGGTCAGGTCCAGGAAGCCGTCGAGGCGGCCCTGCTCCTCCCAGCCGGACAGCGAGGAGTAGGCGAAGGAGGCGTCCGACAGCTTCGAGACACGGGAGACGTGCAGGCGGGAGGCGGAGGACAGGCTGCGGCCGGTGAACGCGCCGTGCCCCTGCGCGGCCCACCAGCGCCGACCCAGCGCGGGCGCGGAGACGACGCCGACCACCGGCTCGAAGCCGGTCTCGCCGGCCTCCATCAGGGAGATCAGCGTGGCCCACACCGGGACACCGCGCACGTAGTTCTTGGTGCCGTCGATCGGGTCGATCACCCAGCGCCGGGGGCCCGTGCCCTCGACGCCGTACTCCTCGCCGAGGATCGCGTCGCGCGGGCGGGCGCGCTGCAGCTGGCCGCGGATCAGCTCCTCGGCGGCCTTGTCCGCCTCGCTCACCGGAGTCATGTCCGGTTTGGTCTCGACCTTGAGGTCGAGGGCCTTGAAACGGGCCATGGTCGCCGCGTCCGCGGCGTCCGCGAGGACATGGGCGAAACGGAGGTCGTCGAGGTAGTCCGGCATGGGACGAACGCTATCCGGCGAGGTGTACGAGGGGCCACACGGCCCGGATTACGGTCTGACGGCACATGGTGGCCGAAGGGCGCTCCCGCGTGCTCCCGCGAACCCTTGACAGTGCGTGTGCACGCGTCAAATCTGGGCGCAGAGTCGCTCCGCCCCAGGGAGGCGATGATGCCTGCAGCGCGGGAATCCCTACTGGACGCCGCCTACACGGCGCTGGCGCGCCGGCCGTGGTCCGCCGTACGGATGGTGGACGTGGCCGCGGCGGCCGGAGTGTCCCGGCAGACCCTCTACAACGAGTTCGGCAGCAAGGAGGGGCTCGCCCGGGCACTGGTCAGAAGGGAGGCGGACGGCTTTCTCGCGGGAGTGGAGCGGGCGCTCGCCACGCACTCCGACGCCCGCGAGCGGCTGACCGCGACCGCCGAGTGGACCGCGTCGGCCGCCCGGGAGAACGCGCTGGTACGGGCCATGCTGACCGGCTGCTGGAGCGAGCGGCTGCCCTCGCCGACGCTGTCCGCCGTGCCGTCCTCCTCGGCCGTGCCCGCGCAGCGCAGGGCCGACGGCCCGCTGCCCTCGCCCGGCGACTTCGTGGCCATCGTCCGCGACCGGGCCGTGGCGGTGCTCGGGGGGCCCGGCGCGCACCGGACGGACACGGCGGAGCTGGCCCGCTCCTGCGAACTGGTGGTCAGGCTGGCGCTGTCCTGCGTGGCCGCCCCGCCGGTCGACGGCGGGGTGGGGGACCTGGTGCGCACGGCGCTGCCCCGGCAGCCGGCGTGAGCCGGCCCCGGGCGGGGTCGCCGCCTAGTGCGTCGAGCCCGACAGTTGGAGGCCTATGACCCCCACGATCACCAGGCTGATCGACACGATCTTCAGCGTGGAGACCAGGTCGCCGAGGAAGATCATGCCGTAGATCGCGGTGCCCGCCGCGCCGATGCCGGTCCAGACGGCGTAGGCGGGGCCGACGTCGAGCTTGCGCAGGGAGAGGGTCAGCAGGCCGAAGCTGCCCAGGGCGAAGACGCAGAACGCGATCGTGGGCCACAGACGAGTGAAGCCGTGCGAGAGCTTGAGGCACACGGCGAAACCCGTCTCGAGCAAACCGGCCACCACTACCAGCAGCCACGCCATGTGCTGTCCTCCCGTACGTCCGCTCGGTGCGAGTATGCACTTACCGGGCCGGCGTACGGGCAAACAACGCGGTGGTCAGTCGCCCTCCTTGTGCTCCCGGGTGGACAGCAGCCGGCGCAGTGAGTACAGCCTCGCCGGATCCGCGTGGCCCTCGGCAACCCACTGGTCCAGCGCGCAGTCCGGCTCGTCGTGGCTGCAGGCGCGCGGGCAGCCCTCGGTGCCGGGTTCGAGGTCCGGGAACGCTTTGATGACCCGGGACGGGTCGACGTGCGCGAGGCCGAAGGAACGCAGGCCCGGAGTGTCGATCACCCAGCCGTCGCCGCCGAGGGGGAGGGCCAGGGCGGAGGTCGTGGTGTGGCGGCCGCGGCCCGTGACCGCGTTGACATGACCGGTCAGACGGCGGCGGTCCACGGGGACCAGCGCGTTCACCAGCGTCGTCTTCCCCACGCCAGAGTGGCCGACGAACGCCGTGACCTTGCCGTCGAGCTGCTCGCGCACCCGGCCCACCGCGTCGCCGTTCTCCAGCTCCTCACGGCTGGTGACCACGTACGGGATGTCCAGATCGCCGTAGAGCTCCAGGAGCTTGTCGGGCGGCGACAGGTCCGACTTGGTCAGGACGAGGAGGGGGGTCAGGCCGCCGTCGTACGCGGCGACCAGGCAGCGGTCGATCAGGCGGGGGCGGGGCTCGGGGTCGGCCAGGGCCGTGACGACGGCGAGCTGGTCGGCGTTGGCCACGACCACGCGCTCGAAGGGGTCGTCGTCGTCCGCCGTGCGGCGCAGCACGGACGTCCGCTTCTCGATGCGGACGATCCGCGCGAGGGTGTCCTTCTTGCCGGTGAGGTCACCGACGATGGCCACCCGGTCGCCGACCACCGCCGCCTTGCGGCCCAGTTCGCGTGCCTTCATCGCCAGCACGGTCCGGCCGTCGACCAGACAGGTCAGCCGGCCCCGGTCGACGGTGAGGACCATGCCCTCGGCCGCGTCCTCGTGGGCGGGGCGGATGTTCGTACGCGGCCGGGTTCCCTTGCGGCCCGGGCGGACACGGATGTCGTCCTCGTCGGTGTGCTTGCCGTAGCGGCGCATCTCCTCTACGTCCCTACGCCCCGAGCATCCCGGTCCACAGCTCGGGGAAGTCCGGCAGGGTCTTCGCCGTCGTCGCCACGTTCTCGATCTGCACGCCCTCCACCGCGAGGCCGATGATCGCGCCGGCTGTCGCCATGCGGTGGTCCTCGTAGGTGTGGAAGATCCCGCCGTGCAGGCGGCGCGGGCGGATGTGCAGGCCGTCGGCGGTCTCGGTGACGTCGCCGCCGAGTTCGTTGATCTCCTTGGTGAGCGCGGCCAGCCGGTCCGTCTCGTGCAGGCGCAGATGGGCCACCCCGCGCAGGGTCGAGGGGGAGTCCGCGAGGGCCGCGACCGCGGCGATGCCCGGAGTCAGCTCGCCGACGTCGCCGAGGTCCACATCGATACCGTGAACGGCACCCGAACCGGTGAACTCCAGTCCGTACTCGGTGAGTTCGCAGGAACCGCCCATTTCGGTGAAGATCTCCCGCAGCCGGTCGCCGGGCTGGGTGGTGTGCACCGGCCAGCCGGGCACGACGACCTTGCCGCCGGTGACCAGGGCGGCGGCGAGGAACGGCTGGGCGTTGGACAGGTCGGGTTCGACGGTCAGGTCCCGGCCGAGCAGCGCGCCCGGCGTCACCCGCCACACGTTCGGCTCGCCGCCCGACTCCGGCGTGTCCACCTGGGCGCCGACGGTGCGCAGCATGTCCACGGTCATGCGGATGTGGGGCAGGGAGGGCAGCGAGGAGCCGACGTGCCGGACCTCGACCCCCTGGTTGAACCGCGGGCCGGACAGCAGCAGGGCGCTGACGAACTGCGAGGACGACGAGGCGTCGATCTCCACCGGGCCGCCGTCCAGCGCCCCGCCGCCGTGCACCGTCAGCGGCAGCGCGCCGCGGCCGTCGTCGTCGATCCGCGCGCCCAGCACGCGCAGGGCGTCGATCACGCCGTGCAGGGGGCGCTCGTACGACCGCGGGTCGCCGTCGAAGCGGACGGGGCCGTCGGCGAGGGTGGCCACCGGGGGCAGGAAGCGCATCACGGTGCCGGCGTTGCCGACGTCGACCGTGGCCGGGCCGCGCAGGCCCGTGGGCAGCACCCGCCAGACCTCGCCCGTGCCGTCCGGGCCGACCCCCTCCTCGATGCCGACGCCCATGGCGCGCAGGGCGCCGGCCATCAGCAGCGTGTCGCGCGAGCGCAGGGGGCGGCGCAGCCAGCCGGGCTCGGAGGCGAGGGCGGCCAGCACCAGGGCGCGGTTGGTGACCGACTTGGACCCGGGCACGTGGACCGTCGCGTCGACGGCTTCGCTCGCGTGCGGGGCGGGCCAGAGGGCGGTGTGTGCGGGGTTAACGGTCATGGCCCCACTTTAGTGGCTGGGCGTGACCGGAGATCTTGATCAAATGCGGCGAAATCATGGTGAAAGAACGGCATGGGAATTGCCGTGCATATATGCGCGCGCACGGGCCGCAGCGGTGCCCGGTCACATCTCCAGGAGCCAGCGTCCTCCGCCGATCAGCGAGCACAGCGACACCGCGTGGAACAGGAACAGCCACAGTCCCGCCGGCACGTGCGTCAGCCGGGAGAGCTGGTCCGCGTCCGAGTCGCCCGCGCCGCCGCGCATCCTCTTGGCCTGCAGTTCGAACGCCGGCCGGACGCCGCCCACCAGCAGGAACCACACCACCGCGTACGCGAACGCCGCTTGCACCTGCGGCCCCGCCAGCCACGACACCAGCAGGAACATCCCGCCCGTGAGCACCACCGTCAGCGCGCCGTAGGCGTTGCGGATCATGATCAACATGGCGATGAGCAGGGCCGTCGCCGCCCACAGCAGCAGTGTGATGTGCCCCGCGGCCAGCAGGGCCGCGCCGCCCAGGCCGAGCAGTGAGGGGGCGGTGTAGCCGGCGGCCGCGGTCAGGATCATGCCGATGCCGTGCGGCTTGCCGCGGGAGAGGGTCAGGCCGCTGGTGTCCGAGTGCAGCCGTATCCCCGTCAGCTGACGCCCGGTGAGCAGGGCGACCAGGCCGTGACCGCCCTCGTGGGCGATGGTGATGGCGTTGCGCGCGATGCGCCACACGCTGTGCGGGACGGTGACGGCGAGCGCCGCGACGAGGGTCGCGAGGACCACCCACAGGTCGGGGTCGGGCTGGGTGCCGAAGACGCGGTCCCACAGGGAGGCGAACGAGGATGCGGTGCTGTCCATTGGCGGGCGTGGCTCCCATGGGTCTCGGCGGTTGCGGCGGTGTGGCGCGTAGGTGCGGACGGTACCTGAGACGCCGGCCCCGCAGGGATCGTTCCTGACAGCAAACCCGCAGGTCACGGTGTCGATGTGACGAAGTCGTCCAGCACTCTGCTTTACCCGTGCCGGCTGTGCGCCCCCTTGGAGACACCTGTGCCGCGGCCGACTCCGCCGGTGCCACCTGCGCCTTTTTCGTCACCGCCGCAACCAATCCGGCGTCCCGGCAGGAACGGATTACGCCACGGACATGTCCCGACCACGGAGGCCCTCGGTGAAGGAAGCGGTACATATCGGCAGGAATCCTGCACATGAGCCAGATCTGCAGGAACTGGTCCGCCGTGTGGCCCTGGGCGACGAGGAGGCGTTCGCCGCCGTCTACGACGCCGTCGCGAGCGGGGTGCTGGGAGTCGTCCGGGCCGTCGTACGGGACCGGGCGCAGTCGGAGGAAGTGGCTCAGGAGGTGCTGGTGGAGGTGTGGCGGACGGCTCCGCGCTTCCGGTCCGACCGGGGCACGGCCATGAACTGGATCCTCACGCTGGCGCACCGCCGGGCCGTGGACCGGGTGCGCTCGGTGGAGGCCGCGGCCGCCCGGGACCACAAGGCGTCCCTGCTGGAGCGGGTGCCCGAGTACGACGAGGTGGTCGAGCACGTCGAGGCCCGGCTGGAGCGGGAGCAGGTGCGGCGCTGTCTGCGCACGCTGACCGAGATCCAGCACCAGGCCGTCACCCTCGCCTACTACCGGGGGCTGACCTACCGGGAGGTGTCGGAGGCGCTGGCACTTCCGCTCGGCACCGTCAAGACGCGCCTGCGCGACGGACTCATCCGGCTGCGCGACTGTCTGGGAGTGACCGCATGACCACCGCCGACCTGCACCGGCTGACGGGCGCCTACGCCCTGCACGCCCTCTCCGACGAGGAGAGCGCCGCGTTCGAACGGCATCTCGCGGGCTGCGAGGCGTGCGCGCAGGAGACGGCCGAACTGCGCGCCACCGCCGCCCGCCTGGGACTCGCCACCGCCGCGACGCCCGCTCCCGGGATGCGCGAGCACGTGCTGCGGCGCATCGGCACCGTCCGCCAGGACGGCCCCGGCGAACCGGCCCGGTCCGCCCTCACCCGCACCGAGCCGCGCGGCCGGACGGTGTCGCGCTGGGCGCTGGCGGCCTGCCTCGCGGCCGTCACGGCACTGGGCGGCACCACCGTCTGGCAGCACCAGCGGGCCGAGGACGCCCAGGACCGGGCGCGCCGTGCCACGCGGGCGACGGACGACATCGCCGCCGTACTGACCGCGCCGGACGCCAGGACCAGGGCCGCCGAACTGGCCGGCGGCGCCACCGGGACCATCGTGGTCTCCCGCAGCCGGGACCGGGCCGTCTTCGCCGTCTCCGGGATGGCCGCGCCGCCCAGCGGCAAGGTCTACCAGCTGTGGTTCGACGACGACGGCACGATGCGGTCGGCCGGCCTCATGGACTCCCACCACGCCGAGCAGACCCTCCTCCTGCGGGGCGCCGTCGACGGGGCGTCGGGCATCGGCATCACCGTCGAACCCGGCGGCGGCTCGAAGCACCCCACTTCCGCGCCGGTCGCGCTGCTGTCCTTCCCGAGCTGAGCGGCTGCCGTCCGACGCGGTCGGCGACCGTGGAGCTGGGTGGCGGCCGAGTCCGTCCCTGGCCGGTCGCCGGATGCGGCCGGTGACCGCGGGGACCCGGCGGGGACGGGTGGCTGATCGTCCGTGGCCGGCCGGCCGGTGGCCACCGCCGGCCGCCGCCGGCCGCCGCCGGACGCGGTCGGTGACCGGAGAATCCGGCGGTGGCTCGGAGTACCGCACCTTCGCGTCCGCTCGCCCGGCGTCAGACGCGGCCTGTGACCGTGACCGTGACGGTCGGTGTGGGGTGGGTCGGGGCCAGGGTGGTCAGGCGGTCGCGGACATGGGCGCGGACCGCGCGGGCCACGTCCACCGCCCTGGCCCGGCGGGCCACGACGACCTGGATCTCCACGTGCCAGGAGCCGTCCTCGCCGTCCGCGGTCATCCGTACTCCCGCGGGCCGGGTCCGGCCGGTGTGCGCTGCCGGGCGGGACAAGGGGGAGCGCAGCCGCTCGGCCAGTCCCGGCTTGAGGAAGGCCACCCCGGCCACGCCCTCCGCCGCCGCGGCGGCCTCCTCGACGAGCGTCGTCTGCGCGATGTGCGCGGTCATGGCGTACGGCCTTCCTGGTCGTCGTCTGCCGGTGCGGCGACGAGATCGATGACACGGATGTCCACGGCGGCCAGGGTCATTCCCAGCTCGCGGTCCGCCGCCTCACGCACGCACCGCCGCACCCGCTCGGCGACGTCGGGAAGGAAGGCGGCGATCGGGGCGTGGATGTCGAGACGGGCCCCGACGGCGCCGTCCCGCGCGCCGTCCTCACGGCCGTCGAGGAGGCGGCAGGAGCCGGCCCGCACGCCCGGGACGGTCTCGGCGGCCGCGCGCAGCACCCGCGCCGCGACCGCCTCCATGACCCACAGGTCCTCCGCGGGCTCCCCGAGGGGCAGCGGCCGCCCGGGACGCAGTTCGAGGCGTACGACGTCCATGACGCGCCGGGTCAGCGGCTCGGCGTCCCACGCGTGGGCGTCCGCCGCGTCGTCGCGCAGGCCGCGCACCGCGGACTCCAGCCGGTCGAGCTCGCCCACGGCCTCCCGGCAGTACGGGCAGGACCGCAGGTGGGCGTCGTCGGCCCGTTCCTCCCAGGCGAGCCAGGTGTGCGACAACAGCCGTCCGCACGGCAGGAGTTCGTCCTCGTCCCCCGCGGTGACGGCGCTGTTCGGCGGGTCGGTGTGAGAGGTCATCGCCAGGCCCCCAGTGCTTGTGTCAGACAACGGCGTGCGCGGAAGACCCGGGCCCGGACGGCATCCTGGCTGATTCCGACCGTGTCCGCGATGAACTCGTAGGACCGGCCGTCCAGTTCCCGCAGCACCCAGCACGCCCGCTGTTCGGGCGACAGCCGGCCGAGGGCCTCGCGCAGCTCCCGGACCGCGTCGCGGGCCTCCGCGATACGGGCCGGGGACGCCGTGTGCTCGGCGGCGGGCAGGTCGCCGGCCGCGTCCAGCGGGGTCACCGGCCTGCGGGCGCGCAGCACGTTCAGGCAGCGGTTGGTGACGATCCGGTACATCCAGGTGCCGAACGCGGAGCGGCCCTGGAACTCGGGCAGCCTCCGCCAGGCCCTGAGGAAGGCGTCCTGCACGGCGTCCTCGGCCTCGGCCCGGTTGCCGAGCAGACTCGTGGCGAGCCGCAGCAGCGCCGGGGCATGGCGCCGTACCAGCAGGGCGAAGGCGTCCTCGTCCCCTTCGGCGGCGCGGACCGCCAGCAGGGCGTCGTCCGTGCCCGCCCGGCCGACCGCTGGTGTGCTCTGGGTGCGGGACCCCGCCACGGGGCGGCTCCTCTCGTCCGTTCTTCCGAAGGTTGGACAGCGCCGGGCCGTCGTTGTTACGGAGCACTTCCGCGAGCGGGCGCCGCGCGGATGCCCGCCCCGGGGGTGGAAACGGGACGGGCGATCTCCCGGAGCGGAAGTCGACATTATTTCTCGTACATCCGTAGCCGGACCGGGCTCGGATTGGTCGGAAAAAAGAATTCATTCAATCGTGTGTACGGCCAATCCGGTCGGGCTCGGGGGCCGGATTCCCCACGTGAGCGAGAACGAGAAGGAACGCCGAATCCGGCCCGGCACCGTGGCGCTGGGAGCCCTCAGCGGTGCGCTGGCGGGCTTCGCGGCGCTCGCGTTCGCCGAGGCGGTGGCCGGGCTGGTCCGACCGCAGGCCGGTCCCGTGGTGGCGGTGGGCGGCGCGGCGATCGACCGCACCCCCACCCCCGTGAAGGACTGGGCGATCCGCCATTTCGGCACCGACGACAAACTCGTTCTGCAGCTCGGAATTCTCGCGGTGCTGACGCTCTTCGCGCTGCTGCTGGGAATTGCCGCACCGCGCTTCCGGCGCACCGCCGCTCTCGGCGTGCTGCTGTTCGGCGTGGTCGGCGCGGCCGCGGCGACGAGCCGCCCCGACTCGCGCGGCGTGGCGGACGCGCTGCCCTCGGTCGTCGGCGCCGTCGTCGGCGCGGTGGTGCTGTACGTCCTCGCGGGCCGCCTCGCGCCCCGGCCTCCGGCCACGACCGAGCGGGAAGCGGCACCCGGCGACCGGGACCGGCGCGGGTTCGTGATCACCGCGACGGCCGCCGCTCTGGCCTCGGCCGGGGCTGGTGCGCTGGGCCGGTCGCTCGGCGGCGCGGCCGGCCGGGACGCGGTGGCTTCCCGCCGGGCCGTGATGCTGCCCGCTCCCGCCTCCCCGGCGGCCGCCGTCCCTCGTGGCGCGGGGCTGCGCATCCCCGGGATCAGCCCCTTCACCACGCCGAACGGCTCCTTCTACCGGGTCGACACCGCCCTGGTGGTGCCGAAGGTCGACGCCACCGCCTGGCGGCTGCGCATCCACGGCAAGGGAGTCGCCCGGCCCCGCAAGCTCACCTACGACGACCTCGTGCGACGCGAGCTGATCGAACGGGACATCACGCTCACCTGCGTCTCGAACGAGGTCGGCGGCCCCTACGTCGGCACGCCCGCTGGATCGGCGTACGCCTGGCCGATCTGCTGGCCGAGTGCGGGGTGCGCCCGCCCTCCCGGGGCGGCCCGGCCGACCAGCTCGTGGCCCGCTCGGTCGACGGCATGACCATCGGCAGCCCCGTCGAGGACGTGATGGACGGCCGTGACGCCCTCCTGGCCGTCGGGATGAACGGCGAACCCCTGCCCTTCGCGCACGGCTTCCCCGTCCGCATGGTGGTGCCCGGCCTCTACGGCTTCGTCTCCGCCTGCAAGTGGATCGAGGACATCGAACTCACCACGTTCGACGCCTACGATCCCTACTGGGTGAAGCGCGGCTGGGCCCGCCGGGCCCCCGTCAGGACGCAGTCCCGGATCGACACCCCCAAGCCCTTCGCCCGTCCCTCCGCCGGCACGGTCATGGTCGCCGGGGTCGCCTGGGCCCAGCACCGCGGCATCGACAAGGTCGAGGTCCGTGTCGACGACGGGCCCTGGCGGGAGGCCCGGCTGGCCGCCGAGGACAGCCGCGACACCTGGCGCCAGTGGTCCATCCCCTGGGAGGCCGCCAAGGGGAGCCACACCCTCACCGTGCGCGCCGCCGACCGCACCGGCCGGCTCCAGACCGCCAGACGCACCCGGACCGTCCCCGACGGTGCCAGTGGATGGCACTCCGTCGTCGTGACCGTCGACTGACCCGCTCCTCGGACCACCTTTCCCGATCCGTACGCCCGCGGCACCCCGCCGCGGAACCCGACAGGAGAACCATGATGAACACCCGTATCCGTCGTACCGCCGTCACCCTGGCCGCCGCGGCCGTCCTGCCGCTCGCCCTGAGCGCCTGCTCCGACAGCGGCAGCGACTCCGCCAAGTCCGACTCCTCGTCGAAGGCGTCCGCCTCGGCCTCCGCGTCGGACGACGGCATGACCGGCGCCGGCAGCACCGTCTCGGCGGACAAGCCCTTCGGAGCGGCCTGCTCGGCCGTGCCGAAGGACGGCGCCGGTTCCTTCGACGGCATGGCCCAGGACCCCGTGGCCACCGCCGCCTCCAACAACCCCGCCCTGTCCACCCTCGTGACGGCGGTGAAGAAGGCCGGTCTGGTCGACACCCTCAACAACGCTCAGAACATCACGGTGTTCGCCCCGACCAACGACGCCTTCGCGAAGATCCCCAAGGCCACCCTGGACAAGGTCCTCAACGACAAGGCCCAGCTGACGAAGATCCTCACCTACCACGTCGTCGGCAAGCAGCTCACCCCCGCGGACCTGGAGAAGGGCTCCTACGAGACGCTGGAGAAGTCCAAGATCACCACCTCCGGCTCCGGTGAGTCCTACACCGTCAACGGCTCCGCCAAGGTCGTCTGCGGCAACGTCAAGACTGCCAACGCGACCGTCTACATCATCGACTCCGTCCTGATGCCGACCAGCTGACGCGTCCCCAGGGGCCGGGCGGCACCACCCCGCGGTGGTGCCCGGCCTCTTTTTCCGCGGTTCCCGCGTCACAGGGCCCGCCGCGACGGGTCCAAGGAAGTGAAGACAGAGACGGCCAGGAAAGGAACGTGCCATGACCACGCAGACCCCCCAGACCGCACTCACCGGCAAGGACGCGTCCACGCCGCGCACGGGCGGGGCGCCGGCGAAGACGACGGCCGTGTCCGGCGGCGCGACCGGTGCCGACCAGCCGGCCGCCGACCGCGGCCGGACGTCGATCGCCGACGTGGTCGTCGTGAAGGTCGCGGGCATCGCGGCCCGCGAGATCCCCGGCGTCCACGACATGGGCGGCGGCCTCTCCCGCACCGTCGGCGCGGTGCGCGACCGCGTCCCCGGGGGGCGGTCCAACATCGGCCGCGGCGTCAAGGTCGAGGTGGGCGAGCGGCAGACCGCCATCGACCTGGACCTCGTCGTCGAGTACGGCGTCGCCATCACGGACGTCTCCAGGGACGTGCGGGAGAACGTCATCTCCGCGGTCGAGCGGATCACCGGCCTGGAGGTCGTCGAGGTGAACATCACCGTCAACGACGTCCGGCTGCCCGAGGAGGAGGAGCCCGAGACCGCGGCCGCGGCCCGCGTGGAGTAACGGCCGTCGATCCGGGTGAGAGGGGACCAGAGCATGAGCACAGCGTTCATGGGGATGATCGCGGGCATGGCCCTAGCGTTCGCCGGCTACTTCGGCGGGTTCGGCGCCTTCCTGCTCGTGGCCGCGCTCGGCGGTCTGGGCTGGGCGCTGGGCCGGTGGGCCGAGAGCGGCGGCAGCGTCCGGGACGTCCGTGACGTCTTCGAGCGGAGCCGCCGATGACCGCGGCCGCGGAACGGGGGACCACCACCGTCTCGCAGGGGGCGGTGCGCAGAATCGCCGAGCGGGCGGCCACCGAGGCGCGGGCCGGCCGGGTGGTCGGCTCGGCGGCGTCCGTACGGGGCACGAGCGCCGAGGTGTCCCTCAAGCTGACGTTGCCGTATCCGGCTCCGCCGGCCGACAGCGTGCGGGAGGTCCAGTCCCACGTCACGCAGCGGACCCGGCCCCTGACGGGACTCGACGTCCACCCGCCGCGCATCGGCGTCACGGCACTCACGCCGACGGCCACCTCCACGGCGTGGGACGCCCTCCCGGCGGCCGCCGGGCCGCGTACGCCCCGGCGGTGGTGGTCGCGGCGCGGGATGCCGGTCGCCCTGCTGGCCTGGGTCGCGGCCGTGAGCTGCGGTGCGCTCGCCTTCGACCTGTTCCGCGTGCACCTCGCGGACCGGCCGGCGGCCGCCTGGCGCACCGGTGCCGTGCACTGGCTGTCGGCCCACGGCCCCGGTGATCCGGCGGTGGTCGCCGCAGGCGCGCTGATCGCTCTCATGGGCGCGTTGATGATCCTGCTCGCCCTCGCGCCCGGCCGCCGCGACCAGTGGACCGTGGACGCCCCCGCGGCCCGCGTGGCCGTGGCGGTGGACCGCTCGGCCTGGTTCCAGGAGGCGCGGGCACCCCGGGCCGGCGGCAGCAGCTGGGTGTCGATGTGCAGCAGCGTGGTATTGCGGGAGTAGCGGAAGGCGCCCAGCACCTCCCGTTCCCGCTCGCTCGCGTCGGCCAGCAGACGCAGCGCCTGGTCCGGGTGGACCGCGATCACGACGGCGTCGTACGACTCGGTCGTGCCGTCCTCGGATGTGAGGTCGGCCCCGTCGGCGTGCCGGTGCACCGCCCGCACGGGTGTGCCGGTGCGCACCTCGGCGATCTGCTTGGCGATCCGGTCGACGTACTCGCGCGAACCCCCGGTGACCGTGCGCCAGGTGGGGGAGCCGCTCACCGAGAGCATCCCGTGGTGGTCCATGAAGCGGAACAAGTAGGCGGCCGGGTAGCGCTGGGCGGTGCCGGCGTCGCACGACCACACCGCGGACACCAGCGGCGTCATGAAGTGGCTGCGGAAGTAAGCGGAGAAGCCCTCCCGCTCCAGGAACCGGCCCAGGGTGAGCGAGGCGTCGCCGCCGGCGTCCAGCAGTCGCCGGGCCGTCCGGTGGAAGACCGGCACCTCGGCCAGCAGCCGCAGGTACGGGCTCCGCAGCAGGTTGCCCGGCCGTGGGAACAGGCCGGCCGGGCCGCGGGCGCCGGCGTACTCGAGGCCGCACCCGTCGCACCGCACCGACATGCTCATCGCCGACTCCTGCGTGGCGACGCCGAGTTCGTCGAAGAGCCGCAGCAGACGCGGATAGGTACGGCGGTTGTGCACGATGAACCCGGAGTCCACGCGGTGCATCCGGCCGTCGTGCGGTGAGACCAGCTCATGCGTGCGCGCGTGCCCGCCGAGCCGGTCGTCGGCCTCGTACAGGGTGACGTGACGGTTGCGCCCCAGGACGTGGGCCGCGGTCAGTCACGCCACGCCGGAGCCCACCATGGTCGTCCGCCCCCGACGCCCTGACCTGCCCTGCGGGCCGTGCCGGGCGTCCGTCGACGTCCGCTCCATCTCGTTCCTCCCGCTCCGGTGATCGGCGATCCGGGTGTGATCCGGAGCGGGCCGTGCGGTGGATTGGCCGCTGTCGGGGCAGCCGGAGACCGGCCCGGGCGGACCGCGCCTTTCCGTAAGGTGGCAGGTGCGAGACGCCGGTGAGGCAGGTCGAAGGGGTGGTTTCGAGGTGTGCGGACGGTATGCGGCGAGTCGGCGGCCGGAGGAGCTCGCCGGGATCTTCGAGATAGAGAAGGCGGAGGAGCCCGAGGAGACGTTCGCGCCGGACTACAACGTGGCCCCCACCAAGGAGGTCTACGCCGTCCTGGACCGCCCGCTCAAGGACGTCGAGGACCCGCGCCCGGTGCGCCAGCTGCGCAGCCTCAAGTGGGGTCTGGTGCCGTCCTGGTCCAAGTCCCCCGAGGGCGCCGCGCGGATGATCAACGCCCGCGCGGAGACCGTCCACGAGAAGCCGTCGTACCGGCGGGCCTTCTCCTCCCGCCGTTGCATCATCCCCGCCGACGGCTACTACGAGTGGGTCACCGGCACGCAGGAGCGGGATCTGGAGGTCGAGGGCAGGAAGAAGCGGCCGCGCAAGCAGCCGTACTTCGTGCTGCCCGCCGACGGCTCGGTCTTCGCGATGGCCGGCCTGTACGAGTTCTGGCGCGACAAGACCCTCCCCGACGACCACCCGCAGGCCTGGTGGGTCACCTGCTCGGTGATCACCACCGAGGCCGAGACCACGCCCCTGGCCGTCTCCCCGGCCGAGGGCCCGCGCTCGCTGGCGGAGATCCACCCCCGCATGCCGCTGATGCTCACCCCCGACCGCTGGGACGGCTGGCTCGACCCCTCCCGCACCGACCCGGAGGACCTGCGCGGTCTCCTGTCCCCGCCCCCGCCGGGCCTGATGCGCGCCTACCCGGTCTCCACGGCCGTCAGCAACGTCCGCAACAACGGCCCGGAGCTGCTCAAGGAGCTGGACGGCCCCGAAGAGGGCACACTCTTCTGACGTGACGACCGAGATCATCCCTACGGAGGCGGGCGACGCCCGCATCACCTGGCACCCCGCGGACCGTGCCCGGCTCGTGCTGGCCGTGAGCCACGGCGCGGGCGGCGGCATCGAGGCCCGGGACCTGCGGGCGCTGGCCGCGGCCCTCCCGGCCCACGGCGTGAGCGTCGCCCTCGTGGAGCAGCCCTGGCGGGTGGCCGGCAAGAAGGTGGCGCCGGCGCCCAGGACGCTCGACACCGGGTGGCGGGGAGTATGGCCCGCGCTGGTGAAGGCCGGGCCGCCGGTGATCTCCGGCGGCCGCAGCGCCGGGGCCCGGGTGGCCTGCCGTACGGCCGTCGAGCTCGGCGCCCGTGCCGTTCTGGCGCTGAGCTTCCCGCTCCACCCGCCCGGGCGGCCGGAGAGGTCCCGGGCCGCGGAACTGCTCGGGGCCGGGGTGCCCGCCCTCGTCGTACAGGGCGGCAACGATCCCTTCGGCAGGCCGGAGGAGTTCCCCGACGGGGACTACCGCCTGGTCGAGGTCCCGCACGGCGATCACGGCTTCGCGGTGCCGAAGAGGGCGGACATCACGCAGGAGCAGGCCGTGGCGCTCGTCACGGACGCGGTGGTGCAGTGGGCCGGGTCACTCGGGTAATGGGCCGGGAATGTTGCGGCCCCGGCCTCTGTTGTGGCCGACAGAAGTGCTGAACCACCAGCACCGATCGTCGTCGGAGAGGAAGTCCGCCGCATGGGTTCGACCATCTGCCCGAGCCGTGAGCGCAGCGCTGACCTGGACTGGACGGTGCTGCACGCGGCCAAGACCACCCCTGTTCGGGGGGCGGCGGGGACGGGTCGTCGTCTATCCTCCAATTCCGGTGGTACCGGTCTCGGTGCTGCCCGGAACTTTGAGGAGGTGGGTCCGGTCACTGGGATCGACGCAGGGACCGACAACGGCCAGGCGGAGCAGCCCGAGGGCCAGGGCGTCAGCGCGGAGTCGACCTCGGAGCGCAGCGCGCGCTTTGAGCGGGACGCGCTCGAATTCCTCGACCAGATGTACTCGGCCGCCCTGCGCATGACGCGCAACCCGGCCGACGCGGAGGACCTGGTGCAGGAGACGTACGCCAAGGCGTACGCGTCCTTCCACCAGTTCCGTGAGGGCACCAACCTCAAGGCGTGGCTGTACCGGATTCTCACGAACACCTTCATCAACTCCTACCGCAAGAAGCAGCGCGAGCCCCAGCGCAGTGCGGCGGAGGAGATCGAGGACTGGCAGCTCGCCCGCGCCGAGTCGCACATGTCGACCGGTCTGCGCTCCGCGGAGTCGCAGGCGCTCGACCACCTGCCGGACTCGGACGTGAAGGAAGCGCTCCAGGCGATCCCCGAGGAGTTCCGCATCGCCGTCTACCTCGCCGACGTAGAGGGCTTTGCGTACAAGGAGATCGCGGACATCATGGGGACACCCATCGGTACGGTGATGTCCCGGCTGCACCGGGGCCGCCGTCAACTGCGTGGCATGCTCGAGGACTACGCCCGTGAGCGCGGGCTGGTCCCGGCCGGCGCCGGAGAGTCGAACGAAGCGAAAGGCTCGGGCTCATGAGCTGCGGAGAGCCGCACGAGACGGACTGCAGTGAGGTCCTCGACCACCTGTACGAGTTTCTCGACAGCGAGATGCCGGAAGTCGATCGCGACAAGTTCAAGCGGCACTTCAAGGAGTGCTCGCCGTGCCTGGAGAAGTACGGCCTGGAGCAGGCCGTGAAGAAGCTCGTCAAGCGCTGCTGCGGGCATGACGACGTACCGACCGACCTGCGCTCCAAGGTGATGGGGCGGATCGATCTGATCCGCTCCGGCCAGGCGGTCCCCGAGCACGACGTCACGGCGACCCCGGCGACTCCCCAGGAGTCGTGACGGCCACCGGCGTGGCCCGGTGCACGGCCGTGTTCGTCTCGAACTGACACGCTGCGCAAGCTTGTTCGGTCACTCGAACGTGCTAATCCCCCTTTCATAAGCCACGCGTTCCCCTGCCCCGCCCTAGGCTCGTCGGCCAGAGCAGGCACGGCCGGGGAGGGGTTTGATGGAGGCGGTTCCGGCGCGGGCCCGTGCGTATGTCGCCTGCGTCGTCCTGGCCGCCCTGCTCTGTGCGGCACCGCCGCCGCGGACCCCCGCGCCCTGGTGGGCGGTCGTCCTGCTCGCCGCCGTGTACGCCGGGTGCGAGCGGGCCGCGGCCCGCTGGCGCTTCGTCGGCACCTTCTACCCCGTCCTCCTCGCCGGCGCCTTCCTGCTGCCGCCGGCCGCCGCCGCGCTGGTCCCGGTGCCGGGCGCGCTGCTGTCCCGGGTCGAGCAACGGCCGTACGCGCTGCGGCGGATCTGGCGCGCGGCGCACCTGATGCTCGGCGTCTGGGCCGCGAGCTCGGTGCACGGGACGCTGGGCGGCCGGGACACGCTCGCCGGCTCCGACTTCCCCTGCGCCCTCGGGCCCGCCGGGGCCGCGGTCCTCGCCTTCTGCCTGACGCTGACGGCGCTGGAGGGCGGCATCCTCGCCCTCGGCGAACGCGTTCCGCCGCGACGGGCCTGGCGCGGGCTGTTCCTCCGCTCCCTCGCACCCGTCGCCGTGCACGGGCTGGCCGGACTGATGATGGCCGTGCTGTGGCGCAGCCCGTACGGCCCGGTCGCCGCGCTGCTCGTGCTGCTGCCGATGTGCGTGTCCTGGTGGGTGTTTGCGCAGTACCACCGGGAGGGGGCCGCGCACCAGGCGACCATCCGGGCGCTGGTCCAGGCCGTCGACATCAAGGACGGCTACACCCGCGGGCACAGCGAGCGGGTCGGCCAGGCGTCGATGATGATCGCGCGGGAACTGGGCCTGGACGACGAGCGCGTCGAGGTGCTCCGGTTCGCCGGGATCCTGCACGACGTGGGCAAACTCGGCGTCCCGACCCGGCTGTTGCGCAAGGACGGCCCGCTCACCCCCGAGGAACGGCGGGTCATCGAGCTGCACCCCGAGTACGGGCACGAGATGGTGCGCGGGATCGGGTTCCTGGGGGAGGCCCGGGCGGCCGTGCTCCACCACCACGAGCGGCTGGACGGCAGCGGCTACCCCTACGGCCTCATGGGCGCCCAGATCCCGGAGTCCGCCCGGGTCGTCGCGGTCGCCGACGCCTTCGACGCCATGACCTCCACCCGCTCCTACCGGCGGGCCCGGCCGGTGCCGGCCGCGCTGGAGGAACTCCAGCGGTGCGCCGGGGCACAGTTCGACCCGCTGATGGTGACGGCACTGGTACGGGCACTGGGGCGGGAGGGATGGCATCCGGTGGTCACCGCCGGCGAGGAACCGGACCCGTTCGTCCCGGCGCAGCAGGCCGCCGACCGCTCCGGAGCCCGCCCGTGAAGAGGGCCATCCACAGTGCCGCCGCCCTCCTCGCCGGCGTCTGTCTCGCCGTCACCCTCTGGACCGGCCTGGAGGAACGCTCCACCGCCCTCGCCTTCGGCCTGCTCGTCTGCGTCGGCGAGCTCGGCCGCTGGACCGGCGCCCGGGTGCGCGAGGCCGCGCCGCTCGGGGCCGCCGGCGCCCTGTCGTACGCGCTGCTCGGCGCGGACGCCGGAAATCCCTCCCACCACGGCGTCACCCAGGTCGTGAGCGTCGTCCTCGCCGCCTCCCTGCTCGGCAGCGTGCCCCACACCGCGCGCGGCCGGGGGCCGACGACGGACCATCTCGCCCGCCGCGTACTGACCGTCGGCTTCACCGCCGTCTGCTTCCAGCCTCTCTACGACCAGGGTCTGTTCGAGCAGTGGGGCGGCCCCGCCTACGCCCTCGCCCTGCTCGCGCTCCTCACCCTCACCGCCCTGTGCGACTGCGTGCTCGCCGCCGCCCTCGCGCACTCCCGCACCGGCTGGCCCTTCGGGCCCCTGCTCCGGGACGAGCTGCGCGGACTGCTCGGCATCGGCTCCGCTGTGGGCGCGACCGGCGCGGTGATGGCGCTCGCGGTGGCCGTCGTCGGCCTGTGGGCACTGCCGGTCTTCTCGCTGCCCCTGCTGCTGACCCAGCTGTCCTTCAAACGGTACGCGGCGGTCCGCACCACCTACCGTCAGACCATCGCCTCCCTGGCCCGCGCCACCGAGATCGCCGGGTACACCCCCGCCGGGCACGCCAGACGCGTGGCCGAGCTCAGCCGGGCCGTCGGCCGCGAGCTGGGACTGACCCGGCCCGAGCTGGCCGTGCTGGAGTCCGCGGCCCTCATGCACGACATCGGCCAGCTCAGCCTGGTCGACCCGGTCCCGGCCGGCGCCACCGCCGACCTCCCCGGAGCCGAGCAGCGCCGGATCGCCCTGCTCGGCGGGGCCGTCGTACGGCAGACCGGGGTGGACTCGGCGGTCGCCGTGGTGGTGGAGCGGCAGGCCGACCCCTACCGGGAGCAGCCGGTCGCCGCGCGGATCGTCCGGGCCGTGAACGCCTACGAGGAGAAGGTGCGCGACACCGGCCCCGGCGGACCCCTGCGGGCACTGGAGGAACTGCGGCTGGCCACGGCCGGGGACTACGCGCCCGACGTGGTCGAATCCCTGGCCCGGGTCCTGGCAAGGGACTGTCTGACGCTCCCCTCGGCTGGGTAACCCATGGGTAATGAGCGCCCTTCCAGCCCCACATGGTTGGATGCGAATGAGAGGGTGTCCGGGGGCAGACTCCGGGCCGGCCCACTCCAAGGAACTGGCAGGCGGGAATCGTGAGGATCTTCGGCAAGGGACGACACCGGCCCTCCGCCTCCTGGCGGCAGGCCACCGATCGCGCGTTCACGCTCATCGGCGACGGCCGGTACGAGGACGCGGGCGCGCTGCTGACGCGCGCCGCCGATCTGGAGCCCTGGCTGTCCGAGTCCTGGTTCAACCTCGCCCTGCTGCACAAGTTCCGGCACGACTGGGAGCAGGCCCGTGCCGCCGGGCTGCGCGCCGTCGCCCTGCTCGACCGGGAGACCGGCGCGCCCGACTGGTGGAACGTCGGCATCGCGGCCACCGCCCTCCAGGACTGGCCGCTGGCCCGGCGGGCCTGGCAGGCCTACGGGCTGCGGGTGCCGGGCGCGGTGGCGGCAGGCGGCGAGCCCGTCGGGATGGAGCTCGGCAGCGCGGCCGTACGGCTGTCGCCGGAGGGCGAGGCCGAGGTGGTGTGGGGGCGGCGGCTGGACCCCGCCCGCATCGAGGTCCTGTCGATTCCGCTGCCGTCGTCCGGCCGGCGCTGGGGCGAGGTCGTCCTGCACGACGGTGTGCCGCACGGTGAGCGCACCACGGCGGCCGGACACGCCTACCCGGTCTTCGACGAGATCGAGCTGTGGGCCCCCTCGCCGGTGCCGACCTGGGTGGTGCTGCTGGAGGCGGCGACCGAGTCCGACCGGGACGCGCTGGAGCAGCTGGCCGCGGACGCGGGGTTCGCCGCCGAGGACTGGTCGTCGTCGGTGCGGTTGCTCTGCCGGATGTGCAGTGAGTCCCGGATGCCCTCGGACGAGGGCGACGGGGAGCATCTCGATCCGCACGACCACAGTGAGCCGGGGCATCCCGGGCCGCTCGGGCACCGGACCGACGGGCAGTTGTGGGTGCCGGAGCGGGAGTGCGGGGTGGCCGCGCCGGCTTCACTGGTACGGGGGTTGCTGGACGGGTGGGTCGCCGACAGTCCGGAGTCGAGGGATTGGCGGGATCTCGAGGAGGTCTGTTAGGACCGTTGCCGTCCGCGGGTCCGTGGGGGCTGGTCGCGCCCCAGGCGGCGGAGCCGCACAGCGACACTGCCCCGCCCCCCTGGAGGGGCGCGTCCACGTACCCTGTATCAGCAGTGAGCCCCGGGATTTTTGAGGAAGGCATCGTCGGCATGGCGCAGCAGGACACCGATCAGCAGCACGTGGGCGTGCTCCCCGTGGACGACGAGGGTTTCGTCATCGACACCCAGGACTGCGAGGAGCGGGAGACGGCCTGGCGTGAGGCCGGGACCTCGCGGCCGATCACGGTCGTCGGCAACCCGGTGCTGCACAAGGAGTGCAAGGACGTCACCGACTTCGGCGAGGAGCTGCAGCAGCTGGTCGCGGACATGTTCGCCTCGCAGCGCACCGCCGAGGGCGTGGGCCTGGCCGCCAACCAGATCGGTGTCGACCTGAAGGTCTTCGTCTACGACTGTGGGGACGACGAGGGACAGCGGCACGTCGGTGTCGTGTGCAACCCCAAGCTGGTCGACCTGCCCGCGGACCAGCGCCGGCTGGACGACAGCAACGAGGGGTGCCTGTCCGTGCCGACCGCCTACGCGCCGCTCGCCCGGCCGGACTACGCCGAGGTGACCGGGCAGGACGAGAAGGGCAACCCGATCAAGGTGCGGGGCACCGGCTACTTCGCTCGCTGTTTGCAGCACGAGACCGACCACCTGTATGGCTACCTGTACATCGACCGCCTGTCCAAGCGTGAACGCAAGGACGCGCTGCGGCAGATGGCCGAGAACGAGCCCCGCTACCCGGTGGTCGCGAACGACTGACGGCCCACAACCCCCCTTGCGCACGGCGCCTGTTCAGCAATCACACCGTCAACAGGCGCCGTTCGTGTGTCCGACGCACGTCCGACCGGGGTGGTACGCCTGTAGCGATCGGAAACAAGTCGCGCAAGGGGAGAATCCCGGCACTGGGGGGTAGTGAATGAAGCAAATGCGTTCCCAGATCGGTCAGTTGTGGTGCTGAATAGTCAGTGCGGGGATACGCAACGGCGCACGCCCGGCACAGGGGGAGGGGCGTGCGAAACTGGCGGCTGAGAGGGGCTTGTTCGTGCCTGCTTTCCCATACAGCACCACGTCGACCGCGAGTCCGACCGCGGTCCCACCGTCACTCTCCCTTCCGGTGATCGAGGCAGCGTTTCCCCGACAACTGCACCCGTATTGGCCTCGGCTCCAGGAGACAACGCGCACCTGGCTGCTGCGAAAACGGCTCATGCCGGCGGACAAGGTGGAGGAATATGCCGACCGACTTTGCTACACCGACCTCATGGCGGGGTACTACCTCGGCGCCCCGGACGAGGTCCTTCAGGCGATAGCCGACTACAGCGCGTGGTTCTTCGTCTGGGACGACCGCCACGACCGGGACATCGTCCACCGCCGGCCGGAGGCCTGGCGCCGGCTCCGGCTCGGCCTGCACGCGGCGCTGGACTCCCCGCAGGAGCACCTGCGCCACCAGGACCCGCTGGTCGCGGCGTTCGCGGACAGCATGGTGCGCCTTTACTCGTTCCTGCCGGGCACCTGGAACGCGCGCTTCGCGCGGCACTTCCACGCGGTCATCGAGGCGTACGACCGCGAGTTCCGCAACCGCACCGAGGGAGTCGTCCCGACGGTGGAGGAGTATCTCGAACTCCGCCGGCTCACCTTTGCGCACTGGATCTGGACCGACCTGCTGGAGGCGGCCGCCGGATGTGAACTCCCGGACGCCGTGCGGAAACACCCGGCATTTCGGCGGGCGGCCCTGCTGAGCCAGGAATTCGCCGCCTGGTACAACGACCTGTGCTCGCTGCCGAAGGAAATAGCGGGTGATGAGGTCCACAATCTCGGCATCAGTCTCATCAAACACGAGGGACTGACCCTGGAAGGGGCGATAGCCGAAGTGCGGCGGCGCGTGGAGAAATGCATCAACGAATTCGTATTCGTCGAACGCCACGCCCTGCGATTCGCCGACGAGCTCGCCGACGGCACCGTACGCGGAAAAGAACTCAGCCTCGCCGTACGGTCCTGCGTCGGCAATATGCGCAACTGGTTCTCCACCGTCTACTGGTTCCACCACGAGTCCGGCCGTTACATGGTCGACAGCTGGGACGACCGGTCCACGCCCCCGTACGTCAACAACGAAGCGGCAGGTGAGAAATGACCGTCGAGTCCGTCCCGCCCGAACCGCGGATACTCGCGGAAACCGAACCGGGTGAGCCCCCGCTCGCCGACGGCGCGATGCCGCTGCTCGGCCACGGCTGGAAGCTGGTCCGCGACCCGCTGGCCTTCCTGGCCGGGCTGCGCGACCACGGCGACGTCGTACGCCTGCGGCTCGGCCCCAAGACGGTGTACGCCGTCACGGCCCCCGAACTCACCGGAGCCATCGCCCTCAGCCCCGACTACATCATCGCCGGACCGCTGTGGGAGTCCCTGGAGAGCCTGCTCGGAAAGGAGGGCGTGGCCACGGCCAACGGGCCGCTGCACCGGCGCCAGCGGCGCACCGTCCAGCCGGCGTTCCGGCTCGACGCCATCCCCGGCTACGGCCCCGTCATGGAGGAGGAGGTCCGCGCGCTGGTGGCCCGCTGGCGCTCCCGCGAGACGGTCGACGCCACCGCCGAGGCGTTCCGGCTCGCCGTGCGGATCTCGGTGCGCTGTCTGATGCACGACACATGCAACGAGGCGCGCGCGGAACGCATCTCCAGTGCGCTCGCCACCCTGTTCCGAGGTATGTACCAGCGCATGGTCGTACCTCTCGGACCGCTTTATCGGGTGCCGCTTCCGGCCAACCGCGAATTCAACCGGGCGCTGGCCGATCTGCACCTCCTGGTGGACGAGATCGTCGCCGAGCGCAGGGCATCCGGTCAAAAGCCGAACGATTTGCTCACGGCTTTGCTCGAGGCGCGCAAAGAGAATGGCGAACGCATCGGGGAGCAGGAGATCCACGACCAGGTCGTCGCCATGCTCACCGCCGGCGACGAATCCATCGGCTCGATGGTCATGTCACTGCTCTTGGTGCTCACCGAGCACCCCGATGTGGCCGACAAGATCCGGAACGAGGCGAATACCGTCGCCGGCGAGGGGCCGATCGCATTCGGGGACGTACGGAAGCTGACGTACACCGCGAATGTGGTGGTCGAGACAATGCGGCTGCATCCGTCGGTATGGATATTGACCCGGCGCGCGGTGGCCGACACAAGGCTGGGCGGATACCGAATACCGGCCGGTGCCGACATCGTGTACAGCCCGTACGCGATCCAGCGCGACGCACGGTCGTTCGAGCGGAACGAGGAGTTCGACCCCGACCGCTGGCTGCCCGAGCGGGCCGCCGAGGTGCCGAAGTACGCGATGAGCCCGTTCAGCGTCGGCAACCGCAAGTGCCCGGCCGACCACTTCTCGATGGCCGAGCTGACGCTCGTCACCGCGGAGGTGGCCCGTGCCTTCCGGCTGGAGCAGGCGCCGGACTCCGACGCCCGGACCCGCATCGGCATCACGCTGCGTCCACGCGGGCTGAGGCTGCGGCCGGTGGCGCGCTGAGCGGCGTCAGGCGGCCGCCTCGGGTCCTCTGAAGGTGCGCCGGTAGGCGTTGGGGGTGGTCCCGATCGCCTGGACGAACTGGTGACGCAGCGCGGCCGCGTTGCCGAACCCCGTCCGTCCGGCGATCGCGTCCACCGTCTCGTCCGTCGCTTCCAGCAGCCGCTGGGCCAGCAGCACGCGCTGGCGCAGGATCCAGCGGTAGGGGGTCGTCCCCGTCTCCTGCTGGAAGCGGCGGGCGAAGGTGCGCGGCGACATGTGGGCGCGCTCGGCGAGCTGCTCCACGGTGACCTCCTCGTCGAGGTGCCGCTCCATCCAGGCCAGCACCTCGCCGACGGTGTCGCACGAGTTCTTCGGCAGCGGACGCTCGATGTACTGGGCCTGTCCGCCGTCGCGGTGCGGCGGCACGACCATCCGCCGGGCGATCTTGTTGGCGACGTCCGGGCCCTGCTCCTTGCGCACCAGGTGCAGACAGGCGTCGATGCCGGCGGCCGTCCCCGCCGAGGTGATCACCGGGTCCTCGTCGACGTAGAGGACGTCGGGCTCGACGGTCAGCTGTGGGTAGGCCCGCGCCAGCTCGTCCACGTGGTGCCAGTGCACGGCGCAGCGCCGGCCGTCCAGCAGCCCGGCCGCGGCCAGCACGAAGACGCCGGAGCAGACGCTGAGCACCCGGGCACCGCGGTCCACGGCCCGGCGCAGCGCGTCGAGCAGCTCCGGCGGGAACGCGCGCGTCTCGAAGCGCGCCCCGGCCGGGACGGCGATCAGGTCCGCCTCCTCCAGCCGCTCCAGGCCGTGCTCCACCTGCATGGAGAAGCCCGCGCGGGTGCCGAGGACCGGACCCTCGGCCGAGGCGACCGCGAAGTCGTACACGGGCAGTCCGTCGTCACTGCGGTCGGTGCCGAAGACCTCGCAGACGACGGCCAGTTCGAAGGGGTTCACACCGTCCAGCACGACGGCGGCGACGTTCTGCAGCATGCGTCCAGTGTGCCTCGTCATTGGCAGTATTTCGAGGGCCTACGGCAGTCCTGCCACTGTTGGTAAGGAGTCAACGGCGCGACAGTGGTGTCTATGGATACGGCACACATCGAAGGACTGATCGGCATGCTGACCGTTCTCGCAATCCTCGTTCTCCTGGTCCTGCCGTCCGTGCTCGGCATCGCGCGCGACCGTCGTGCCGACCGGCAGATCCGCGAGGCCGACCGCGCGCGCCGCGCGGAGGGCGTCGGACCGGGCCCGCGCGAGGCGCGCCCGCGCTACTTCACCACCACGGTGACCCACCACTCCTGAATCCCCAGGCACGAGACCCGGCCGGTCTGCGTGGCACACAACGGCCGCGTGGACTCGAGCCGGGTCCTGCCGTCGGACACGGCCTTGAACGCGGCGCTCGCGTCGCCGGGTTGCAGTACGAAGCCGCTGTTGACGGCCTGCAACCCCGAGCCGCTGACGGTGACCGGCTTCCAGGGCCGCTTGGTGGTTCCGTCCAGGCTGATCCGGACGGTGTCGCCGACCGACAGACAGACCGTACGGCCGCTGTCGCCGGCGTCCAGCGTGGCGGCAGGGGCGCAGCCGGTGGCACTCGCCGAGGGGGTGGGGGTGGTGGGAGCGGGTGTGGGGGAGGACGAGACGGTGCCGCTGTCGCCGCCCTTGCCGCTGTCGGTGCCGCCGCCGCAGCCGGCGAGGGCCAGGGCGAGCGCGGTGACGGCGAGGGCCGTGTGGGGGATCGATCGACGCATGGGGGGGCCTCCTCTCCCCTTTGACGTGTCACCCACATGTTCGGATCCACGCCCGGGCAGGCCGGAGGGAGCCCCGGCCTGACGGTGGAGCCGGACTGTGGATGGAGGCCCTAGCGACGGTCCGTGGGCCAGTCCAGGACGGTCAGTTCCGGCCACTGCTCCCGCCATCGGGCGGCCTTGGTCTCATAGACAGAGGGCGGGGCGAGCACCGGGTTGGGGCGCAGGACGAGACCGAACACGTCCGACAGCCCGTGCGGCGCGTACACCCGCCACCGCCCGCCGGTCTCCAGCCGCACACCCAGACAGCACGTGGTCGCGGCGAAGCTGTCGATCGCCGCCTCACTGGACTCGTACGGGGGGCACGGCACCCCGAACCTGTCCTCGTACCACAGGTGCACCCGCGCCTCGTTGCGGATCTCCACCTCGGCCGGGAGGCCGGCGAAGACCTCCCGGCCGGCCCTGATCACGGCGTCCTCGGCCTCCCAGGACAGGTCCTCGGCGTCGAAGTAGAAGACGTCGTAGTCCTTGATGCCCTCGGTGGGCGGCCGGCCGGTGACGACGTTCCAGACGGTCTGGAAGAGGCACCCGGCCGTGAGGTACCAGCCGGGCAGCCCCATCGTCGCGCCCCGCTCCAGCACCTGGGTCAGCACGCTGTTGCGGGACAACACCGCCCGCAGGGAGTCGAGTTGCTCATCGAGCGGAAGACGACCGATCACCCCGCAGGCTTACCACACGGGCGCCGTCAGAAGTCCTCGTCGAGATCGACCGTGCCCTCGACCGCCACCTGGTACGCCGACGGCCGTCGCTCGAAGAAGTTGGTCAGCTCCTGGACACCCTGGAGTTCCATGAAGGAGAAGGGGTTCTCCGAGCCGTACACCGGGGCGAAGCCGAGGCGGACCAGGCGCTGGTCGGCGACGCACTCCAGGTACTGGCGCATGGACTCGGTGTTCATCCCGGGCAGCCCGTCGCCGCACAGGTCGCGGGCGAACTGCAACTCGGCCTCGACGGCCTCCCGCAGCATGTCCGTGACCTGCTGCTGGAGTTCGTCGTCGAAGAGGTCCGGCTCCTCCTTGCGGACGGTGTCGACCACGTCGAAGGCGAAGGACATGTGCATGGTCTCGTCGCGGAACACCCAGTTGGTGCCGGTGGCCAGCCCGTGCAGCAGGCCCCGGCTGCGGAACCAGTACACGTACGCGAAGGCGCCGTAGAAGAACAGGCCCTCGATGCAGGCGGCGAAGCAGATCAGGTTCAGCAGGAAGCGGCGGCGGTCGGCCTTGGACTCCAGGCGGTCCAGCTTGTCGACCGAGTCCATCCACGTGAAGCAGAAATCCGCCTTCTCACGGATGGAGGGGATGTTCTCCACCGCCGCGAAGGCCGCCGCGCGGTCCTCCGGGTCGGGCAGGTAGGTGTCCAGAAGGGTCAGGTAGAACTGGACGTGGACCGCTTCCTCGAACAGCTGGCGCGACAGGTACAGCCGCGCCTCCGGGGAGTTGATGTGCTTGTACAGGGTCAGCACGAGGTTGTTCGCCACGATCGAGTCGCCCGTCGCGAAGAACGCCACCAGGCGCCCGATCAGGTGCTGCTCGGCGGGCGTCAGCTTCGCCAGGTCGGCCACGTCGGAGTGGAGGTCGACCTCCTCGACGGTCCAGGTGTTCTTGATGGCGTCCCGGTAGCGCTCGTAGAAGTCCGGGTAGCGCATGGGGCGCAGCGTCAGCTCGAAGCCCGGGTCGAGGAGATGGGCGTTACGGGTGGTCATTACTGGCAGGCCTCGCAGGACTCGGGGTTTTCCAGGGAGCAGGCGACGGCCTCTTGGGAGGTCACCTGCTGGACGGGGACAGCGGCCTGCGCGGCGCGGGCGATCCTCGTCGCCGGGCGCGAGCGCAGGTAGTACGTCGTCTTCAGGCCCTTCTTCCAGGCGTACGCGTACATCGAGGAGAGTTTGCCGATGGTCGGCGTCTCCAGGAACAGGTTCAGGGACTGCGACTGGTCCAGGTAGGGAGTGCGGTCGGCCGCCATGTCGATCAGGCCGCGCTGCGGGATCTCCCAGGCGGTGCGGTACAGCGCCCTCATCTCGTCCGGGATCCAGGCGAAGTCCTGCACCGAGCCGTTCGCCTCGCGCAGCGCCTCGCGGGTCCGGGCGTCCCAGACGCCCAGCTCCTTCAGATCCCGCACCAGGTACGAGTTGACCTGGAGGAACTCGCCGGACAGCGTCTCGCGCTTGAACAGGTTCGACACCTGCGGCTCGATGCACTCGTAGACGCCGGCGATCGACGCGATGGTGGCGGTCGGGGCGATGGCGAGGAGCAGGGCGTTGCGCAGGCCGACCGCGGCGACGCGCTCGCGGAGGGCGGCCCAGCGCTCGGGCCAGGCCCGCTCCACGTCGTAGTGGTCGGGGTGCAGGACACCGCGGGCGGTGCGGGTCCTCTCCCAGGCCGGCAGCGGCCCGCTCCGCTCGGCGAGGTCCGCGGACGCCTCGTACGCGGCGAGCATGATCCTCTCGGCGATACGGGTCGACAGCCGCCTGGCCTCGGGCGAGCCGAAGGGCAGGCGCAGCTTGAAGAAGACGTCCTGCAGACCCATCGCGCCCAGGCCCACCGGGCGCCAGCGGGCGTTCGAACGGCCCGCCTGCTCGGTCGGGTAGAAGTTGATGTCGACCACGCGGTCCAGGAAGGTGACGGCCGTGCGGACCGTCTCGTCCAGCCGCTCCCAGTCCATGTCGCCGTCGCGGACGAACGCCCCCAGGTTCACCGAACCCAGGTTGCACACCGCCGTCTCCCCGTCGTCCGTGACCTCCAGGATCTCCGTGCAGAGGTTGGAGGAGTGGACGACGTGGCCCGGCTCGGCGGTCTGGTTGGCGGTGCGGTTGGCCGCGTCCTTGAAGGTCATCCAGCCGTTGCCGGTCTGCGCGAGGGTGCGCATCATGCGGCCGTAGAGCTCGCGGGCGGGCAGGGTCCGGCGTGCCAGCCCGGCCGCCTCGGCCCTGCGGTAGGCGGCGTCGAACTCCGCGCCCCACAGGTCCACCAACTCCGGCACGTCGGCGGGGGAGAACAGGCTCCACCGCTCGTCGGCCTCGACCCGGCGCATGAACTCGTCCGGGATCCAGTGCGCGAGGTTCAGGTTGTGCGTACGGCGGGCGTCCTCGCCGGTGTTGTCGCGCAGCTCCAGGAACTCCTCGACGTCGGAGTGCCAGGTCTCCAGGTACACCGCGGCGGCACCCTTGCGCCGGCCGCCCTGGTTCACCGCGGCGACCGAGGCGTCGAGGGTCTTCAGGAACGGGACGATGCCGTTGGAGTGCCCGTTGGTGCCGCGGATCAGCGAACCCCGGCCGCGGATGCGGGAGTAGGCGATGCCGATGCCGCCGGCGTGCTTGGAGAGGCGGGCGACCTGGAGGTAGCGCTCGTAGATGGAGTCCAGCTCGTCCTTGGGGGAGTCGAGGAGGTAGCAGGACGACATCTGAGGGTGACGGGTGCCGGAGTTGAAGAGGGTGGGGGAGGAGGGCAGGTAGTCCAGGCGGCTCATCAGGCCGTACAGGGCGGCGACTTCGTCGAGGGCGCGGTGGCTGTCGTCCTCGGCGAGGCCCGCGGCCACCCGAAGCATGAAGTGCTGCGGCGTCTCGATGACGTTGCGGGTGATCGGGTGCCGCAGCAGGTAGCGGCTGTGCAGGGTGCGCAGGCCGAAGTAGCCGAACCGGTCGTCCGCACGCCGGTCGATCAGCGCGTCGAGGCGGTCGGCGTGGACGCGCACGAACTCGGCCGTGCGGTCGGAGATGAGGCCCTCGCGGTGCCCGACGGCGACGGACTCGGTGAACGAGGTGACGCCCTGCGAGGCGGCCTCGGCGGCGATGCCGATGGTGAGCAGCCGGGCGGCCAGCCTGCTGTAGGCGGGGTCCTCGGAGATCAGGCCGGCCGCCGCCTCGGTGGCCAGCTCGCGCAGCTCCGCCTCGTTGGCGTGCGCCGACCGGCCGCGCAGCGCCGCGGCGGCGACCCGGCCGGGGTCGGCGTCGGGAAGGTCCGCGGTGAGCTCGGTCAGGGTCCGCAGCAGTGCGGCTTCGGTACCGCCGGTCTCCGGCGCTGCTGAGACCGGATCGGCTGGCGCGATGGTCACGTGGGGCTCTCCCTCGCTCGGCACGGGGCCTTGCGGGCAGGGGGCAGCTCACGAGCGCGCGGGGCGTCGCGTCCACCGGCCCATTCCACGAGGCCCGGACGTCATGGCACCCGGGCCACGGCGGCCGGGCGCACTGTCGGCAGGTCCTCGGACTGACGCCCATACGTGGACGAACACGCATGGGTACACCGTTGCGGGACAGTTCCGGATTCGCACCGGATTCCCCTGCGGCGACAGCGAGCATGAGCATACATCTTGTGCCGGGCGGGAACAGCGCCCCCATATGTTGTGTCGCCCCGACTTCGGAGCGTGTCAGAGCGTCAACTCGTAGCTGAGGAGCGTGAACGCGTCACCGGGGATCGGATTCCAGTCGCGGCCGGGCGCGCGGAGGAAGCCGAGGCGTTCGTAGATGCGGTGCGCGGCGTGCATCGTCTGCTGGGTGGACAGCACCACGCCGGTGCACTCCGAGGCTCGCGCGCGGTCGACGCAGGCCCGGACCAGGGCCTCGCCGGCGCCCCGGCCGCGGGCCGCGCCGTCCACGGCCAGCATGCGGATCTCGGCCTCTCCGGGCCGGGCGAGGTCGGCCATCGGGCCGCCGGCCGGGACGAAGGTGACGCCGCCGAGGAGGCTGCCGTCGCGGACGGCCACCAGGACGTCGGCGGCCGACGCCCGCTTGGCGACGTCGCGCAACTCCTCCAGGTACCAGTCGCTCTCGCCGAAGGCCAGCAGGCCGTCCTGAAGGTAGGCCCGGGCGGTGATCTCGCCGAGGGCGTCGTACTCGCCGGGTTCCACCGGCCTGATCACGATGTCCATGGGCCCGAGTCTGCCGGACGGGTACGACGACGGGCCGCCGGATTTCCCCGACGGCCCGCCGATCGCAGGAACCGGGTGGGGGCTAGTGCGAGGTCCCCGCCGTGGCCGGCGGCAGCTCCACCTGGACGCCCGGGTCGCCCGCGTCCGCCGTGTAGTCCTCCGGCCTGGTCTCGTCGATGCCGTCCGGCGCGTTGAAGGCCTTCAGGGCGAAGGTCAGCACCACCGCGACGACCGCGTTGAGCACGAACGCCGTCAGACCGATGTAGCCCATCTCGCCGATGCCCGGGATCTCCGCGTTGGAGCCGCCGAAGTGCTTCTGCGAAGGGTTGGTCGGCGAGGCGACGCCGTACGCGGCGAGGGTGCCGTAGACCATGCCGACCGCCCAGCCGGCGAGCAGTGCCCAGCGGTGGAACCAGCGCGTGAACAGGCCGCCGACCAGGGACGGGAAGGTCTGCAGGATCCAGATGCCGCCCAGCAGCTGGAAGTTGATGGCGACTGTCTTGTCCATGGTCAGCACGAAGACCAGCGCGCCCACCTTCACCAGCAGGGACACCAGCTTGGAGACCTTGGTCTCCTGCGCGGGCGTCGCGTCCGGCCTGATGAAGTCCTTGTAGATGTTGCGGGTGAACAGGTTCGCGGCCGCGATGGACATGATGGCCGCCGGCACGAGCGCGCCGATGCCGATCGCCGCGAAGGCCACGCCCGCGAACCAGCTCGGGAACATGTCCTCGAAGAGCTGCGGGATCGCCAACTGGCCGTTGGTGACCTTGACCCCGGCCGCGATCGCCATGAAGCCCAGCAGCGCCAGCAGACCCAGCATCAGCGAGTACAGCGGCAGGATCGTGGTGTTGCGGCGGATGACGTCACGGCTCCTGGAGGAGAGCGTCGCGGTGATCGAGTGCGGATACATGAACAGGGCGAGCGCGGAGCCGAGCGCCAGGGTGGCGTACGTCCACTGGGTCGCCTCCGCAGGGGCCAGCGCGCCGCGCGGCTTGCCCGTGACCGGGTTGGTCTGGCTGAACGCCTGGCCGGCCTTGGCGAAGATGTCGTCGAATCCGCCCAGCTTGATCGGGATGTAGATGATCGCCACCGCGATGACGATGTAGATCAGCGTGTCCTTCACGAACGCGATCAGGGCGGGGGCCCGCAGACCGGACGAGTAGGTGTACGCGGCCAGCACGCCGAAGGCGATCAGCAGGGGCAGGTCCTTGACGAACCAGTTGGTGTTCTCGCCGCCGCCGACGCCCATCACGTCCAGCACCGCCTGGATGCCGACCAGTTGGAGCGCGATGTACGGCATCGTCGCGAGGATGCCGGTCAGCGCGACGGCCAGCGACAGGCCCTTCGAGCCGAACCGTCCGCGCACGAAGTCCGAGGTGGTGACGTACCCGTGGCGGTGCGAGACCGACCACAGGCGGGGCAGGAAGGTGAAGATCAGCGGGTAGACGAGGATCGTGTACGGCACCGCGAAGAACCCGGCCGCGCCCGCCGCGTAGATCGCCGCCGGCACGGCGACGAAGGTGTACGCCGTGTACAGGTCGCCGCCGAGCAGGAACCAGGTGATCCAGGTGCCGAACGACCGGCCGCCCAGACCCCACTCGTCCAGCGAGTGCTCGGTCTCGGCCCGGCGCCAGCGCGCGGCCAGGAAGCCCATGACCGTGACGGCCACGAAGAAGAAGACGAAGACGCCGAGCGCGACGCCGTTCACACCGTCCTTCACTTCGACGCACCGCCCTTCTGCGCGGCACGGGCGCGCTGGTCACGCTGCCACAGCTTGTACGCGGTCATGGTCAGCGCGGTGGAGATCAGCACCCACAGCATCTGGTACCAGTAGAAGAACGGGATGCCGATGAACGCCGGGTCCGTCTTGGCGTAGGAACCGACCCAGAGCATCGCCACGAACGGCGCGATCAGGCATACGGCGATGACCACCCGGACCGGGGTCACCACCGGAGGTCTCACTTCGGGCACTTCGGACATACGGCGGCTCCGTCCCCTCACGATCACCTGTGATCACGTCGGTAATGCGCAGGCAATCTAGGTCACGCCGTCGCGAGAGCGGAAGACCTCGTCCGCATATCGGTATGTCGATTCCGTGAAGGCCCGACATCGGTGTCAGCAGCAGCGGAAGCCCTGTCGTGGATCTTCCTCCTGACGGTCGGTCCGCATGCGCTCGAACTCGCGCCGGGAGGGCACCGCCGCGTTCGGGTGCGTTCCGCGTACGTGCGCCACGTACCGCTCGTACGCGGACTCGTCGGTCAGCTCCCGCACGTACCAGCGCACACCCCTAATCGCCCGGCGCAGCAGTGCCGACGACCGCACGGCGCTCCTCCTCCCGCTCCGCGCGGGTCGGGATCAGGCCCGCCGGCGCACTGATCCTCGACTCCACGTACGGCGACTCGCTGAGCGTGGACAGCGCGGGCCTGCGGACGTGCCGTACGCACACGCGCAGCGCGTCCGCGATCACGACGACGATCAGCACGGCGAGCACCGCCGACAGGACGCCGTCCACCGTGGAGTTGACGACCACGGTGTGCATGTCGTCCATGTTCTTGGCGGGCGGCAGCACCTTCCCCGCGTCGATCGCGTCCTGGAAGACGGAACGCTGCTCGAAGAAGCCGACCTTGGGGTCGGAGGAGAACACCTTCTGCCAGCTGGCGGTCAGCGTGACCGTGGCGTCCCAGGCGAGCGGGACGGCCGTGATCCACGCCCACTTCAGCCGGCCGGACTTCACCAGCAGCGTGGTGCACACGGCCAGGGCGACGGCGGCCAGCAACTGATTGGAGATGCCGAAGATCGGGAAGAGCTGGTTGATCCCGCCGAGCGGCTCGTGGACGCCTACCCAGAGGAAGTAGCCCCACAGCGCGCACACGACGCCGCTGGTGAGGACCAGTCCGGGCTTCCAGCCGATGTTCCTGAACGGCCGCACGACATTGCCCAGCATGTCCTGCAGCATGAACCGGCCCACCCGGGTGCCGGCGTCCAGCGCGGTCAGGATGAACAGTGCCTCGAACATGATCGCGAAGTGGTACCAGAAGGCCCGCAGGCTTCCGCCGGTGACCTTGGAGAAGATCTCCGAGACGCCGACGGCGAGGGTGGGCGCACCCCCGGTGCGGGAGAGCAGGGACGACTCCTGGACGCTCTTCGCGGCCTGCGCGAGGTCGGCGGGGGTGATGTGGTAGCCCCAGCCGCTCACCACCTGCGAGGCGTTCTGCACCGTCGTGCCGATGGCGCCGGCCGGCGCGTTCATCGCGAAGTACAGCCCCGGGTCGATGATGCTCGCCGCGACCAGCGCCATGACCGCCACCGACGACTCCATCAGCATGGAGCCGTAGCCGATCATGCGGACCTGCGTCTCCTTCTGGATCATCTTCGGCGTCGTGCCGGACGAGATGAGCGAGTGGAACCCCGACAAGGCGCCGCAGGCGATCGTGATGAACACGAACGGGAAGAGGGAGCCGGCGAAGACCGGGCCGTCGCCGCGGGTGGCGAAGCCGGTCACCGCGTCCATCTTCAGCGTCGGCAGGGCGATCACCACGCCCAGAGCGAGCAGCGCGATCGTGCCGATCTTCATGAAGGTGGAGAGGTAGTCGCGGGGCGCCAGCAGCATCCAGACCGGCAGGATCGAGGCGATGAAGCCGTACGCCACCAGCCAGATCACCAGCGTCGAGGGCGCGAGCGTGAAGGTGTCCGCCCACGACGACTCCGCGACCCAGCGGCCGGCGACGAGCGCGAGCAGCAGCAGCGCGACGCCGATGAGCGAGACCTCGGCGACCCGGCCGGGCCGCAGGACGCGCAGATAGAAGCCCATCAGCAGGGCGATGGGGATGGTCATCGCGATGGAGAAGGTGCCCCACGGCGAGGCGGCGAGGGCGTTGACGACGACCAGGGCCAGCACGCCCAGCAGGATGATCATGATGGCGAAGGCGGCGATCAGGGCCGCCGCGCCGCCGAAGGGGCCGATCTCCTCGCGGGCCATCTGGCCCAGCGAACGGCCGTCCCGGCGGGTGGAGAAGAACAGCACCACCATGTCCTGCACCGCCCCGGCGAAGATCACCCCCGTGATGATCCAGACGGTGCCGGGCAGATATCCCATCTGCGCGGCCAGAACGGGCCCGACCAGCGGACCGGCGCCCGCGATCGCGGCGAAGTGGTGGCCGAGCAGGACCCGGCGGTCGGTGGGGTGGAAGTCGATGCCGTTGTCGAGGCGTTCGGCCGGGGTCGCCCGGGTGCCGTCGACCTTCAGGACCCGGTGCGCGATGAACTTCGCGTAGAAGCGGTAGCCGATCGCGTAACTGCCCAGGGCGGCCGCGACCATCCAGGCGGCGGAGACGTTCTCGCCCCGGGCGAGCGCGAGGACGGACCAGCCCGCAGCGCCGACCAGCGCAACGAGGGTCCAGACGACGATGGTTCGGACGTTCGCGGTACGCACGAGGCGGTCCTCCCGTCCATACGGAGTCGGGAGGACCGTAGAACAGCGGCCGCGGTTGCGCTACACCACGTGCACTACTCCATCGGCCTCTTCAGCCTCGCCACGAACTTGTACCGGTCGCCCCGGTACACCGAGCGCACCCACTCCACCGGTTCACCGTCCTTGTCGTAGGAGTGCCGGGAGAGCATCAGCATCGGCAGGCCGACGTCGGTGCCGAGCAGGCCCGCCTCGCGCGGGGTGGCCAGCGAGGTCTCGATGGTCTCCTCGGCCTCGGCGAGATGGACGTCGTAGACCTCGGCCAACGCCGTGTACAGGGACGTGTACTTGACGAGCGACCTGCGCAGGGCGGGGAAGCGCTTGGCGCTGAGGTGGGTGGTCTCGATGGCCATCGGCTCGCCGTTGGCCATGCGCAGCCGCTCGATGCGCAGCACCCGGCCGCCGGCGGTGATGTCGAGCAGCTCGGCGAGGCGGTCGTCGGCGGTGATGTACCCGAGGTCCAGCAGCTGCGAGGTCGGCTCCAGGCCCTGGGCCCGCATGTCCTCGGTGTACGAGGTGAGCTGGAGGGCCTGGGAGACCTTCGGCTTGGCGACGAACGTGCCCTTGCCCTGGATGCGCTCCAGGCGGCCCTCGACCACCAGCTCCTGCAGCGCCTGGCGCACGGTCGTGCGGGAGGTGTCGAACTCGGCGGCGAGGGTGCGCTCGGGCGGTACCGGGGTGCCGGGCGACTGCGTCTCCGTCATGTCGAGCAGGTGCTTCTTGAGGCGGTAGTACTTGGGCACGCGCGCGGTGCGGACGCCTGCCCCGCCGTCGGTCTCCGCACTGCTGACGTCGCTGCTCATGCTCTGCCTTCCCGGCTGACGGATGCGGGTCACTTCGTGATCCCTTCTGTATACCGTCGCCGTCCTTGTTGGTCTAGTCCACAGGGCCAAGTGGTCTAGCGGACGAGATTACTCCGCCGACGCTGTTTTCGCTGGCTTCTTACTTAAAGGTTCCTGCATATGTAGGTCGCATAACGGCTGGTCAGGGCGGTTTCGAGCACCCTTGACAGGCTTCCTGGTCTGGTCCAAGCTCCCGGTACTGGTCTACACCATTGGTTCAGGTCCCGGCGCATGGGCGGGGAGGTGTGGGCATCCCTGAGGAGGGTGGCGTGAAGCGCAAGCTGGCAGCCGCGATCGGTATCGCGGGCATGATGGTCTCGGTCGCTGCGTGTGGGGGCGGCGACGACAAGAGCTCGACGTCCGGCACCGACGCCAAGGAGCTGACGGTCTGGCTCACCGTCGATGCCCAGAACAACTGGCCGAACCTGGTGAAGGCGGCCGACGCGGCCGTGCAGAAGAAGCACCCCGGCATCAAGATCAAGCACGAGTACTACGGCTGGCCGGACAAGAACACCAAGCTCGACGCGGTCCTCGCCACCGACAAGGCGCCGGACGTGGTCGAGATGGGCAACACCGAGATGCTCGGCTACATGGTCAAGGGCGCCTTCGCCCCTGTGGACGCGTCGAAGTTCGCGGGCTCCTCCGCCTGGCTCGACGGCCTCAAGGCCTCGGTGACGTACGAGGGCAAGACCTACGGTGTGCCGTACTACGCCGGCGGCCGCGTCGCCAACTGGCGCAAGGACCTCTTCGCCTCGGTCGGCGTGAAGTCCGCGCCGAAGACGTACGCCGAACTGACCGCCGCCCTCGACAAGGTGCAGAAGAAGGAGGGGAACAAGTTCTCCGCCTGGTACCAGCCCACCCGTGACTGGTACGCGGCCATGTCCTTCGTCTACGACGCCGGCGGCTCCATAGCCAAGGAGGAGGGCGGCCAGTGGAAGGCCAACCTCTCCTCGCCCGAGTCGATCAAGGGCCTGACCGAGTTCAAGAACGTCGTCGACAAGTACATGCACGGCGACAAGACCAAGGACGAGTCCGACCGTTACATCGTCTACGGCCAGGGCAAGTCGGGCATGATCTTCGGCGCGGCGTGGGAGGGCGCGACCTCCGCCGACCCGAAGAACGACAAGACCGGCAAGCTCAAGGACAACCTCGAGAACTTCGTGATGCCCGGTCCGTCCGGCAAGAACATGCCCGTCTTCCTGGGCGGTTCGGACCTCGCCATCCCGGTCAAGTCCAAGGCGCAGGGCGTCGCCGCCGAGTGGATCAACGCCTTCACCGGCCCCTCCGGCCAGAAGGGCCTGATGGCCAAGGGCAACCTGCCCAACAACAAGACCGACCTCGCGACACTCAAGAACGACCCCGCGACGGCGGTCCCGGCCACCGCGGCCGAGTCCAACTGGTTCGTCCCGATGGCGCCCGGCTGGGGTCAGGTCGAGAAGGCCCAGGTCCTGCAGACGATGCTGCAGAGCATCGGCACCGGCAAGAAGTCGGTCGAGGCCGCCGCGAAGGATGCGGACACCGCGATCGACAAGGTCATCAACACCAAGTGACCTGCAAGCGGGGTTCCGTCTCGGCGGAACCCCGCTGTCCGTACGACCTGAGGGACCGCTGAGGAGCGCGCGATGAGTGCCGCAGACACCACCACCCCTGCCAAGGTGCCGCCGCCGCGGCAGGCGCCGCCACCACCGCCGGTCGCCAAAACCCCCCGCAGAGGCGGGACTTCGGGCGGCACGACCACGCCCTGGCTGCTGCTCGCGCCCTGTCTGCTGATCCTGGCGCTGGTCCTCGGCTATCCGCTGGTCCGCCTGGTCACCCTGTCCTTCCAGAAGTTCGGCCAGTCCCAGCTGTGGGGCTTCCAGCCGGCCGACTGGGTCGGGTTCCACAACTTCAGCGGGGTGCTGAGCGACGGCGAGTTCTGGCAGGTCGTGCTGCGCACGATCGTCTTCGCGGCCGGCTCGGTCGTGTTCACGATGGTGCTGGGCATGTTGATCGCCCTGCTCCTGCAGCGGGTTTCCGGCTGGGTGAAGACGCTGGTCAACATCGCGCTGGTGGCCAGCTGGGGCATGCCGATCATCGTCGCCACCACGGTCTTCAAGTGGCTGTTCGACGCCGACTACGGCATCCTCAACGCGCTGCTGAGCAAGCTCCCCGGCATGGACCTGATCGGGCACAACTGGTTCGCCAGCGGCCCGCAGGGGCTCGCCGTGATCATGCTGCTGGTGGTGTGGGGAGCGGTCCCGTTCGTCGTCATCACCCTCAGCGCCGGCCTCACCCAGGTCCCGGCCGAACTGGAGGAGGCCGCCCGCCTCGACGGCGCGGGTTCCTGGGGCGTCTTCCGGTACGTCACCCTGCCCATCCTCAAGCCGATCATCGTGATGCTCACGACCCTGTCGGTCATCTGGGACATGGGCGTCTTCCCCCAGGTCTTCGTGATGCGCAACGGCCATCCCGAGCAGGAGTTCCAGCTGCTGACCACCTACTCCTACGACCGGGCCTTCGTGGTCAACGACTACGCGCAGGGCTCGGCGATCGCCCTGATCACCGTGGTGCTGCTGCTCGGCGTGGTCGCGGTGTACATGCGCCAGATGCTGAAGATCGGAGAGGTCGAATGAGTGGCACGATCGCTACGGGGCGGCGGCCCCGCAGGTCCAGGGCCGGCTGGAACCTCCTCGGTCTGCTGGTCTTCGTCACCGCCGGCTTCCCCGTCTACTGGATGCTCAACACGGCGATCAAGCCGGCCAAGGACACCATCGACCCCGATCCGAGCCTGTTCCCCACCGGCTTCACGCTCTCCAACTTCAGCCGGGCACTGGACATCGCGGACTTCTGGGGCCCGGTCGGCCGCAGCCTGCTCGTCTCCCTGTCCGTGGTGGCGATCGGCATCGTCGTCGGCATGCTGGCCGCGCTCGCCATCTCCCGGTTCGCCTTCCGCGGCCGCAAGATCGTCATCGTCGGCATCCTCGCCGTCCAGATGGTCCCGCTGGTCGCCATGATCATCCCGGTCTTCCTGCTCCTGAACGACCTGCATCAGTACGACAAGCTCACCGGACTGATCATCACTTACCTGACCTTCATCCTCCCCTTCACGGTGTGGACGCTGCGCGGCTTCATCGTCAACATCCCCCGGGAACTGGAGGAGGCGGCCATGGTCGACGGCTGCTCCCGCACCGCCGCCTTCGTCCGCGTGGTCTTCCCGCTCCTCGCCCCCGGCATGGTCGCCACCTCGGTCTACGGCTTCATCCAGGCCTGGAACGAGTACCTCTACGCCCTGATGCTGCTCAGCCAGGAGCACCAGACGGCGACCGTGTGGCTCGGCAACTTCACCACCAAGCACGGCACCGAATACGCCCCGATGATGGCCGGAGCCACGATGATGGCCGTGCCGATCGTCGTGCTGTTCCTCCTCGTCCAGCGCAAGATGGCCGCGGGCCTGACCGCGGGCGCAGTGAAGGGATAACGCCCCCCGATGACGACATTCGCCAGCGGCACAGACACCCTGACGCGCGACGCCCTGACGGTCCTTCAACCCGGTTTCACCGGCACCACGGCCCCCGACTGGCTGCTGCGGCGCCTCGGGGAGGGCCTCGCCTCCGTCGGTCTGTTCGGCCGCAACATCGCCTCCGCCGAGCAACTGTCGGTGCTGACCGCCCAGTTGCGGGCCGAGCGGGACGACGTCCTCGTCGCCATCGACGAGGAGGGCGGCGACGTGACCCGGCTGGAGGTGCGGACCGGGTCGTCCTTCCCCGGCAACCACGCCCTGGGTGCGGTGGACGACGTCGACCTCACGCGCGACGTGGCCGCCGAACTGGGCCGCCGCCTCGCCGCCTGCGGCGTCAACCTCAACTGGGCCCCGTCCGCCGACGTCAACTCCAACGCCGCCAACCCGGTGATCGGCGTCCGCTCCTTCGGTGCCGAGCCGAGCCTGGTCGCCCGCCACACCGCCGCCTACGTCGCCGGCCTGCAGTCGGCCGGAGTGGCGGCCTGCACCAAGCACTTCCCGGGCCACGGCGACACGGCCGTCGACTCCCACCACGCGCTCCCGCGCATCGACGTGCCCGCCGAGGTCCTGTCCGAACGCGAACTGGCCCCCTTCCGCGCGGCGATCGCCGCCGGCACCCGCGCCGTCATGAGCGCCCACATCCTGGTCCCCGCCCTGGACCCGGGCCGCCCGGCGACCCTCTCCCACCGCATCCTCACGGATCTCCTGCGCCGCGAACTCGGCTACGACGGCCTGATCGTCACCGACGGCATGGAGATGCGGGCGATCGCAGACACCTACGGCATCGAACGCGGCAGCGTCCTCGCGATCGCCGCCGGCGCCGACGCGATCTGCGTGGGCGGCGGCCTCGCCGACGACGAGACGGTACGGCGCCTGCGGGACGCCCTGGTCTCGGCGGTCCGCTCCGGCGAACTCCCCGAGGCCCGCCTGGCGGAGGCGGCCGACCGGGTCAGGTCCCTGGCGCGCTGGACGGCCACCACGAAGGAGGCCCGGCCGCAGCCCGGCCCCGACACCGAGGTGGGCCTGCGCGCGGCCCGCCGGGCGCTGCGCCTGACCGGCGCGGACACCTTCACCCCGCTCACCGACCCGCCCTACGTCGCCGCCCTCACCCCGGTGGCCAACATCGCGGTCGGCGACGAGACCCCCTGGGGGGTGGCGGCGGAGCTGTTCCACCTCCTGCCGGGCACGGAGACGGGCACGTTCTCCGGCGAGGACGCGGGCCTGGCCACACTGGCCGCCGCGGGCCCCCGCCGTATCGTCGCCGTGGTCCGCGACGAACACCGCCACCCCTGGATGGCCGCGGCCCTGGACTCGATCCTGAGGTCCCGCCCCGACACGGTCGTGATCGAGATGGGCCTGCCCCAGGCACCCCCGCGCGGCGCCCTGCACATCGCCACCCACGGCGCGGCCAGAGTCTGCGGCCGAGCGGCAGCGGAGATCATCGCAGGCGCCTAGCCGTTACGACGCCGAAGGCGCCGGTCCCTCGAAAGAGAACCGGCGCCTTTGCCGCGCCCCAAGGGGCGCGGGAAACTGCGCGAGCAACCCCCGCCTCCCGCAGCCCGAAAACCACGGCCACCCGGCAGACGAAACCGCTGAATCAAATCCCCTGCCAGTCAGGCTTGTTGACGTACGTGTGCCGGAAATAGTGCGCCAGCTTCAACTTGGACGCGGCGTCCTCGTCGACCACGACCGTCGCATGCGGGTGCAGCTGCAGTGCCGACGCCGGGCACACCGATGCCAGCGGCCCCTCCACACTCGCGGCGACCGCGTCGGCCTTGCCCTCGCCCGTGGCGAGGAGCACGACGTGCCGGGCGTCGAGGATCGTCCCGATGCCCTGGGTGATGACGTGGTGCGGCACCTGCTCGATGTCACCCTCGAAGAACCGCGCGTTGTCGATCCGCGTCTGCTCGGTCAGCGTCTTGATGCGCGTCCGGGAGGCGAGCGAGGAACACGGTTCGTTGAAGCCGATGTGCCCGTCCGTACCGATCCCGAGCAGCTGCAGATCCACGCCGCCCGCCTCGGCCAGCGCCGTGTCGTACGCCTCGCAGGCGCCCAGAACGTCCTCGGCCGTCCCGTCGGGTCCCATGAACGCGTCCACCGCGATGCCCAGCGGCTCCAGCACCTCGCGCCGCAGCACGGACCGGTACGACTCGGGATGGTCGGCCGGCAGCCCCACGTACTCGTCGAGCTGCGCCACCCGGGCCCGCGAGGTGTCCACGGCCCCGGCGGCCACCTTGGCGGCCAGCGCCTGATAGACGGGCAGCGGGGTCGAGCCGGTGGCCACGCCGAGCAGCGCGTCCGGCTTGCGCCGCAGAAGCCGCGCCATGGCCTCGGCGACGATCTCGCCGCCCGCCTTGGCGTCCGGGACGATGACAACTTCCACGCTGGGCCTGCCGATCTGAAAGAGGGGGACTCAACCGGTACCTGGAAGGGTCAGGTGGTTTAGACCAATCTAACAGAGGTGACCCCTGGGGCCCAGGGGAACCGACGCCTCCCGGTTCCACCCCGCGGGCGGGCATCATTCGCCCCGGGGGAGTGGAATGGGTGCTGCCCCGCGGACCGAGCCAGGAGGAACGACCATGACCGCCACGACACCGGAGCCCCGGACCGACGTCCCGGGCCGGACCATGGCCCGGGAGATGGCCGAGCAGCCGGCCGTGCTGCGCCGCCTCCTGGACGAGGGAGCCCCCGCCATCACGCAGGTGGCCCGGGCGATCGCCGCCCGCCGGCCCCGCTTCGTCCTGCTGACCGCCCGTGGCACCTCCGACAACGCCGCGCTCTACGCCAAGTACCTCCTCGAGATCCGCCTCGGCCTGCCCTGCGGCCTCACCTCGATGTCCACCACCACGGCCTACGGCGCCCGGCCGGACCTCACCGACGTCCTCGTCGTCACCGTCAGCCAGTCCGGCGGCTCCCCGGACCTGGTCGCCTCGACCAGGGCCGCCCGTGAGGCCGGCGCGATCACCCTCGCCGTCACCAACAACCCCGACTCCCCGCTGGCCGGCGTCTCCGAGTACCACGTCGACGTCATGGCGGGACCGGAGAAGGCCCTCCCCGCGACCAAGACCTACACGGCCTCCCTCCTCGCCCTCTACCTCTTCGTCGAAGGCCTGCGCGGCGGCGACGGCGCCGCCGCCAAGCCGCTGCCCGACCTCGCCGAGCAGCTGCTCGCCCGCCAGGACGAGGTCCGTGCCCTCGCCGCCCGCTACCGCTTCGCCGAACGCATGGTCATCACCTCGCGCGGCTACGGCTATCCCACGGCCAAGGAAGCCGCCCTGAAGCTGATGGAGACCAGCTACATCCCGGCGCTCTCCTACTCCGGCGCCGACCTCCTGCACGGTCCGCTCGCCATGGTCGACAACGTCTCCCCGGTGATCGCGGTCGTGACGGACGGCAAGGGCGGGGAGGCCCTCCAGCCCGTGCTCGACCGGCTGCGCGGCCGGGGCGCCGACCTCTTCGTCGTCGGTCCCGCCCATCAGGTCGAGCAGGCCTCCGCCGGCTTCGTGCTGCCCACCGAGGGCGTGGCCGAGGAGGTCCAGCCGATCCTGGAGATCATCCCCCTGCAACTGCTGGCCTACGAGGTCACCATCGCCCGCGGCCAGGACCCGGACGCACCCCGCGCCCTGGCCAAGGTCACCGAGACCCACTGAGGAAATTGCATGGCCGTCTGGCCCCGCACATGAACCCACACAGGCTAGGCTGCGTGGTGGATGTCAGGGCGTCCGGCCAGTTGGAGCCGTTCGGGAAAATACCAACAACGAACAGCCTCCAACGCATGGACACCCCGAGTGGTCTAGTCCACAATTGAAACAGTGCGCAGCAGCACGAACAGGCTTCCGTCTTCCCCGCACAGGAAGACGGACCGAGGAACCGGAGCTCTCTGCCCTGACTGCCCCGGCTCCTCAACCTTCGGCCGATACCGGGACCGCACACCCCGCGGCCGATACTGCTCCGGGCTGCGGTGCCGGGAGGGTTGAGGGTCCCTCTCAGGCGCCGCGGCCCGCGGGTGTTTCTGGGCCACACATACCCCCAGGTACGCTCGCACACGTGCCCTCCATGAACGAACTGGTCCGCCAGCACACCGCCCTCGACGACTCCGACCTCGAGTGGCTCCATCTGCTGGTCTCGGAGTGGCAGCTGCTCTCCGACCTCTCCTTCGCCGACCTCGTCCTGTGGGTCCCCACCAGCGACGGCACCCGGTACGTGTCCGTGGCGCAGATGCGGCCCAACACCGGCCCCACCTCCTACCAGGACGACATGGTCGGCCACCTCGTCCCGCGCGGCCGCCGCCCGATGCTGGACGCGGCCCTGGACGAGGGCCGGATCGTGCGCGAGGGCGATCCGGAGTGGCGCGAGGAGGTCCCGGTCCGGGTCGAGTCGATTCCGGTCCGCCGCGACGGGCGCGTCCTCGGTGTCATCGCCCGCAACACCAACCTGCTGACCGTGCGCACCCCGAGCCGCCTTGAGCTGACCTACCTCCAGAGCGCCTCGGACCTCGCGCAGATGATCGCGGCCGGCTCCTTCCCCTTCGCCAACCAGCAGATGGACATGGACGCCGCCCCGCGCGTCGGTGACGGCCTGATCCGGCTCGACGCGGACGGCATCGTCCAGTACGCCTCGCCGAACGCGCTGTCCGCGTACCACCGCATGGGCCTCGCCTCCGACCTCGTCGGCCAGCACCTCGGCCGGACCACCGCCGAACTCGCCCCGACCCGCGGCCCGGTGGACGAGGCGCTGTCCAAGGTGGCCAGCGGCTGGGCGCCGCGCGAGTTCGAGATCGAGGCCCACGACGGGGTCATCCAGTTCCGCGCGATCCCGCTCAAACCCAAGGGCACCCGCATCGGTTCACTCGTGCTGCTCCGGGACGTCACCGAACTGCGCCGCCGCGAGCGTGAGTTGATCACCAAGGACGCGACCATCCGGGAGATCCACCACCGGGTGAAGAACAACCTCCAGACGGTCGCCGCCCTCCTTCGGCTCCAGGCCCGCCGCATCGACTCCGAGCGCGGCCGCGAGGCGCTGGAGGAGGCGGTGCGGCGGGTCGGCTCCATCGCGATCGTGCACGAGACGCTGTCTCAGAACCTGGACGAGCGCGTGGAGTTCGACGAGATCGCCGACCGGGTGCTGGCCATGGTCGCGGAGATCTCGCCGGGCAAGGTCACCGGCCGGCGTACCGGCCGGTTCGGCATCCTCGACGCGGAGGTCGCCACCCCGCTGTCCATGGTGCTCACCGAGATCCTGCAGAACGCCCTCGAACACGGTTTCCGCGAGGGCGACACCGGCACCGTCGAGGTCTCGGCCGTCCGCGGGGGCACCACGAAGGAGGCCCGCCTGCTGGTCACCGTCCAGGACGACGGCGTCGGCCTGCCCGAGGGATTCGACCCGCACACCGCGGGCAACCTCGGCCTGCAGATCGTACGGACGCTGGTGGAAGGCGAGTTGGGCGGTACGTTCGACATGGTCCCGGCTCCCGACCGGGGCACCCGGGTCATCCTCGACGTGCCGGTGCGGGCCAACAAGTAGACCTGCCCCGCGGAGGTCGCTTCCGTGAACCACAGCAAGAAGCCCCGGACCCATTCCCGGGTCCGGGGCTCGAATGCTCGTTGCCAGCTTGTGCTGCGCATCGGGGGTACTGCGCGCTGCGGCTCGGGGGCGGGAGATGCGTACTCGCTGTACGCGCCGCCAAGCTCAGGCTTTGTGGGGCGGGTGGGTCAGGCGGAGGCCTGACGGGCCCGGTTGCGGGCGGCACGGCGCTTCATCGCGCGACGCTCGTCCTCGCTGAGACCACCCCAGACGCCGGAGTCCTGACCGGACTCGAGCGCCCACTGCAGACACTGATCCATGACGGGGCAGCGACGGCAGACGGCCTTGGCTTCCTCGATCTGCAGCAGCGCAGGACCGGTGTTGCCGATGGGGAAGAAGAGCTCGGGGTCTTCCTCGCGGCAAACGGCGTTGTGACGCCAGTCCATGGCTGCTACCTCTCCTTGGTATTACGTGCAAGTTGCTTGTGAATGTGAACGCTTTCACGAATCCCTCAACAAGTGAAGGGCCTACCGCCAGTTCCCCGGCGCGGGTCCTGTGAATTGAAGAGGGGTTCCGGTGATCTGTGGATGCCGGTGTTGCGGGCTGTCCCGATCGCCACGTAGAGACTCGCAAACCTCAGCGGCGGATACAACCCCTTCTGGAAAGTTTTTTTTGATTCCTCGGTGTCGACTAGGTCACAGCCGTACTTCCATGGGGTGGATCCTGGCCTAAACGTTCGAGTGAAAGGACTTTAGCCCCTTCTGCTCACACAATCACACGCAGTGCACGGCGTACGCCTGTGAACGTCACGCTGGTACGCAGTCCGAGGTGGTCGCCGTCCATCTGAAGGGGTAGGGGCACCTTCGAATGCAAGGTGAACCGGTCCAGGTCGTGCAGGGATGCCACGTGCCGGCCATGAGGTCCGCGGTCCGCGGACGAAGTGAGCAACTGTGTGGCATACCGGGCAACCGCGACCGTGGACATACGGCTGAGACCGAGTACGTCGAGCCCGGTATCGAACGAGGCCTTAGGTGCCGCGTACACCGGACGATTACCCAGATACGTCCAGGGCGAGGTGTTGCAGATTATGGAGAGCACCAGATCGGCCACCGGTTCTTCACCGGGCCGCTCCAGGGTGATCGTGCCGTGCCGCTTGTTCGGCTCCTGCAGGTACTGCCGTAGCACCTGGCGCAGGTAAAGGGCGTGCGTGGACTTCTTGCCCTGCTCGCGCTGCTGTTCCACCCGGCCCACCACGCCCGCGTCGAAGCCGAGCCCCGCGCAGAAGGTGAACCAGCGGGCGGGCACCGCCTCGTCCTCGGTGCCCGGCGTGCCGGCGGCGAGGCCCATGCCGACCGTGCGCTCGCTGCCCTCGTGCAGTGCGTCCAGCAGCGCGCCCGTCGCGTCCACGGCGTCGTTGGGCAGCCCCAGCGCGCGGGCGAAGACATTGGTGGAGCCGCCGGGGACCACGGCCAGCCGGGGGAGCCCGTCCGGATTGGGTCCGGCGTGCAGCAGGCCGTTGACCACCTCGTTGACCGTGCCGTCGCCGCCGAGGGAGACCACGAGGTCGATGTCCTCGCTCTCCGCGGCCTGCCGGCCGAGGTCGCGCGCGTGGCCGCGGTACTCGGTGGTGACGACTTCGAGCTTCATCTCGCTGGCGAGGGCGTGGATGAGTACATCGCGCCTACGTGCGCTTGTGGTGGTGGCTGCCGGGTTGACCACGAGAAGTGCACGCATGGGTTGCAGCGTACCTACTGGGTGGTACCGGGCACAGGGCGAGGTGTGGATCAGGTAAGAGGCCGGGGCGTGAGGCTCACCACGGGCGGCGGCCTCAACCTCGCCGCGGGGGCCCGCGTCCCCGGAGCTACCCTTCAGGGGTGACCACTGAGCAGACCCCCGCCACCGAGGAAGACAGCGGCCCCCGCCCGCGCCGCCTGGCCTACGCGGCCGCGCTCGCCGCCCTGGAGGGGCTGGCGCTGGTCGTCGGCGGCGTCTGGATGCTCGTTGAGGGTCTGGCGGGCGCCCCGGACGACCGCGGCTCCGCCGTCACCGGCGGCATCACCCTGATCGTCCTCGCCCTGCTGCCGCTGCTGGCCGCCCGCGGGCTGCTGAAGCGCAGGAGCTGGAGCCGGGGCCCGGCGGTCATCACGCAGATCATGGCGCTGCCGGTGGCGTACAACCTGCTGCAGGCCGACAGCGTGGCCATTCCGGCGGGGATCGCGCTGGCGGTCGTCGCCGTCGCCGCCCTGGTGCTGCTGGTCAACCCGGCGACGACCCAGGCCCTCGGGATCAAGGGTCCGGGCCGCGCGCAGGACGGCGAGCGGTAGTCCCACGACGCCGTAGCCGCCGTCGGGCTACTCCTCCACCAGGAGCTTCTCCCGCAGCTGGGCCAGCGTGCGGGCCAGCAGGCGCGAGACGTGCATCTGCGAGATGCCGACCTCCTGCGCGATCTGCGACTGGGTCATGTTGCCGAAGAAGCGCAGCAGAAGGATCCGCTTCTCCCGGGGCGGCAGGTCCTCCAGCAGCGGCTTGAGGGACTCGCGGTACTCGACGCCCTCCAGCGCCTCGTCCTCCGCGCCGAGGGTGTCCGCGACCGCCGGGGACTCGTCGTCGGTGTCGGGGACGTCCAGGGACAGCGTGGAGTACGCGTTGGCGGACTCCAGGCCCTCCAGGACCTCCTCCTCCGAGATGGCGAGCTTCTCGGCGAGCTCGTGGACCGTGGGGGAGCGGCCGTGCTGCTGGGAGAGCTCCGCGGTCGCCGTGGTCAGCGCCAGGCGCAGCTCCTGCAGGCGGCGCGGCACGCGGACCGCCCAGCCCTTGTCGCGGAAGTGCCGCTTGATCTCGCCGACGACCGTGGGCGTCGCGTACGTGGAGAACTCCACGCCGCGGTCCGGGTCGAAACGGTCGACGGACTTGATCAGACCGATGGTGGCGACCTGGGTGAGGTCGTCCAGCGGCTCGCCGCGGTTGCGGAAGCGGCGCGCGAGGTGCTCGACGAGCGGCAGGTGCATCCGGACCAGCCGGTTGCGCAGTTCCGCGTATTCCGGGCTGCCGTCCTGCAGTCCCCGCAGTTCGACGAACATGGCGCGCGCCCCGCTGCGGTCCTGTGCGTCGTGCTGCGTGGCCCGCGGCACGCTCTGCGCGTCGTGCTGCGTGGCCCGCGGCACGCTCTGCGCGTCCTGCTGGTCGTCTCGCTCGTGCTCGCTCATCGTCCCGCCCGTTGTCCTTCGCCGAGCCCTCGCCGCCGGTCGGGCCGGGGTGACCCCCGTCGGCCCGTCCGCGGGCGTACCCGGCGCGACACCTTCCCCTTCCCGATCCCACTGCCCGTCGTCCAGGAGACCGGCCGCGAGGGAGGTGTCCTCCGGGTGCGGCCGGGCCTGCTCGGGAATGCCCGCCATGCCCTCGACCGCGTCGCCCGTGCCGCGGGAGCCGCCCGTGCCCTCGGCCGGCAGCTCCCTTGTGCCGCGCTCTTCGTCACGCACCGGCCCGTCCCCTGTCCTCACGCCGGCCCGGGTCCCGCGCCGCGCTGTTTGTAGAGGCTGATCGAAACGGTTTTGTCCTCGTCCACGGCGGAGGAGACCTTGCCCGCGAGAGCGGACAGGACGGTCCAGGCGAAGGTGTCCCGCGAGGGGGCGTGACCGTCCGTGGTCGGAGCCGAGACGGTGACCTCGAGAGAGTCGTCGACGAGCCGGAAGACGCAGCTGAGCACCGAGCCGGGCACGGCCTGCTGGAGCAGGATCGCGCAGGCCTCGTCCACCGCGATGCGCAGGTCCTCGATCTCGTCGAGGGTGAAGTCCAAACGGGCCGCGAGACCGGCCGTGGCCGTACGCAGCACCGACAGGTAGGCACCCGCGGCCGGCAGCCGGACTTCCACGAAGTCCTGGGTCGCGGGCTCGCCTGCGATCTGGGACACCCTCACCTCCATGGTGGTACAAGCTTTACAGGGCCGAGGGTCGCCCCCCGGGGTAACGCGACGTGTGCTTCAGCGGTGACGCTATCGCGCTCTCAACTTTCCTGTCCCCAGGACCCCAACCCCTTGCCGTCACTCACAGTAAAACTGTGGACACGCTCCGTGTCTAGGGGTGTGCGGCTCCAATTGGGAAGAACGCGCGCCGGGTTGACGTACCCAGACGTCAGACGGTCGAACCGTCCGGAACGTTGCCCGTCCCCGGCCCTCCAGGGTCACACGAGAACATGGTCCACGAAGCACCAACGCCAGTTCTCCCCGGGCTCGAACGTCCGCATGATCGGGTGGTCGGAGTCCTTGTGGTGTTCCGTGGCGTGCCGGCCGGGCGAGGAGTCGCAGCAGCCGACGTGGCCGCAGGTGAGGCACAGCCGAAGCTGCACCGGGTGCGTGCCGTCCCGCAGACACTCCGGACACGTCTCGCTCAGCGGCTCGGGTTCCGGGTGCGGCAGCGCGTCGGCGTGCGTGCACTGTTTCATGATTGCCAGGTTACGACGGCCGCGGGGACGGCCGCGCGGAAAATCGAGGGCGGGCGGACGACGATGAACGAGGGCGGGCGAGGGCCATGGACGTGATGCCACTGCTGTTGCTGGTGGCGGGCAGTACCGCGGTCGCGGCGGCGGCCCGGCGGACCCCGGTGCCGGCGCCGCTGGTGCTCGTCGCCGTGGGGCTGGTGGTCTCGGGCATCCCGGGCATGCCGGACTACACCCTCGACCCCGAGATCGTGCTGCCCCTGGTGCTGCCCCCGCTGCTGCACAAGGAGGGCGTCGAGAGCTCGTACCTCGATCTGCGTGCCTCGATGCGGCCGGTGGCCCTGCTGTCGGTCGGGTACGTGCTCTTCGCGACCTTCGTCGTCGGCTGGGCCGCCTACCAGATCGTGCCCGGCCTGCCCCTGCCCGCGGCGCTGGCGCTCGGCGCGGTCGTGGCGCCGACGGACGCGGTCGCCGCGGCCGCGGTCGCCCGCCGGGTCGGACTGCCCTCCCGGATCACCACGATCCTGCAGGGCGAGTCCCTGCTGAACGACGCCACCGCGATCACCGCCTACCGGGTCGCCGTCGCGGCCGCCGTCGGCGAGGGCGCGTCATGGATCGGCGGGATCGGCGAGTTCCTGCTGGCGGCGGTCGGCGGCGTCGTGGTCGGCCTGGTGCTGATGCTGCCGATCCACTGGCTGCGCACGCACGTGAAGGAGGCGCTGCTGCAGAACACCATGTCCCTGCTGATCCCGTTCGTCGCCTACGCCGTCGCCGAGCAGGTGCACGCCTCCGGTGTCCTCGCGGTCGTGGTCGTCGCCCTCTACATCGGGCACCGCGCGTGGGAGGTCGACTTCGCCACCCGTCTCCAGGAGGAGGCGGTGTGGAAGATGGTCGCGTTCGTCCTGGAGTCGGCCGTCTTCGCGCTCATCGGACTGCAGCTGCCGGTGGTGCTCAGGGGCCTCGGGGAGTACGAGGGCGTGGACGCCGCCTGGTACGCGATCGCCCTCTTCCTGGTGGTCGTCGCGGCCCGGTTCGTCTGGGTCTACCCGGGGACCTTCGTGCCCCGCATGCTGTCGGCCCGGATCAGGGAACGCGAGGACAACCCCACCTGGAGAGGTCCGATCGTCACCTCCTGGGCCGCCATGCGGGGCGTGGTCTCGCTGGCCATCGCCTTCTCCATCCCGCTCACCGTGCACGGCGGCGAACCGTTCCCGCAGCGCAACCTCATCCTCTTCCTGACGTTCACCACCGTCATCGGCACCCTGGTCGTGCAGGGCCTGACCCTGGCCCCGGTGATCCGCCTGCTGAACTTCCCCGGCCGCGACGCCCAGGCCGAGACCCTCGCGGAGGCCAACGCCCAGGCGCAGGCCTCCCGGGTCGCCGAGCAGCGCCTCGACGAACTCCTCACCGACGAGCGCAACAGCCTCCCGCCGCCCCTCGCCGACCGCCTCCGCCAGGTCCTGGAGCGCCGCCGCAACGCCGTCTGGGAACGCCTCGGCCAGACCAACCCGATCACCGGCGAGTCCGTCGACGACACCTACCGCCGCCTGTCGAGGGAGATGATCGGCGCCGAGCGCGCGATGTTCGTCCGCCTCCGCGACGGCCGCTACATCGACGACGAGATGCTGCGAACCCTGCTGCGCCGACTGGACCTGGAGGAGGCGGCGGCCTACCGGGAGGCGGTGGACGGCGCCTAGTCGGCGGACGGCGCCCGGGAAAGGGGGCCGCCGGTGATCAGGGGGCCAAAAACGGACCCGGGAAAGGGCCGCATGGTCACCGCGGCCCCGGAGGGCACTGAGAAAGGCGCGGCCCTGTCGCCACGACCGGGGTGGCAGCTACGGGACGACCGGGGTGGCACCTACGGGAAAGGCCGACCCGTCACCACGGCCGCCACGGTCGTCCCGCGGGCGAACGCCCCCTCCTCCGCCAGGGCGACAAGTCCATACAGCAACTTGGCGACATACAGCCGCTCCACCGGCACTGCGTGACGCTGCTCGAAGTCCTCGGCGAAGGCGTCGAGTGCGGCGGGCACGCGCGCGTAGCCGCCGAAGTGGAAACGGTCGTCCAGGTGCCAGCCGCCGCGCGGGCCGCCGAACGCCTCCTCCTGGAGCCGTTGTATGTCGTCGGTCAGGAAGCCGCCCTTGAGGACCGGTATGCCGAGGGCCCGCCGGCCGGGCGCCAGTCCGGCGGCGAGCCCGGCCAGCGTGCCACCGGTACCGCAGGCGACGCCGACGACGTCGGCGTGACCGCCCAGTTCCTCGCCCAGTGCCCGGCAGGCGCGTACGGCCGCCGCGTTGCTGCCGCCCTCCGGGACGACGTACGCCTCCCGTACGCCGACCGCGCCCAGCACGCGCGCGAGGGTGTCCGGCTCGGTCTTGCGGCGGTACGTCGACCGGTCGACGAAGTGCAACCGCATGCCGTCGGCCGCGCACCGGGCCAGGGACGGGTTGAGGGGCCGGCCGGCGAGCTCCTGGCCGCGGACCACGCCGACGGTCGGCAGCCCGAGGAGGCGCCCGGCCGCGGCCGTGGCCCGCAGATGGTTGGAGTAGGCCCCGCCGAAGGTGACCAGCGTCCGGCCGGCCGCGGCCTCCAGGTTCGGCGCGAGCTTGCGCCACTTGTTGCCGACCAGGTCCGGGTGGATGAGGTCGTCGCGCTTGAGGAGGAGGCGCACGCCGTGGCGGGCGAAGCGCGGGTCCGACAACTCCTGCACGGGGGAGGGGAGGCGGGGGCGCAGGGTGTCGAGGCCGGTCACCCGACCATTGTGACCTGGGGCGTCACTTCAGGCGCTCCCGGATCCGCTCCCTCAGCCAGGTCATCGTGAACCCCTTCGGATCCACCTTCCCCGGCTGCCACTCCCGGTGCCCGATGACCGACCGCTCGGTCCACCCGTGATGCCGGCACACCGCGGCCGCCGCCTTCTCGATGGCCTCCAACTGCGCCTGCGGCCAGGGGTCCTCGCCGTCGCCCAGGTTCTCGCACTCGAAGCCGTAGAAGTACCGGTTGCCGTCCGTGTCGGCCTCGTTGTCCGGCGGCAGTGCCTTCTCGGCGATCACCGCGCGCAGCACGTCGTCGTCGCCGAGGCCCGCGTGGTTGGCGCGGCCGTAGCCGACCAGGTGGACCGTGCCGTCCTTGGTGATCACGCCGTGGCACAGCGGGCCGGGCAGGCCCGCGTAGCCGTCCCGGCACATCTCCACCGTCCGCTCGCTGCCGCTGGACGCCGTGTGGTGGATCATCACGCCGTGGACCGGGCCCCACGGACCCTTGTGATTGCGGTTGTGATGGGCCCAGTCGCCGACCTCGACGACGGTGACGCCCTCCGCCCGGAGAGCGTGCAGAAAACTGCTCGCGGACATGGGTGAGGCCATGACCGCCTCCTTCGTGCCGTGCTGACGGCCGCCGGTTGCGGCCTCCTCGTGCCGCTTCTTTACCGACAGTGCACGGTCAGTTACACATCGTGCTCGCACCGAGGGGGTGCTTTTCGGACACCCGGCACTCCCGGCCGGCTGTACACCGGCCGCGTGTCTGCCCAAGCGTCCGGTGATCCATTCCCGCTCTTTCGGGTAATAGCACCGACACGCTCCGTGATGGAAGCCTGGTCCACGCAGATCGCGATGGGCGGTGCGGTTCGACCGCCGCCCATGACCGGGAGGGCAATTCTCATATGTCGGTAGGCGAAGAGGTCCGTACGGAACAGGGCAGGCCGCAGCAGAGTCTCGGCACCGCCGCCGCGCGGAACCTGGCCACCACGACCAAGTCCGCGCCGCAGATGCAGGAGATCAGCTCCCGCTGGCTGCTGCGCATGCTGCCATGGGTGAACGTGCAGGGCGGCACGTACCGCGTGAACCGGCGACTGACCTATGCCGTGGGGGACGGCCGCATCACGTTCGTGAAGACTGGCGACCGGGTCGAGGTCATCCCCGCCGAACTGGGCGAGCTGCCCGCGCTGCGCTCGTACGAGGACGAGGAGGTGCTGTCCGAGCTCGCCCAGCGCTGCCGGCAGCAGGAGTACACGCCCGGATCGGTGATCGCCTCCTTCGGCAGCCAGACCGACGAGGTCTACCTGCTGGCACACGGCAGGGTCGAGAAGGTCGGCACGGGCCCCTACGGCGACGACGCGGTCCTCGGCGTCCTCGGCGACGGCTCCTACCTCGGCGAGGCCGCCCTGCTGGACCCCGACGCCATCTGGGAGTACACGGCCCGCGCGGCCACCGCCTGCACCGTGCTGATCCTGTCCCGCCGGGACGTCGAGCAGGTCGCGGAGCGCGCCGAGTCCCTGCGCGAGCACCTGCAGCGGCTGCGCTCGATTCCCGAGCAGAGCACCAACAGGTACGGCGAGAAGGAGATCGAGGTCGCGGCCGGCCACTCCGGCGAGCCGGACATCCCGCACACTTTCGTCGACTACGAGGCCCGGCCCCGCGAGTACGAACTGAGCGTCGCCCAGACCGTGCTGCGCATCCACACGCGCGTGGCCGACCTCTACAACCAGCCGATGAACCAGACCGAGCAGCAACTGAGGCTGACCGTGGAGGCGTTGAAGGAGCGCCAGGAGCACGAGCTGGTCAACAACCGGGAGTTCGGGCTGCTGCACGCCTGCGAGTACGACCAGCGGCTGCAGCCGCACGACGGGGTGCCCAGCCCCGACGACCTGGACGAGCTGCTCAGCCGGCGGCGCGGCACCAAGTTCATGCTGGCGCACCCGCGCGCGATCTCCGCGATCGGCCGCGAGTTCAACAAGCGCGGACTGGTCCCGGAGACCATCGAGGTGGCCGGCAACCGCATCCCCACCTGGCGGGGTGTGCCGATCTACCCGTGCAACAAGATCCCCGTCACCGAGGCCCGTACCAGCTCGATCATCGCCATGCGTACCGGCGAGGCCGAGCAGGGCGTCGTCGGCCTGCAACAGGCCGGCATCCCGGACGAGATCGAGCCGAGCCTGTCCGTGCGCTTCATGGGCATCAACGAACAGGCCGTCATCAAGTACCTGGTGACGGCCTACTACTCGGCCGCGGTCCTCGTCCCGGACGCGCTCGGCGTCCTGGAGAACGTCGAGATCGGCCGGTGGAGGTGACGTTTGGCCATCTGGAGGCGGTGTCCCCGCCCGGCCGGACGGGTAGACCTCGGTCGTATGCGCCCGGCCGGAGCCCAGAAGCCGCCGTCCGCGGACCGACCGAGGGGGAGCCCATGACCGCCGAGTCCCTGGCGGAGACCAAGCACCGCCGCGACGACGCGGGAGAGAGCGACCCGGCGGTGCGCCGCTGCCCCGTGGGACCGGTGGCGCCCGACGGTCACGAGGCGACGGTGATCCTGGAGCGCACCAGGGCCTCGGTCGACCCCGAACTGCGCGCCGCCATCGACTCGTTGCCCGGCTCCATGCGGCGGATCGCGCTCTACCACTTCGGCTGGGAGCGCGCCGACGGGACACCGGCGGCCGGCAACGCCGGCAAGGCGATACGCCCCGCGCTCGTCCTCACCGCGGCCACCGCGCTCGGCGGACCGGCGGCGGCCGGCGCGGCCCTACGGGCGGCCGCCGCGGTGGAACTGGTGCACAACTTCACGCTGCTGCACGACGACGTGATGGACCGCGACACCACCCGCCGCCACCGGCCCACCGCGTGGACCGTGTTCGGCGACGCCGACGCCATCCTCGCCGGCGACGCCCTGCAGGCACTGGCCCTCGGGCTGCTCGCCCAGGACCCGCACCCGGCGGCCCCCGCGGCCGCGGCCCGGCTCGCGGCCTGCGTGGTCGAGCTGTGCGCCGGACAGCACACGGACACGGCACTGGAGCGGCGCCGGCCCGGCGAGGTCCGCCTCGACGAGGTGCTGACCATGGCCGAGGCCAAGACCGGCGCGCTGCTGGGGTGCGCCTGTGCGCTCGGCGCGCTGTACGCGGGCGCCGGGGACGAGGACGTCGAGGCGCTGGACGCGTTCGGCCGCCAGGCCGGGCTCGCCTTCCAGCTCATCGACGACGTCATCGGCATATGGGGCGACCCGCACCGCACCGGCAAACCGGCCGGCGCCGACCTGGCGGCCCGCAAGAAGTCCCTGCCGGTGGTCGCCGCCCTGACCTCGGGCACACCGGCGGCCGCCGAACTCGCCGAGCTGTACGCGGCGCCGTACGAGAAGGAGGACGTCGCGCGCACCGCCCTGGCCGTCGAACGGGCCGGCGGGCGGGACTGGGCGCAGGACGAGGCCGCCGACCGGATGGCCCGCGCGATGGACGAACTGTCCCGCGCGGTCCCCGACCCGGAGGCGGCGGGCGGGCTGCTGGCGCTCGCGGAGTTCGTGACGCGGCGCACCGGCTGACCGGACCGCCCGATGACCCCGGGGCCCACCGGCCCGGCCGTACGGCTCCTGACCCCGTACGGCCGCCGAGGGCTCCGGCCGGCGGGTCCCGCACATCCCCACGGTGTGCGGGACCCGTCATCCCCTCCGTGGCTTCTTTCCACCGTGCTTCTCCCGCCTTCCGGATAGGCTCAACCCCCGTGCGATCAAGGTCGGTTGAGACGGAGGGGCGGCGCATGGGTGTGGCGATCCGGACGGCGGACGAGGGCGACCGAGACATGGTCGTCCGGCTGCTGGACGAGGCCTTCCAGGACGATCCGGTCAGCGCCTGGGTGTTCCCGGGCGACGGATACCGCCGTACGACGCACCACCGGCTGATGGCCGCCTTCACCGGGATCGTGCTCGCGGAGGGGCGCATCGACGTCTCCGAGGACGGCAGCGCGTGCGCGCTGTGGCTGCCGGTGCCCGCCGAAGCGCACGAACCCGACGCCGACGGCGCGAAAAAGCTGCGGAACGCCGTCGACCCCGACAACGAGCGCGTCGAACTGATCGGCCGGCTGACGGCGGACATCCACCCCGCGGGCCGCGCCCACGAGTACCTGTGGATGATCGGCGTGGAGCCCGGCCGGCAGGGCGAGGGCCTGGGCACCGCGCTGCTCCGGCACGTCCTCGACCGCTGCGACCGCGAGAACCTCCCCGCCTACCTGGAGGCCAGCAGCGCCCGCAGCCGCGCCCTGTACGAGCGCCTCGGCTTCACGCCCGCCGGCGCCCCCCTCGATCTTCCCGACGGCCCCAGCATGTGGCCGATGTGGCGCGAACCCCGTACCCCCTGAGAACCCCGACGGAAGAAGATCGGCTTGCGCAAGCTCACCTACTTCATAGCCTGCTCCATCGACGGTTTCATCGGCGACCCGGCCGGCGACGCCTCGTCGATGTTCGCGTTCCTCGACGAGGAGTTCCTCGCCCACCTCACCTCCACGTACCCGGAGACCATCGCGGCCCACGCCCGTGAGCCGCTGGGCATCGAGAAGGCCGAGAACCTCCGCTTCGACACCGTGATCCAGGGCCGGGCCAGCTACCAGCTCGCCCTGGACGCCGGGATCACCAGCCCCTACGGGCACATGCGCGAGTACGTCGCCTCCCGCAGCCTCACCCAGTCGCCCGACCCGCACGTGGAGATCATCGCGGAGGACCTGGTCGGCAGGGTCCGCGAGCTCAAGGCGGAGGAGGGCGGGCTCGGCATCTGGCTGTGCGGCGGCTCCCGGCTCGCCGGAGAACTCGTCGACGAGATCGACGAGTTGGTCGTCAAGACCTACCCGCAGATCTATGGCTCGGGCATGCCGATGTTCGGCAGCGGCTTCGCCGTCGCCGACTTCACGCTCGAGTCGGTGCGCTCCTTCGGCAACGGCGTCCTGGTGCGTACCTACGCGCGCAAGCGGTGACCGGCCTACCCTGAGGACATGGACAGCTCGGACCAGGTCTGTCCCGTCTGCGGACAGCCCGTGGAGACCGTCGTCAAGCGACACAAGACGCTCGGCGCCTGGGTCCCGGTGTGGGCGCCGGGCCCCTGCCGCAACCCCGAGTGCGAGGCGTACGTCCCCGGGGGCCCCGCGCCCCGCGGGGAACCCGGCAGAACGGTCTCCGAAGAATCCTGAGAACCCGTGTCGAGAATCGCGGGCCGGCTCCGACGTCCCCTGTGCAGGCCGCCCACCGCGGGCGGCACCGGCCGAAGGAGCGAAGTCATGAAGTACCTGGTCATGGTCCAGTGCACACAGGCGGACTATGAGGCCATGCGCGGCAACGGCAACGCGACCTCTCCGGCCTGGAGCCAGGAGGAGATCCAGGCGATGTACGCGTTCATGGGCTCCCTCACCGACGACCTCGCCGAGACCGGCGAACTGGTCGACGCGCAGGGCCTCGTCGAGCCGGCCAGGACCCGGCTGGTCGGCCTGGACGACGACGGCAAGCCGGTGATCACCGACGGCCCGTACGGGGAGACCAAGGAACTGCTGGCCGGCTACTGGGTCCTGGACTGCGCGAGTCTGGAGCGCGTCACCGAGATCGCCGAACGCGTCCTGCAGTGCCCCCAGCCGGCCGGCGCGCCCGGCTACCCGGTCGTGATCCGGCCCATCGACAGCCCCTCCGCGGACGTCTGAACACGGTGCGGGCCGCCACCGACGTCGAGGACCTGCTGCGCACCCACGCCCCGCAGGTCCTCGGCGCGCTGGTCAGACGGTACGGCCACTTCGACGCCGCCGAGGACGCCGTACAGGAGGCGCTGCTCGCGGCGGCCGGACAGTGGCCCTCGGCGGGCGTGCCGGACAACCCGCGCGGCTGGCTGATCAAGGTGGCCTCGCGGCGGCTGACGGACGCCCTGCGCGCCGACGAGGCGCGGCGGGCGCGGGAGGAGCGGGCGGCCGCGCTGAGCCTGCGGGTGTCCGGCGCGGACCGGGCGCCCCGCGAGGACGACACCCTCAGCCTGCTGTTCCTGTGCTGCCATCCGGACCTGACCCCGCCCGCCCGGATCGCGCTCACCCTGCGCGCGGTCGGCGGCCTGACGACCGCGGAGATCGCCCGCGCACACCTCGTGCCCGAGGCGACCATGGCCCAGCGGATCAGCCGGGCCAAGCAGAAGGTGCGGGGCGTGCGCTTCGGCCGGCCGGAGAACTGGGAGAGCCGCCTTCCGGCCGTGCTGCACACCCTCTACCTGATCTTCAACGAGGGCTACACGGCCACCTCCGGCGCCGCTCTTCAGCGCCGTGACCTGGCCGGCGAGGCGATCCGCCTGACCCGTGCCGTCCACCGGCTGCTGCCCGAGGACGGCGAGGTGGCCGGCCTGCTCGCCCTGGTGCTGCTCACCGACGCCCGCCGCGACGCCCGCACAGGACCGCACGGCGAACTCGTCCCCCTCGACGAGCAGGACCGGTCCCGCTGGGACCGGGCGGCCGTCGCGGAAGGCGTCGCGCTGGTCACGCGGGCCCTGTCCCGGGGCCGCGCCGGCCCCTACGCGCTGAGGGCCGCCATAGCCGCCGTGCACGATGAGGCGCCCACCGCCGAGGCGACCGACTGGCAGGAGATCCTGGGCCTGTACGAGGTGCTGGTCCGCCAGGTTCCGGGCCCCGTCGAACGCCTCAACCGGGCCGTGGCGCTCGCCATGGTCGACGGACCCTGCGCCGGGCTCGCCGAGCTGGCCCTGCTGGGGCCCGCCCCCGGTCACCGCCTGGACGCCGTCCGCGGCCACCTGCTGGAGCGGGCGGGCGCCCACGAGGAGGCCCGGGCGGCCTACGAGGCGGCGGCCGCGAAGACCCTCAGCCTGCCCGAGCAGCGCTACCTGCGGCAGCGGGCGGCGCGTCGGGCGCCGTAACGTGTCCCCATGAGCGACCGCATCCTCCACCTCACCGAACGCTCCTTGTGGGAGGCCGCCCGCGCGACCGGCGCCTACGAGATGTCCACCCGCGGCCGCACCCTCGGCCAGGAGGGCTTCGTCCACTGCTCCACCCGCGCCCAACTCCCGGTGACCGCCCGCCGCTTCTTCGCCGGCCTCGACGACCTGGTGGTCCTGGTCATCGACCCCGACCGCCTCGACGTACCCGTGAAGTACGAGGCGAACAAGCCCGGCGGCGAGGAGTTCCCGCACGTCTACGGGCCGATACCGGTGACCGCCGTCGTGGCCGTGGAGCCCTGGGCATGACCGGCTTATCGCGCCGCCGTATCTGGCGACGGCTGGTGATCGCGTGGGCCGTCACGGTGGTCGTCGCAGGGCTGCTCACCCTGTGGCTGCAGGATTCCGCCGCGCCGCCGCCCCCCACCCGCTGGGAGAACGCGCCGCCCTCGGACCAGCCCGCGCCCCGCGACTGCCCGGACGGAGAGGGCCACACGGTCGTGGTGTGCGCCTGGGCGACGCTGGGGCCCTAGCCCTTGCGTTGCATGAACCGCAGCATGTTTCCCGCCGGGTCGCGGAACGCGCAGTCGCGGACCCCGTACGGCATGTCCGTCGGTTCCTGGATCACCTCGGCGCCGGAGGCCTCGACGCGGGCGAAGAGGGCGTCGCAGTCCTCGGTGGTGAAGTTGACCCCGCGCAGCACGCCCTTGGCCAGCAGCTGCTCCATCACCTCCCGGTCGGCGGGCGAGAGGTCGGGGTTGGCCGCGGGCGGCTCCAGGACGATCGACACGTCGGGCTGCAGCGGCGGGCCGACGGTCGTCCAGCGCATGCCCTCGTACTTCACGTCGTTGCGGATCTCCAGGCCCAGGACGTCGCAGTAGAAGGCGATCGCCTTGTCGTGGTCGTCGACGGCGATGAAACAATTGTGCAGTTTCAGGTCCATGGCTCCAACCTAAGTCGACAACCGGCGTCACGTCCGTCGCGGACGCGTGTACGCGCGCACCACGCAAGGCGGGATCTCCGCGCTCTCCTCGTGCGAACGGGCCCGGTAGGAACTGGGCGTCTCGCCCACCAACTCGGTGAAGCGGGCGCTGAAGGAGCCCAGCGAGGTGCAGCCGACCGCCATGCAGACCTCGGTGACGGTGAGGCCGCCGCCGCGCAGCAGGAGCTTGGCGCGCTCGACGCGACGGGTCATCAGATAGCCGTACGGCGTCTCGCCGTAGGCCTCGCGGAAGCTGCGCTGGAAGTGGCCCGGCGACATCAGGGCGGTGCGCGCGAGGGCGGCCACGTCGAGGGGCTCGGCGTACTCGCGGTCCATGCGGTCACGCGCCCGGCGCAGCCGTACCAGATCCTCACGGTTCACCACGTCAGCATCGCACGATCCTCACCGGCCGGGCGGGGAACGCCGAAGGGGTCCGGCCGGAGAACCGGCCGGACCCCTTCGGGAAGCCCGTGGACCCGCGATGGTGCACCGATCGCCGGTCCCACGAACGGGAAGCTCGTCAGGCCTTCTTGGTCTCCCAGAAGATCTTGTCGATCTGGGCGATGTAGTCCAGAGCCTTCTGGCCGGTGGCCGGGTCGGTGGACGCCTTGGCGGCCGAGAGGGCCTTCAGGGTGTCGTTGACCAGCTGGTGCAGCTCCGGGTACTTCTCGAAGTGCGGGGGCTTGAAGTAGTCGCTCCAGAGCACGGAGACGTGGTGCTTCGCGAGCTCGGCACGCTGCTCCTTGATGACGGTGGCACGCGCCTGGAAGTGCGGGTCGTCGTTGCCGGCCATCTTCTCCTGGACGGCCTTCACGGACTCCGCCTCGATGCGGGCCTGGGCCGGGTCGTACACGCCGCAGGGCAGGTCACAGTGCGCGCTGACCTTGACCTTGGGGGCAAACAGGCGGGAAAGCATGAAGCGTTCCTTCCTCGTGATCGTCTTCTCAGGTGCGACATTACTCCCTGGGAGAGGCTAATCCGCGAGTGCCCCCATGGGCTTAGGACAAAAGTCCAGGGTGAGACTGAGACTGGTGGAGGATCGGACCGGGGAGGTGCCGGGGATGCCGGAGCTGTCGCAGGACGTCGAGCGCGGACGGGCGCTGCTGCCCTTCGGGGTGGCGGAGGTGACCGGACCGTCCATGGTGCCCACGCTGCACCACGGGGACCGCCTCGTGGTGCAGTACGGCGCCCGGATCCGGCCCGGTGACGTCGTCGTACTGAGGCACCCCTTCCAGCAGGACCTGTTGGTCGTCAAGCGGGCCGCCGAGCGCCGCGAGGGCGGCTGGTGGGTGCTCGGCGACAACCCCTACGCGGGTGGCGACAGCACGGACTACGGGACCGTCCCGGAGGACCTGGTACTGGGCAGGGTCCGCTTCCGGTACCGGCCGCTGAAGGCCGGTCAGCGCTCGCCGTTCGCGCTGGCGCGCTGGGCGCTGTCGGCTGCGTGGCCCGTCGTCTCCGACCGGTCGGCCTCCAGGCGCTTGCGGGCCCGGTAGGCGGCCACGTTCGCCCGGGTGGCGCAGCGGTCGGAGCAGTAGCGGCGGGAGCGGTTCGTCGAGGTGTCGAGGTAGGCGTTGCGGCACGGCGCCGCCTCGCACAGCCCCAGGCGGTCGACGCCGTACTCGGTCAGATGGAACGCCAGGCCCATCGCCGCGATGGCCGCGAAGCCCGCGGTCGCGTTCGACGGATGGTCGGCCAGGTGCATGTGCCACAGGGGCCGGCCGTCGTCGTCGCGGAAGTTGTGCCCCGAGATCTGGGGGCTGACGGGGAACTCCAGGAGCAGCGAGTTCAGCAGGTTCACCGCCAGCGTCTCGTCACCGCTGTCGGCCGCCTCGAAGACCGCCCGCAGCCGCGCCCGGACCGAGCGGAAACGCGTCACGTCCGCGTCCGTCGCGCGCCGGGCCGCCTCCTTGTTCGTGCCGAAGAGGTCACGGACCGCCTCCACCGAGGTGAGCACGTCCTTGCCCCGCTTGGGCTCCTCGCTGTTGACGAGCCGTACGGCGTAGTCCGAGTAATAGGCCAGTTCCACTTGTGGTCCTTACGCAGGCGCTCTATGGTCGTGGATGCGGTCGGTAACAGACGATCGTGCTTCCAGGGTATTACGACGTAGACGGTGGAGGGGCAGCGATGACGTCCGGGGCGACGAACGCGATGGACGGGACGGACACCGGCGGGCGTGCCTGGGCGCTGGGGTACCAGCAGTCGTGGGACCGCCAGCAGGAGTGGTACATGCCGGACCGCGAGGAGCGGTTCCGCGTCATGCTCGACATGGTCGAAGCCTTCGTCGGCACCGAGCCGCGCGTCCTCGACCTCGCCTGCGGCACCGGCAGCATCACCGCCCGCCTGCTCGACCGCTTCCCCGACGCCACCAGCACCGGAATCGACCTCGACCCCACCCTGCTCACCATCGCGCGCGGCACCTTCGAGGGCGACGAGCCGGTGGGCTTCGTCGAGGCCGACCTCAAGGACCCCGACTGGCCCGCGCTCCTGCCGTACGACACCTACGACGCGGTCCTCACCGCCACCGCCCTGCACTGGCTGCGCACCGACGCCCTCGACGACCTCTACGGCCGGCTCGCCGGACTGGTCCGGCACGGCGGCGTGTTCATGAACGCCGACCACATGCCCGACGACACCACACCCCGCATCAACGCGGCCGAACGCATCCAGCGCCACGCCCGCATGGGCCGCGCCCAGACCGACGGCGCCCTCGACTGGGCCGAGTGGTGGACCCGGGCCGCCAAGGACCCGGTCCTGGTCACCCCGACAGCCCGCCGCTTCGAGATCTACGGCGCCCACGCCGACGGCGACATGCCGCCCGCGTCCTGGCACGCCCGCACCCTCCTCACCCACGGCTTCGACGAGGCCCGGGCGGTGTGGTGCTCACCTTCGGACACGTTGCTGCTGGCGCTGAAGTAGCCCCAGGTGCCTCGCGGTTCGCCAGTGGCCCGTGTCATCGGCGGAGGAGCCCGGACAGCAGTGCATCCACCTCCCCGACACGCATCCTGCGGGCGAGGACGAGGAAGACACCGAACAGCACCGGTCCGCCGGCGATCAGCGCCGTCAGTGAGCCGGTGGCGCCGTTCCCCATCACCCAGGTGATCCCTGCCGCCACGGCACCGCCGGCGCAGGCCGCCGGGACGGAGGCGCCGACGAGCCGTGCGTATGTCTTCGCCACCCGCGCGTCGTCCAGCTCTCCGCCGAGCCGGGTGCGCAGCCGACGCCAGGCGATGACCGTGCCGACGGCACAGGCGAGACCGTACGCGGCGGCCATGCCCGCCACAGCCCAGCGTGCGGGCAGGATCAGGAAGGCGAGCAGCGCCCCGGTGCTGTTGGCCACGGCCACGACGACCGTGTTGAAGAACGGGGTTCTGGTGTCGTCGTAGGCGTAGAAGCCACGCAGGACCACGTACTGCGCCGAGTAGGGGATCAGTCCCAGGCCGAAAGCCATGAGGACGATTCCGATGCCCCGCGCCTGGGCTTCACCCGTTCCCGCGTACAGCAGCGTGGCCATCGGCATGCCGAGCGCGAGAAACGCGAAGGCACAGGGGACCACCGCCACGGCCGAGGTCCGTAGGCCGTAGGAGACGTCCTCGCGGACGGCCGCGGTGTTCCCCTCCTGCGCGGAGCGGGCGAGCCGAGGCAGTACGGCGGTCATCACCGAGACCGTAATGACCGCCTGAGGCATCTGCCACAACAGCATCGCGTAGTTGTACGCGGTGATGCCGGTCGCCGAGTGGCCCTGCCTCTCGGCGATCGAGCCCGCCCATGTGGCGAGCTGGGTGACGGCGATGAGACCGAGCTGGTTGGCGAGGACGAAGAAGAACGTCCACTTCGCCAACCGCATGGCCCTACCGATGCCGTGGCCCTTCCAGTCGAAGCGGGGACGGATCGTGAGGCCCGCGGCGCGCACGTACGGGATCATCGCCAGGGCCTGAACGGTGAGGCCGAGCAGGGTGCCCACGCCGAGCAGCCGCACTCCACCCGGAGTGATGTCGGAAGGAGTCACGCCCGACGCCGTGTACCTGCCGAATACGTGGATGAAGGCGCCGAAGGTCGCGATGGTGACGATGTTGTTGAGGACTGGAGTCCACATCATCGCACCGAAGCGGCCCCGTGCGTTGAGGATCTGGCCGAGCACCACATGGACCCCCATGAAGAACATGGTGGGCAGGCAGTAGCGGGCGAAGGCCACGGCGACGTGCAGCTGTCGGGGGTCGGACGCGATCTGGGGTGACATCATCCGGACGAGCGCGGGAGCCGCGAGGACGCACACCGTGCTCACGCCCGCGAGCAGAACCACGACCAGGGTGATCAACCGGTTCGCGTAGGCGTCTCCGCCGTCCTCGTCGTTCTTCATGGACCGTACGAGTTGAGGAACGAAGACCGCGTTCAATGCGCCTCCGCCGACCAGAACGTAGACCATCGTCGGCAGGACATTGGCCACCTGATAAGTGTCGTTCAGGGAACCGGCCCCGATCGCCGCGCCCGTCACAATCGTTCTCAAGAAACCGGTGACACGGGACACAATGGTGCCGGCCGCCATGACCGCGCCGGATTTGAGCAGGCCCTCTGTGCGGCCCTGAAGCATAGCGAATAACTCCCGGACGTTTCGTGCGGAGGTAGCGGTGAAAGGCTTCGCCTCTGTTTCTGCGAGACGCTCGACCTCTAGGAAGATGCAGGTGAGATGGGGTTGGTTGCCTGCCAGGGCGGCCTTTTTCCGTGATGTTTAATGCCTCTAAGCATTGGATTGTCCGGATTTGACGCACCAAGATCGATCGAGTCGTGGCGAAGAAATATTTCCCTTGCCTTCGGCGGGATCACGTTCATAAGATCCCCGTCGGCGGCCCCGCCTCCGGGTCCGTGAAGAACAGTTGCCCATTCGCTTACTCGGTCCGACCAGCCGGGTTATTGGGTCATTACTCGAGGGGAATAGTTTTGAGGAAGAAAATTATGGGCGCCCTGGCGCCTGTTGTTCTCGCGGCCGGCGCCGTCATTCCGCTGTCGGCCACTCCGGCCGCCGCTGATCCGCCGTGTGCCGAGGACGTCTATCCGAAGAAGACGGGGGAGTTCACCTTCGAGGTCACCGTCACACTCAACCGGTGCGACCGACCGACGCGAGCCATGATCAAGTGCGCCGTCCCCTTCGGCGGGGGAGTCTCCAAGGGCAACACCGTCACCAGGGGCACGAGCAAGACACTCTGCTCGCGCAACACGGTGCCCGGTGACACCGGCTGGGAGGTCTACTACGGCGGTGCGTGGCACCCGCGCTGGATGTAGCCCGGCATGACGATGGGGGGTGTTCCCGGTCGCCGCGACCGGGAACACCCCCCATTGCGTACGGCTAGAGCACCTTGGACAGGAACGACTTGGTGCGCTCGTGCTGAGGGTTCGCCAGAACCTCGCGAGGGTGGCCCGATTCGACCACCACACCGTCGTCCATGAAGACCAGGCTGTCGCCGACCTCGCGGGCGAAGCCCATCTCGTGCGTGACCACGATCATCGTCATACCCGACTCCGCCAGGTCCCGCATGACGTCCAGGACCTCGCCCACCAGTTCCGGGTCGAGGGCCGACGTCGGCTCGTCGAAGAGCATCAGCTTCGGCTCCATCGCCAGCGCGCGGGCGATGGCGACGCGCTGCTGCTGGCCACCGGAGAGCTGGGCGGGGTAGTGGCTCTTGCGGTCGCCGAGGCCGACCCGGTCCAGCAGCCGCTCGGCGCGTTCCCGGGCGGCGGACTTGGACTCGCGCTTGACCTGCACGGGCGCTTCCATGACGTTTTCCACGGCTGTCATGTGCGGAAAGAGGTTGAAGCGCTGGAACACCATGCCGATGTCCCGCCGCTGCGCCGCGACTTCCTTCTCCTTCAGCTCGTAGAGCTTGTCGCCCTTCTGCCGGTAGCCGACCAGGTCGCCGTCGACGTACAGCCGGCCCGCGCTGATCTTCTCCAGGTGGTTGATGCAGCGCAGGAAGGTGGACTTGCCGGAGCCGGACGGGCCGATCAGGCAAGACACCTCGCGCGGGTTCACCTCCAGGTCGATGCCCTTGAGGATGTGCGCGAGCCCGAAGGACTTGTGCACGCCCTCGGCCTTGACCATGGGACGACCGCTCGACGACACGGCCATGTCCTTGACGAGATCGGTCACCGGGCCACCTCCGGTCGACGGAACGAGCCGAACATGCGCAGATACCGGCGAAGCCGCTGCAGAGGAGTCGGCGGGAGGTTGCGCGACGAGCCGCGGGCGTAGCGGCGCTCCAGGTAGTACTGGCCCACGCTGAAGACACTGGTGAGGATGAGGTACCAGATGGACGCCACGAAGTACATCTCGACGACCGCGAGCGAGGTGCTGGAGATGTCCTGTGCCCTCTTGATGAGTTCGTTGAACTGCACCGCGTAGGCGAGCGACGACGTCTTCAGCATGTTGATGAACTCGTTGCCCGTCGGCGGAACGATCACGCGCATCGCCTGCGGCAGGACGATACGGCGCAGCGTCCGGGACTGTGTCATGCCCAGCGCGTGCGACGCCTCGGTCTGCCCCAGGTCCACCGACTGGATGCCGGCGCGCACGATCTCGGCCATGTACGCGGCCTCGTTGAGGCCCAGGCCGAGCAGTGCCGCCAGGAACGGCGTCATCACCTGGTTCATCTCGTTCTTGTAGAACCCCAGATTGAGGATGGGGAACACGAGCGAGATGTTGTACCAGAGCAGGAGCTGCACCAGGACCGGGGTGCCGCGGAAGAACCAGACGTAGAACCAGGACACGGTGCTGGTGACCGGGTTCGACGACATCCGCATGACGGCGAGGATCACGCCCAGGACGAGACCGAGGAACATGGCGAGCACGGAGATGTACAGCGTGTGCCAGGCGCCGGAGAGGATCGTTCCGTCGGTGAGGTAGTCCGGGATGATCTGGTAGTTGATCTTTGCGTTCGAGAAGGCGATCCCGATCAGAACCAGGACGGCTATCACGATCGCGGCGGCGACGTAGCGGCCGTAGTGGCGCACCGGGATCGCCTTGATCTGCTCCGGCGGCACCATCGGCGCCGGAGCCTTGTCGAGAGTGTCAGTCACAGTGACTGCCTTTCAGTGTTGCATCAGGCAGGTCAGGAGCCGCCGTTGATCTTGGCCTCGGTCACCGCGCCGTCCACGACGTTCCACTTCTCCATGATCTTCTGGTACTCGCCGTTCTTGATGATCGCGTTCACGGCGGCCTGGAGAGCGTCGCGCAGCTGGGTGCTCTCCTTGCTGACGCCGATGCCGTAGGGGCCGGCCTCGATCTGGTCGCCGACGACCTCGAAGTCCTTGCCGCCGCCCGAGGTCTTCGCGTTGTAGGCCGCGACCGGGAAGTCGTTCAGGTCGGCGACGGACGCGCCCTGCTTCAGGCGGAGCAGCGCCTCGGGGTCGGTGTCGAAGGTCTGCAGGTTGATGGCCTTCTTGCCGTCCTTGGTGCACTTCTTGCTCTGCGCCTTGGCGATGCCCTCGGAGGTCGTGCCCTGCTGCAGCGCCACGACCTTGCCGCACAGGTCGTCCAGGGTCTTGATGCCCTTGGGGTTGCCCTTCTGGACCAGGATCGAGGTGCCGGCGGTGAAGTAGTCGACGAAGTCGATACCGTTGCCGATCTTCTTGCCGGTGTCCGAGTCGATGCCGTTCTGGCGGTCCTTCGTGTCGTTCATCGCCGACATGATCACGTTGAACCGCTTGGCCTGCAGGCCCACGATGAGCTGAGCGAACTTGCCGTTCTGGAAGTCGAAGCGGACACCCAGCTGCTTGCCGAGGGCGTCCGCGATGTCCGGGTCGATGCCGACGGCCTTGCCGTTCTCCATGTACTCGACCGGCGGGTAGGCGATGTCGGAGCCCACCTTGATGACGCCCGCCTTGCGGATGTCGGCGGGGAGCTTGCTCGCGAGCGGCGCGGACGACGAGGACGCCGACTCCGAGCTGCTGCTGCCCTTGTCGGTCTGGTCACCGCAGCCGGTGAGGATCAGGGTGCCTGCGACCGCGATCGCACCGACCGCGGCCAGACGGTGGTGCGCGGCGGTCGCACGACGGGTGGAGCTTGCGGTCATTTTGGGTTCCTCCGGCTGATGGGTGGAGTTGCCGATGGGTCGACGAGAACACACACCATCGGGTGTCGCGACCTCGTGGGGTTTACGGCATCTTGCCATTCGGACGGAGCCGTTCAGGGGGCTGGAGATGTCAAAATCGGATAACGGGTGACCCCCGAACCCGGCCAGGTCCGGACAAGATGACGGGACCATCTCCGGAAATCCGTCATTCCGGCCGGAAGATCTCCGGTGGATCTCAGGATGCGGACCCGCGCGACGAGGTGTTGATCACTGTTCGACCGGTCGTCGAGCGCCGGTCGATGGCCTGTTCCCTACATTTGGGGACGATTCTCGTCACCTAGATGTGACCTTCCGGCGCTGTGGTGTGACCTTGCACTTAATGGACTCGTCCTCGGCGGGTCCGTCCGGTAAGAAGGTTCTTTACACCCCTCATCCGGGGCTCGTGGCGCGTGTGCGGCGCGCCCGTCGCGTATGACCCGTACGCATCAACAGATCGGGGCATGCGCGGTCCCGCCCACTTCTCACCAGGAGTGGCCACCCTCAACCATTGAAGACTTAAGGGGTAAAACAAAGTGGCAGCGGAGATCGTCAATCCTCGCAGCGACAGCAATACGGACCAGGACGGAGGGGCGGAGCCCCTCGATTCCTTCGATCCGGCGTTCGCGCTGCACCGCGGCGGCAAGATGGCCGTGCAGGCCACCGTGCCCGTCCGTGACAAGGACGACCTGTCCCTCGCATACACACCCGGCGTGGCGCGCGTGTGCACCGCGATCGCCGAACAGCCGGAGCTGGTCCACGACTACACGTGGAAGTCGTCCGTGGTGGCCGTCGTCACCGACGGCACGGCCGTGCTCGGGCTCGGGGACATCGGCCCCGAGGCCTCCCTCCCGGTCATGGAGGGCAAGGCCATCCTGTTCAAGCAGTTCGGCGGCGTGGACGCCGTGCCGATCGCTCTGAACTGCACCGACGTGGACGAGATCGTCGAGACCGTGGTCCGGCTCGCGCCCTCCTTCGGTGGCGTCAACCTGGAGGACATCTCGGCACCCCGGTGCTTCGAGATCGAGCGCAAGCTCCAGGAGCGGGTCGACATCCCGGTCTTCCACGACGACCAGCACGGCACCGCGGTCGTGACGCTGGCGGCCCTCAGGAACGCCGCGCGGCTGACCGGCAAGGGCCTCGGCGATCTGCGGGCCGTCATCTCCGGCGCCGGCGCGGCCGGTGTCGCCATCGCCAGGATGCTGGTCGAGGCCGGCATCGGTGACGTCGCCGTGGCCGACCGCAAGGGCGTCGTGTCCGCCGACCGCGAGGACCTCACGCCGGTCAAGCGGGAGCTCGCGGGCTTCACCAACAAGGCCGGCATCACCGGTTCGCTGGAGGATGCCCTGGCGGGCGCGGACGTCTTCATCGGCGTCTCCGGCGGTACGGTCGCCGAGGAGGCCGTCGCCTCGATGGCCGAGGGCGCGTTCGTGTTCGCCATGGCCAACCCGAACCCGGAGATCCACCCCGACGTCGCGCACAAGTACGCCGCCGTCGTGGCCACCGGGCGGTCCGACTTCCCGAACCAGATCAACAACGTGCTGGCGTTCCCGGGCATCTTCGCGGGCGCGCTGCAGGTGCGGGCCTCCCGGATCACCGAGGGCATGAAGATCGCCGCCGCCGAGGCGCTGGCGGGCGTGGTCGGGGACGACCTCGCCGCGGACTACGTCATCCCGTCGCCGTTCGACGAGCGCGTCGCCCCGGCCGTCACGGCCGCGGTCGCGGCCGCGGCTCGCGCGGAGGGTGTCGCGCGGCGCTGACGTCCGTGCCACCGGCCGTCGCATCGGCCGAATGACCCCGTCCGGCAGGGCGGGGTCATTTCTTTACCCGGCTTTACCCGGCCGCTCGCCCGTGCGGGTGAAGGTGCCCGGGGTGCCCGCCCGGTGGGTGCAAGAGGGCATGTGTCACAGGGCCGCACGGTTCCGTCGGTTCGGGTCGCCGCCTATCGTCAAGGTCATGTTCGCCGTCTATGCCGCCCGAATCGACCGCGACCAGCCGCTGAGCGGCCTCGAACTCGGGGACCGCCCCGCCCCCGAGGCCCGGCCCGGCTGGAGCACCGTCAACGTCAGGGCCGCCTCCCTCAACCACCACGACCTCTGGTCGCTCCGGGGCGTGGGTCTGCCCGAGGAGCGACTGCCGATGATCCTCGGCTGTGACGCCGCCGGCGTCGACGAGGACGGCAACGAGGTCGTACTGCACTCGGTGATCGGTCAGAGCGGACACGGGGTCGGCCCCAGGGAGCCCCGTTCCATCCTCACCGAGCGTTACCAGGGGACCTTCGCCGAGCAGGTCGCCGTGCCGACCTGGAACGTGCTGCCCAAGCCCAAGGAGCTCTCCTTCGCGGAGGCCGCCTGTCTGCCGACCGCCTGGCTCACGGCGTACCGGATGCTCTTCACCAACGCGGGTGTCCGGCCCGGGGACTCCGTGCTGGTGCAGGGCGCCGGCGGTGGTGTCGCCACGGCCGCGATCGTGCTCGGCAAGGCCGCGGGGCTGCGGGTCTTCGCCACCAGCCGGGACGAGGCCAAGCGGAAGCGGGCCCTGGAGCTGGGGGCCGTGGAGGCGGTGGAGTCGGGGGCCCGGCTGCCGCAGCGGGTCGACGCCGTCATCGAGACCGTCGGCGCCGCCACCTGGTCGCACTCCATCAAGTCCCTGCGCCCCGGCGGCACGCTCGTCATCTCCGGTGCCACCAGCGGTGACCGTCCCTCGCACGCCGAACTCACCCGCGTCTTCTTCCTCGAACTCAAGGTCGTCGGCTCCACCATGGGCACCAAGGACGAACTGGAGGACCTGCTCTCCTTCTGCGCCGCCACCGGCGTCCGTCCCGTCATCGACGAGGTTCTGCCGATGGACCGCGCGCGTGAGGGCTTCGAGCGGATGGAGTCCGGCGAGCTGTTCGGGAAGGTCGTCCTCACCAACGACTGACGCCTCTGCCGTACTTCGTCCGTGCCTGCGGCCGACCCGTTCTCCGGGTCGGCCGTCCGCGTTTGTCAACCATGGTTGACGCGGGCGGATTGTCAACGTAGGTTGACGTCATGACCGAAGCAACGGATCTCGCCGAGCGGGCCGGTGACCGTGATCCACGGGTCGGACTGCGCGCCGTCGCCGCACTTCGCCGTCTGCTGGAGCAGTTGGAGGCGGTGCAGGTGCGCAGTGCGCGCAATCAGGGCTGGTCGTGGCAGGAGATCGCCGCGGAACTCGGCGTCAGCAGGCAGGCCGTGCACAAGAAGTACGGGAGGCATTGATGTTCGAACGGTTCACGAAGGACGCCCGTGCGGTGGTGCGGGGCGCGGTGGAACACGCGGAGCGGGCGGGGGCGGGCACGGTCGACGCCGAGCACCTCCTGCTCGCGCTGCTCGAACGGGAAGGCAGCCGGGCCTCTTTCTCGCTGGCCGCGCTGGGAGTGGCCGGTGAGGGCAGGCAGTCCGTACGGGACGCCGTGGCCGAGGGGCGGCGGCGCGCCGGACTCTCCCGGGCCGATGCCGACGCCCTCGCCGGGCTGGGCATCGACGTGTCGGAGATCGTCGCCCGCGTCGAGGAAGTGCACGGCGTGGGCGCCATGTCCGGTGACCGGGGAGACAAGGGCTGGTGGTCGGGCCGCCGTGGCTTCGGCCGCGAGGCCAAGAGCGTCCTCGAAAGGTCGCTGCGCACCGCGATCGCCCACGGCGACCGGCACATCGGTGACGAACACCTGCTGCTGGCCCTGACCACCGGCGGCGGTGTGGCGGCCGAGGCCCTCGCCGACCACGGGGTGACACATGAGTCGCTGACGCGGGTTCTGTACGGCGGGGGTGAGGGGCGGGCGAAGGCCGGCTGAGGGCGCCGAAGGTCGGCTGAGGGCGGCGAAGGTCGGCTGAGGGTGGCGAAGGTCGGCTGGCGGGAGGGTGGAGGCCGGCTGGCGGGAGGCCGGTGGTGGGGCCTTTCTCGTGTCCCGTCGTGAGGAGGGCCGCTTCCGCCGGCGGTGGCGCCGACGCCGGTGGCAGTGGCTGTGGCGGTGGCGTTCGCGGGGGAAGCAGCCCTCCGGTGCTCAGACCCTGGGCCCGCGCAGCATCGCCCCGATGTGGGCCGCCGCCGTCGACAAGTGGCGGCGGGCTTCGCGGAGTTGGTCCTCCGTGACCCCGTGGTCCCTGGCCGCGTCGCGGATGTCGTCGCGGAAGCGGTCCAGGAGGCGGTCGAGGTCACGGGACGGATCGCCGGTGGCGTCCTCGTGCGCCCAGGCGGGCTCGTAGTCGGCGGGGAAGTCCTCGGGCGTCTGCGAGTACTCCGGGCGGGGTGCCGAGGCGCCGGTGCCGTTCCGTCCGAACCCGAAGTCCTTCCCGAACTCCTTGCCGAAGTCCTTCCCGAAGTCCCCGAACTCCTTGGCCAGTTCGGTCAGGCCCTCGCGCACCCCCGTCGGCCAGTCGCCGCGCGCGAAGTGGTCCTGGACCTGCTCCTGCACGCGTCGGCCGATGCGCTGCAGCTCCTCCTGGGCCTGGGCCCGGGCCCGCTCCTGCGCCTCCTTGGCCTGACGCCTGGCCCGCTGGGCCTCCTCGCGGGCCCGCCGGCTCTCGTCCTTGGCCCGCCGGGCCTGCTCCTTCCACTCCTGCTTGACCCGCCGCATCTCCTCCTTGGCGGCGCGCCAGGCCTCCTTCTCGTCGTAGTCCCCGAAGTCCTGGGAGGACCCGTCACGCTCGCCGGGGCTCTTGGCGCCCCCACCCCGCCGGGCCTCCGTGGCCGCCGCCCGCATCTCGCGCCGCAGGTCGCCCGCGGCGCCGCGCACGTCGGCCCGGATCTCGGCGGCGAGTTCGGCGACCGACTCGCGGATCTCCAGTTCCAGGTCGGCCAGTTCGCCGGAGCGGTCGGCCAGTTCGGCGCGGCCCGCGTCCGTGATGGCGTACACCTTGCGGCCGCCCTCGGTGGTGTGGGTGACCAGGCCCTCGGCCTCCAGCTTGGCGAGGCGGGGGTAGACGGTGCCCGCCGACGGTGCGTACAGCCCCTGGAACCGCTCCTCCAGGAGCCGGATCACCTCGTAGCCGTGGCGCGGAGCCTCGTCCAGCAGCTTCAGCAGGTAGAGACGGAGGCGGCCGTGGGCGAAGACGGGGGGCATGTCAGAGCACCTTCTTGTCGGTCGTGCCGTCGGCCGGGGCGTCGCTGGCGCCGCCGCCCTGGCCGGAAACGGAATTGTCCCCCGAGCCGCCGTGCGGTCCGTCCGTCGGGTCGGTCCGCGGGGCGGTGTCCGACGGTGCGGAGCCGGTCCCCGTGTCACCGGGGGGCGCGTCCGACGGTGTCGCCTCGGTCCCCGCACCGCCCGGGGCCGGGTCCTCGACGACCGGGCCGATGTCCTCCGGATCGACGTCCCAGGGCTCGTCCTCGATCTGGGGCCGGCGAAGCAGGGCGATGGAGCCGGAGACCGTCGTCGCCTTGAGGCTGCCGCTGCCCGAGCCGAGCCGGCCGGTGATGCGCTTGGCGCCCCACTGGCCACTGACCCGCAGGTCCTCGAAGGCGTTGGAGACCGTCCCGCTCGCCGTGTTCGCCTCCACCCTCGCGTCCGCCGGGTGGGGCAGCCGGATGGCGATCTCGCCGGAGACGCTCGTGAGACTGATGTCGGTCGGCCGGCTCGCCGGGTCGAGGTCGACGATCATCGAGCCGCTCACCGAGTCCGCCTTGACCGACGAGCCCGCCTCGACGACCGTCAGGTCCCCGGAGACGGAGTTGAAGCGGAGGTCACCGCGCAGGGCTTGCGCCTCCACGTTTCCCGAGACGGTGTCGGCGCGCACCGGGCCGGTGAGCCCCACCAGGGTCGTGTCGCCGGTGACCCCCTTGACCTCTGTGCGCCCTTCCAGGCCGGAGACCACGGCCGCGGCGCCGACCACGCCGACCTCGAGGCGGGTGTCGGCCGGCACGGCCAGCGAGACCACGGCACTGCGCCGCCATCCCTTGCGGTCGAGCCACTTGAGGAACCCCTTCCAGGGCAGGTCCTCGTAGGCCACGGTGAGTGTGCCGTGCCGCTGGGTGACCACCAGGGGCGGGCCCTCGATGTCGGACAGCTCGAGGCGGGCGGAACCTTCGTCCGTGCCCACCACGTTCACCGTTCCGTTGACGATGCGTACGTGGAGCTCTCGCACGGGCTCGTCGAACGTGAGCTTCCGCGGCTCTGAGACGGACCACTCGGGCATGGTGCTGACCTCCCCGTCGCAACGCGCCATATCGCGTCTTCTTGATTTCACGATATATCGCGGGCACGGAAAGTCAAGACACTCTTTCCGGCGACGTCGCCCGTCCCGAAATCGACCCGGCGACGGAATCGTCCTAGTTTGTGACCATGTCGACGGACACTCCTCGCCGTGGTGCGGCCGCCGGAGCCCTGCTGCTCTGCCGGGCCGACCCTGATCCCGTCGCCTTCGCCGCCCGGCTGTTGCGCGAACCCATGCTGCTCGCCGGGGCCGGTGAGACCTGGAGCGTCCTCGTGCCCGAGGGCCGGCCCTGGCGGGACGGCGACGAACCCGTGGACCGGGTCCTGACCGGCTGGGCCACCGCCCTCGCCGTCGGCGCCCCGTGGCCCGTACTGGCTCTGTGGTGGGACGCCGACCGTTCCGGTTACACCCTCGCGTCCGGCTTCCGCCGCCCCGTCGGCTACGTCTGGCTCGCCAACGGCACGCCGGCCGGCGAGGGCGAGGCGATGCGCACCTTCGCGGCCCGCCTGGGCCTCGACCCGGTCCTGGACGTACAGGCCCTCGACGAACTCACCGAGCCCGACCCCGCCGTCGACGCCGCGGCCCGTCTGCGTGCCCTGCTCGCCGTCCTCACGCGCGCGGGGATCGCCCTGCCGGCCGGACTCGTCCCCGGCGAGTCCGCCGACCGCCTGCGCGAGGCCGCTCGGGAGCAGCGGGACACCCGTCCGGTGGAGTGGCCGGGATGGCGCGAGGCCGTACGGGCGGAGCTGGACGTCGCCGACAGCGGCGGCCGTCTGAGCCGGTGGCGCCCCTGGGCCGGCACACCCCAGTCCCGCGCCCTGGCCCTCGCCCAGGTGGCGGCCGGTGTCCCACTCGCCCTCCTCGGCGCCCGACGGCGCAGCGGCGGCTGGGCCGCGGCGGGGGCGCTCCTGCTGGCGCACGGGGTGCTGGGACTGGCGTACGAGGTGGTGCGACCGCGCGACTGACAGCGGCGGGACCGTGATCGCCGAGGGCCGCGTTCACGCCGAGCGCTGCGACACGGCGAGACGTCCGCCCGGACGCCTCCCGCCGGTGGACGCGGGCGCAGATCGCGGCCGTGGCGATGCCGACGGCGTTGATCGCGCAATGCGGCCGCATCGCCGAGGGCGCGGGCGCGCGGGCGAGGTCTGGACTCGCGGTCACCGGCCGGAACCCGGGTGCGAGCGGGCGTGAGAGTGGTGCCCCCGACATGTGGCTCACGGGCCGGGACGCGGGCGTGAGGGTGCCGCCCCGACATGCGGCTCACCGGCCGGTACCCGGGTGTGAGCGGGCGTGAGAGTGGTGCCCCCGACATGTGGCTCACGGGCCGGGACGCGGGCGTGAGGGTGCCGCCCCGACATGCGGCTCACCGGCCGGTACCCGGGTGTGAGCGGGCGTGAGGGTGCCGCCCCGACAGGCGCTCACCGGCCGGAACCCGAGCGCGAGCGGCATGAGGGCGCCGCCTCGGTACGCGGCTCACCGGCCGGGATACGGATGCGAGCGGGAATGAAGGCGCTGCCTCGGATCGCGGCCCGGCCGACGGACGTCCCGTAAGGCGGGCGGGCCGTAAAAGCCCCGTCCCGGCGTCGTAGCGCCGCAGGCCTACTCGTCGTCCTCGTCGTCCAGGCGGGCCAGCCACGTCGCCAGGCGTTCCACCGGGACCTCGAAGTCCGGGTTGAGGTCGACGAACGTCCGCAGCTGCTCGGCGAGCCACTCGAAGGTGACCTCCTCCTCGCCGCGCCGCTTCTCGAGCTCTTCGATGCCTCGGTCGGTGAAGTACACGGAACGCTCTCCTGGGACTGGGCCTGGGGCCTGGGTCGTACCCCTCCAGGTTATGCGCCCCCGGCGCGCTGCCCGTACCCATGCCCGTACCCATCGGTCCGCGCTGCCCGCACGCGCGTGTGCGGGCACGAAATCGGCCCCACCACCTCACACGAGGCGATGGGGCCGTTCCGTCGATCCGGTCGGTCGAGCCATGCTCAGAGGCTCACGCCTCGAAGACCTCCCGCACCAGCTGCTCCTGCTCGGCCTGGTGGCGCTTGGCGGAGCCGACCGCCGGGGACGAGGAGTGCGGGCGCGAGATGCGCCGCAGCCGCTCGCCGTGCGGGACGTCCGCGCCGACCGCCAGGTCCAGGTGGTCGATCAGGTTGAGGGCGATGAACGGCCAGGCACCCTGGTTCGCCGGCTCCTCCTGGGCCCACAGGTACTTCTCGGCGTTCGGGTACTTGGCGATCTCCGCCTGGAGCTCGGCACCCGGCAGCGGGTACAGGCGCTCGATGCGGATGATCGCGGTGTCCGTGATGCCGCGCTTCTGCCGCTCGGCCTCCAGGTCGTAGTACAGCTTTCCCGCGACGAAGACGACCTTGCGGACCGCGGCCGCGTCGACCGTGGAGTCGCCGATGACGGGTCGGAACTGACCCGAGGTGAACTCCTCCGTCTTCGACGCGGCGGCCTTCAGGCGCAGCATCGACTTCGGGGTGAAGACCACCAGCGGCTTGTGGTGCGGGTTGTGCACCTGCCAGCGGAGAAGGTGGAAGTAGTTCGACGGGAGCGTGGGCATGGCCACCGTCATGTTGTTCTGGGCGCACAGCTGGAGGAAGCGCTCGACGCGGGCCGAGGAGTGGTCCGGGCCCTGGCCCTCGTAGCCGTGGGGGAGCAGCAGCGTGACGCCGGAGGTCTGGCCCCACTTCTGCTCCGCCGCCGAGATGTACTCGTCGACCACCGTCTGCGCGCCGTTGACGAAGTCGCCGAACTGCGCCTCCCACATCACGAGCGCGTCGGGACGGGCGAGCGAGTAGCCGTACTCGAAGCCCATGACCGCGTACTCGGAGAGCAGGGAGTTGTAGACGTTGTAGCGGGCCTGCTCCTCGGCGAGGTACTGGAGCGGGGTGTGCTCCTCGCCCGTCTCGCGGTCGATGAGGACCGCGTGCCGCTGGCCGAAGGTGCCGCGCTGGGAGTCCTGGCCGGACAGGCGCACCGGGGTGCCCTCCAGCAGCAGGGAGCCGACGGCGAGGGTCTCGCCCATGCCCCAGTCGATCGTGCCGTCCTCGACCATCGACGCCCGGCGCTGCAGCTGCGGCAGCAGACGCGGGTGCACATGGAAGTAGTCCGGGATGTTGACCTGGGACTCGGCGATCCGCTTCACGGTCTCCGTGGAGATCGCGGTGTTCACGGCGACCGGGAACTCCGCCTGCGGGTCCGACACCGGGCCCGAAGTGGGCTGGGCGGTGATGGCCTCGCGGACCTCCGTGAAGACCTTCTCCAGCTGGCCCTGGTAGTCCTGCAGGGCCTGCTCGGCCTCTTCCAGGGTGATGTCGCCGCGACCGATCAGGGACTCGGTGTAGAGCTTGCGCACCGAGCGCTTCTTGTCGATCAGGTCGTACATCAGCGGCTGGGTGAAGGCCGGGTTGTCCGACTCGTTGTGACCGCGGCGGCGGTAGCAGATGAGGTCGATCACCACGTCCTTGTTGAACGCCTGGCGGAACTCGAAGGCCAGCCGCGCGACGCGGACCACGGCCTCCGGGTCGTCGCCGTTCACGTGGAAGATCGGGGCCTCGATCATGCGGGCCACGTCCGTCGCGTACATGGAGGAGCGCGAGGACTCGGGGGCCGCGGTGAAGCCGACCTGGTTGTTGATGACGATGTGGACCGTGCCGCCGGTGCGGTAGCCGCGCAGCTGCGACATGTTCAGGGTCTCGGCCACCACGCCCTGGCCCGCGAAGGCCGCGTCGCCGTGCAGCGCGATCGGCAGGACCGTGAAGTCCGTGCCGCCCTTGTTGATGATGTCCTGCTTGGCGCGGACGATGCCCTCGATGACCGGGTCGACCGTCTCCAGGTGGGAGGGGTTCGCGGCCAGCGAGACCTTGATCTGCTCGCCGTCCAGGCCGGTGAAGGTGCCCTGGGCGCCCAGGTGGTACTTCACGTCGCCGGAGCCGTGCATGGACTTCGGGTCGAGGTTGCCCTCGAACTCGCGGAAGATCTGCGCGTACGACTTGCCGACGATGTTGGCCAGGACGTTCAGGCGGCCGCGGTGGGCCATGCCGATGACGACCTCGTCCAGCCGGGACTCGGCCGCCGAGTCGAGGACCGCGTCCAGCAGCGGGATGACCGACTCGCCGCCCTCGAGGGAGAAGCGCTTCTGGCCGACGTACTTCGTCTGCAGGAAGGTCTCGAAGGCCTCCGCCGCGTTCAGCCGGCGCAGGATGCGCAGCTGCTCCTCGCGCTCCGGCTTGGCGTGCGGGCGCTCCACGCGGTCCTGGATCCACTTGCGCTGCTTGGGGTCCTGGATGTGCATGAACTCGATGCCCGTGGTGCGGCAGTACGAGTCGCGCAGCACGCCGAGGATGTCGCGCAGCTTCATCATCGACTTGCCGGCGAAGCCGCCGACGGCGAACTCGCGCTCCAGGTCCCACAGGGTGAGGCCGTGCTCGGTGATGTCCAGGTCGGGATGCTTGCGCTGGCGGTACTCCAGCGGGTCGGTGTCGGCCATGACGTGGCCGCGGACCCGGTAGGAGTGGATCAGCTCGAAGACGCGGGCGGCCTTGGTGACGTCGTCGTCGTGGCTGGCGTCGATGTCCTTGAGCCAGCGGACCGGCTCGTAGGGGATGCGCAGGGCCTCGAAGATCTCGTCGTAGAAGTTGTTCTCGCCGAGCAGGAGGTTGGCGACCTGGCGCAGGAACTCGCCGGACGCGGCGCCCTGGATCACCCGGTGGTCGTAGGTCGACGTGAGCGTCATGACCTTCGAGATGCCGAGCTTGTTCAGGGTGTCCTGGCTGGTGCCCTGGAACTCCGCCGGGTAGTCCATGGAGCCGACGCCCATGATCACCGACTGGCCGGGCATCAGCCGCGGCACGGAGTGGACGGTGCCGAGGCCGCCGGGGTTGGTCAGGGAGACCGTCACGCCGGTGAAGTCGTCCATCGTCAGCTTGCCGTCGCGGGCGCGGCGGACAATGTCCTCGTAGGCCTGCCAGAACTCGAAGAAGTTCAGCGTCTCGGCCCTCTTGATGGCCGCGACGACGAGCTGCCGGTCGCCGTTGGGCTTCACCAGGTCGATGGCCAGGCCGAGGTTGACGTGCGCCGGCTTGATCAGGGTCGGCTTGCCGTCCTTCTCGCCGAACGCGTAGTTCATCGACGGCATGGCCTTGATGGCCTGCACCATCGCGTAGCCGATCAGGTGCGTGAAGGAGATCTTCCCGCCCCGGGCGCGCTTGAGGTGGTTGTTGATGACGATGCGGTTGTCGAACAGCAGCTTCACCGGGACCGCGCGCACGGACGTGGCCGTGGGCAGCTCCAGCGAGGCGTTCATGTTCTTCGCGACGGCGGCGGCGGGGCCGCGCAGCGTCACCAGCTCCGGGCCGTCGGGGGCCTGGGCGGCGGGCTCGGCCTTCGCGGCGGGCCTGGCGGCGGCGGGCTTGGCCGCGGCGGGCGCCGGGGCGGCAGCGGCCGGCTTTGCGGGGGCCGGGGCGGCGGCAGCGGGCCTGGGCTGCGCGGGGGCGGCCTGGGCCGGCGCGGGAACGGAGGCGGCGGCCGGAGCCGCGGCGGGCGCCGCAGGGGCTGCCGGCGCTGGAGTCTGCGGGGCAGCCGTCGCCGGAGCCGAGGCGGCCGCGCCCGGCTTGTAGTCGGCGAAGAAGTCCCACCAGGCTCGGTCTACCGAGTTCGGGTCCTGGAGGTACTGCTGATAGATCTCGTCGACGAGCCACTCATTGGGACCGAACGCGGCCGCGGGGTTCTTCCCGGCTTGGTCGGTGTCGGTCGAGATGCTCGAGTTACTGGGGGACTGTGGCGACACGGCGGCAACCGCCCTCTTCCGCTTCACAAGGTGATGGACAGCGGGAATAAAGGCTACGCCCCCTCGGGCGGGTAGGTCAGGCCGAGCAAGGTCATCGTCGTGTAAGTCACATCGGAAACCGTGTTTCGGGCGTGGAAATGGCGGGAAACAAGCGTGGTTCCGCTTCTGGTGCGACTTCCCGCGGGTGCGCCGATCAAGCCCTGCAGACGCCGTCTGTGGGCGTGTTCCTGATCACACGTGTCAGTCAGCGGGTCCGGCCCGGCGACACAGATGGATCTTGAGGCTCCGGTTCGGACTTTACGTCAACTTTGAACGGATGTCTCTCCCGGAAGGGTGACGAGAATCCGGCAGCCACGCTCGGATTCAGCCACTCCGATCCGGCCTCCGTGGAGATCGACGGCCCAGCGGGCGATCGCGAGCCCCAGGCCCGTACCGCCGTCTCCGCCCTGGCCGTTGGACGAGCCCGCGCCACCGCGGTTGAAGCGCTCGAAGACGCGGTGCCACTCCGAGCGCGGGATGCCGGGGCCCTCGTCGAGCACCTCCAGCTCCAGCGACTCCGGCAGCGCGCCGCGTCGGGCCTTCACCGTCACCCGGCCGTGCGCGGGGCTGTGCTTGACCGCGTTGTCGATGAGGTTCGCCACGACCTGGTGGATGCGCTCGGGGTCCGCGTGCGCGGTCAGCTCCGGCGGGGAGACGTCGAGGTGCAGATGGACGTCCGTGCGCGTGCTGCTGCCGGAGCCGGAGGCGATGCCCGCGCGCGCCGGCACGGCCATGTTGGCCTCCTTCAGTACGCCCGACAGATACGGCCACACCTCGAAGCGCCGCTGCCGGAGCGGTACGACGCCGTTGTCCAGCCGGGACAGGTCCAGCAGCGTCTCCACGAGCCGGCCCAGCCGCTCGGTCTGCTTCAGTGCCGTGCGCATGGTCTCGGGGTCGGCGGTGGTGACGCCGTCCACGATGTTCTCCAGCACGGCGCGCAGCCCCGCGATCGGCGTGCGCAGCTCGTGCGAGACGTTCGCCACCAGCTCCTTGCGCTGACGGTCCTGGGCCTCCAGGTCGTCGGCCATGCGGTTGATCGTCTGCGCGAGGTTGCCCAGCTCGTCGCGCCGGTTCTCCCGCACCCGGCGCGTGTAGTCGCCGTGCGAGATGCTGCCGGCCACCGCGTTCATGTCGTCCAGCGGCGCGGTGAGCGAATGCGCCACGAACTGCGTTATCAGCAGTGTGGCGATCATCGAGAAGACCGTGATGAAGCGCAGCTCCGTCGCCGTGCGCATCGCGATCATCATCAGGCCGGTGGTGATGAGCACCGCGATGACGACGAGCGCGCCCAGCTTCGTCTTGATCGAGAACGGGCGCAGGCCGCCCCAGGGCTCCGGCTGCTCCCCGGGGCCTCTCCGCGCGGACGGACCGCCGCTCATGGCGTCGGGGTCTCCAGCGCGTAGCCCACACCGTGCACGGTGCGGATCCGCTCGGCGCCGATCTTCCGGCGCAGCGCCTTGATGTGGCTGTCGACGGTGCGCGTGCCGGAGGCGTCCGCCCAGTCCCACACCTCGGCCAGCAGCTGCTCACGGGAGAGCACCGCGCGCGGGGTGTTGGCCAGGCACACCAGCAGGTCGAACTCGGTGGGCGTGAGGTGGACGTCCTCACTCCTGACCCGCACCCGGCGCTGCGCGTGGTCGATCTCCAGCTCGCCCAGGCGCAGGATGCCGCTTCTCGGCGTCGCGGCGGCCAGCGCGGCCCGCTCCACGCGCCGCAGCAGGACGTGCACGCGCGCGGCCAGCTCCCGCATCGAGAACGGCTTGGTCATGTAGTCGTCGGCGCCGACGCCGAGCCCGACCAGCATGTCGGTCTCGTCGTCGCGCGCGGTGAGCATCAGCACCGGCACCGGACGGGCGGCCTGCACACGGCGGCAGACCTCCAGGCCGTCGAAGCCGGGCAGCATGATGTCGAGGATCAGCAGATCGGGCTGCCAGGCCTCGGCGGTGTCGACGGCGGCCGGGCCGTCACCCGCGGTCTGCACGAGGAATCCCTCGGCGCGCAGGCGGGCCGCGATGGCGTCGACGATGGTCGGGTCGTCCTCGACCACCAGCACCCGGCGCTGTGCGCCAGGAGTCGCCGTCGTGCCGTTGTGGGATGTGTGGGTCTGCTCCATCGCCCGCCCCTGAGTTGCTTTCCGGAATGCGTGGGGTCATTCCTTCTGACTGGCTCATGCCTGCGCATGCTTGCGATTGACGCTTGAATGATCCGCGTCAGGGAAGCAGGGTACGGGGAGTAACCGCGCTTCGGCTATCCAGGTCGGACGGCGAGGTGCACCGCGTCCGGAACGCCCCGGGCAACCGGGATCTCTTCGGTACGCACCCGTTGGAACCCGGCATTCCGCAGTGTTCCTTCAAATTCCGGAGAGGGCCGCGCGGACCACACCGCGAGTACGCCGCCGGGTTTCAACACCCTTGCGCAGCTTGCGAGTCCGGCCGGCGAGTACAGCCCGTCGTTGCCGTCGGTGACAGTCCAGTCCGGACCGTTGTCGATGTCCAGGCAGAGGGCGTCGTAAGTGGCGGATGTCTCACGGAGGTATTCGACGAGATCCGCCTCCACGACGGTGGTGCGGGGATCGGCCATGGCCCGGCCGGAGATTTCCGAAAGGGGCCCGTGAAGGTGCCAGTCGACGACGGCGGGTTCCCGTTCCACGACGGTGACGGCGCCCCAGCGCGGGTTCGCCGCTGCGTGTGCGAGCGAGAAGCCGACGCCCAGGCCTCCGATCAGCACGGCGGGGTCCGGTCGGTCGTCCAGTTCGGCGAGCGCCACGTCGACGAGCAGGCGCTCCGAGCGCCCGTCCGAGGTGTCCATCAGGAAGCACCCGTTGGCGATGATCTGCAGCAACTCCCCGTGCCGGCGCAGCGCGACCTCCCCGTAGGGGCCCTCGCGACGGTCGAGCACAACTGGCGTGTCGTAGGCGGCGGTCATGGTCCCATCCTGCACGAACCCGGAACGGGGGTGCGGGGAATCGCAGGGGTGACGGGCGCGGGGACCGCCGCACTCCCTGCCCGCCGGCCGCCCGTGCACGGTCCGCCCTCGCGCGCCCCGCGGTGGGTGCCTACGCTCGAGACAGCGACGGATCGGCGAGATCGGCGGGGCTGTATGGCCGCGGAATACCCGTTCGTGGGACGCGAGGGCGTGCTGGGTGAGCTGCGCGCGGCCCTGCGGGCCGCCGCGGCCGGCCGGGGCGGGCTGGTGACGCTGGCCGGGCCGGCGGGCGCCGGCAAGACCCGTACGGCCGAGGAGGCCGCCGCGCACGCCGAGGGCTTCCGCACGCTGTGGACGTGGTGCCCGCCGCAGACCGTCGGGCGCGCCTTCCGGCCCTGGACGCGGCTGCTGCGCGAGCTGGTCGCCGACGACGTGGCCTGCGGCCGGCTGGTCACCGGGTCCCCGCCGTTGCGGGCACTGGTGTCCGGGGCCGGCCCCGGCGCCCTGCGCGGCGCGGACCCGGAGGCGGCCCGCCTGCGCCTGACCGCCGACGTGGCCGAGCTCCTCTCCACTGCCGCCCGGCGCCGGCCTCTCCTCCTCGTCCTGGACGACGCCCACGCCGCCGACGCGTCCTCCCTGCGCCTGCTCCTGGAGACGGCCGACACCGCCCGTACGATGCCGCTCCTGCTGTTGGCGACGGCTCGCGACGAGGAGGCGGCCTGGCAGGAGGGCGGTGGCGGGTCGGGCCGGGCTCGGGTGCGGGCGCAACTGGTGCGCCGGGGGCGCGTGTTGGCGCTCGGGCCGTTGCCCGAGAAGGACGTGGCGAGGCTCGTCGAGGCGGCGACCGGGGCGGTGCCGGAGTCGGAGGCGGTGCGGTCCCTGGTACGGCGTACCGGCGGGGAGGCGTTCTTCGTCACCGAGCTGCTGCGGAACGGGAGTTGGAGCGGCGGGGCGGTGGACGGGGAGGGCACCGGGAACTTCCCGGGTGCCGTGCGGGCCGCCGTACGGGAGCGGTTGGCCGACCTCACCCCACGGGCCGCGCGCCTGCTGGACGTGGCCGCCGTGCTCGGCACCCGGTTCCGGCTGGACGTGCTGGCCGAGGCCGCGGAGATGCCGTTGCCGGAAGCGCGGTCGCTGCTGGGCGAGGCCGCCGGGGCCGGCCTGCTGGCGGAGGTGGGCCCCCACCGGGCCGGGTTCCGCCACGACCTCCTCCGGGACGCCGTGTACGACGCCCTCGCCCCCGCCGATCGCGCCGTCCTCCACCACACCGCCGCGGAGGTCCTGGCCGGTTACGCCCGCCGCGGCCGCGACACCGGCCCCGCGGAGGTCGCCCACCACCTGTTCCTCGCCGGCCCCGAACACGCGACGCAAGCGGCGCGGTACGCCTGCGAGGCGGCCGCCCGAGCCGAGGCCCTGTCCGCCTTCGAGGACGCGGCCCACTGGTACGAACGCGCGGTGGCCGCCTGGACGGCCTGCGCCGAGCCGACCGCCACCGACTCCGGGGGGCAGGATGAGCGGGCCGCCCGCGCGTCCAGGGGGCGGGATGAGTGGGCCGCCCGCGCGTCCGGTGGCCGTGGCGATTCGGCCGGTCCCGTGTCGGGTGGCCGTGGCGATTCGGCAGCCCCGGTTTCGGGTGGTCGTGCGGAGCCGGGTGGTCCTGTGTCGGGTGGTCGTGGCGATTCGGCAGCGCCGGTTTCGGGTGGTCGTGCGGAGGCGGCCGGCCCTGCGTCCGGGGGCCGGGCCGAGCGGGCCGCCGCAGTGTCGGGTGGTCGTGCGGAGCCGGGTGGTCCTGTGTCGGGTGGTCGTGGCGATTCGGCAGCGCCGGTTTCGGGTGGTCGTGCGGAGGCGGCCGGCCCTGCGTCCGGGGGCCGGGCCGAGCGGGCCGCCGCAGTGTCGGGTGGTCGTGCGGAGCCGGGTGGTCCTGTGTCGGGTGGCCGTGGCGATTCGGCAGCCCCGGTGTCGGGTGGTCGTGCGGAGCGGGCCGCCTCTGTGTCGAGTGGCCGTGGGGGGCGGTCCGCCCCTGCGTCCGGTGGCCCTGCCGAGTCGGCCGTCCCTGTGTCTGGTGGCCGAGCTGAGTCGGCGGCCACTGTGTCCGGTGGTCGTGCGGAGTCGGCCACCCGTGTGTCCGGGGACGGTGCGGAGCGGTCCGCCTCCGTGCCCGGGAGGCGAGCGGAGCGGTCCGCCCCTGGGTCCGGTGGCCCTGCCGAGTCGGCCGCGCCGGTGTCCGGTGGCCGGGGCGAGTCGGCCGCCACCGCGTCGGATGGCCGGGCCGAGCGGGCCGCTCCGCTGTCCGGTGGCCGGGCCGAGCGCGCAGACGCAGGGCCTCCCGGTCGTGCCGAGCTTGTCGAGATGTTGCTCGGGCTCGGGGCCGCGTGGCTCGGGGCGGGGGAGCGGGAGGCTGCTCGGGGGGCGCTGCTCAGGGCCGCCGGGATGGCGCGGGAAGTCGGGCGTCCGGATCTGCTGGCGCGGGCGGCGCTGGGGCTCGGTACCGGTCCCGTCGGGTTCGAGGTCGACCTGGACGACCGCCCGCAGGTGGACCTGCTGACGGAGGCGAGGGACGCCCTCGGCACCGGAAGCTCTCCGTCAGCCGGCACCTTCACCGCCCTCCACGCCGCCGTCACCGCTCGGCTCTCGCTCGCCGCCGGGCTCGTCGAGTCGCCGGGGCGACGCCTTGCCCTCGCCGAAGAAGCAGTCCGCACCGCCCGCGCGGCCGGTGACCCGGCCACCCTCGCCGCGGCCCTGGCCGCCCTGTGCGACGCCCGGCCCGGCCCCGACCACTGCCGGGACCGGCTCGACTGGTCCGCGCGGATCGTGGCCACCGCCCGCGACCTGCGCGACCCGGCCCTCGAACTCCTCGGCCGACGGCTGCGGTCGGTCGCCCTGATGGAGACCGGCGCGTTCGCCGAGGCCGATGAGGAGGCGGCGGCGTACGAGGCGGTCGTACGACCGTTGCGGCGCCCCCTGTACGCCTGGTACGTGCCACTGTGGCGCGGCGCGCGGGCGCTGATGGAAGGCCGGTACGAGGACTGCGCGAGCGAACTCGACGAGGTCGAGCGGCTGGGCCGCAGGGCCGGCAGCGCGAACGCCGGACTGCTCGCCGTCACCCAGCGCTGGTGCCTGTATGCCGAGACGGGCGACCGCGCCGGGCTGGAACGCGTCCGGGCCGAGGCGACCGTGCTCGACCGCTCCCCGATGCTGTGGCCGCGCGTCACGCTCGCGCTCCTGGCCGCCCAGTCCGGGCGCCCGGAAGAGGCCGCGCGCCGCCTGTCGGCCGTGGCGCCCCGGCTCGGCGGCGCGCCCCGGGACAGCGAGTGGCTGCCGATGGTGGCGCAGGCCGCGGAGACGGTGGCCGCCGTGGGCCCCCACCCCGCCGCTCCCGGCCTGTACGACCTCCTCGCCCCGTATGCCGGCCTGTTCGTGGTGGAGGGCATCGGCGCGGCGATAAGAGGTCCCGTCGAGAGGCATCTGGCGCTGCTGGCAGCGGCCGTGGGCGACCAGGACCGGGCCCGCACGCACCGGACGGCGGCCCTGCGGGCGGCCGAGGCGGTCGGCGCGGTCGCACTCGTCGACCGGATCTCGCGCGAGACGGCACAACCGCCCACGGCCGCCCCGCCCGCCCCGGGCACCGCCCTCTTCCACCACGAAGGTCCCCTCTGGCACCTCCGCTACGCCGGCCGTGAGGTGCGTGTCCCCGACAGCAAGGGCCTGCACGACCTGGCCGTCCTCCTCTCCCGCCCCGGCACCCCCGTGCCCGCCGTCGAGCTGGCGTCACCCGGGCCCGCAGGCACCCTCGGCGGGGACGCCACCGGCCTTCACCCCCAGGGCGACACCGGTGAGGCCGTCGACGCCGTCGCCCGGGCCGCGTACCGCCGTCGGCTGCGGGAGCTGGAGGAGGACGCGCGGGACGCCGATGCCGCGGGGGACGCGGTGCGTTCGGAGCGGATCGCCGTCGAGCGGGACGCCCTCGTCGGGCAGCTCGCCTCCGCGTACGGGATCGGGGGCCGCGTCCGACGTACCGGTTCCCCGGCCGAACGCGCCCGCACGGCCGTCACCGCCCGCATCCGGGCCGCGGTGGAGCGGATCGCCACCGTCCATCCCGAGCTCGGCCGCCATCTGCGCACGGCCGTGCGCACCGGCACCCTCTGCGTCTACCGGCCGGAACAGCCGCCGGCCTGGCGGCTGTGAGCCCCCGCCTCACATCGTGCCGCCCGATCTGACGCCTCCTTCCCGACGGAGAGACTCCGAGGGAAGGCAGGACACCATGCCCCGCACATCCAAGGCCGAGGCCGGACTCCAGGTGGACGAGCCGGTCATGGAAGGCCGCTACGCGCAGGTCGGTCCGTACACGGTCGGTTACGAGACCATGAAGGCGGACATGGATCCCGCCGCGCTGTTCCGGGGCCTGCCCGACGACCGCTGCCAGTGCCCGCACTGGGGCCAGGTCATCAGCGGCAGGCTGGTCCTGCGCTACGCCGACCACGACGAGGTCTTCCACGCAGGCGACGCCTACTACGGCGCCCCGGGCCACCTCCCCCTCGTCTTCGCCGGCACCGAGATCGTCGAGTTCAGCCCCACCGCCGAGCTGACCGCCACCATGGACGTCATCGGCCGCAACCTCGCCGAGGGCCGGTCATGACCACCGCGACCGAAACCCGCGTCAGGGAACTCGCCGACCTCTTCGTGCGGTTCCTGGAGACCAACACGGCCCCCGACGGGCTGTTCACGGACGACGTGTTCCTCGACCTGACCGTGCCGCAGTGGCGGCTTCAGGCCCAAGGGCGCGAGGAACTCGTGGCGCTGCGCCGCCGCAGCCACCCCTTCCTCGGCACGGTCCCCCGCCACCGCGTCGACGCCACGCCCACCGGGTTCGTCCTCGAGTTCGAGGAGAGCTGGGAGGACGGCCAAGGCACCTGGTACTGCCGGGAGTTGATGCGTGCCGAGATCAGGGACGGCCGCGTCGCGGAGGCCTGCGTCTACTGCACCGGCGACTGGGACCCGGCGACCCGGGCCGCACACGCCAGGGAGGTGGTCCTCCTGCGGCCCTGGCCGGACGGGCAGACGTAGGAAACTCCTTAGAGGTTCTTGAGAATCGGCTCACGCGTGGCGTCGGTCATAGACAGTGGCTCGTGGGGCCCCGAAGGGTGGGGGGAAACGGAAGGAGCACCTCACCGTGGAACCCGCCGCGACGGCCGACGCCCACTCCTTGGCCGCGCCCCTCCCCGAGGTCTCCGACCTGCTCGACGGGCTGCCACGGCAGCGGGTGCCGGCCGCGGCACCGGCACCGGCCGGCGCGCGTCGCACGGCCGGCCCCCGGCGGCTTCGCCCCTGGCGTCTCCTGCCCACCCCCACGGGCACCCCGGTCACTTTCGGCTACGCCGCCGTCCTCGCCGTCACCTCGCTCGTCGCCGCCCACGCCTCCCCGGCCCTCGTCAACGCCCTGCAGCAGGCTTCCAGCACGGACGTGGCCCACCTCGTCCGCACCCCGGTGCTGGTCCTGTTGGCCAGCGCGCTGTGGGTGGCCGGCGGGCTCGTGTCGCCGTACGTCGTGTGCTTCCTGCTCGTCCTGACCGCCCTGGAGCGGCGGATAGGCGGCGCCCGCGCCGTCCTCGTATTCCTGCTCGGCCACGTCCTGGCCACCCTCGCGACGGAGGGGGCCGTGGGGCTGGCGGTCCTGGCCGGGCACCTCCCGCACAGTTCCCTGCACCGCCTCGACTACGGCATCAGCTTCGGGGTGGCCGCCGCCGTCGGCTCCCTCGCGGGCCTGCTCGGGCCGTGGCTGCGCCGGCCCCTGCTGGTCCTGTTCGGCGGCATGCTGGTGGAGGAGCTGATCGAGTTCACGGACCCGATGACCAACTGGGGTCACCTGATCGCCCTCTCGATAGGCGTCGCGACCTGGCCGCTGGTGCGCCGCTGGCGTCGGGAGGCTGAGGCGGCCTAGACGCGCGGCGCGCCCGTCACCGACATCACCAGGGAGTACACCGTGGTCGCCGCCGTGATGAACAGGCGGTTGTTCTTCGGGCCGCCGAACGTCACGTTGGCCACCGTCCCGGGCACCCGGAGCCGGCCGATGAGGGTGCCGTCCGGGGCGTAGCAGTGCACCCCGTCCTCCAGGGCTGCGGCCCACAGCCGGCCCTCGTCGTCGAGCCGGATGTTGTCGTAGTGCACCCCCTCCCCGGCCTCGGCGAAGACCCTCCCGCCGGACAGCGTGCCGTCGTCGGCGACGTCGAATACACGGATGCGGGCGGCCCGCGAGTCGGAGACGTACAGCCGCCGCTCGTCCGCCGACAGGATCACGCCGTTGGGCCCCTCGAACCCGTCGGCGGCAAGATGCACCCGCCCGCTCGCGGGGTCGATCCGGTACACGTTGCAGGCGCCGATCTCGGACTCGGCGCGGTGGCCCTCGTAGTCGCTGAGGATGCCGAAGTCCGGGTCGGAGAACCAGATCGTGCCGTCGGAGCGTACGACGGCGTCGTTCGGGCTGTTGAGGCGCTTGCCGTCGCAGCGGTCGGCGAGGACGGTGACCGTGCCGTCGGGCTCGGTGCGGGTCACCCGCCGGTTGCCCTGCTCGCAGCTGACCAGCCGCCCCTGCCGGTCGAGGGTGTTGCCGTTGACGTGACCGGCGGGGTGACGGAACACGCTCACCGCGCCGGTGGCCTCGTCCCACCGCAGCAGCCGGTCGTTGGGGATGTCGCTCCAGACCAGCTGCCGCCACGCGGGCACGTACAGGGGGCCCTCCGCCCAGCGGCAGTCGTCGTACAGCACCTCGAGCCGCCCGTCGCCGTTGGCGCAGCGTCCCGTGAGGAAGCGGTCGTCCAGAACCTCGTACAGGCCGTTGACCACGTGACCGGACATGTCCACCCCTCGCTGCCGCTGATCGGAACGTGATCCAACCTACGCCGTGTCAGGTCCCTTGCTGATCGCTTACAGCGAACGTCACGGCGGCCCGGGAACATCCGCGGAGCCTCGCGCATTGAGTCGGCATAGCTCAACTTGACTGCCGAAGGGGAGATCATGGCTTCGACGTCCACACCGCTCACCCTGCCCGTGCTGCCGCTCGACGGCGAGGTCGTGCTGCCCGGCATGGTGGTTCCGCTGGACCTCAACGACGCCGACGTACGCGCCGCGGTGGAGGCCGCCCAGGCCGCCGCCCGGTCCGAGCCCGGGAAGCCCAAGGTCCTCCTGGTTCCACGCATCGACGGGACGTACGCGAGCACCGGTGTCCTCGGCACCGTCGAGCAGGTCGGCCGGCTGGCCGACGGTGACCCGGGCGCCCTCATCCGCGGCCGCGGCCGCGTGAGGATCGGCGCCGGCACCACCGGGCCGGGCGCGGCGCTGTGGGTCGAGGGCACGCGGATCGACGAGAGCGTTCCCGAGCCGCTGCCCGGGCACGTCGCCGAACTCGTCAAGGAGTACAAAGCCCTCGCCACCGCCTGGCTGCGCAAGCGCGGCGCCTGGCAGGTCGTGGACCGCGTGCAGGCCATCGACGACGTGTCCCAGCTCGCCGACAACTCCGGCTACTCGCCGTTCCTGACCACCGAGCAGAAGATCGAACTGCTGGAGACCACCGACCCGGTCGCCCGCCTCAAGCTCGCCACCCAGCACCTGCGCGACCACCTCGCCGAGCAGGACGTCGCCGAGACCATCGCCAAGGACGTCCAGGAGGGCGTCGACAAGCAGCAGCGTGAGTTCCTGCTGCGCCGTCAGCTCGAAGCCGTCCGCAAGGAGTTGCGCGAGCTCAACGGCGAACAGGACGGCGAGGAGTCCGACGACTACCGCGCCCGGGTGGAGGCCGCCGACCTGCCGGAGAAGGTCCGCGAGGCCGCCCTCAAGGAGGTCGACAAGCTGGAGCGGTCCAGCGACCAGTCTCCCGAGGGCTCCTGGATCCGCACCTGGCTGGACACGATCCTCGAACTGCCGTGGAACGAGCGGACCGAGGACGCCTACGACATCCAGGGCGCCAAGGCCGTCCTCGACGCCGAGCACGCCGGCCTGGAGGACGTGAAGGAGCGCATCACCGAGTACCTCGCGGTGCGCAAGCGCCGCAGCGACCGCGGCCTCGGCGTCATCGGCGGCCGGCGCGGCGGCGCCGTCCTGGCCCTCGTCGGGCCGCCCGGCGTCGGCAAGACCTCGCTCGGCGAGTCCGTCGCGCACGCCATGGGCCGCAAGTTCGTGCGGGTCGCCCTCGGCGGCGTTCGCGACGAGGCGGAGATCCGCGGCCACCGCCGTACGTACGTCGGCGCGCTGCCCGGCCGTATCGTCCGGGCGATCAAGGAGGCCGGCTCGATGAACCCGGTCGTCCTGCTCGACGAGATCGACAAGGTCGGCTCCGACTTCCGGGGCGACCCGGCGGCCGCCCTGCTCGAAGTCCTCGACCCGGCGCAGAACCACACCTTCCGCGACCACTACCTGGAGGTCGAACTCGACCTGTCCGACGTCGTGTTCCTCGCGACGGCGAACGTCCTGGAAGCCATCCCGGAGGCGCTGCTGGACCGTATGGAGCTGGTCCGCCTGGACGGCTACACCGAGGACGAGAAGGTCGTCATCGCCCGTGACCATCTGCTCCCGCGCCAGCTGGAGCGGGCCGGCCTGGACAAGGACGAGGTGACCCTCGACGAGAGCGCGCTGCGCAAGCTCGCCGGGGAGTACACCCGCGAGGCGGGCGTGCGCACCCTGGAGCGGTCGATCGCGCGGCTGCTGCGCAAGGTCGCGGCCCAGCACGAACTGGGCGACCGGGAGCTGCCGCTCACCATCACCGACGCCGACCTGCGCGGGCTGATCGGCCGCCCGCACCACGTCCCGGAGTCGGCCCAGGACCCGGCCGAGCGCCGTACGTCCGTCCCCGGTGTGGCGACCGGCCTGGCGGTCACCGGCGCGGGCGGCGACGTCCTGTTCGTCGAGGCGTCCCTCGCTGACCCCGAGACGGGCGCGGCGGGCCTGACGCTCACCGGCCAGCTGGGCGACGTCATGAAGGAGAGCGCGCAGATCGCCCTGTCCTTCCTGCGCTCGCACGGCGCGGAACTGGAGCTGCCGGTCGCGGACCTCAAGGACCGCGGCGTGCACATCCACTTCCCGGCGGGCGCGGTCCCCAAGGACGGCCCCAGCGCCGGCGTCACGATGACGACGGCCCTGGCGTCGCTGCTGTCGGGCCGGCTGGTCCGCACGGACGTGGCGATGACCGGTGAGGTCTCGCTGACCGGCCGGGTTCTGCCGATCGGCGGGGTGAAGCAGAAGCTGCTGGCCGCGCAGCGGGCGGGGGTCACGACGGTGATCATCCCCAAGCGCAACGAACCCGACCTGGACGACGTCCCCGCCGAGGTGCTGGACAAGCTCGACGTCCACACCGTGACCGACGTCCGCCAGGTCCTGGAACTGGCGCTCGCGCCCGCGACGAGCGGCGCCGAGCCGGAGGTTCCGGTGGCGGCGTGACGGACGCCGCCGGACAGGCAGGGCCCGGGTCCCGTGAGGGAGGCCCGGGCCCTCGCCGTACCCGGGCGCCTCAGCCGTTCGCGAGAGCCTGTACGCGGTCCAGGGCGCCGTTGAACTTGTCGTGGTCGCCGACGGTCGGACCGGACGAGGTGTACTGCCACATCGTGTAGTAGCCCCAGCCGGCCGGCAGCGTCCCCGGGTCCGAGGCGTACCGGGCGATCCACAGCGGGTTGTTCGCCGCGAAGCCACCGTAGTTGCCGGTGCAGTCCGTCCACCAGCTCGTGGCCGTGTAGATCACGGCGTCCCGGCCGGTGCGCGACCGGTAGGTGTTCAGGAAGTCGGCGATCCAGCTCACCATCGCGCTCTGCGACTTGCCGTAGCAGGCGGCGCCGTACGGGTTCCACTCGATGTCGAGGACGCCGGGCAGGGTCTTGCCGTCGCGGGACCAGCCGCCGCCGTGGTCGACGAAGTAGTTGGCCTGGGTCGCCCCGCTGGTGGTGTCGGGCGTGGCGAAGTGGTACGCGCCGCGGATCATGCCGACGTTGTAGGAGCCGTTGTACTGCTGGGCGAAGTAGGGGTTGGTGTAGTACGTCCCCTCGGTCGCCTTGGTGTAGGCCCATCTGACCCCGCTGCTCCACAGGGTCGACCAGGCGACGTTGCCCTGGTGACCGGAGACGTCGACGCCCTCGGTCTGGGTGACGGCGGTGGGCGCGGGGGTGCCGTGCTGCCCGTCGTGCGCGAGGACGCCCATGCCCATGTGGGCGGAGCCGCGGGCCGGGGTGGTGGTCGCCGCGTCGGCCGGGGCGGCCAGGGCGAGGGTGAGGGCGGTGAGCAGGAGGCCGGCGAGGAAGGGGCGCCGGGGGCGGAGGGGGTTCGGTCTGTGCACGGGCATGGCGTGCCTCCGAAGGCTCGGTGATGCTCGGTGGGGGGAAACACTGGGTGCCGGTGGCCGGCCGTCGCGGGCGGCTCGGCCCCGGCTCGTCAACGAAGCTACGCACGTAGACGAGCGGCTGGGAAGAGGGGCCGGACGGTGCCGTTGGTCTAGCCCTGCGAAATACTGACGGAGCTGCGGCGATGACGGGGTTTGGCGGAAACTTTCAGTACGGGGAAAACCGAGGCAGGGACTGACGTGCACGAAGGCGGAAACGACGACGGAGGCCGGCTCTCAGCGGAGCCGTCGGCGAGTGGTGCAGACCAGGAGTACCTGTCCCTGGAACGCGAACTGACGATCCTGTTCCGGCGCGCCCGCGCCAACCAGGGCGAGATGGCCCGCGAGGTCCACCCCGACCTGGAGTCGGCGGCCTACGGCCTGCTGATCCGTCTCGACGAGTGCGGCCGCCAGCGCGCGACCGAACTCGCCGCCTACATCGGCGTCGGCAAGGCCACCATGTCCCGTCAGCTCCGGGCGCTGGAAGAACTCGGCCTGGTGGCCCGCGAGCCCGACCCGGCCGACGGACGGGCGTGGCTGGTGCACCTGACCCGGGAGGGACACGCGCGGGTCGCCAAGGTGCGCGACGCCCGACGGGCCCGGTACGTCAGCCAGCTCTCCCACTGGGACCGCCGCGAGGTGGCCCAACTGGCGCATCTGCTGGGGCAGTTGAACCGCGGCATGGAGCGGTAGGCCCTGCCGTCGCATTCCCGCCTGCCCGGAGGCGTCTGGCACGCACGCTCGTGGCGTTGCCGGAGCGCCCGAACAGCTCCGCTGTCAGGACGCTCCGGCACTTTGCGATCGCACGCACCAGACGTCTCCGGGCCCGCCCTGCGGGCGGACGGCGGGAATGTGACGGCACGGCCTGGCGCCGCTCCGCGGGGGCGGCCGGTCGTCAAGAGTGCGTCATGTGGCGCCGGACGCTGAGAGCACGGCGACCGCCGGACGTACCAAGGGGCGACAGGACGGCGACTCCCGCAGAAGGGCAACCCCGTGATTCCGCACCGCATCGTGCTCGCCTCGGCCACCGGCCTTATCGCAGCGTTCCTGCTGGCGGCGTGCAGCTCCGCCGGCTCCGACGCCTCCGGTACGGGCTCCGGCACCGTCGCCCCGGCGGCCGTCGCCTCCTCCGGCCCCGCCACCTCCGCACCGGCCACCCCCACGCCGGCCGGCGGCGGACAGGCGGTCACGACCGCCGTGCGCGGCGCGGGTGGCACCGTCAGCGACGGCAACGGGATGACCCTCTACCGCTACGACCGGGACCGGCCGAACCCGTCCCGGTGGACGTGCTCCGGCGCGTGCGTGAAGACGTGGATCCCGGTGATCGTGCAGGGCGCGGTGCAGACCTCGGGAGTGGACAAGGGCCTGCTCGGCACGGTCCACCGCGACGGCAGGACGCAGCTCACCCTCGCCGGCTGGCCGCTGTACCGGTACGTGGGCGACACCGCGGCCGGGCAGACCAACGGTCAGGGCAGGGACGGGCAGTGGCACCCCGTCACCCCCACCGGCGGCAAGGCCGGCTGAGCGTGTACGGCCGCGCGCCTCAGGGAAGTTCGACGTACACGACCGTCGCGTCGTCGTGCGTCTTGCCGCGCCCCAGATGCACCCGCTCGCGCTCGTCGGCCCGCTCCAGCTCCCGGACCCGGTTCACGAGCGCCCGCGCCCCCTCCTTGCCCACGAACCGCAGACAGTCCTCCCAGTCGCCCTCCCCGAACCGCTCCACCCACCGCGCGGCCCCGTCCGTCAGCGCGGCCAGCACCTGCGCCCGGCCCCGCGGCACCGCGCCGGTCACCGCCCGCGCCGCCACGGCCGGATCGGCCGCCGCCGTGAAGAAGCCGCCCTCCTTGTTGCGGACCGTCGAGTCCACGATCGCGTCCGTGGCCAGCGAGGCCGCCGGCAGGCGGGACAGACGGTCGTCCAGCACCGCCGTGACCACGCCGTCCGGAGACCGCAGCAGCAGGGCCGAGTCGGACAGGACCAGGTACTCGACCGTCTCCGCGCCCCAGCGCGCGACGGCCACGGTCGCCTGCGGGGTGCGCGGGTGAGAAAGGTCACAGGTCCGCTCATGCGCCTCGGCGGTACGGGTGATGGCGCGGGAGAGCACCTCGGTCAGCGGCACATCCGGGAGGGAAACGGTCAGTTCGGTCAGTGCGCCGCCCAGGCGGGCCGTGTACCAGGGAACCGAATGCAGACAGCCCGTCCCGCCGCGCGGCGGCGTCACCCCGTCCAGGACGACCACCGCGCCGCCCTGGCCGGAAGCGGGCAGCGCCACCGAGGCGAAGTCCTCGTTGGGACGGCCGGGATCGCCGGGTTCCGAAACAAGTTCCGTACGCATCCGGCCAGTCTCCACGACGTCTTCACAGCGTTCACCAAAGGCTGGCACCGGTCGCCGAATTGGCGCACCCGCGCAGGTCAGGCGTCTGATTTGGGGTGTAATTCGTTGATCCGGGAAAGCGCGGCGGCAAATACTGCCACCGCCCGTCGCGGACGTCCAACCGGCCCGCCCCGCAGGGCGCCCGCAATCGCCGGAGGAACTTGCCCGCCAACTCCTCTCCGAGGTTCACTCCTTCGGGTGGCGGGTCAGGTGATGCGCGACCGCTGCCCAACGGAGTTGGGAGGGTCGGGACCCGTACCCGGGTGCGCGGTCGGCGTCAGTTGACACAACGTCACTCGGGCCCACGAGTATCACGAGTCAGGAATGCGAGCACCGGTGCAGAAGACGCGGCCTCGTCGCACAGGCAAGCAGACGGCCCCCCAAGGGGGTTCGGAGCAGCCCTCCGGCACCGTCACCGGCAAGGGCCGGCCCACCCACGTACGCAATCGGCTCATCGTCGCCGTGGCCGTCGTGGCCGCCGCCATAGCCGGAGCGGGAGCCCCGTCAGTCCTGGCCGCCTCCGGGCAGCTCAAGGACTCCCAGGACCTGGTGACGCTGGCCGGGCAGACCCAGGACGCGCTGGTCCTCGCGCACTCCCTGGCCGACGAGCGGGACGACGTCACGTCGTACATCGCGGCCGGCCGGTCCAAGTCCAAGGCGCCCTCCGAGCAGCGCAGCGCCCGGGTCGACCGGCAGATCGAGGAACTGCGCGCCGACCCCGACATCCCCGCCTCGCTCCGCGGCGATCTCGACGGCATCGCGACCCTGCGCCGTTCCGCGCTCACCGGCAAGAGCAGCGCCCTGGAGACGCACGACGCCTACTCCACCGCCATCGCCGGGCTCCACCGGCTCGCCGAGCAACTGGCCGAGAAGATGCCGCCCGGGGCCGGAGGCGGCGCCCACGCGCTCGCCCAGCTCGACACCGCCGTACAGCAGTCGGCCGCCGCCCGCGGGCTGCTGCTGGCCGCCCTCGGCGTGCCCCGCTCCACGCAGACCGTCATCAGCCCCGTCACCGGGCTGCCGACCACGACCACCGGCTCCTCCTCCGCCGACGCCAAGACGCGCGACGCCCTGTCCGCCGCCGCCCAGCAGGCCCGGCTGCGCTCCGACGCCGCCCTCGCCGGCTTCCGCGAGACGGCCCCCAAGGCGGCCCTCGCGTCCTACGACTCCACGGTCACCGGCGCCGAGGTCAACCAGGCCGACAAGTACCTGGCCTCCCTCACCGACCAGCCGACCCTGAGCGACTCCGAACTCGGAACCTCCGCCTCCAAGGTCGACGCCGCGCTCTCCGCCCGCGTCGAGATGATGCGCGGTGTCGAGTCCGCCCTCTACGACCGCCGCACCAAGGACCTCGCGAAGCTGCGCGACGACGACGTCACCGCGCTGGAGATCCGGATCGCCGTCCTGGGCGCGCTGATGCTCCTCGCCGTCGGCGTCGCCACCGGGATGGCCCGCAGCCTCACCCGGCCCCTGTCGGTCCTGCGCCGCGGCTCCGCCCGGCTCGCCGAGTCGGCCGACCCCGCCGCCGAGGAACCGGTCACCTTCACCGGCCGCAACGACGAGTTCGCCCAGGTCGTCCGGTCCGTCAACGCCCTGCACGCGCACGCGGCCACCCTGCACGAACGCGTCACCACGCTGGAGTCCGACCGCAAGCACCTGGTCGGGCAGCGGCAGAAAATGGCCGACGCCCGCGAGGAGCTGCGCGCCGAACTGACCGACTCCGCCGCCCAGCTGGAGCGCCTGCGGGAAAGCATCGGCGGCACCTTCGTGAACCTGGCGCTGCGCACGCTCGGCCTGGTCGAGCGTCAGCTGACGGTCATCGAGGGCCTGGAGGAGCGCGAGCAGGACCCCGAGCGCCTCGCGACCCTGTTCAAGCTCGACCACTTCGCCACGGTCATGCGCCGCCACAGCGAGAACCTCCTGGTCCTCGCCGGTACCGAGCACGTCCAGCAGCACGCGGGTCCGGTGCCCCTGGTCGACGTGGTGCGGGCCGCGGTCAGCGAGATCGAGCGCTACGAGCGGGTCCGTATCTCCGCGCTGCCCCCGCACGCCCATGTGGCGGGCTTCGCCGCGGACGACCTCTCGCACCTGCTGGCGGAACTGCTGGAGAACGCGGCCTCGTTCTCCCCGCCGGACCTGCCCGTCGAGGTCTCCGGCTGGCTGCTGGAGAACGGCGAGGTCATGCTCTCCGTCCAGGACGAGGGCATCGGCATGACCGCGGAGCGGATGACCCGCCTGAACGCCCGCCTCGCCGAGTTCGACCCCGAGTCCCCCTACGACCAGGAGGGCGAGGAGGGCCTCGGTCTCGGCCTGTACGTCGTCGCCCGCCTCGCGCACCGGCACGGCGTCCGCGTCCAGTTGCGCGAGCAGAAGCAGGGCGGGGTGGCGGCGGTCGTCGTCCTGCCCAAGTCGCTGCTGGCGGCGGCCCCGTCGTCCGCGGTACCGGCGTCGTCGTCCTCGGTCCCGACCGCCCACACCTTCTCCCTCCCCGGCGCCGACGCCGAGGCCAACTCCAACCTCCTGCCCGCCCGCACACCCACCACCGACCCGTTGGTGGCCCTGGCGGAGAAGGCGGTACAGGAGAGCCCGGAGGCCCAGGAAGCCGGAGCCACCCCGGAGGTCGCGGCGGAGCTCCCGGCCCCGCGCACGGCCGGCGACGACCTCGCGCCCACCCCGGAGCGCCCGGCCGAGACCACCATGGAACTCCTGATCCCGGGCCCGGCCGCGGAGGCCCAGGCCCCGATCGCGGAGGCCCTGGCGACGGAGGCCCCGGCCGATGTGCCGGAGGCCCACGGCCGCCCGCCGGAGGCGGACGGGACCCACACCCAGACCGCTCCCGCGGCCGCCGACGGCGACTGCGCCCCACAGGGGCCACCCGCACCCGGCGACGAAACCCGCACGGGTGGTGCGGGTGGGAGCGAAGAGCGGGCCGAAGGCGAAGCCGAGGCCGCCGAACACACCCGCACCCCGGACGAGGAGGAGCCCGTCACCGCGAAGGGCCTCCCCAAGCGCACCCCGAAGATCACCACCCCCACCGAGGCACCCCGCCCGCGCGGCGGATCCGTCGACGCCGATGCTCTGCGCCGCAGGCTGGGCGGCTTCCGTCGGGGGGCGGAGGCCGGCTACCGCGACGTACAGGCGGAGATCGCCGAACAGACAGGCCAGACCCAGGCTCCCGCCACAGAACCAGCCACATCCGAAGAAGCCACGGGGGGCACAGTCGAGGAGGCAAGCAGTTGACCGCGCCCAGTACCTTCGGACTGAGCAGTGAAGCCCGTAACCTGCACTGGCTGCTGACGAACCTGGTCGAGGAGGTGCCGGGCATCCAGTCGGTGGCGGTCGTCTCCTCCGACGGCCTGCTCCTGCTCTCCTCCGACCAGTCCCGCAACGACGAGGCCCGCCAGGCGCAGACCCGCACGGCGGCGAAGGGCCCCCGCGGCTCCGCCGCCGACCTCGCCACCATCGTCTCCGGCATCGGCAGCCTCACCATCGGCGCCGCCCGGCTGATGGACTCCGGCCCCGTGAAGCACACGATGGTCGCGATGGACGAGGGCAGCCTGTTCGTGATGTCGATCAGCGACGGCTCGCTGCTCGGCGTGCACGGCTCCGCGGACTGCGACATGAGCGTGGTGGCGTACCACATGGCGCTGTTCGTCGGCCGCGCCGGCCACGTCCTGACCCCCGAGCTCCGCAGCGAGCTGCGAAAATCCCTGGAGCAGGAGTCCGCGGGGAGTGCCCGATGACCAGTGACAAGCAGCAGAGGCGGACGCTCCCCGTCCGCGGCGGCGACCGCAAACCGGCCCGTGTCCGCCCCTACTCGCTCACCGGTGGCCGTACCCGCTTCGGACATGTCCTCCTCGTGGAGACGTTCGTCGCGGCGCTCGAGGCCCCGGAGGAGCGCAAGGAACTGACGAATGGTTCCCTCAGCACCCGGGTGATGCCCGAGATGCGGGCCATCGTCGAACTGTGCCGCCGCATGCGCACGGTGGCCGAGATCGCCGCGCTGCTGAAGATGCCGCTCGGCGTGGTCCGCGTGCTGCTCAGCGATCTCGCGGACCAGGGAAAGATCCGTGTGTACGGCACCGGGACCGGTCACGGCACGGGCCGTCCGGACCGCGCTCTGCTGGAAAGGGTGCTGAGTGGACTCCGCCGTCTCTGACGCCGCTGGCGTCGCCGCCTTCGTCGACCCCGACGAGAACCTGCAGTCCTGGCAGACGGACCGCACACGCGCCCCGATCGCCACGAAGATAGTTGTGGCGGGCGGGTTCGGCGTCGGCAAGACGACCCTCGTCACCACCGTCTCGGAGATCACGCCCCTGCAGACCGAGGCGCTGATGACCGAGGCCAGCGAGGAGACCGACGACCTCACCGCCACGCCGGAGAAGCTGACCACCACAGTGGCCATGGACTTCGGCCGCCTCACGCTCGACGACGACCTGGTGCTCTACCTGTTCGGCACGCCGGGCCAGCAGCGGTTCTGGTTCATGTGGGACGACCTCGTGCGCGGCGCGATCGGCGCCGTCGTACTGGCCGACACCCGGCGGCTGAAGGACTGCTTCCCCGCGCTCGACTACTTCGAGAGCTGCGGACTGCCGTACGTCGTCGCGGTCAACCACTTCGACGGCAGCGAGCTGTTCGAACCGGAGGACGTGCGGGAGGCGTTGACGATCCCCGCGCACATACCTGTAATGATCATGGATGCGCGGCGGAGGATCTCGGTGATCGAGACTCTCCTGTCCCTCGTCGGCCACGCGCTCGACGAGACCCCCGAGTAGTCGCCCTCTTAGGAGCAGTCACCCGCATGCGGAAGATACTCGTCGTAGGAGCCGGCCAGTCCGGACTCCAGCTCGCCCTCGGCCTCCAGTCGCACGGGTACGAGGTCACCCTGATGTCCAACCGGACGGCGGACGAGATCCGTTCCGGCCGGGTCATGTCGACGCAGTGCATGTTCCACACGGCACTGCAGCACGAGCGCGATCTCCAGCTGAACTTCTGGGAGTCCCAGGCCCCGAAGATCGGGGGACTCGGCGTCTCGGTGGCGGCCCCCGGCTCCTGGAGCGAGGGCCCGGCCGCCCGTGCGATCGACTGGGTGGGCGACCTCGACGGGTACGCGCAGTCGGTCGACCAGCGGGTGAAGATGGCCGGCTGGATGGAGACCTTCGCGCAGCGCGGCGGCCAGCTGGTCATCCACGGCGCGGCCGTCTCCGACCTCGACTACTTCTCCCGCACCTACGACCTGGTGCTGGTGTCGGCGGGCAAGGGCGAGCTGGTGTCGATGTTCGGCCGGGACGCCTCGCGTTCCCCGTACAGCGAGCCGCAGCGCGCCCTCGCCGTCTCCTACGTCCACGGACTCGGCCCGCGTCCCGAGCACCCGGACCGCGAGGCGGTCCGCTGCAACCTGGTCCCGGGCGTGGGCGAGCTGTTCGTCATGCCGACGCTCACCACCTCCGGCCGCGCCGACATCCTGTTCTGGGAGGGCATACCCGGCGGCCCGCTCGACGTCTTCAACGGCGTCAAGGACCCGGCGGAGCACCTCTCCCTGACCCTGGAACTCATGGAGCGGTACACGCCCTGGGAGTACGCGCGGGCCACCAAGGTCGAACTGACCGACGCCGGCGGCACGTTGTCCGGCCGTTACGCCCCGACCGTCCGCAACCCCATCGGCCGCCTGCCCGGCGGCGGCCTGGTCCTCGGTGTGGCCGACGTCGTCGTCGCCAACGACCCGATCACCGGGCAGGGCTCCAACTCCGCCTCCAAGTGCGCCGCCGCCTACCTCGCGTCGATCCTGGAGAACGGCGAGAAGGAGTTCGACGAGAGCTGGATGCAGGCGACGTTCGACCGCTACTGGGAGACGGCCCAGCACGTCACCAAGTGGACGAACGCGATGCTCGCGCCGCCGCCGGAGCACATCCTCAACCTGATCGGCGCCGCCGGGCAGCTGCAGCCGGTCGCCGACCGGTTCGCCAACGGCTTCAACAACCCCGCGGACTTCGAGAACTTCTTCTACGAGCCGGCGAAGGCGGAGGCCTACCTCGCCTCGGTCGCGGGAGCCTGATCACCGTCCGGCCGCACGGCCCCGAGGACGGGGTACGAGGCGATCGGGGAGACCCTGATCTGCTCGCCCGTCCTGGGGGCCTGGATCACCTTTCCCGCGCCCAGGTACATCGCCACGTGCGTGGCCTCGGGGAAGTAGACCACCAGGTCGCCGGGGCGCAGCCGGTCGAGGGGGACCCTCGGCAGCCGCGCCCACTGCTCCTGGCTGGTGCGGGGGACCGGCGTTCCGGCGTGACCCCAGGCCTGGGACGTCAGCCCCGAGCAGTCGTACGACTCCGGGCCCGCCGCGCCCCAGCGGTAGGGCTTTCCGAGCTGCTGCACGGCGTAGCGCAGGGCGCGGTCGCCCGCCCGTGACGGCTCGCGCTCGGCGCCGAGCGCCCCGGAGGGCACCAGGGCGCGCTGCGCGGTGTCGACGCTGCTCTTCTCCAACTCGTCGATCTGGGCGATCTGTTGCGGGGTGAGCGAGACGAGGAGTTCCTCGACGTCCCGCAGCCGCTTCTGTACGTCGTCGCGGTTCTTCTTCTGCCGTGCGACGAGGGTGAGTTGCGCGTCGAGCGCCTTGCGCGCCCTGCGGGCGAGGTCGTCGGCCTTCTTCTCGGTGCCGGTGAGGCGGCCGACGGTCTTGGCGCGTTCCTGGGCCAACTGGCCGATGACATGGCTCTCGTCGAGGGCCTGCTGGGGGTCGCGGGCGAGGAGCAGGCGGACGTAGGGGGAGAGGGCGGTGCTGTTCTGGTACTGCTCGCGGGCCAGCCGTCCCGCCGCGCCGCGGCTGTCCTTCAGGGCGATCCGGGTGCGGGTCAGCTCGGTGTCCAGGCGTTCGACCTCGGCCCGCTGCCTGGTCAGCTTCTCCTCGGTGGCGTCGTACGTCTCGGTGGCCTTCTCGGCCTGCCGGTACAGCCGCTGAAGGTCCGTCAGCAGCTCGGAGACGGGACGCTCGCCGGTGCCGGGCTCGGGAGCGGCCGTGGCGGGCAGCGGTGCGAGGACGGTGCCGGCCGCCACCGCGGCCGTACACACCAGACGCAGAAGCCTTCCTGACATGTCATCACCTCCGGTGCGGGGCAGCCCCTCCGCCCCGCACCGCGAGCCTGCGACGGACGCCGCGGCTTCGCGCGCCGAGTGTGCGCGGTTCGGCGCAACCTCGTCACCCGTCGGTGTCCTCCGGCTTGCCGCCCGGCGTGGCGTCCGGCCGGGACCAGGGCCACTTCGGCCGGCCGGTGTCCCTGCCCTGAGGGTCGTACGCGTACTTCCAGCCTCGCGGGAGCCCGAGCCGTTTGCTGTGCCCGCGGGGCACCCGCCGGTAGACCAGCACGGTGCCGGGCCCGCCGGCCGGGTCGGGGACCGGGATGCGGTAGGTCTTGGGCGGGTGCCCGGTGGCGCCGACCAGCACCGGCAGCACCCGGCCGTTCATGGGCCCACCCTCGAAGGGGGTCGGTTCGCTTCTCACGGCACCAGTGTCAGACATCCTCGGCCATGGTCCGCACCAGCGCCGCGGTCTGCGGGTCCCGGTTCGCGGTCACGGTGAGGACGGCCAGGAACTGCTCGACCAGCCAGTCCCGCAGTTCGTCGAGCGGGGGCTGCTTGTCCTCGTCCAGCCAGATGAGCGAGGCCGCCTCCACGGCGGTGATCCACATTCGCACGGTCATGCGCAGCAGCAGACCGGGGTCGCTCACCCCGAGGTGGTTGAGGATGTGCTCGGCGGCGGCCCGGCGCACGCCGTCCACGATGGCGGTCGTCCGGGACGTCTCGACCACGCTGCCGCCCTGGAGGAGGGCGCTAAACCCGGCGTCGTGCTGGTCGACGAAGGCCAGGTAGCGGTCGAGGGCGCGGGCGAGGCGGGGCAGGAGCGGCCCCTCCCGGGGTTCGTCGAAGCACAGCCGCAGCTCGTCGGCGGCCGACCGCAGCGCGGCCTCGTACAACTGCTGCTTGCCGCCCGGGAAGTACCGGTACACCAGCGGGCGGGAGACTCCGGCCGCCTCGGCCACGTCGTCCAGGGAGACCTCTTCGGGCGCGCGGTGCGCGAAGAGGCCGAGGGCGGCCTCGAGGAGCTGGCTACGGCGCTCCTCGACACTCAGGCGGCGATAGGCGGGCGCGGCAGGGGTCATGGGTGCAGCGTAGTCGGGCGTCCACAGGTGTGTCGTGGCTGGTCGCGCGGTTCCCCGCGCCCCCGGAAGAACCCAGCCGGACCTCCTCGAGGGGCGCGGGGAACCGCGCGACCGGCCCCCCGCCGGCCCGCAGCCCGCATCAAGCCAGCAGTCCCGAGCTCTTCCACAGCCTTCGGCCGACGCCCCGGAGCACCCCGATGTCGTCCAGGAAGTCGGTCAGCCGCTTGGCGCCCGTCTGCATGATCTCGCGCCGGTGCCCGCTGGTCTTCACCTGCGCCAGGGCCTCCCGCTTGTCGAGCCCGACGTTCGTGTAGACCTCGGGGTTGACGAAGGCGACGGAGAACACCCGCGCGAACTCGCCGGAGGTGACCCGGGTGAACTCCTGCGACCACCTCGGCGCCGTCACCATCTGCCGCCGCAGCTCCTCACGCGCGTACCGCACGTGACGGGCCTCCTCCACGACATGGATGCGCGTGACGCCGCGGATCAGCGGCTGCACCCGCTCGTCGGGGAAGGTCAGTCGCTGCATCCAGTCGAGGACCTCCTCGCCCAGCAGCGTGGCGGTGAACGACCCCGGCGTGGTCGAGATCGTCTTGAACAGCCGGCCGAGGTGCTGGTGCGCCCGGGCCACCGGGTACCAAGGCGTGCCCCCGTGCGAGATCAGCCGGGCGAACATCTTCGAGTGCCGACACTCGTCCTCGATCTCGGTGAGCGCGTAGCGCACGTGCGCGCTCGTCGCCGCCTTGTCGTAGATGTGCCGCACGAGCAGCTGCATCAGGATGATCTCGAACCAGATGCCCAGCGAGGCGAGGGCGGCGGCCTCGTGCTGGGACAGCAGGATCCGCTGCTCCTCGCTCATCCGCTTCCACATCGGGGTGTCGTAGAGGGACACCAGCTCCGGCGGCCAGAACCACTTGCCCTCCTCGAAGGGGGCGTCCCAGTCCAGCTCCTTGTCGGGGTCGAAGGAGTGTTTGGCGGAGGACGCGAGGAGTCGCTCGGCGACCTGCTCGCGGTCCTTGAGCAGCCCGAGAGCGTCGCGCAGGCCGTCGAGCGCGTCGGCTTCCGTGAGAGTCGTCATGGTTCTTATGAGACTGCCTGTCAGCAAGGCAGTCAATCCCCTGCACGGGACTTGTTGACTCGGCGTCTACGTGTGAGCCTGCGGGGTATGCCGACCCGTGAGCTGTACACCAATGACCCCGGTGACCATCTCTGGCAGGTTCCCGCCTCCGGCGCGGCCCGTTTCAGCTGGGAGTACGACGACGGACGGGACCGGCTGCTCGCCCTGTACCAGAAGGGAAAGGACAAGCAGTGGGACGGACAGCGCCGCATCGACTGGGACCTGGAGGTCGACCCGCACGACGTGCTGGGCACACCGGACGAGGCCATCTCCCTGTACGGGACGCCGTACTGGGTGAAGATGAGCGACCGGGAGAAGGGTGAACTGCGGCAGCACTACGCCTCCTGGCAGTTCAGCCAGTTCCTGCACGGCGAGCAGGGCGCCATGATCTGCGCGGCGCGGATCGTGGAGTCGGTGCCGGACCTGGACGCCAAGTTCTACTCGGCGACGCAGACCATGGACGAGGCGCGGCACGCCGAGATCTACGGCCGCTTCCTGCACGAGAAGGTCGGGATGGTCTACCCGATCAACGACAACCTCCAGTCGCTGCTGGGGGACACCCTCCGCGACAGCCGCTGGGACATGCCCTACCTGGGCATGCAGGTGCTGATCGAGGGGCTGGCGCTGGCGGCCTTCGGCATGATCCGCGACACGACCACCAAGCCGCTGCCCAAGCAGATCCTCGCCTACGTCATGCAGGACGAGGCCCGGCACGTCGCCTTCGGGCGCATGGCGCTGCGCGACTACTACAAGCAGCTCACGGACGCCGAACTGCGCGAGCGCGAGGAGTTCGTCATCGAGGGCTGCTACCTGATGCGCGACCGGCTGCGGGGCGTCGAGGTCCTGGAGAACTTCGGCATCCCCACCGCGCAGGCGGAGGAGTACAGCGAACAGTCCGAATTCCTCGCGCTCTTCCGGCAGTTGCTGTTCTCCCGCATCGTGCCGTGCGTCAAGGACATCGGTCTGTGGGGCAAGCGGCTGCAGCAGGCCTACGTCGACATGGGCGTCTTCGAGATGGGCGACTCCAACCTGGACCTGCTGATGGCGCAGGACGAGGAGATCGCCGAGAAGCTGGACGCGGAGCGGTTCGCGGCCGAGGAGCACGAGCGGGTCGCCGAGGTGACGGAGGCCATCGAGGCGGGTGTCGGTGAGGGCGTCGGGGAGGGCTGACACCCCGGCGCGGACCGCGGACCCGCCCGTATGCAGTAACGTGCCGACGTGTCCACGCCACCACCGCCGCAGGGCCCCTACGGGCCGCCGAACCCCTACGGAGGGCAGCAGCCCCCGCAGGGCCCCTACGCCTCCGGCCCGTACCCGCAACAGCCGCAAGGGCAGCCGCCGTACGGAACCCCCTACCCGCAGCAGCAGCCCTACGGCTGGGGCGCGCCCCCGATGGCCCCGCCTCCGCGCAGGCGCCGGACCGGTCTCGTGCTCGGCATCGTCGGCGGAGTCGTCGCGCTGATCGTGGCGGTCGTCGTGGGGCTCGCGATGGTCGGCGCGAAGGTGACCGGCGGCAGCTTCCCCAAGGCCGAGTACACGCTGACGCTGCCCAGGACCCTGGTGGACGGCCGCTACGAGCTCGCCAAGGACCTCTCCGACACCGAGGGCCAGAAGGTCGAGAGCGAGGCGGAGGGCGCCTGGGACGCCAAGGACGTGCGGGCCGTGGTCGGCCAGTACAGCCTCGGCGGCGACCAGACCAGGGGCACGCTCGTGGTGTCAGGCATGTACGGGCGGTTCAACCACACCGAACTGACCCGCAAGAACATGATGCGGGGCGCCGCCGAGGGCGCCGGCGCCAAGGTGGCCGTACCCGCGCAGGACTTCCACCCCGAGGGCGCCGACGGCATCACCGTCAGCTGCGAGGTGCTCACCCAGACCCAGCTCGGCACCCAGGTGACCGTGCCGGTCTGCGGCTGGGCCGACGGCAACACGGGCGCCTCCGTCGCCGAGGTCACCACCGCCACCATGAGCCAGGACCCCTCCGAGGTGGACCTGGACAAGGCGGCGGCGACGGCGGCTCAGATCCGCACGGAGATGCGCAAGCCCATCGGGTGACGGGAGGTCAGACCGGACAGCCCAGGTCCTCGGGGAGATCCGCGGGCACCGGGGTCCGCGTGCCCGGCGGGAACGAGGTGCGCAGGGTGAACGCGTACGGCGTCGGGCCGTTGGCCCGCAGATGCAGGACGCGTTCCTCCGCCTCCGCGACCGTGGGGCGGTGGCCCGCCGGGACCCACCACAGGGCCACCATCGCCTCCGCGACCCGCTCGAAGAACTCCCGGCGCCGCGCCAGCATCTCGCGGTGCCGGCCCTGGTACATGTAGGCCGTCAGCGCGTTCGTGTCCCGCCACACGGACATGTTGATGATCAGCCACTCGTCGCCGAACACGCCGATGTCCGTCGCGTCGCCGCCGTCGCTCTGCAGCCGCCACACGAATCCGTCGGCGGCGTCCGCGTCGGCGTTCACGGGGTCGAGGTTGTCGACGAAGTCCTTCAAGTGCGGTGAGTCCAGCGGAGCTTTGAGACGGCCGATGTTGACCTGGGCGAGTTCGTACGCGGCTGAGATCATGGACCGAACGTTAGGTCGGGAGCCGCCGCGTCCGGTAGCCCCGTCTCATCGACCGAGAAGCCGCCCAGGACGACCGAGAAGCCCCGCCTAGGAGTGCAGGACCGCCTCCATCACCGCCCGCGCGATCGGCGCGGCCACCCCGCCGCCGGTGATCTCACTCCGGTCCGCCGAAGCGTCCTCCACCACCACGGCCACCGCCACCCGGGGCTCGGGGTCGCGGTCCCCCTGCGCCCAGGACACGAACCAGGCGTACGGCGTCCCGGAGTTGCCGACGCCGTGCTGGGCCGTGCCGGTCTTGCCGCCGACGGTCGCCCCGGGGATGGCCCCGTTGGTGCCGGTGCCCTCCGTGACCACGCCCTCCATCAGCTCCCTCATCCGCTCCGCCGTCTCGCGGCGCATCACCTGGCGGACCGGGCGCGGCCCCGGCGCGGACAGCGTGCTGCCGCCGTCCGTCGTGGTCCGCTCCACCAGGTACGGCTCCCGCAGCTCCCCGTCGTTCGCGACGGCCGCCGCGACCATCGCCATCTGCAGGGGAGTGGCCCGCGTGTTGTACTGACCGATCGAGGACAGCGCCAGCTGCGCCCTGTCGACCGTCGTGTCGAAGGTGCTCGGCGCCACCGAGAACGGCACACGCACACCAGGGTCGTTGAAGCCGAACGCCTGCGCCGTGGCCGCCATGTCCGCCACCCCGACATCCACCCCGAGCTTCGCGAACACCGTGTTGCACGACCACTCGAACGCGTCCCGCAGCGGTGCGTCCTCGCAGCCGTCGCCCTCGTTCGCCAGCAGCGTGCGCGTCCCCGGCAGCCGGTAGGGGTCGGGCGAGTCCGTCGGCCGGTCGACGTCCGTGACGACCCCCGCGTCCAGCGCCGCCGCCGCCGTGACCACCTTGAACGTCGAACCCGGCGGATACGTCTGCCGCACCGCCCGGTTCAGCATCGGCTTGTCCGGGTCTGCGTTCAGCCGCGCCCAGGAGCGTTCGGTGGCAGCGGAGTTGCCCGACAGCAGGCCCGGGTCGTACGACGGCGACGACACCAGCGCCAGCACCTTCCCGGTGGCCGGCTCCACGGCCGCGACCGCGCCCTTGCGCCCGTCCAGCCCCTCGTAAGCGGCTTCCTGCGCCGCCCTGTTGAGCGTGGTGACGACGTGTCCGCCCGGGCTGTGGGTCCGCGTGAAGTCGTTCCACAGCGGCAGCGGCGTGAGGACCGGGTCGGTGCCGGAGAGGATCGCGTCGTGCGTGTGCTCCAGCAGCGTGGTGCCGTACATCTGCGAGGCGAAGCCGGTGACGGGCGCGTACAACGGGCCGTCCGCGTACGTCCGTTCGTAGCGGAGCTGCTCGCGGGAGTCCCGGGAGCCGGTGACGGAGCGTCCGCCGACCAGGATGTCGCCGCGGGGCCGGTCGTAACGGGCGATCGTGGTGCGGCGGTTGGCCGGATCACGGTCGTAGGGGCCGGCCAGGACGATCTGGATGCGGGCGGCGTTGACGAGAAGGGCGACCAGGAGGAGCGCGCAGAAGGCGGCCGCGTGCCGGATGTACCGGGTCATGGGGCGCTCTCGCCGTCGTACTGCCTGCGGGCGCGATCGCTGATCCGGATCAGCAGGGCGACGATCGCCCAGTTCGTGACGACCGAGGAACCTCCCTGCGCCAGGAAGGGCATGGCCATGCCGGTGAGCGGGATGAGGCCGGTGACCCCGCCCGCGATCACGAAGACCTGCAGCGCGACGATCGAGGCCAGACCGACCGCGAGAAGACGGCCGAAGGGGTCGCGCAGGGCGAGGCCGGCCCGGTAGCCGCGCTCCACCAGCAGGCCGTAGAGCAGGAAGATCGCGGACAGACCCGCCAGGCCCAGTTCCTCGCCCGCCGTGGCCAGGATGAAGTCCGACTTGGTGGCGAAGCCGATGAGGACCGAGTGGCCGAGGCCCAGGCCCGTGCCCAGGACACCGCCCGCGGCGAAGGCGAACAGGGACTGGGCGAGCTGGTTCGGTCCCAGTCCCGCCTCGATCGACCCGAGCGGGTGCAGCCAGTCCTCCACCCTGCCGTGCACGTGCGGCTCCAGCCAGCCGACGGCCACGGCCCCCAGGGACGCCAGCAGCAGGCCGACGGCGATCCAGCCGGTGCGGCCGGTGGCGACGTACAACAGCACGACGAACAGGCCGAAGAAGAGCAGGGAGGTGCCCAGATCGCGCTCCAGGACCAGGACGCCGACGCTCAGCAGCCAGATGGCGAGGATCGGCCCGAGGACGCGGCCGGTGGGCAGCTGTACGAACCACACCCGACGGCCCGTGTACGCGAGCGCGCTGCGGTTCGCGGCCAGGTACGCGGCGAAGAAGACCGCCAGCAGGACCTTCGCGAACTCGCCCGGCTGGATGGAGAATCCGGCGATCCGGATCCAGATGCGGGCGCCGTTGACGGCCGGGAAGAGGATCGGCAGGGCCAGCAGGACGAGAGCGGCGGCGACGCACACGTAGGAGTAGCGCTGCAGCCACCGGTGGTCGCGCAGCATCAGGACGACCACGATGAACAGGGCCACCCCCAGTGTGGACCACACCAGTTGGGCGGGGGCCGCCCGGTTGCCGGGCGTCTCCAGGTCGAGGCGGTAGATCAGGACCAGGCCGAGTCCGTTGAGCAGCACGCCGATCGGCAGCAGCAGCGGATCGGCGTACGGGGCCCGCAGGCGCACCGCCCAGTGGGCGAGCAGCGCCAGCACGCCGAGTCCGGCGCCGTAACCGGCGGCGCCGGGCGGGACGGTGCCGTTCCTGGCGAGGCCGACGTCGCAGTAGCCGTACACGCAGAGCAGGACGGCGAGGACGATCAGGGACAGCTCGATGCCACGGCGCCGGGGGAGGCGGACGGCGGGAGCGGGGGCGTCCGCCTCGGCCACGGCGGTTCCGGCGTTGGTCATGTCCGGAACTTACCCAAATAGTGGGTCTTGTGACCTCAGGGTGTCAGCACCAGCGTGGCGTGGGGCCGAAGGTGTCGATGTAACGGGCCGACCCCCAGGCCCAGGTGCCGTCCGTGAGGAGGTACCAGAGGTGGTTGCCCTGGATGTTCTGGCCGGTGGTCTTGCAGAAGATCGAGACGCGCTCGCCCCGGTGGGCCACGCGGATCACCTGGCTGCCGCGGGTGGGCGCGCTGCGCAGGAACAGCTCGCTCGCGGTGACGACGCCCCGGTACAGCCGCTGGTCTTGCTGGTCGCCGTTGCCTCCGCCGCCGCTCCAGCCGTCGTTGCCGCCCGACGTCTGGCCGTTGCCTCCGCCGCCGCTCCAGCCGTCGTTGCCGCCCGACGTCTGGCCGTTGCCTCCGCCGCCGCTCCAGCCGTCGTTGCCGCCCGACGTCTGGCCGTTGCCTCCGCCGCCGCTCCAGCCGTCGTTGCCGCCCGACGTCTGGCCGCCGCCGCCACCTCCGCCCCAGCCGTCGTCGCGGTCGGCCGTCTGGTTGCCGCCATGGTCACCCTCGCCGTCGGCGAGTGCCGGGGTGGCGCAGACGGAGGCGAGGAGGGCGCCGGCGGCGGTGGTTATGGCGAGGCGGGTGAGGGCGCCGCGGGGGGAGCGCAGGGACATGGGGTACCTCCACGAAAAGGGGCGAACCTGACTATCCGCCACGTTAGGAGGAGTGCCGCGGGGCCGCCCGTCACGTTGGGCCGTCGGGGACGGCCGGGTCATGAGGAAGTGTCAGGACCGCCACCGCTCCGCCGTCCGGGGCGTTGCCGAACTCCAGCCGGGCCCCGAGCACCTCCGCCTGCCCGACCGCGATGGTCAGCCCCAGCCCGTGCCCCGTGGCCCCGCCCTCGGTCCGGAACCGCTGCGGACCGTGCTCCACGAGGTAGTCCGGGAACCCCTCCCCGTGGTCCCGCACGCGCACCACGGCCCCGTCCACCGTCACCGTCACCGGCCCCCGCCCGTGCTTGTGCGCGTTGGCGACAAGATTGCCCAGCACCCGCTCCAGCCGTCGCCGGTCGGTCTCCACCCGCACGTCCCGTACGACGACGACCTCCGTGTCCGTACCCGACGCCCGCACCACCCGGACCGCCAGCGCCCCCAGCTCCTCGGTGTCCACGTCGAGCTTCTCCCGGCCGGTGTCCAGCCGGGAGATCTCCAGTAGGTCCTCGGTCAGCGTCCGCAGCGCCGCCACCCGGTCCCGCACCAGTTCCGTGGGCCGCCCGGGCGGCAGCAGCTCGGCCGCAGCGTGCAGCCCGGTCAGCGGCGTACGCAGCTCGTGTGCCACGTCCGCGGTGAACCGCTGCTCGCTCAGCAGCTTCCCCTGCAGCGAGGCCGCCATGGAGTCCAGCGCGGCGGCTACCGCGCCCACCTCGTCCTGCGGCCGCGTCGCATCCTCGGCCCGCGGATCACCGACCCGCGCGTCCAGGTCACCGGCGCTGATCCGGCGCGCCACCGTCGCCGTCGCGTGCAGCCGCCGCGTCACCCGCGTCACCGCGAACGCCCCCACCAGCAGCGTCGCCCCGATCGCCAGCCCCGAGGACCACAGGATCGCCCGGTCGAGCGCCGCGATGGTGCGGGACTGCTGCGCGTAGTCGACCTCCACGGCCAGCGCCCGGTTCCGGTCGGCGGGACCGGCCGCCCACATCGTGGGATGCCCGTGCTGCCGGGAGACCATCGTGCCGCGCTCGCCGTCCACCGCCAGCTCGCGCAGCGCCCGCGGCAGCCCCGGCGGGTCGACGCCCGCGCCCGGCAGCAGCGTGTCCCCGGCCTGGTAGGCCCGCGTCGCGTCCGTCAGCCGCGACAGTGCCAGGTCGCGGGCCTGGCCGACGGTCTGGTTCGTCACCGAGACGTGCACGAGCACGCCCAGCAGCGCGGCCAGCGCGCAGCACATCACCGCGATGAACACCGCGGCCTTCACGGCGAGCGTGCCGGCCCACTGGGGCAGCCCGAGCCTGCTCACGGGGTCGCCGAGGGGGAGGGGGACGGCGTCGAGGGGTGCCCGGTGTCCCGCCGGCCGTGCTCCCGCCTGCCGATGTGCAGCATCTCGTCATGGGTGAGCAGCATGACCTTCTGCTCCGGGTCCCAGGTCCACTGGAAGCGGTACTCGTAGTCCGCGAGGTCGGACGGGGCGTGGATGATCACCGACCGCCCGGCCAGCTCGACCCCGCTGACGGCGTCGTTGTTCGACATCACCTGCACCACCCGGCCGGCCTCGACGGTGTACACGCGCACGGCCGTCTGGTTGCCGGGCAGCAACCGGAAGCCCAGCGTCAGATCCGGCTTCCCGTCCCCGGTCATGTCCCGGTAGTACGCCTTGAGCAGCGGGCACCTGCTGTCGGCGGGCTCCTTGCCGCAGTAGGCCATCCGGCGGGCCGTCACGCGGTACGGCGCCTTCGACCCGGCGTAGTCGTCCGGGTGCTGGGCGATCTCCCGGCGTACGAGGTCCAGCGGCGGCACCTCGCGGATGTCGCCGCCCGGCGCGGTGACGTGCATGGCCTCGGCCTCGCCGTTGTCGTAGTCCCAGGCCGGACTGGACGCGGGCGCGAGGTCCGGCCACAGCTTCGCCGGGCTGGTCGCCGTCGGCGTCGCCCCGGCCCCCTCCAGCCCGCCCGCGTCACCGCAGCCGGCCGCGGTCGCCGCCAGCAGCGTGACGGCGACCGCGGCGAGGGCGGTGCGAAGGGGGCGGGGCACGGGACTCCTGTGGCTGAGAACGATCGGTGGCCCAGTACACCCTATGGGGCCGAAGAAACGATTACCTCGCTACTCGGCCACGAACGATTACCGCGCTGCGCGGTCCGCAACGGCTCGCTACTCGGCCAGCTCCTCCAGCAGCCGGGCCGTCGGCAGCCCGGCCCGCAGATAGTCGACAAACAGTTCGTTGTGCAGGGCCCAGGGCGAGCGCCGGGCCCGGATCAGCCGGATCGCCTCCTCCGCGGTGTGCCCGCGCCGCACCAGGGCGTGCGCGACCACCAGACCCGAGCGGTTGTACCCGTGGTAACAGCGGACGAGGACCTTGCGGCCCTCGTCCAGTGCCTCGCTCGCGGCCCGCGCCAGGCGGATGACCCCCGCGAGCTGGGTCCCGTCCAGCGGCCCGTCCGGAATGGGCCACACATGGTGCTCGACGCCCGGATCGGGACCGTATCCGGGCAGTCTCAACAGGGTCTGGACGAGATCGAACTCATCCCGTACGACGACCGTCTCCACCTGTCCGGTCCGGCTCCGGAACTCGTGCCCGCCCATCCACAGACCGGGCACGATCTCGTTCCAGGGGCCGTCCGGAGCCGGTACGTCGGGTTGTTTTCCGCGGGTACGCAATCACGCCTCCCCAACTCCCCTCCAGCGGGGCCCAACTGCTCTCAAAGGTAGCCGGGTTCTTGCCGATGGAGCACCCCGCCTGTTCCCATGGTCGAGGGGTGATGGTGCATGAACGGACTGCGCGTCATACCGACCTGGCGACACGGTCAGGAACGGCTCTACGTGAGCCGTACGGACGGCCGGAACATCGCCTGGTACGACCGGGAGGCGGCCAGGATCAACCTGCTCAGCGAGGAGGTGAGGGACGACGTACTGGAAGTGCTCGGCCCCTTCCTCACCGGCCCGGTGACGGTCGGCCCGCCACCGGTGCCCACGCCGGCCGAACTGGCCAGGCTCTCCCTCCACCCGGACGACGACCTGGCGCCCAACCGGCCCGGCGAGGCCCTGATCGTCTCCCTGGACCGCGACCCCGGACCGCCCCACCGCCTGCGCCCGGACCCGCGACGCCGGGCCCTGGCCGCGGAACAGACGGTCGGCGACGCCCTGGACCGGCTCGACGGCGCGGGCTGGCACGCCCTGCACTCCGTCCCGCTCCCGGGCGGGGACCGCATCCACCACCTGGCGATCGGCCCCGGCGGTCTGTTCGCGATCCACACCCTGCCCGCCCGCAAGCAGCGGGTGACGGTGACCGACCCCATGATCACCCTGGGCCGCCGCGACCCCCAGCCCCTGCTGCGCCGCGTCCGCGCCGACGCGGACCGGGCGTCCTACGCCCTCACCGCCGAGGTCCACCCGGTCCTGGTCCTGGTCGCCCCCACGGACGTCTCCGTCACCGCCCCGCCACGCGAGGTCCGCGTGCTGCGCGACACGGAGATCGAGGGCCTGTCCCGCACCGGCGGCGTCCTGAAGCCGGCCGACGTGGAGGCGTTGCACGCGATGGCGCGGGACCGGGGGACCTGGGGTCGGGTGTGAAGGGGCGCTCACGGCAGTGAGCCGGCGTTCGCCCGGTCGAGGAGCGGCGCCAGCAGGTCGCCGTAGTCCTGCACGCGGGGGGCGATGTCCGGCGCGAGGAAGGTGAGCTGCCCCGGCGCCTCGCACTCCTCGACCTCGGTCCAGGTCACCGGGGCGGACACGGTGGGCTCGGGGCGGGCGCGCAGGGTGTAGGGCGTGGCGGTGGTCTTGCGGGCCGCGTTCTGGCTCCAGTCGACGAAGACCTTCCCCGGTCGCAGGCTGCGGGTCATCCGGTGCAGGGCGAGCCGGGGCATGGCCCGCTCGGCCTCGACGGCGAGCTGTCTGGCGTAGTCGCTGACCTGCTCGGACGGCGTCGGCCGCACCGCGGCCAGCAGATGCAGCCCCTTGGAGCCGGAGGTCTTGACGCAGGCGTCGAGCCCGTCGGCGGCCAGCCGCTCGCGCAGCCACAGGGCGACCTCGCAGCAGTCGACCACACTGGCCGGCGCGCCGGGATCGAGGTCGAAGACGATCCGGTCGGCGACGCCGGGGTCCTGGATCACCCACTGATGCGTATGGAACTCGGTGACGAGATTGGCGGCCCACATCAGGGACGCCAGATCCTGCACGAGCACCATGCGCGCGGGCCCCTCCGAGCGGGGGACCTCCGCGGTGGTGACCCAGTCGGGCGTACCGGGCGGAACGTTCTTGGCGAAGAAGACCTGCCCGTTCGGCCCGTCGGGGTAGCGCAGGAAGGAAACCGGCCGATCCCGCAGGTGAGGCAGCAGCACCTCGGCGTTGCCCGCGTAGTAGTGCAGTACCTCGGCCTTCGTGAACCCGGTCTGCGGATACAGCACCTTCTCCAGGTTGCTGAGGGCGAGCCGTCTCCCCTCCACCTCCGTGATGGGCGTCATACGATGAGAATCTCACGCAAACAGTGACAGAACGCCACAAAGCGAACGAAGCAACCGAAAGGGTGCCGCAGGTGAGATCCATATGGAACGGCGCCATCTCCTTCGGCCTGGTCAGCATCCCGATCAAGCTGGTCAACGCCACGGAGAGCCACTCGATCTCCTTCCGCCAGATCCACACCGAGGACGGCGGCCGCATCCGCTACCGCAAGTTCTGCGAGGCGGAGGACAAGGAGGTCAGCGGGGCGGAGATCGGCAAGGGCTACGAGGACGCGGACGGCTCGATCATCCCGATCACGGACGAGGACCTGGCCCACCTGCCGCTCCCGACGGCGAGGACGATCGAGATCGTGGCGTTCGTGCCGGCGGACCGGATCGACCCGTTGCAGATGGACGCGGCGTACTACCTGGCCGCGGGCGGCGCCCCGGCCGCCAAGCCGTACACACTCCTGCGCGAGGCGCTCAAGCGCAGCAACAAGGTGGCGATCGCCAAGTTCGCGCTGCGCGGGAAGGAACGGCTGGGCATGCTGCGGGTCGTCGGCGACGCGATCGCCATGCACGGCCTGCTCTGGCCGGACGAGGTACGCGCCCCCGAAGGCGTCGCCCCCGACGCCAAGGTCACGGTGAACGACAAGGAGCTCGACCTGGCCGACGCCCTGATGGACACGCTGGGCGAGATCGACCTGACCGAGCTGCACGACGAGTACCGCGAGGCACTGGAGGAGGTCGTCGCAGCGAAGGCGGCGGGCGAGGCGCCGCCGGAGACCCCCGAGCCGGCGAGGGGCGGCAAGGTCCTGGACCTGATGGCGGCCCTGGAGAAGAGCGTGAAGGCGGCACGGGAGTCGCGGGGCGAGGGCACGGAGGAGAAGGCGGACGAGAAAGCGGAGGCGGAGGTCACGCGCCTTTCGGCCCGCAAGACGTCCCGCTCGACCCCGAAACAGGCCAACGGCAAGAAATCGACGTCAACGGCGAAGAAGACGGCAGCGTCGGCCAAGAAGCCCGCAGCCTCCACCCGGAAATCGACGTCCAAGTCGACGCAGGGAACGAAGAAGACGGCATCCGCGAAGAAAACGGCGTCTTCGGGAGCGGCGAAGAAGACAACGGCAAAGAAGACGACACCGCGCAAGCGGTCGGCGTGAGGGGCGGTACGCGGTACGGGTCAACGACCCGAATCGGTAGGTCCGCGTTCGTTCAGCCCTCGCCCTGTCGGGTCGGCTCCGACCTGATCGCCGAGGCGCTCAACCCTCACGGGACAGCCAACCTCACCAGCGACAACCGTACGACGTCACCAAGCTCATGCCCGGCTCGATCCCAGCCGCCCTTCCGAGGCCGACGCGGACGGCTGGGTGGCCGGCTGGGGCACATTCAATGGCGGCAGAGGACGAACTACCCCTGTTCGCCTCGTTGCATTGTGTCGGGCGCCGGCGTGTGTGTCGCGTACCCGGGCCTGACGTCCACGAAGCCTTGCTGGAACTCGTCGGCTGCCCGATCGTCCCTGCCGAGATCCGCTCCTCGTGTCTGCTGAGGCGGGTCGGAATTCGGCCGTTCGCCCGAAGCTGTCGTCCGCCGCGCGGCCAGGATGCCGGTCCGTCCATGGTTCCGAGGTTCCATGGCCGGTATGACAAGGCTGAGCACCTTGGCGCAGCTGCGCCAAGGTGCTCAGCGCAGCTGCGCCGAATTTCTCAGCGAGGCACACGTCAGGGAAGCCGAAGGCGGCGGAGACGTCTTCGCACGTATGACGGTACGGTCGGCAACCGTCTGCAGTGGGCGGCACTGGCCGCGTCATCTTTGCCGGGGCTCGCTGCTCTTGCCGCCTTGCTGTTCACCTGGGTCTCGGTCGAGCAGTCGGGCGAACAGCTGAGGATCGCCGAGCGCGGACAGGTCACCGGCCGCTTCAACGCGGCAATCGGCAACCTCTCCTTGTCCGCCGTGGACGTCCGCCTCGGCGGCATCTACGGGCTGGAACGCCTCATGCGGGACGCGCGCCGTACGACCAGCCCACCGTCGTCACTCTCCTGACGGCATACGTCCGTGAACACACTCACGGGCAGGCGAACGGCTCAGCCGATGCCCGTCCGGCCACGGACGTCCAGGTGGCCATGACGGTACTGGCCAACCGGGATGCCGCGCGTGACGGCGGCGGTGACTTCGACCTGCGCAACGTCCGTCTTCGCAACCTGGGTTACATGAGGATCTGGGACCGGGCTCGCCAACGCGTGATCGGTATCAATTCCCCAGAGGCCGACTTCAGCGACGCAGACCTGAGCAGCGCGGACCTGGGGCATGCCGATCTGACCGGGGCGGTCCTGGTGGGCACATCTCTGCGCGAAGCAACTCTGGACGGGACCGAGTTGGCAGACGCCGCCCTGACTGACGCCGATCTGTCCCGATCGCGCCTCCTGCGCGCCGACCTGAGGCGGATCCAGGCGACGGGAGCACACTTCGACGATACCTACCTGACAAGGGCCGTCTTGGAAGGTGCCCGTCTGCAGCGAGCCAGTTTCGTCCGTGCCAGCCTGCCCGGCGCCATTCCGCGCGGCGCGGACTTGAGGAAGGCCGATCTGCGCGACGCGGACTTCACCGGAGCAGACCTGAGCGGCGCCGACTTCACGGGTGCCAAGAACCCGTCGACCGTGGACCTCAAGGGCGCGGTCCGCAGGGGCACTCGAGGCTTGAGCCCGTACCGTTGATGGCTTCCGTCTGGACAAATGCGGGGTTCTCCGAGGCGCCACGGCAAGTATCGCGTGTCTGTGGCGAGCAGCGGCGAGAAGGCGGGGGTGGCCAGTGCCCTGAACAGTCCGACGGTCGGAACCCGCCCCCAAGCTTCCGCGCCCGTCGACGCCGGCTTCAGCGGTTCGCTCGGAGTCGGCTCCGGCTCCGGCTCCGGCCGTTGCCGGGGAAAGATGCGACGGCCGGACGGAGACGCGGGTGTACGTCTCCGTCCGGCGTGTCGATGTCAGCCGTGGATGGCAGCTGTCGATCAGGCAACGGGCCCGCCTCTCGCCTCAGATCCGCCCACCGGTCAGACGGGTGATCGGACCGTGCGTGCGGCGCCCCGAACGGCGACCCGCCAGGTATGACGTGGCACCGAGCGCTGACAAGCCCGCGCCCACACCAGCCGCAAGGAGCTTTCGTTGGGCGATCAACGTCCATGCCGTCTTCGCCAAGGCCACGGCTTGTCCCGAGGCGGCGACGACGGCCTGGCGGCCGGCTTGGACACGTTCGGCCGCGCCGTGCACGACCGCCGTGCCTGCCCGGGCCGTACGCTCGGCCGCGCCCACGGCTGCTGACGCCTGGTCACCCGCCTTCTCGGTCGCCTTGTCCGCCGCCTGAGACGCGGGAGCGGTTGCCTTCGCCGTGGCACGCCGGGCCTTGGCCGATGCACTGCGATTGGATGCGGAGTTCTGCTTTGTGTCGCTGTTCGATTGACTCATGGACTTCGCGTTGCCGTTCGCGCCAACGGCAAACCACTCAGCGGGGACGGCACACGCCGATAGACATTCGGCACAACTTCTCTCCGGTCGGGCCGACTTGGGCGAGTGCCCTCCTCGACCGGGGACGAACCGCTGTGAACGGCTGCTCACCCCGGCTCGCCCGATCCCAGGGGCCTCGCTCCTCCGGATCTGCCGGCAGACCCGCAGCTCCGGTCAACGCGGTGGGCTACGTCATTTGCTATCCGCTCGCTCCCCACCCCCGCGAGGTGAAGTCGGAGAGACACGATCAGCGTGAGAGCGCCCCAAGGGGAGTAGAGCCAGCTGAGTGCGACGGCAAGACCGACGAGGGCGTAATCGACGCTCTTGCGGGAACTCTGCCTCAGCCACGGCTCTGTCGTACTCGTCGAACAAGTCGTAGTGGGCGATGAGGAGCTTTATCCGAAACTGCCTGCTCTCGCCAAGAATGTCGCGGGCCACAAGTTGACCAGACCATGTTCGCCTTGCTCCCGCCGGGCATCTCCACCCTCTCCTTGCCCCGGAGCGGGCACTCGGCCTTGCGTCCGAAGAAAGCGAATCAGGTCATCGAACGCGAGCTTCGATACGCGGTCTCAGGGCCATCTGAACGTTCCTGAGTCTCGCTGTCTTCCGCGCCTCCCGCACATTCGTTGTGGCGACGCGGGCCATCAACATCGAGCCGATGAGGTACGCGGCAAAGGCTGCGGACGCCAGTAAAGCGGCAGGGCCGATCAAACCACCGAGAGGATACAGCGACGCCCACACACCGCGAGCTTGCTCCTTGGTAGGGACCTGGTGCTCCACGATCAGCCTGAGGGTCAGGAGCCATACGCACCCCGAGGACAGCGGTGCCCGGACGTCACGAAGAACCAGGCAGTAGGTTCGCCAGCATCTTCCCTCCTCGACTCCATGCGCTGGCAGCTGCGATCGCCCACACTCCAGGCCACGCACTGCGGAACCTCACAAGTAGCAGCGTGAAGGCTGGAGGCTGGCGTTGCGGCCACATGCCCGGGATCTTCACTTGCACCACCGTTGATCGGCCGGCGGATCCGCCAAGGTCATTACGTAGCTAGCACGGGAGCACCGGCATTCGCCGCTCTCGGCCCAGCTGCAGATACGTGAAGACCCCGCACGCAGCGTTCTCGCTGGGGGCGGGGTCTCTAGGCACTTCAGTCGAAGTGCCCCCGGCAGGATTCGAACCTGCGCACACGGCTCCGGAGCCCATCAGAGACCGTTGCCCTTCTGGGCCGCTGATCAGCGGGGGAGGGAAGATCTCGATCTTGATCGAGCAAGGTCATTACGCCCCTATTACGTGGGCGGCCTGTTGACCGGTCGGCCTGGCCCGTATGGTCGAGGCATGATCTCGGGCAGCAGCGGGGCACCTGACGGCGGCGGCACGGAGTTCACCGCGGAGGGCCTGGAGCCGGTCCTCCGGGAGGCATGCGCGACGGCCCAACTCGACGACCATGGCGCCGAGTTGCTGCGACTCGGCTCGAACGCGGTCTATCGCCTGGCGTCGTTACCGATCATCGTCCGCATCGCGCGTGATCCGGCGGTGCTCGACGAGATGGGACGGGCCGTGAGTGTGGCCCGGTGGCTTGAGACGCAGGACTTCCCGGCTATGCGCGTGCCGGCGTCGGTCGACCAACCGCTTGTCGTCGACGACTTCGTGGTGACCTTCTGGGAGAGCGTCCAAGAGCGCGAGGAGTACGGGACGGTCGGGGAACTTGCCGATCTTCTCCGCCGCCTGCACTGGCTCGAAGAACCTGAGTCGCTGCGTCTGCCGTACTTCGACCCGCTGGCCAAGGTGGCGGCGTCCCTTGAGGGGCTGGACGGTATCTCGGCGGAGGACCGAACGTTCCTGGACGAGCGAGCGGCGAGACTCGGCAAGGACTACGACCGCCTGGACTTCGTCCTCCCCTTCGGCATGATCCACGGCGATGCCAGCATCGGGAACATCCTCCGCCACAGCGACGGGCACGCGGTGCTCATCGACTTGGACGGCTTCGCTCTCGCTCCGCGCGAGTGGGACCTAGTCCAGACGGCGATTTTCTACGAGCGGTACGCCTGGCACACGAAGGCGGAGTACGCCGAGTTCGTGCACCGGTACGGCTTCGACCTCATGAATTGGCCTGGGTATGACACCCTGGCAGACCTGCGTGAACTGATGATGGTTGCCTGGCTCGGCCACCAGGTCACGAGCAGTGACCGGGCTGCCGCCGAGTTCGCTCGTCGAGTGAGGTCCCTTCGCACTGGTGAGGGCCGAGACGAGTGGGGCCCATTCTGACCGCGCCTTTCAGGAACCGAGGTGATCGCCGGAGGCGAGCCACAACCTGTGGTCTCTGACCTGATCGGTGAAGGTCTCTATGTCCCTGTTGCTGCCGACACCTGCAAGGTTCTGCCGGAACTCGGCAAGGTAGCTGATGCAGCGAGCCGACTTGAGCTGCTCGCCCAGGTCGAGCGCATCGAGCGCGACACGGCAGGCTTCCTCGACGTCGCCGGCGCGTAGGTGGGCGTCGGCCAGAACCATGGTCGCGAAGAAATCGCTCCGTACGTGGCTGCCGCTCATAGCGTTCTCGGCGTGGGCGACGGCCTTTCGGGCGCTGTTGACGTCGCGGAAGCAGTGGGCGGCCTCCGCAGCAAGTTCAGCTTCGTCGAAGTAGCTGATCCACTCGGGCTCGTCGTCGCTGTTCCTGCTCTCCAGCGCTTTCGTGGCCGCGGTCAGGGCGGCCTCGCAGGCCCGTACGTCGCCGGTGCGGGCAAGTGCGCGGGCCTCCATGGCGTGGAACTGGGCGCGCAGTGTCGGCGTGGCCACGGGGGAGATGCCCATGAGAGCCGCGCGGGCGAGCGTCGCGGCCTGCGTATAGCGACCGAGGAACGTCGCCTGATGGCTCATGGCGGACAGGATGCTTCCGGCGAGCCGACGGTCGTTGGCGTCCTGGCCTAACCGGAGAGCCTGGAGGAAGTACCGCTGCGCCAGGCCGTGACGGCAGGCGTCGTATGACATCCAACCGGCCAGGAGGGTCGCCTCTGCCACGGTCGAGAACAGGGCTTGCCCAACTTGCTCGCTGTACTGCCCGCGCAGGAGCGGCGTTACTTCGGTGCTCAGGTACTGGACGGCTGCGTGCCGAGCGTGGTCGCCGCCGAATCGGTCGTCCAACTCGGCGAACATGTCCGCCGTGGTTTTGATGGCGGCCACGTCTCCGAAACCGACGCGCATTCCGTCCCGACGAGGACGAGGAACGGCTGGCTCGGGTGCGACCAACCAACGTAGCGAGGCTTCGTTCCACGCGGGCTCGGACGGTTCGGCCTGCAACAAGGGCTCGTGCCGGTTGAGATCAGCGCGCCACAGCTGCCCGACTGTATCGATCGCACCTTCGGGACTCGCCGGATAGCTCGCGTCCAAGAGTCCCGTGTCCCGCTCGCCCTCGTGGTTCAGCCCCAACTCGGCGGCGCTGAGGTCGTACGCCTCGCACAGCAACGGGCCGTAGAAGTCGTCCGGCGTGCTGTGGCCGTTCTCCCAACTGGCGATACGGCGTTTCACGCTGGCGTCCGACGGAAGTTGGTGCCCGCGGCGAAGCGCAACCTGACGCAACTCGCGCACCAACCGCGGTTGACTCCAGCCGCGGCCGACACGGGCTTGCCGTAAGCGAACGCTGATCGGCTCCAGCGAAGACGTGACCGTTCCCTCCCCATCTGAGCACGGGTGCGACTTCTGGGGCGCACGACTCTTTGGCCTTACAACCGAATGTACGCGCTGTTCTTCACTGGGCGCTGCAAGTAACCGGAGATCGAGGGCTGTTGTTCCATGACGGGGGATGACGCCTCCAGGCATGACCCGTCACCCCCCGTCACCTCTCGTCATCTGCCCTAGCCGGGGTGGCGACCCCGAGTCTGGACACAGGGCGGCATTGCGGCCCCAACCGAGTCTCGACCGAGGTGAGTTGACGTGCAGAGGATGACCAGGAGGGGCATGGAGTGGCTGTCGGCGGCAGCGGACAACCCCACCGAGTGCCGGCAGGTTTGGGGGGACGATCCCCGGAAGCCCTGTCTGCTACCGACCGGCCGTTACTTCGACGTGGTGAGCGTGGAACAGCGCCTCGGGATGGAGATGTTCGACCGCCTCCTGCGAAGCGCGATGCCGTTCGGACCGACGGTCGTCGACCGCAAGGCACAGCGGGTCGGGTTCTTCCTCTGCTCGCAGAGCCGCGAGACCTTCACGCACTACCTCGAACGCGAAACGTCCTCGCCACCGCCCTACCGGTACCTGAGCCACGACTGCGCCGTCGTCGTACCGGGCCCCATCCCGCTGTCCGATGACCGCTATCAGTGGCTCCGCGCGCCTACACGCCGACCGGAAGCCAACCCGCTGCGCCCCGTCGCTCTCGCCACCGCGCTGGTCGCCTCGGCCGAACTCCCGGCAAGGATCGATCGCTTCGACGAGCAGTACCCGACGCCGTACGCGGCGGTCGCCGCGCTCCCTGAGGAGACGAGCACGGATGCCGACTGAGCCGACCGACGGGCGCGACGCTGCCGCGTGGTCGCCCCTCGACAGCGACGGCTGGTACGCGGCCCGAAACGCGACCACCGCATTGCGAGACGTCCTCGTTCGTGCCGGGCTGGAGAAGGACTTCCCCTACCTGCGCGCGGACTTGAACGCCTTCGGACACGGCCTCGTCGAACTGGGCCGAGTGTCCCCCGCCACGGCCGAGCGTCTCGCAGAGCTCCTGCGCCTGGCCCTGGCAAGCGGCTTCGGCCGAGACCATAACGACGACGATCACGGGCCGACCGTCGCCGAAGAACACAAGGGAAGGGCCTGACGACATGACCGACCGGCGCGGAGTGGTAGCCAAACGAGCGGAGAACCTGTCGCCCGGTGTGCCCTACGTACGCGGCTGGAACCGCGCACGACGAAGCGCCGGCGTCCTGGCTGATCAGCTCGTGCTCCTCGGGCTGGACTCCGACTTCCCTGGCCTGGTGGCCGATGTGAACGTCTTCGGTGATGGACTGGTGCAGCTCGGGACCGTTCGTCCCGAAGCGGCTGAGTTGCTGGCGACGCTGATTACGGCCGGACTGGCCGCGGAATCGCGTGACGCGGCGACGGACGGCTCTCTGCTCCCTCCCGGGGAAGCACCTGCGGCTTGAACTGCTCCCGGCGGTCGGGCCATCAGTTTGGGAAGCTGAGGGTATTCAGGAGTTGTTCCGAGGCCGACCTGCAGGTGAGAAGCGTCGAGGCGTGGTGGGCGGTCGACTGGTTCCCTGGTGATCCCCGTGGCCGCACGATCTGGCACGGGTTTGGCACGCCTGTCGTCGGGGGCGTGCTTCAGCAGTCGGCCCGCGTGGCTGACGCGACACGGGGCCCCGAGGGCCAGTGGGGTCGTTGATGCACAGTCATGAGGAAGGCCCCCGCCCACATGGGCGGGGGCGGAGCTTCACCCTGCCCTACAGGCTGTCGATGATCGCCTTCCTTCGGTCCTGATATTCCGCATCAGTGATAGCCCCTGCGGCTCGCAGCTGGTCCAGCGTCGCGAGTCTGGATGCAACATCCTGACCTTGTACGGGAGTGGGCGCCGCCGCTGGTGCCGCGCCTGGCTGCGTTCCCTGAGCGATGTGCATGCGCAGTTTGTCAGCCATCGCTTTGCCCTGGTCCTTCGGCATGTTCTTGATGTCCGCGCGGTTCCCTGACGTGTATACAGTCAGCGTCCCCATCACCAGGCCACCGTGCCACTGCACCGAGGAGACCTTGCCGTAGGGGAAGTCCTCCACGGTTTGTGACATCACACCATGCTTAAGGAACAGCAGCCGCATGTTCGTCATCGCGACGATGCCCGTGCCGTTGGCGTACGTGCCTGTGGCGAGCATGTCGACGAGTTCGTCTTCCCATAGCACCTCGGGAAGTCTCTTGATCTCCCTCTTGGCGCCAAACGTGTTGCTCAGCTTCGCGGCAGCGGCATCGATGTCCGGCCGCACATTGAAGGTCGCCATCAGGCACCTCTCTCGAGACAGCAAGGTAGGCGAGGTCCTGGGCCTGGGGGGTTAGCTCGGTGCCCTCCGTGATCCACAATCATATCGGTGCACCAACCCAACTGACCCAGATATGCAAGGGGATGGTTCGGTGAAGGGGCGGTTCGTGGCGGCCAGAACGCCAACTCGGGCGGACGCGGCGATGGATCGCCACGAAGCCGGAGCCGGCGGAGCATCCTGCCTAGGACCACCGGTGTAGGGGGTTCGATCAGCAGCCAGGGAGCCTCCGACGCTCGCCAGATGTGACGGCCACGAGAAGCCCCGTCCCGGTGTGCGTACTGCTGCTGCCGTTGATGTCAGTCGGCGAGGGCTGGCGCTGTCGTTTGTCCGACTGCCCTGCCAGAAGTAGGAGTTCGATCCGAGCTCGCTCCGGCTGCTGTCGGCGACGGGTGCGTCGGCCGGACATGGGTGCTGGTGTACACCCCCGTCCGGCGTCGTTGATGTCAGCAGTGAATGTCAGAAGCTTTCTGATCCGTAGCTCTACAGAGATCGGTCAGGGGGGTCATAGAGGTTGTTATTTGGTCCCTTAGGGTGACGGTTGGTCATGGTCACTTGCTGTGGCTGCTGTACTTCGCTGCTGTACTGCTGGCCGCGAGCAGCAGCGCCCTGGCGAACGGCTTGGCCATGGTCTCCCTTGTGCGGGTGTTCCTCGGCGTCTATCGCACGCGCCGCAGGAAGGTCCGTCATACTGCGAGCACGCCATCAGGGATGAGAGGGCTGCGCGATGACGGACGTAGTGAGTGACCGGACTACCATCACACCGGTCGCAGTTGACGGCGGCGTGCTGTACATCGAGGCGACGAGCCTTCACGGTGCCTCAGAGACGGGGGGCGGCACATGGTCCGAGGACGAGGAAGTTGCCAGCGTCATCCCCGACCTCAGCTCCGTCACCGCCGCGTTGTCCGGATTCGCGAGTCAGGTCACCCAGGCGCTGCGCCAAGCCAGACCCGACAAAGTGACTCTGGAGTTCGGGTGTGAGCTGGCAATTGAACCTAGCGGACTGAGCGTTCTGATCGCGAAGGGCAGCGCCAAGTCGAATCTGAAGGTCACGCTGGAGTGGCAAGCGTAGGGGCACACTGTGAGTACGTCGGGCATTGCCGGTGCTAGCAGTTTGGAGACAGCATTCCGGACGGCGACTCTTGCCTTGACTGTCCGGACGGCGGGGGCTACCAAGTACGGCACTGGTTTCTTCGTCGCGCCTGGTGTGGTGCTCACCTGCGCCCACGTGGTTCTTGGTGCGGACGGCGAGTTGGCACCGGGGGTGGAGGGGCTCTGGAACGGTAAACAGCTTCGGCTGTCGACCGACCCGAAGGACATGCGACCATTTGGGGAGGGACAGGGCCCTGACCTTGCCCTTCTTCGGGTCGCTTCTTCTGAGGCCCCTCACCCCGGGGTGTGCTTGGCCGTGCCTTGTGACCCTGGAGACGAACTGTGGGCCTTCGGGTATCCCCAGACGGACTATCGGGGCGGAGATCCGCTCGCGTTTCGTTACGTGGGCGGCGGCTGGCATGTTGGCGGCGCGGCTCTCGACAAAGTTGCCGGTGGCCAGGTGTTCCCGGGGCACAGCGGTGCACCCGTGCTCAACAGGAGGACAGGGTGCGTGGCTGGCGTGATCCGAGCCCGTCAGCGTCCTCAGGCCGGGGCCGGTGAGGAGTATGGAGCCCGACTCATCCCGACGTCCGTTGTTTTGGACGCGTTTCCCGAGCTTGTAGAAGCCCGCGGGCAGGCGGTGTCCGACAACTGGGGCTGGCTCAGCCTCCTCGACGACGAACAGATCCGAGCAGGTGGTTGGTGCGCTCCTGGTCCCCGTTTGCGTGCCTATCTCTATGCCGCGCGGGAATCCGCTGACGAACATCCCTACGCTGCGGCACTTCCCGCTGCCGGAGACTTGTCGGCTGTCTACCTCGAACAGAGGCTCGCCCACGGACCAGAGGCAAGCAGTCCGCGCTCCTCGGGATCTTGGTCCTCGGAGGATGCCGCCTCACGGCGGTCCATGATGATGATGCGCAGACACATACGACTTGCGTTTGCCGGATACAAAGCCGACCGCCAGCGGCAAAGCACCGAACCGGCGGGCGCCATCGACGAACCGGACTCGCTGGACACGGAGGACGGGCGACACGGCGTAGAAGGCGACACGACAGAATCCACCTGGGCACCTATGACAGTGGGTGGGCTCCCGGAACTAGCACCCCATGCGCTGATCCTTGGTGGTCCCGGAGCTGGCAAGTCGAGCTTGCTACGCCATATGACCACACGGCTCGCGTCCTCCTGGCTCGATCACCGTATGGGCGCCGCGGTGCCCGTACGGGTTCCGGCCGAGGCCCTTTCTGCGTCCACTAGCCTGTCGGAGGCGCTTCACGCCGCGGCGTGCGCGGACTTGGGGACGCGACTGCACTCTCCGCTGCCAGCAGATTTGTTCCAGGTGTCTCCGGTGCCTGGTGTGCCGTGGCTAGTGCTAGTCGACGGCCTGGACGAAATTCTCAGTCGTCGTGATCGCCGACGGGCTGTGCACGCGGTGATGGCTGCGGACCCACAGCGATATCGTTTTGTCCTGACGAGCCGGCCGTTGGACGAGGCCGAAACGCTGCTCTTGTGCCGCAAGGCACCAACGCACTGGCTTCAACCTTTCGACCACTCCGAGCTTCGTGTACTCGCCACCAAATGGTTCGAGGCAATGAACCTTTCCGGCACCGAGAGCCTTGCTGAGCGTTTTCTTGTCGAGCTGGACCGTGGTCGGCTTCGGGATGCGGCCCGGGTTCCGCTGCTCGCGACAATGGCCTGCCTGTTGTTCGGCCAGAGCGGGGATTGTCGTCTGCCGAGGAGCCGGGCGGAGCTGTATGAGCAGTTCACCGAGCTGCTCCTGGATGTCGAGCGAGAGCGCCTCGACCTGTATCGTCGCCTGCCCTCCCATGTGCGCCGCCAGGCAGGGACACGGGGGGAGGAGGCTGCCGAACAACTCATCTCCGGTGTTCGTGAGTTGATGGAGGAGATCGCCCACAGGCGCATTGAGGGGGACGCTCGACCGTTGTTGGACATCGCCGTCGAGGCCACAGACGGGCTACGGCCCGCAGGCCTGCCCGTTGGCCAATGGCGCGAAGTTCTCAGGGAACTGCTGCGTCAGAGTGGCGTTTTGGTCGAGCGCTTCGGAGTGTTCTCCTTCGTTCACGAGACTTTCGCTGAGTATCTGGCCGCCTGCCGGTACTGCCGGGAGGTTCCTCCGGATGAGGAGACACTGTCTCTTGCGGTTCTCCCCGACATGGAGTCCTTCGCCTTGTTCACGGCTGGGGTGTGGGCGCGCGAGGGCCATAACCTGGAGAGCCTCGTACTCGCTCTGCTGGCGCACGGCACCCCGACCGCCCAAGAGGCGGCCGCTGCTTTGGCTATCGATGGGGTTCCACTGTCCGCTGGCGTGATCGAATGCGTGACTGAAGCGCTGGTTCGCTCTGCGACAGACCCGGACGTGCATCACGCGGATCAGCAACTGGCCATTTTGTATCTAACGGAGCTGGACCGACGTCGGGGAGCTGCCCTGATCGCTCGTCTCGCCGACGACGAGCGTTTTGGCTCCTGGGCTGCGCGATGGCTCGTCGACGTGGACCGGGAGCAAGGCATCGAGCTGTTGCGCCGCATGGCCGGTTCGGACAAGCCTCACGACAAGCGGATCCATGCTGCACGACGACTTCTGGACGTCGACGCACAGTTGGGCGACGAAGCGCTTACAGCGCTGGCAAGTGATGACTCGGCGTCCCCGTACACCCGGACCATGGCGGCAGCCACGCTGGCTCGGACAGCCCCCGAGCGGTCGATGGCGTTCTTGCTTAGCTTCGCGGCCGATCGCACCGCGGAGCCTGGCGAACGCATCAACGCAGCTGTGGAGCTGGCTAAAGTCGCTCCCGATCAGGCAAAGGATGTACTTGCGACTCTGACCAACGACGAGGGCCTTTCCGTGTCGGACCGGCTCCGAGCTGCCACGGACCTTCACTCCGTCGATCCGGAACGAGCCGCCACTCTACTGCGTGTGTTCGCCACGGATCCGCGCGTTCCCTCGACCGATCGCGCGGACGCGGCCGGGTCCCTCCTTATGCGTGGCCATGAAGAACAAGGCGTTGCCCTGTTGGCGGAATTGGCCAGTGACCCAGCGATCGAGTCGGAAGGCCGCGAGCGTGGCTTGATGTGGCTGATGGAACTCACCAGGGGAAAAGCCGCGGAACTCCTTGCCACCTGGTCGTCGGACCCGTCCCGGCCCGTAGAAGTACGTATCGAGGCCGCCGAGCGGCTGATGGATCTCGGGTCTCCACTCGCAACAGCGCACCTACAGGCCCTGGCATCGGACCCAGCCTTAACTAGCCGCGAGCGCAGACGTGCGAGACGGGCCTTGAGCCGAGGAGAGTAGTAGGAGGCCGCCCCGATTGCTGGTGTGTTGAAGAGGACTGTCCACGTGACTGGGCTTCGTGGCGATGATCACCCCTCCTCGAATGCCGTTGTGGCATCACTGGGACGGTCGCCACGTGGGCTACGGCACCTCGCGAGCGCGTCTGCCACTGCTGATTCTCGACGCGGACGGCAACACGCTGGAGGCATGCACCGGCGTCCGGCAAACCCAATCGGGCCAAGCGCGACCAGACACCCGCTGAATCTCGCACCGCCAACACGCTTTCCAATTGTGTTGGTGGGGCATTGGGCTTCGTGCAGGGGCGTTCACCTGCGTTCATGCGCGGCTGGCCTCTTGGAGACGGCTGGCGTCCGGTCTTGTCTGAACGGCCGTGAACGGGGCTGAATGAGACGGAAACCGAGACGGCCGCCCATGGTCCTAGAGCTGACCTCGCCACCATGGCACGTCCAGGCTGTCAGCCGGGATGACCTTGGCCCTCGCCAGGATCTTCTTGTCGAGGGCCCACAGGACGGCGCGCAACTCACGGGCGCTCTTCCTGGGTAGTGCGTGAGGCACGGCTTCAAGGTGTCCGCGGAAGTCGACGCCATAACACCCGCACCCAAGGATGCCGCAATCAGAGTCCGCGAGTTGGTCCACGAGTTGCCTGAGAGGGCCATGGGCAAGGGCCTTCCAGTGCCAGAACGCTTCTTCCGTGGCTTCGGGCCAGAAGCGGGTCCGCTCCAGCCGGCGCAGGTCAGCTGTGCAAGATCCCGACAGGCCATCTATAAACGGGTACCGTCGCCGCCTCAGGAGGCGGATAGAGAGGTCGCCCCGCAGGGCTGATGGGCGCCTACGCGGCATTGCCCCTTCGGTTGTTGGTCATGGGGGCAAGGTACAGAACCACGTGCCAGCTGGCCACTGCGTATCCGGCGGCGGAAGCCCTGAGCTTGGGAACCTGCGGGCATTGCAGACGGTCCAGGCAGTTTCATTCGACATCTCTGCTTAGCGGCCTCCCCGGCGACCTGGCGGTGGGGAGACCCGCCCGAGCAGCTCCCACAAGTGGTCGAACCATTCGGCATAGTGTTCGAAAATCTTCCGATTCACTTCAGTTCTTGACCGGCGGGTCCAAGCGATCATATTTACGCCGCCGGGGGCCGCCCCGAATGACGATGAGTCCAGAGCGTCTCGTGGATGCGGGCGCTCGGTCCTTTCAGCCCGATCATCTCGACGGTTTGCGGTGAATCGCTGATGACCATCGGCGTCGTCCACATCGCGGAAGGCGAGTCGTCGCTGATCAAGGTCACCGTTCCGGAGAGCGGTGTCTCCGAGGGGCTGGCGTTGGGCGCGCCGGTCTCGCTGCCGGGGCTGGTCGCCCGGCCGTGGGAGTCCGTGTTCGACGGGCAGCAGGCCATGCCGGTGCACGCCACCGCCGCCCCGGCCGCGGTGAGTACGACACCGGTCGTCACAAGCCGGGTGCTGATCTCGATCGTCCGTTGGGACCGGTGGTGATGGTTCATGACTCCACCATCCAACGGCGGAACCGCATCGCATCCCGGCCAACGGCTCAGGACCCCGCTGCGGGGCCCCGAAGGCACCGGGTGGGTGATAGGCGCAGCCGGCCGGAAAGGTCCGGTCAGGAATCTGTTGGCCACGTGGTCTCCGTGCTCGAACTCGCCACCTGAACCCCGCATCGTGGACGCACGGACGTGCAGGTCGCTCCCTTACGGCCGGGATCTGTACATTTATACGCCAGGGCATACAGACTGCCAGGCGTGCCGACGGCCGCACCCGCCTTATGAACCTCGCAGGCGAGGACCCTATGTTGGATTTGAGTGCGCCGATCCTCACTACGTTCCTCATATACGTGGCTGCCATGATCGGAACAGGCGTCTGGGCGTACACCCGCACTCACACCTTCGCCGACTTCGCCCTGGGTGGCCGCAGGCTCAGCGCGTTCGTCGCCGCCCTGTCCGCCGGGGCCAGTGACATGTCCGGCTGGCTGTTCCTCGCGCTTCCCGGAGCGGTGTACGCGGCCGGCCTCGGCGCCAGCTGGATCGCTGTCGGCCTGGTCATCGGCACCTACCTCAACTGGCTGTTCGTCGCCCCCCGGCTGCGCACCTACACCGAGCGCGCCGAGAACTCCGTGAGCCTGTCGGCATACCTGGAGGAGCGGTTCGAGGACCGCACCCGGATGCTCCGGGTGGTGTCGGCTGCGGTCACCCTCGTGTTCTTCACCGTCTACGTGGCCAGTGGCCTGGTGGCCGGCGGGTTGCTGTTCAAGCAGGTCTTCGACATCCGTTTCGGGGTCGGGGTGACTCTGACCGCTTTGGTGATCGTCATCTACGCGTGCCTGGGCGGCTTCCTCGCCGTGAGCCTGACGCACGTCATGCAGGGCACCCTGATGTTCCTCGCCCTGCTCGTGGTCCCTCTGACCGGTGTCGCGGCGCTCGGCGGCTTCGGCGCGTTGCGCCACGGCCTCGACGGCGAGGCGTCGCACCTGCTGGACATGGGGGCCCGGGTCGACTACGCGGACGGCCGGTGGTCGCCAGGCGGGTCGCTCGGCGCCGTGGCGACGGTCTCCTTGCTCGCCTGGGGCCTCGGCTACTTCGGCCAGCCGCACATCCTGGCCCGCTTCATGGGCATCCGCAGCACAGGTGCCATCCCCGCGGCCCGCCGTATCGGAACGGGATGGGTCATCGTCGTGCTCGCCGGCGCCACGCTCGTCGGCCTGGTGGGCATCGGGCGGCTCGGCACGCCGCTCAGCGACCCGGACACGGTGTACATCGCCCTGACCCAGACCCTGCTCACGCCCTGGATCGCCGGCGTGATGCTGATCGCCGTACTGGCCGCGATCATGTCGACCGCGGACAGCCAGCTTCTCGTGTCGTCCGTCGCCCTCACCGAGGACTTCTACCGCGCGCTTCTCCACCGGCGTGCCGGGGACAAGGCGCTCGTGTGGGTCGGTCGCGGCGCCGTCGTCGTGGTGATCCTGGTGGCCTATGGGATCGCGCTCAGGGGCGGCGGGCTGCTGGACATCGTCGCGCACGCCTGGGCGGGTTTCGGAGCCGCCTTCGGACCGGTCGTCCTCCTCTCGCTGTACTGGCCGCGCATGACGTGGGCGGGGGCCATGGCCGGGATCGTGTCGGGCGCGGCCACGGTCCTGCTCTGGAAGAAGATCAATCCACTGCTCGGACCACTCGAGTCGGGCATCTACGAAATGGTCCCGGGCGTACTGGTCGCCACGGTCGCCGCACTGGTCTTCGGCAGGTTCGTCGGCCGACCACCGAAACGGGCCTTCTGGCGGATGCCGGGCGGAGGGACGAGCCAGCTGATGGGCACCCCGTTTCTCACTCACGCACCGGTCGGCATGGCCGTCCTGGACACGGATCTGCGCTACGTCTGGGTGAACGAGCCACTGGACCGCCTCATCCCCCTCGAGCAACGACTGGGGCGGCACGTGAGGGAGGTACTGCCGAGGCCGGAGGCGGAGGTGTTCGAGGAGCAGATGCGCAAGGTTCTCGAGACCGGGACCCCGGTGCTGGACCACGAGTACCGCGGTCCCAGTTACACCGACCCCGACCGCATGCGCGCGTGCTCCGCCTCCTTCTTCGGCATGAAGGACCGCAAGGGCCGGTACGTCGGCATCTCGTACATGGTCGTCGACGTCACCGAGCGCTGGCGGGCCCAGGAACGCCTGGCCCTGCTGAACGACGCGGGCGCGCGTATCGGCAGCACGCTGGAAGTGACGCGGACCGCGCAGGAACTGGCGGACGAGGCGGTCCCGTCCGTCGCCGAGTTCGTCGCCGTCGACCTGCTGGACGCGGTCATGAGAGGCGAGGAGCCGGCCCCCGGACCGGTGGGCATGACGCCCGTCATACGCCGCGCGGGCCAGCAGTCGGTGCGGGAGGGCTGCCCGGAGGCGAGCCTGGCCGTGGGCGAGACGGTCCGGCGTGCCCCCTTGTCGCCGGTGACCCGGTGCCTGCTGGAGAGCACCACCCTGGTGGAACTCGCCCTGGACCTCTCCTCCAGCGCCTGGGTGACCGAGGACGAGTCACTGGGAGCCAACCTCCGCGATTTCGACTTCCGCTCGCTGATGGTGGTCCCGGTTCGGGCGCGCGGCATCACCTTGGGCGTGGCGACGTTCGCCCGCACCGGGCGTACGGGCCCCTTCGAGGACGACGACGTGCGGCTCGCCGAGGAACTCGTCTCCCGTGCGGCCGTCGCCGTCGATAACGCGCGCCGCTACACCCGCGAGCGCACCGCGGCCCGCTCCATGCAGCGTTACCTGCTCCCTCAGGAGCTGACCGGAGGCTCCGCCCTGGAAGTGGCGTCCTGGTACCTGCCCGCGGATGCCCCCAGCGGTGTGGGCGGCGACTGGTTCGACGTGATTCCGCTCTCCGGAGCCCGGGTCGCACTGGTCGTCGGGGACGTCGTCGGACATGGCATGAACGCGGCGGCGACCATGGGGCGCCTGCGCACCGCGGTACGGACGCTCGCCGACCTGGACCTCCCCCCGGACGAACTGCTGGCCCATCTGGACGACCTGGTCATCGGCCACATGGGGGAGCAGGGCGGCGAGGAGTCGGCGGCGGCCGACGACGAGACCGCCGCCGCCGCATTCCTGGGGGCCACCTGCCTGTACGCCGTGTACGACCCCATCAGCAGACGGTGCACGCTGGCCCGCGCCGGCCACCTCCCGCCCGTGATTGTCGGCCCCGACGGCACCGCCGATGTCCTCGACCTGCCCGCCGGACCACCCCTCGGGCTCGGGTACCTCCCCTTCGAGTCCATCGAGGTGGAGCTGGCCGAGGGCACCCTCATCGCCCTCTACACGGACGGCCTCATCGAGACGTTCGACCGGGACATCGACGTAGGGCTCTCCCGGCTGGGCGACGCCCTCGCGGTGTGCGGGAAGGCGCTCGAGGAGATCGGCATGGGCGCGGTCGACGCCCTGTTGACGGGGCCGCCGTCCGACGACGTGGCCCTGCTCCTCGCCCGGACCCACGTCCTGGCCCCTGACCAGGCGGTCTCATGGCACCTGCCCAGCGATCCGGCCGCCGTCGCGGACGCCCGCGGCCTCGCCGTCCGGCAGTTGTCGGAGTGGGGCATGCTCGATCTGGCCTTCACCACGGAGCTCATCGTCAGCGAGTTGGTCACCAATGCCATCCGCCATGCGACCGGACCGGTCTCCCTCCGCCTGGTCCGGGACCGCGGCCTGATCTGCGAGGTCTCCGACGCCAGCAGCACTTCACCGCGCCTGCGCCACGCCCGTACCACCGACGAGGGAGGGCGGGGCCTGCTGATCGTGGCCCAGCTCGCACAGCGATGGGGCACGCGTTACACGGCGACCGGCAAGATCATCTGGACGGAGCAGGTCATACCCGCCGACACGGTTGCCCATCCTGGTCCTACGGCATGAGGAGGCGACAGCCTAGCTGGGCGGCCACATCAACGAGCTTTTCGGCACCGACCAGTTGAAACCGTTCTTCTCGCCGCGTCGGCCGGGGTGGTGCACCAGCATCCGGTAGATCAGGCGGGTCCGCTCGCCCGGCTTCGCGCAGACCATCCCGGCGACCGACACCCGTCCCGATCCCTGCCCCGACACGTTGACCTGCGGTGGCACTCCGATACGGGACCAGGTGCGGGCCTTGGGCGGACGCAGAGCCTGGCCCGACTCGTCCTCGAACACCAGCCACGCATCCTGCTCCCTCACCTTCTTTCCACGCGCGCCCAGGTCTCCTCTCGCCACACGCGTACCTGCTCCTCGTCCCGTTCGGCGGCCCGGTGCACCGGGACCTGGACGGAAAAGCCCATCTGCCTCAGGATCCTGGAGAGTGCGGCTGGCTGAAGCGCACATGGAAACGACGGGCGACCAGCACCGAGACCCGAGCAAGCGTCCACAGCTGGTCTTCCGCCCAGCCGTGCGCAGCCGGCCCTGCTCCAACGCCCCAGCCAGCCAGGCCCGCCAGGCCGGCTTCATCCGCGAAGCCACCCCCGAGGGCCCCTTGGAACGCAGGGCGTCCATCCCGCCCTCCCGCCAGGCGGCATGCCAGGCATACGCGGACTTCCGCGACACCCGTAACGCCCGCGCGACCTGCGGCGGCTTCATGCCGGCCGCGAACATCCCGGCGGCCTGGAACCGGAACCGCACCCGCTCCCGCCTGTCCCGCTCCACCGCGGTCAGGCCACCCCCATCGGGATACCTCATGTCACCGGACTACACCCACCCACGGCGGCCTCGTCACCCCGAAGCGAAAACCTCAGTTCGCCTCGACTTAGGGCACGCGGAGGGCACGTCACCCTCGAATTGGACTAGACAACAAGTGACCCCCAGGCCGCTGACCTGGGGGCAAATTCTGGAGCGGGTGACGAGAATCGAACTCGCGCTCTCAGCTTGGGAAGCTGAGGTGATCTAGGGGCGATTGTCCGGCTGACCTGGGCGGAGCGCTGCCAGCATCCGATTGCGTGTGGAACCAGTACCCGATGTTCCCCGTGGTTCCCCGCACGATCTGGCACGGTTCTGGCACGTCTGCCTTCTACGGACGGTAAGCCGGAGTCGCTAGCATCCTCCATATCGAGGGGGAGTCATGACACTGGGGCGTAAGGGCGCACGGCGCATCGTCGTGGATGGCACGGCCTACCGCTGGCGGTTGCGACGCTGGCCGACCTACGCTCAGGGTCTGGCCTGGTCACCGTGCACGTACGCGGTCGAGCACGCGGATATCCCGGGGACGACGCTTGTGGTCACCACCAATCAGGCGCACCCGAGCAACTGGATCGGGCGCGAGGCTGAAGCGGTACTGCCGTCCGCCGTTGCCCGAGCCATCGAACGCGCCCTGTGCGAGGGCTGGATTCCAACGGCTTCAGGATCCCCCTTCCATCTCAACCTGTCCGCCGACTTCATGCCCTGGACCTGAGCGGAAGGTGAGCACCGCTTCAGGAGTTCGATCACTCCTCGGCCCTGCCGGGGAGCCACATGACCAAACTGGCCCTGCCAGGTCGCCTAGGAGTGCTGGCGTCCGGGGCCGTTGATGTCACTTATGGATGTCAGGGCGGCCCAACTGCGCGCGCTGCGCTGGCACGATGGTCCCGTGGTTGACCTGGAGCGAATCGCGGCAGAGATCATGGCGTACCTGCGAGCACTCGACGAGAGCGCCACGCTGCGGCACCACTTCCGCCACGCTGACGAGGAAGGCGGCCTCTGGTACATCGAGGCCGTACCCGACCGCGGCGAGTTGATCGTCATCAAGCAGGCCGAGCTGACCTCGGCCGGCCAGCTCCACCGGTACAGCTGGGAGCACCTGGAGGACGAGCACGGCGGCCTGACAGACCAAGCGATCGATCCTGAAGAAGATCCGCTGGAGGCCATCCCGGCCGAAGAGTTCCAGAGAGTGTGGACTCAGTGAGCGTGCTGGACAACCACTTTAGGAGAGAGGATGGGCGATCTTACGCCTGAGCTGCGGCTTTGCTGGCCGGCGAAGCGAGCCGCTACTCGACCGCAGAGCACTGGCGTTGACCGTGGCTGACCCCTGCATCTGGCACGGTTGTGGCACGGACCTCAGCCGACGACAGTGAGCCACGACGGCGGGTGCGCCGACCGACCAGGCGCGCGTGTGCCTCGCTGCACCCCCACCGGCGTCAGCCACGCTGCCGCTCGTATCGTCTTTGGCCCCGCCTCACGGCCATGACTTGAGGTTGACCTGCATGTCGCGCTATCCGCACAGGTCCAATGACCATCCGACATGCCGTAGACGCGAGAATGTGCTTCCCTATTTGTATGCGCGTCCTCAAGGCGGACAGACGCTTCGGTGAAGCCAGCAAATGAGATTCCACGCTGGGGTTCTCGTTGTTGACACCGCCCAAGTGGGGGACTTCGTTTGAAGGAATGAGAACCGTGACTCCTTCAGTCATGCGGGCCAAAGAAGTATCGGCAGAGATACTTACGACTCTTGCCGCCCCAAAAGGCAGCGTGCCAGTGCACGCGTACAGGGATGCAATTATAGAAGGGCCTCTTAATCTCTCGCATGCGGTTGTTGAGCAGCCATTGATATTCGATCATTGCTTTTTCACGGATGAGGTGAATCTGACAGAAGCAACCCTTCCCTCTGTCTCGTTGAGGAGGTGCACATTCCCGAAGCTAGAGGCCAGCCACTTGGAGGTAATGAAGGGTGACCTGCACCTGGAAAGTATCACAGGGGCGGTAAATATTTCGGGGGCTCACATACGCGACGATGTGCACCTCGAAGGTGCAAGACTGTGCGGGGACGATGCGCTAGCAGCGAGCCACATGGAGGTCGGGGGAAATTTCATTAGCAGCTGTACTAAAAGGCGTTTGTCCGTCACGGGACGAGTAGATCTGTACGGTGCGCGTATTCGTGGCTCACTGAACTTGCAGGGTGCGAGAATCACCAATGGCAGAAATGTCGAAGGGTGCGAGAACGCGGAAGCAATTTTCGCGGAAGACATTAAAGTTGATGGTGAACTCGAAGCCGACCAACTCAGGGCATTTGGTCAGGTGAATTTCATCGGGGCCAAGGTTGGTGGAGAGTGCAATTTTAGGGGTGCGCATTTCTGCAATATTACCAACGTTCATGAGTGTCACGGGGAGCACCCTTCCGTCTATCTCGATCGCGCGCAGATTGGAGGCAGCCTATTTTGTGACCGCGCAATGATATGCATTGGTACATTGCATGGAATTGGATGCACTGTGGATGGGTCAGTGTATTTCGATGGCGCCACACTCCATGGGATATCGTCGTTGGTTGCTCAAGATTCGATAATTTTTGATAGATCCACTATCAAAGGAAACCTGTACCTCCGCTCGTGGCGCCCCGCAGTGGATTTGGACCGAAAGTCCTTTCTTCGGAGGTGCCGTCAGGTAAACCCTGAAAACACATCGCCTCAGTTGTCGTTCGCTGCCCGTGGCACAGTAAGTCTAATGGGGGTTACGGTCGGCGGAGAGGCTTGGGTGAAGACAACTGATTTGGAGAGGGGTAAGTGGGAGCCGGCGCTTGACCTCGGTGGCCTTCGGGCCGGTATTCTGCACATCTCAGGAGAATGCGCTCCGCAAGAAGGAGGTATAGTCGACCTGACGGGTGCCAAAGTGGGCGTACTGCTTGATGACTTGATAGACAAGGAATGCTACGCGGCGGTACTGAAGGGTTTTGAGTACTATCTTATACATGGCGCTGATCCGCAACGGCGGCTCAACTGGGTCGCTCAAGGGGCGCGCAAGTCGCGACACCGCAACGATAACCAGTCTGACCTGCCTGCAATTTCCTACGATGACCTTAAAGAAGAGGGGCCTAGCCCTCAGCCGTTTATGCAGCTAGCGAAAGCCTACGAGCGCGATGGTCGGAAAGCGTCGGCTCGAAAGGCACTGTGGCGTATGACTGCGGATGGTTATGGGGTCAGCTTCCCGTCTAGTTATGCAGAGTGGAATAAGGCTATACGGAGATGGCTGAACACTATTCGGCGGGTTTCAGCGAGAGTTGTGCATTTGTTCCGGCGTCAGAATACCGCCATAGTGACGGGCGAGGTCGCGGTTCGGCGAGGTAAGCTGCGGAATTTTATTCATTGGGTGGAGGATGCGACTATAGGCTACGGTTACAAACCGTGGCGTGCGGCGAAATGGCTGATTGTTCTATGGGGCATAGGTTTGATTACCTTTGCGGCGAGCGCGCCAGAATCGGTTACTGCGAAGCCGCTGCATATGTCTTGGGTCGAGCACATTATTTACCCCCTGGACTTAATTATCCCATTGGTAGGATTCAGTGAACAAGCTAGGTGGCATCCGACTTGGTGGGTTCCACAACTGGTAGCTGCCTGTCTCGTTATCTCAGGCTGGGTGATCGGAGCCACGGTTATTGGCGCAGTGAGCCGCGTCCTCCGACGCGGCTGATTATGGGAGACTGCGGAATTTTCGTGATTAGAGGTCGGTGCAACGGCTTTGATGTGGCGCTGCTTTGGCGCGAGTGATCACGAACCCGTAAGCTTTCGGCGCGTCGGGCAGTCTGTGGACCTGCCCGGTAAAGCATGACCTTGAGGCCGTGACCTTCGAGGCTCGCACCAAAGCGGCTCCGCAAAGCCGTGAAGCCGACCGCCCCAGCCACGACGTACCCCTTTTCTGGCCTCAGGCGGCTGATTGCTGCGCGCGGGGCGGGCGCCGGCCGGGCTGGAGCGGGGCGGAGACTGGAGCGCAGGCCCGGCCGGGGGCCGGGCCGCGCGCGGGGAGCGGAGCGAGCCGCCTTGATTCCGTGGAGAAAGTCTGAGCCAACTGGGGTTCGGCTACAGCCGGAACGACAGCTCCAACTCGTCGCCCGGTAGGTGGAACTCTTCCAGCGCCAAGGGCTTGTCCGCCTCCGCGAGCGTCACGCGGAGGACGTGTAGGAGAGGTACGCCATCCGCCAGTCGGAGCGCCTGGGTCTGGTCCGGTAGTGGCATGCGGGTGCGGACGTACTCCGTGAAGTGGAGTTCGTGGCCCAGGCCAGCGAGTGCGCTGTAGAGCTCCGGAGCTGGCGGCGGAGCCTCCTCCTCGTACTTGGTGTCGATCAGTACTGAGAACGGCACGTACGTCCGGTGGAGCTGGCGGAGCCGGCCATGGTCGGCCGTCTGTAGGGCGTCGTACGTGAACATCGGCTCGCCCGGTGGGATGCGGAGTAGGTCCGCCAGGGCCAACGGGGCGTCGGTTCGGGTGGCTACGGGTGGCTCGGCGTCGGTCCAGCGGATGCCATCGGCCTCGATGTAACGGCCGTCGGGGGCCCGGCGTACGCCGCGCGGACGCGTGTGGCTCGGGCGGTTGTGGGGGGAGCGGGCGAAGGTGCCGCGGCCCATGATGGCCTCGACGAGACCGGATGCCCGTAGCTCGGACAGGCCCTGACGGACTGTGGGGCGCGTCACGCCGAACTGCTTCGCCAACGCCTCCTCCGACGGAAGCGGTTGGCCGGCCGCGAAGGTGCCGTCCAAGATGCCATCGCGCAGGTAGTCGGCGATCTGCCGATACTTCGGCTGCGTGTTCTTCGGCGGCATGTGGGCCCTCCGTGGCCGTGGCTTCTGCGGCTGTTCTTCGTCGTAGACGGCGTGCCCACGATCGTGGACAGCTTCTCGCATCGCTGAGTCTGTTGACAACCCGTACTACGGGTTGCACTCTTGTCTGCGTCACCCGTACTACGGGTGGTCTAGCAACCCGGAGGATTGGCCTTCGAGTGCCAGAGAAGAGGAGATCCGAAAAGTGGCAAGCCTTCCGATCGACACCGCGAAGTTCACGGGGATCATCTGCGCCGTACCTCCGGCTCCGCGGGTCGCCAACCGAGAGACCGGTCAGCTTCGCGTCGACCGCGAGACCGGCAAGACCATGTATCAAGTCGGGCTCTGCCTGATGGCCGGGTCGTCGGCGGACGTCGTGAACGTGAGCGTGGCCGGCGAACCGAGTGGCGTGCAGCTCGGCATGCCGGTGGCCGTGCGGGACCTGGTCGCGACGCCGTGGGAGAACGAGGGGCGGCACGGGATCGCGTTCCGTGCTGCGGAGATCCGGCCCCTGAACGCTCCCGCGCCGGCGGGTAAGGGGGCCGCGCAGTGATGAACCTGGCCTCCACCACTTCGGCCGGTGCGTCCGGGCCGAATTGGGTTCTGGTGGTGGCCGCAGCACTGGTGTCGGGCCTGCTCCTGGCAGGCCCGGCCCTGCGCGGCCGCTATCCCGTTGCCGGGTGGTTGTTACTCGGCTTCCCGGTCGCCGTCTTCCGCGTCATGCGGACCTGGCGGCAGCTGATGGCCGGGTGTGGGCTCGCCGTCAGTCGGCGACCGGCGCTGATGGTCGTGTCCGGGCTCGTCGGCAATGGAGCGCCTCCGCCTCAGCCGCGGGTCCCGCGTCGCGGGCTCATACGCCCGACCTCCGGCGGCTTCGTGCTGCTGGTACGGCTGTTGCCGGGCCAGGTGCCGGAGAACTTCGTCAAGGCTGCGCCCGCCATGGCGGAGGACTGGCAGGTTCACGCGGTGCGCGTGACCTCCTGGAAGCCGGGGGTCGTGCGGATCGTCGCCTCGGCCGCTGACCCGTTGGCGGCTCCGCGGATACCGAAGCAGCGGGGTCCTGGCCATCTGCTCCGGGTGACCGTGGGCGCGCTGGAGACCGGTGCCGCGTGGGTGCTCGACCTGCGACGCGTGCCGCACTGGCTGATCGTGGGCGCCACCCGTTCCGGCAAGTCCACGCTGATCAACGCTCTCGTCGCGGGGCTGGCTCCGCAACCCGTCGCCCTCGTCGGCATCGACTGCAAGGGCGGCATGGAACTGTCCCTCTACGAACTGCGGTTGTCCGCCCTCGCGACCAACCGTGAACAGGCAGTGCGGCTACTGGCCGCGCTCGTAGACCTGACCCTCGACCGCATGGCGGTCTGTCGCGCGGCTCGTGTGCGCAATATCTGGGGTCTGCCGGACAAGGAACGCCCGGTCCCTGTCGTCGTGATCGTCGATGAGCTGGCGGAACTGTTCCTCGTCGCGAACCGGAACGAGAAAGACGAAGCTCAGGCGGCCGGTACGGCGTTGATCCGACTTGCCCAACTCGGCGCGGCCCTCGGGGTGTTCCTCGTCGTTGCCGGCCAACGCGTCGGCTCCGACCTGGGGCCCGGTGTCACCGCCCTGCGGGCACAGCTCGGCGGCCGTGTCTGCCATCGCGTGGCCGACCCCGGTACGGCCGAAATGGCGCTCGGGGATCTGAATCCCGACGCCCTGAAAGCGGCGCAGGCCATCACCCCGGAGCAGGCCGGTACGGCCGTCCTCGCCTCCGGCGACGGCTGGGAGCGGGCCAGGTCGCACCTGATCACGGAGGCGGAGGCAGAAGCCGTCGCCGCCGAATACGCGCACCTGACTCCCGTCCTGTCCGAACTGCTCGTCGACGCACGGTGAAAGGGGCCTGCCGTGCTGGTGTCCATGTCCGGCGTCCTGCTGCTGGGCCTGCTGATCTGGTTCCTGCTGCGCATCCGGTACCTGCGGTGGGTCGACGCGCTGCTCTGCGGAGCCTTCGGCTTCCTGCTCTCCAAGACCGTGGCTGCGCCGTTCGCTCAGGCCTTCCTCGACGGCGTGAACGGATTCCTCGGCCAACTCCGCTTCTGAGACGACACGTTGACCCGAGAGGAGTACATCCCGTGTCCGCATACACCATCCGCTCCGGTGACCGCGCCGCGTTCCTGGCCGGTCTGCGAGAGCTGGTCGACTTCCTGACAGCCAACCCCGCGGTCGTCGTACCGCGCCATGCATCCGTCGCCGTGCTGGTCGACGCGTCCGACTCCGCCGGTCGACGAGAGGGAGTGGAGTCCGTCGCCGCTCCGCTCGGTGTGCCGACGGAGGACCTCGGTCAGGGCTACTTCGACGCGCGCCGCGAGTTCGGACCGATCGCGTACGTCGTCGTCGCGATTCCGCCCGAGGAGCGGCAGTGATCGCCCGTACGAAGGGCTCCCGACGGGGCGCGAAGTCGCCAAACCCGACCCCGTCAGGAACCCACTCCATCCGCCACATGAGCAGTGAAAGGAGCACTCACACTTTGACCAGCGCGCATCATTCGCGCAAATCCCCGCTGCCCGACTGTGAACTCAGGCAGCGCGACTCGGAGGTCTCGACCTGCGCCGGCAAGGAACAGGTCGTCCTCATCGGACTCGACGACACCGAGCAACATCTGTGCCCGGCACACGCCGCGGCGCTCTGGCTCACGGATCCGACGTTCCGCTTCAGCGCCAAGACTCGGCCCGAGGGCATCTCGGCCGTGATGGCGCATGCGTTCGGCGGTGGGGGTGGTCGCCGATGACCACGACCCTCACGAGGAACGCCGCCGCTCTGGTCGCCAGGGCATCTGAGGCGGACTTCGCGGCCTGGCGCCGGAACATCGTCCGCCTCGGTGGCTGCAGCAACCCGATCCACCTGGTCGGTGCGGCGACCGTCTACGACACAACTACGGGCGCGGCCCTGCTCTCCTATGGGTCGGACCTCTACGGCGGTCGCCTTCTTGTCGCATGCGGCAATCGGCGCGCGACAGTCTGCCCGGCCTGCTCGGGTCTGTACCGGGCGGACACGTATCAACTCGTCCGGGCGGGCTCGTCGGCGGCAAGAACGTCACGGAGGCGGTGAGCGCGTTCCCGCGCGTGTTCGCCACCCTCACCGCTCCCAGCTTCGGCTCAGTCCACACACGGCCGGAACGCGACGGGCGCGTACGTGCCTGTCGTCCCCGTCGGGCGGGGGAGTCGTGTCCCCATGGCCGGCCGACTGGATGCCTTGAGCGTCACTCGACGAACGATCTCCGTCTCGGCGAGCCGCTCTGTCCGCACTGCTACGACTACGCGGGCGCTGTCCTCTGGCACGCGTTCGCCGGTCGGCTCTGGCATCGGTTCGGTTTGGAGCTGCGGCGGGACGTTGCTCGGCGTGTTGGGGTGTCGCGAACGGAGTTCGGGGAAGTCGCCCGACTCTCGTACGCCAAGGTCGCCGAGTACCAGCGGCGCGGTCTGGTCCACTTCCATGGCGTGATCCGCCTCGACGGACCGGAGGGGCCGGACTCACCCCCGCCGGGCTGGGCGACTGTGCCACTGCCACTCCTGATCGATGCCGTACGGGAGGTGGCCGGTCGGGTGCGGCTGGCCGCTCCGGGCGCGGACATCGTCGGCCCGCGGGAGCTCCGCTTCGGAACGCAGGTCGACGTACGACCGGTCACCTCGTACGAGCGGGATGCGGGGGAGCGTCCTGCCTCCGCGGCGGCTGTGGCGGGCTACATCGCCAAGTACGCCACGAAGGGAGCGGAGTCCGCCGGCGCAGTGGACGGCCGGATCTACCACGTGCGGGACATGGTCATGCTGCCTGTGCGCGCACACGTGCTGCGCATGATCGGTACGTGCTGGTGGCTCGGCGGTCTGCCGGAGTTCGAGCCGCTCGGGCTGCGTCGTTGGGCCCACATGCTCGGGTACGGCGGGCACTTCTCCACCAAGTCACGCCGCTACTCGACCACGCTGACAGCGCTCCGGCAAGCCCGTGTCGATCACCGTGCGGAGCAACAACGGACGTCGCTCGGCCTGGTCGGCGGCTCGACTGTCACGGTCGGCGAGTGGCGTTACGCGGGACGTGGCTATTCGCCCGCGGCGGCGCTCCTTGCCGCTTCCGTGCGGGAGGGCGGTGGTCTCCATGGCGCGTGACAGCCGCGCAAAGACGGCCGAACTGCTCACGGTCCGCCAGGTGCTCGACGAACTGGGCGGCGTCTCCCGACGAACCTTCTACCGCTGGCGGGAACTGCGACTCGCTCCGTCCTGCATACGGCTCCCCAATGGGGAGCTCCGGATTCGGCGGGACGTGCTCAACGACTGGCTGGAGGACCGGGCGGAGGGGGCTGCGTCGTGAAGTCGTACAAGGTTTCTGTCTGGAAGATTTCCGTCAACAAGACCACCAAGAAACCGACGTACCTGGTCCGCTGGGTTGTCGACGGACAGCCGTTCAGCGAGTCGTACAAGACCAAGACGCTGGCTGACCGCTTCCGCGCGAAGCTGGTGCGGGCGCTCGACAAGGGTGAGCCGTTCGATACGGTCACCGGTCTGCCCGACTCGCTGCGCGGGGGCAAGGCTGCCCTGTCGTTCCTCGACTTGGCGGTGAAGTACCTGGACGCACGTTGGCCGGAGGCCTCGGCCAAGCAACGGGACAGCATGACCGATGCACTGGCGACGGTCGTTCCCGTTGTGGTCAAACCGGCAAGGGGCAGGCCTGCTCCGGAGGTGCTTCGGAAGGCGTTGCGCTCGTACGTCCTGCCGGTTCCGCGCAGGGAGCGGGAGCGACCCGAGGAGATCGACGCGGCCGTGCGGTGGATCGAGAAAGCGTCGCTTCCGGTGGGGGAGCTCCAGGAGATCACCCGGGTACACGAGCTGATCGATGCGCTCGGCCGGAAGCTGGACGGTAAACCGGCTGCGACCCAGACGTACCGGCGACGGCGCGCGGTGGTGTTCAACGCCCTTGAGTACGCAGTGGAGTTGGAGCATCTTCCGTCGAATCCGTTGACGCGTGTCCGGCGCAAGCGCGGGAGACGGGCGGTGCAGGAGGTTGACCGCCGGGTGGTGGTCAACCCTCGGCAGGCTCGGGAGCTTCTGACTGCGCTCACGTACGTGGGCGGCTACGACCGGGCGAGCGGTCGGCGGCTCCGGGCGTTCTTCGGGTGCCTGTACTACGCGTCGATGCGGCCGGGGGAGGCGCTGGGGCTTCGCCATTCCGACTGCACGCTTCCGGCGTCCGGCTGGGGCCGCATCGAGCTGGCGGAGACCCGTCCCACAGCGGGCAAAGCCTGGACTGACTCCGGCGAGGCTCACGATCGTCGCGGCCTGAAACAGCGAGCCCACGGTGAGGTGCGCATCGTGCCGATACCGCCCCCGCTCGTGCGCCTGCTCCGTGAGCATCTGAAGGAGTTCGGCACCGCGAAGGACGGCCGGCTGTTCTCCAGCGAGCGGGGCAACGTGATCGCCGCATCGTCGTACTCCCGCGCGTGGAAGCAGGCTCGTGAACTGGCGCTCGTCCCCGACCAGGCCTCCTCGGTCCTGGCCTTCCGGCCGTACGACCTCCGTCACGCGGGCGTTTCCCAGTGGCTCAACTCCGGCGTCCCGGCCCCGGAAGTCGCTGCCCGCGCCGGCCACTCGGTCGACGTCCTTCTGAAGATCTACGCCAAGTGCATCGACGGCCAGGAGGAGGAGATGAACGACCGAATCATGCAGGGCCTGGGGGAGGAGGATTCCACGGACTGAACCCCATGACCCACTGCCGGTAGCCTCGGGCCGCTTCTGGTCCGGGGCTCTGGTCTGTCTATGTGCCTGCACGCGATTGCCTGTGATCACCGGCTGGTTAAGCTTCCGGGCATGGCGAACGATCTCGGCTACACGTGCTCATGCTGCGGGGAGTACCACGCAGAAGTTCCGATGGGCTACTCGACCGTGGCTCCTGATGTCTGGGATCAGAGTTTTGCGGACGATCCCGACAGCATGCTGTCCTCCGATCAGTGCATCATCAAGGGCCAGCATTACTTCATCAAGGGCCTGATCGAGATACCGGTGATCGGCAGTGAAGCCTCTTTCTCCTGGGGCGTCTGGGTCTCCTTAAGCCCAGACAACTTCGCCCGAGCCCTCGAAGTGTGGAACACCCCCGATCGCGAGACTGAGAAGCCGTACTTCGGCTGGCTGACAACCGAGCTGAGTCTGTATTCGCCCAGCACGCTCAACCTGAAGACGAACGCTCACACTCGTCCGCTGGGCCAGCGCCCCTTGATCGAGCTGGAACCTACAGACCATCCGCTCGCCGTCGAGCAGCGGACTGGTATCACCCGGGATCGCGTGCGCGAGATCGCAGAGGCCGTCCTGCACCCCAAGGTCGACAACGGCTGATCCGACCGGTCCACAGGTAGTCCACACGGCTTCGCTGCGAGGTGCGAAGAACGCCCTCTGACCTGCCGTGAAGTCCCTCAAGATCAAGACGCTATTACAGCGTGATCACTGTCAGACGGCTGCTTGCGACGGCATCCGCCTGCATACACGCGAAGACCCCGCACTCAGCGAATGCGCTGATGGCGGGGTCTTTAGGCACCTCATTCAAGGTGCCCCCGGCAGGATTCGAACCTGCGCACACGGCTCCGGAGGGCCTGTCACTTCGACGGCAACCTGCTGGGCAGAGGCACGGCTGAGGCCGATTGTGCCGCGTCTGTCCACGGATGGTCCACGAGGCGGCGACGTTCGTAGTCGATCCACGTCCGCACTCGGTGATCTTGTCCTGTGTCCTTCGTCTGCCGGACGGGGTGCCACGCGGCACCTACCGAGACGTAACTTGTGACGGGTCATCAACTACACCGTGAGAGTCGCTAGACTGCGGTAACGATGCCGTGCTGGAGCCTCGCCCCGGGCAACGCCCCAGCTACGTCAGCCAATTGAACGAGGTGGCCCTTGGTGAGCGCCGCGAATGAGAGCGAGCTCGAGAATGAAATCACTCGTGCGTTGGCTGACTTTCGGGAGGGTCTGAAGAGACATAGCGCTCCTCTCGGCATAGTCCGCGAGTTCATTACGCATGGACCTTGTGTAGCTATCGACCGACCAACACATGCGGCATTGCGCGAGACGGTTGCGAGTGCCCTCGGCGTCCACCCTAATCGAGACGTGTACACAGTAGGGTCTGCGAAATTAGGGTTCAGTATCAAGCCGAAGGCTCGTTACCGGCCTTTTGGTGACACCTCAGATGTGGATATCGCTGTGGTTTCACCTGAAATTTACGCTGATCTTTGGCGTGAAGTTCGTGCGTTCAAGTCAGAACGTGGAATTTGGAAACCCGAGCAAGAGGACCGATTCAAGCTTCGCCACTTCTGGGGATCAATTCACCTCTCCGACATTCCTCGATCGCCGCTCATCCCAACTCAAAAGAAGCTATGGGAGCTCGGGAGATCCCTCCAACGAAGTAGAGCTGCTGGGCCGTACAGGGTCACCTTTGCTGTTTGGAGCGAGATGGAGTCTCTAGAGACCTACCAGTGTCGTGCAGTGGCGGCATGTCAGGAGAGTAACCGACTGTGAAGACGACTGCTACAAACAAGAAGATTCGCCAGCTCCTGACGGAAATCAGCGACGGAAGCCTGATTCTCCAGCCGGAATTCCAACGGCGGCTTGTATGGACCCATAAGCACAAGCAAGAGTTCATTCGGACCGTCCTCGAAGGGCTTCCATTTCCAGAGATCTTCTTGTGTGATGGCGACGTTAACCTGAAAACCGGTCAAGGGAACCAGCAAGTTGTTGACGGTCAGCAACGACTGACGACGCTGCACCAGTATTTCACTGCTTCCATGGATTTGGTGCTCGGCTCGCTTGCACCGTACGAAGACCTTGAGGACGACTCGAAGCTTGCCTTTCTGAACTATGACGTTGTCGTTCGAGATCTCGGGGAATTGACGAACGCCGAGGTTCGCGATGTATTCACTCGAATGAATTCCACTAACTATGGACTCAATGCGATGGAGGTTAATAATGCTCGCTTTGACGGTGCACTTAAGCGCACTGCACAGGAAGTGAGTGAGTGGACTTTCTTTGATGACCATCGAGTCTTTAACGCTGTCGATATTCGCAGGATGAACGATATTAGGTGGTGTCTGACCCTAATTATCACCCTTGCCTCCGGATATTTCAGCAGAGATGTCGAACACGAAGCCTACCTTGAGCAATACAATGACGAATTTCCGGAATCGGACGATGTCAAGACGAAACTGGAAGCAGTGGCTGACTTGATCGAGAATCTGGGAATCGTCAGCACGAGTCGGATGTGGCAAAAGAACGACCTTTTCACGCTCATGGTAGAACTTTCAAATCTCGATCCGAAGAAATGTAATGACGCGGCTGGTCTTGGCGAGAGCCTAGCCACTTTTTATGCGGAGGTTGACGGGATCTCGGAAGGCGCAGAGCCAACGGTCTTTAAGGACGAGGCTGAGCAGTATCGAGTTGACGTTATTTCCGGCACGAACGAGCGGGCTCGTAGGATTAGGCGAGGGGATATCATCCGAGATATTTCTGCACCATACTTTGAGTCGCCTGCTGAAAGCTGAGTAAATGCGGCTAACCAGTGGTGTGACCGCCGGTGTCACTCATGGAGGATGTCAAAATGTCACCCGCGCCACCGCTGAGCGTCCGTGGCTTCATCGCACCTGGCAATCCAGAGTGTTTGGCCTGCGGAGCTATACATCCGGTTTGGCCTAATGCTGAAATGTATCCGCCCCTTGGTGAAATGGGCTCGAACCCCTACACACCTGGGTTGGTGCTGCGCGTCCTCGCCGCAGCAGGCGATGGTTCACCCAAATGCAACACAACTTTGCTCCTTGCTCCCGTTCAGGCATACAGAGCAGTACTCGAGCGCGATGGCACGAGCGAACGAAAGCGGCGTAAAGACCAACGACAGCGTATACGGCGGCGTCAACCGCTGTTGCATGAGGAGCTTTTTTACGCCTTCAATAGTCTCACCCTGTGGTGGGCCATGCGGATCGGGAACCATACGGGCGAGTCGTATCTCGGAGACACCATTTTGAATCGTGTCGTCTACCCAGCGAATGCCCTCATTGCGGATGTACCCGAGGACCTCGCAATGCTGGCGGGTGCTGTTTTTCACGTCGCCCTCAAGTCCACTCCACCTCTTAGCGATGGCGCCATAGTGGAAAGCCTCTTGCGTGAGAGCGTGCAGTTGGAGGCTCTGGCGGAGCGGGGCCGTCCACTCGATGTGTACGCAGGTATGCATGGCATGTTGCTGACCGCTGCTTCCTACACGATTTACGCCTGTGCTCTTGCCGCTCAGCTAGACAGCTGACCCCATACCTCGGTCGCCTTACGACAGGACGTCATCTTCCTTGCCGGGCCAGGCCAAGGTGATCCCCACTCCGCGGCAAAGGTCAACCCACCTTGTTTCAGACGGCTCACGTTCCACCCATAGAACGGCTGTTACCGCTGGCGCCCGGCGGCTGAGTTGGTCGTGGTAGTCGAGAACCTGCCCGAGGCCTGTACGAAGTTGGCGGACCTCGTTGGCCCTCGTCAGTGACTTGACTTCGCAGACCGTTACACGACCTTGAGAGTCACGCCACGCAATGTCGAAGTCGGGATCGGCTGCGTCTGGAGACAATATTGTGAAGCCGCGCTTCTCCGCCTCCTCGGCAAGGGCGTTTTGCAGCCGCCGGTGCGCCGACAGGTTCCGTCCAGCCAAGTCAGGGTCGGGGGCGCTCGGTGTGGCAGGGGCCGGCGTCACGCTTTCATCTGGCGCCACGTAGCTGCGCCCGATCTGTACGTCGGGGTCGGTGATCGTGGCTTTCACGGGAACCAGGTGGAAGCGGATGACCTTACGATGAGGGCCTCCACCTGTGGCCGGCGCCACTCCTTCGGAATACGGCTGATCCGGGTGAAGGACCCACTCGCCGAGATAGCGAACCGTTCCGCGGGCGCCCTCGAACAGACGCAGCCGTTTGCCAGTTTCACGGTGTTCGTAGATGGCTTTGTTGCCGCGGATCATCCTCTGATCACCGGTTTGTCCCTCACCGGTGTAATGGAACGTGCCGTCTTCGTTCCAGGTGTCGTAGTAGCCGTGCTGGTGCCCCGAGCTTGGTGCGGTGAATATGAGGATGTTGTTCGTCGTTCGTGACGGACTGATTCCGTTCTGGGAGCTCCCGCCGTAGCGCTCGTGTAGCTCTACCCGTCGAATCTCCTCGCCCGGGGTCAACTGCCAGTTGGGATCCTCGGTCTGTGATGCGGTGATGGCTGCTCGGATGGCTTCCCACTGTGCGTCGGTCAGACGGTGAGGATTGGCCGCCCACGGCTGGGTGAAAATGCTCGCGCCGGCCATACGGGGATCATCAGCCAGCTGACCCTTGGGCGCCAATCGGTCCAGCCATTCAGTGACTTCGAGAGGGACGTAGTCCCGGACCCCGGGGTCCGTTGCCCAATATTCTCCGTCGGAGGTGGTACCGCGGGTGGCCCCTCCAATGAAGTGACCGTAGGCGATGACGCCTGCATTGGGGCCGGTGGTCCAGATGGCAAAGTCGTCTCCTGCCGCGACATCAGCCTTGTGACGCGCGATGGTCCAGGAGTCAAGTATTTGGCCATCGCTACGGAAGCGCCCGAGGTCGAAGACGTCAGGATTGCAGGTCAACAGCCACGCGGCCACGATTCCCCCAAAGTCAAGAGACAGGTGTGCGAACCCTACGGCACCGCTCTGACACTCGGGTTCCGCGCCGGCAACCTTGCTGGGTACTGGCCCTCAATGCGCATTCGACAGGGGGCGCCGGGGGAGCCGTAGAAGCTACGGAGCGTGGAGCCTCCCTGGCCTCGGCCCTGGTCAGGATGTCTCCAGTTTCCCAACGGCGTCCGCCCAGGCCGGGCTCTTGGCATACTCCTTTAGCCAATCGACCATCGCTTCACAGCTCGCGATGTAGTCCTGGGCGGCACCAGTGGTTGGGAGTCGCCTTCTGTCTCGGAGCTCCCGTGAGATTGCGTGGAGATCACGCAGGGATTGCGCGATGTCATGGGGGAAGTACCGTTCACTCCAGAAGAGACGCGTCAAGATGGTCTCGCCGATCCTGCCGTAGGTCGTGTGCTCCAACACCATGCGGCTGATAGTCGAGCGAACTTGACTCCACGCTTCAAGCATCGCGTTGGTCGGGTCAATGTACGGAGCTGTCGGTCGCGCATCACGTTCACGTCGCTCGGCAACTCTCGCGGTCGACGGCAGCAGCAGTTCGCTGGCCTGCGGCTCGGCCTGTGTCACGGCCTCCTCTACCTCAGCGCTGGCCTGCTCAACAGCTTCCGAGAACTCAGCGTCCACACCGACAGCGCTCAGCGCTTTGACTCGCCGGAGCAAGCCTCGAACCTCCTCTCTGAACCCGTATGCGACGGCAAGGATCACGGCCGGCCACACGAGCATCTTGACGAACTCCAGAACCAAACGGGCTATCTCCACCAGATCATCTTGGCTTCCGGGGGCAACGCTGTAAGGCGTTTGCGCAACTAAGTCAGAAGGTGCGACGACCCAGGGGTGGGTGGAAGGCGTCACATCTTGGCCAAACGTGCAGGTAGAGGGCCCGTTTGCTGCTGAATTCCTGTCAGTTCTCCGGGCTTAGGCATGGCTCAACCACTGTCGCAGATCCAATCGGGTGACCCGGGGCTGCGAGGTGAGATATCTATCGTTGGCGGTCGTCGTCCGTCGCCGCCGAGCCTCCTCTAACGGCCCACAGACGGCACGGAACTGCGCCGGACTTGACTGCGTCTACCAGCGTGGATCAAGGAAGAAGGGGTTCAATGAGCACTTGGCTGACGCCCGTGCTGGGTCTTGTGGGCGCATTCGTCGGTGCATCGTTGGCGCCGTGGATGACCGCTCACCTGGCATGGCGACGTACCCGCCGAGAGGCATTCAATGGGGCGATTTCTGTTCTTCGAACCGCCCAGGTAGCACGTCACTTTGCGAACGGAGTTCCCGCTCACTATGTCGGAGGCGACGCGGCCACGGTCGAGGCCTATAGCCAACGACTAAGGGAGCGGGGCATTGACCGCTTCGTCGACTCCATGCACGAAGCGAAGCTGGCACTGGCGGCTCTTGAGCCCTTCTACAAGGTCAGCGGCGACCTTGACAGTTGGGAGATCACAGAGCCAGACGCTGACCGGATGCTGGCGGAGTTGCTCCGGGAACGAAGGCACCTGGGGTCTGCGTAGGAGCTTGGGGCTGGGGTCTCAGTGACCGAGACCGCTCACTCAAGAGGCGGGGCCGTCACCCTCAGCTGTTCACTGTGCAGCCACGTGAAGGTGCGGTCCGGTTCGAGGTGGGCGTCTCCCCAGTGGATGGCGTGGATGCCGTTCTCTGGGTCGGCCGTGAAGAACAAGCCTACGAGCTTCGTGGAAGCGCCCAACGCCTCGAAGGTCTCGTGCAGCTCCTCGTACTCCTCCGTCGTAAGGTCGTCGCCAAGAGGGAAGAGCCCGTCCTGCGGCTCCGGCCCATGACTGAGAAGCATCCGACGTCGAGTGGGGGAAGCGTTGGCCGCCAACCGGGCCCGTTCGAGAGGCTTGGGCCGGTCGGCGTACTTGAAGGGGAAGAGCGCGTGGTCGTTGATAACGGCGTACTCGTACCCGCGCACGTCCCGCACAGATTCGCCCAGCTCACGAGCCGTATCCGCTAGGTTCTCGCGCACCGCCTCGGCCAGGGTGAAGCCGTAAGGGCTGCGCTTCTTGAGTCTCGCTGTGAGGTGAACGGCATGAGCCCGGGCGTGGGCCCTGGCCAGTTGTTCCGGGATCGCTTCGACGAGCTTGCCGGCATGCCGCCCGAACCGTTCCACGGCCCAATCCGACGGCTCACCTCTGTTGCCACCCAACACAGACATGCAGAGTCTCCCTCCCCCAGACACTCCATCCACAACTGTGTGACACGTACATGAAGTATCAACAAGAGGGCGTAACCGGCCATGCGGCGTGAAGTGGCCTGCTGGACGTGCACTGACAGGCTTGGGTAAAGCGCTCAGAAGGCGCTTGACGATCAGACGCCGCGTACTGCCTGAGCTGCTATGAAGGCGGCTTGGATGCCTGTCAATCTAGGACATCGACGCGCATTCGACTGCGGCGGGGCGCGTCAGATTGAGGAACTAGAGACCAGCGCCTTCGTTTCTCCATAGGGTAGGCGTTGCGGCAGGGACGGATGGTCAACCCTGTCGGGGTAACGTAGCGGGCCTCCCCATGGCCCTGGTGGCCCTTGGTGCTCTGGAGGGTGGTCTTGGCTCGACTGCAGTACGCGTTGCTGGCGGAGTACGCGCGGGTAGACGCTGCCGGCTTACTCACCGTCGTTGGCGCTGGCTTTGACCACGTTGGAGTTCAGTCGCTTCCCGCCTACCAATCGATGGGGTTGGCCCTTCGGCTGCTGCTGCCAGAAGGGCAGGAACAAGCCAATGTAGGCATCGGATTGAGACCTCCTGAGGGCGTGCAGCTGCGCTTTGAGTCAACCTTGACTCGTCCTGTGGGTGCGAGGCCCCATCAGGGTTTTATCGGGGTTCCGCTGGCTATCAATCTCACAGTCCCTCTTACTGCGACCGGTGTCTATCACTGGAAGATCGAAGTAGATGGCGAGGAACAGCAAGGTCTGTCCTTCGAGGTGGAGGTGTCAGGAGCTACCCCGCAGGGCGCCGGCTGATGAGGCTCACCTACACTCGCCACGCGCAACGACGAATGGTCCAGCGCAACGTCACCAGGGCTGATATCGAGAACGCCCTGCAGCACTACATAGAACGCTTGGCTACACCCGAACCGAGCATCCGGTACAGAGGTCCTGGCCTCAACGGTGACATACTCAAAGTGTGGGTTGTCCCCGACGGTAGTCCTGGAGCAGACAAGACGATCAAGAGCGTAGCCTGGGAGGGTCGATGAAGCAGGAGCCGACGATCATCGTCGAGATAGACCCCGATGCAGACGCCGCATACGTCACGCTAAGTGACGGCGCTGTTGCTCGGACCGTTGAGTTCTCTCCAGAGATCATGGTGGACCTGGACGAACTCGATGTTGCGGTGGGTGTGGAATTGCTGACTTTGACGTCAGTGTTCGGTGTTGCTGAGGTTGCAGAGCTGGCGCGACGCTTCCACGTTCCCACATCCGTAGCTGCTGCCCTCCCGGCTGCCTTCGAAGCGCTTGCCCGTTGGACGCCAGCGAACATCTCGACCGCCGCCACTGGGACTGGGACCCTTCAGCGGTCGGGATTCGCGACGCTGCGTTCATCGGTTGGAACTCTCGAAGAGTGTGCGGGCTAGGCGCCGTAGCCTGCCGTGGCATTGGAGCTCTCTCCACTGACGGTTACTTTGCCTGCTCCGCTGCCATTCACAGACTGTGACTGAAACGGTGGCTGTCCTCTCGCCCGGCTACTACGCTGCGTCGCTACGCTGATCTTTGATCACGCAGCGTAGTAGCCGGGCGTCCCCTTCCGCGGTGAGTTCTGCCGAAGGTAGTCAACAGTCAGGCCACATGGCCCTGCGGTTGTACGTAGGTCGGCGTAGCGACTTTGGCCGGGAGCTGCTTTGGCGCGAGTGATCATGGCCCCGTAAGCTTCCGGCGCGTCGGGCAGTCTGTTGACCTGCCCGTTGAAGCACGACGTTGGGGCCATGATCTTCGAGGCTCGCGCCAAAGTGGCTGGCTAAAGTCGCGGAGCCGACCGCCCCAGCCCCCGCGGGTTTCTGCCCCCATCATGGCCGCGTCCGCCGTCCGGCCGGTGGCCCGGTGCGGGATCAGCGGGCCGTTCGAATGCCCGCGCATCACGCAGCGTCGACCCGCGTGCCGCCGCCACGACGGTCCAGCCTCTTTCGGTGACACAAAGCGTCTTCTACCTGCACCGTTAAGGCCATGGTTCACCCCCGTGCCCGTGTTGGATTTTGGCCGCTGAGTGCGGCGACGGTCGGGCGCCGACGTGCGCCGGTGGCGGAGACATGGAGGCGGCGCGGCGGCGACCGACCGGCGCCGCCGCGCTTGGAGCGGCCCTCGGACCTTGTTCGACCCCGTGTGGGCAACCGGGTGGAAAGGGGTGAGTGTGTGGCCTTTGAGACGTGGGCGTTGGGGTCTAGCTGCCGAGGATCCTTTTCACCCCTCAGGCCGGATCGTGGTGGCGGTGGCATGCGGGTCGACGGGTCCGTTAATGGGTCTGGGCGGAGTATGCGGCGGTCGGGTTGGCGATGATTGGCAAGCGCCGTCGGCCGCCGAACGAGCGAGCGCAGCGAGCCTTGATGAGGTAGGGAAAGTCCCACCGCGCTCTTTGATCGTCCCTGTGTGCAACCGACGATGATCGTTTACGCCTGGGGCGCGGTCTTCTGCTTGAGGCGTTCGTAAGGCGTCTGGCCGCCGAGGCCGCCGTGCGGGCGATGGTAGTTGTAGTAGTCCTCCCACTCGCGCAGCTTGTCGTTGAAGACCTCGGCGTCGTCGATGATGACGCCCTCCAGGAGCCGGTAGAACTCCTCTCCGTCGATCCGGTGGGAGCGTTCGACCTTCCCGTTGAGCCGCGGTGTGCGGGGCTTTATGTAGGCGTGGCCGATGCCTTTGTCGAGCACGTGGAAGTGGAAGGCTGACTGGAACTCGGCTCCGTTGTCGGTCTGGATCACCTCCACCTGGAACGGCAGCCTCTGCAGGACGTAGTCGACGAACTGGATGGCAGTGGCCTGGTTAAGGGTCGGATAGATCTTCAGGACCCGCAGCCGGGTGCAGTCGTCGATCGCCGTGAACTGGTAGTACTTGTTGCGGCCGCCGCGCCGGCCCTGGGGCATGGAGGCCAGCGGCTCGATGAACTTCACGTCGATCTGCACCCGGTGGCCGGGCAGTTGCTTCTCGTAGCGCTTCCACCGGCGGTCGTGCCGCTTGTAGCGCTGGGAGGCCGGCAGGCGGCCCATGTCCAGGCGCTTGAGGATCCGCCACACGCCCGATTTGCTGATCGTGACGTCGTGGTACCGCTTGAGGTACATCGCGATCTTCTCGGGCCCGAAGTGGTAATTCTGCCGGAGATAGATGATCTTCCCGACGACCTCGACGTGCGTGGCGTTCGGGCTGTGCTTGGGCGCCTTCGAGCGAGTGCGCAGCCCCTCGATGCCCTCCGCCTGGTAGCGGCGATACCAGATGTAGTACGCCTGCCGACTGACGCCGAAGTACCGGCAACTCATGGCGACGTTGCCGGTGACCTCTTCGACATGGCGTATGACGGCCAGGCGCCGCTTGGCCTCGCGATCGAGCGGGGGTGTCTTCGACATGTGGATCTCCTAGTGATCGGAGACCCAGGTGTCAACGATGATCGGCAGTTTTAGACTTTGATCGTCCCTGTCTGGTGTCGGCCATGACGGCTACGCTTAGGTGGGTCGGCCGACACAACATGGCGGGAGCGTGGCTGAGGGGATGGGACCGAAGTCGGAGCGGGTATACCGCACGATTCGTGAGTGGATCGCAGCAGGCAAGTACTCGCCGGGTTCCAAGCTCCCATCTGAGCGGACGCTGTCTGAAGAGCTGAGCATCGGCCGCACGGCGCTCCGCCAGGTGCTGGCCAAGCTCGTCAACGAGCGTGTCATCGAGGTGCACGGCCGAAGCTCCTACCGTGTTCCAGACCGATCCGTGACCACTCAGGCCCCCGGCGACCTGGAGCCATGGCAGATCCATGGTGAGCGGACGCTGTACGACAACCGGTGGGTGAAGTTGAGTCTCGTCGACGTTGAGCCGCCGGGCGTCGAACGGTTCGAGCATCACGTAGTGCGCCTGCACCATGTTGCGATCGCCGCGGTGATCGATGACCAAGACCGCGTACTCATGCTCTGGCGCTACCGCTTCGTTCCTGCGTCGTTCGGCTGGGAGCTGCCCGGCGGCATCGTGGATGAGGGCGAGGACCCCGCCGCGACCGCACTACGGGAGGTTGAGGAAGAGACTGGTTGGCGACCAGATGCTCTTGAGCACGTCGTCACCTATCAGCCCATGGTGGGCATGGTCGACTCACCGCACGAGATCTTCGTTGGCCGTGGCGCTAAGCACGTCGGCGACCCCACCGACCTCGAAGAGTCCGGTCATGTGGCCTGGGTGCCACTAGCCGACATCCCTGGACTCATGGAACGCGGCGAGCTGATGGGGTCGGGAACGCTCGTTGCTCTCTTGCACGTGCTCGCGTCGCGTGCTGCTGGACCGTCGCCTACAACCGCTGCGTGAGCTGTTCGATGCGCCGCCGGTGACGTACTGAGCCGGTTCGGCTGGCGAGTAGCCGTGCCTGACGCAGATGCTCGTGAGCCTGGTCGTATTCGCCGCGTGCGAGGTGCGCTTGCGCGAGATCGCACCGCAGTCCGGCTGTGGCCCGGACAAAGGTCGGGTCCGCAGAGTCCAGCGCAACGTACAAGCTGTCGACGGCATCGTCGTCTCCGAGCAGAGCGAGCGCGTTTCCACGCCACCGAGTTAGGTGGCCCTGGTTGAGGAAAATGCTCAGCATGTCGGGGTCGCGCGCCTCATCGCCGGGCGGGAGCGAGCTCACGGCCTTATCGAGGGCGTGCCGGCACTCCTCAGGCATCCCGGCCTTGGCGCATAGCTCCGCTTCGGCGGCGTATAGCCATGCTTGAAGCCGCGGCGACATCATCTTGCCGCCGACTCGCTGAGCGTCGCGAACAAGCTCGACTGCGATGGCTGGGCGGCCAGCGTCGCAGAGCACGTAAGCCTGCTCGGCCATGGCGTGCGCGAGGTACATCGGCTCGTCGGCTTCCTTGGCCGCCCGCTTGCCCAACTCGTAGTGGCGCCAGGCTCGTTCCACTGCGCCGACATCGAGGGCCTGCCAGGCTGCCAGGGTCGCCGCTCCCGCCAGTGCGCGAGCGACAGGGCGCCTTGTGTCGGGGAGCACCGCAAAGGTCAACGCGTCTTCCAGCGTCGACAGGTGGCCCGTCATCTGATCGATGAGGCTCGCGGCTCCCATCTGGCGGTCGACAGTGCGCAGTAGCTCGGTCTGCTGCATGAAGGTGTCGACCATGGTCAGGCTGACGCTTCGCGCTGCGTCGATCCGAGTGACTAACTCGTCGTACCCGTCGGCCTCGATCGCTTCCGCGGACGCCATGGACTTGCCGTGTAACTCATCGTCCGTTGCGCCTAGTAGAGCCCGGAGGATCTTCGCATAGTGATCGCTGATCGGCCTCCTGCCGTTCTCCCACTCCGAGACGTACACCTTGAGGCTCGCCTTAGACGCGACCGTGAGGACGTGCCGGCGTGCGTACTGCTCGATCTCGTGAACCAGTCGTTCTTGCGACCACTCGCGCGCGGTCCGCACTGCTCGGAGTCCGCTACTCACCTGCACCGCCCTGCATGTGATTCCTGATCCCTAACACCAGCATGCATCACATCAACGCAGGTCGGGAGGGGTTAACAGGGGACTTAACTGTGCGGTCGTGAACCCCTGTTGGCTACCGAGGCGTTGAGCTGCGCGGTTCCCTAGAAGTGTCGCAGGAAGGCGCGTTGAGAAAGCCAGAGCGCGACACCGCTTGACATCTGGTGCGCACCAGATGCAACCTACTGGTGCGCACCAGATGGGAACGCAAAACCGGCGTTTTCGCCGGCCAATGTCAGCACAGGAGCGGCGACCCACCGCCAAGCAAGTACGCCGCTCCCGCCCCTCTGAAGGGAACTTCAATCATGCGTCAGATCCCCGTCGACACGTCCACTGCCACCGTGATGGTGGCGCAGAACCCGGAGCCGAAGGTCAAGGACCGCCGTACCGGTGAGGTCGCTACCGACGCCGACACCGGCGCCACGCTGATGACCGTGAACGTGATGTTCGCGGCCAACGGTGAGGTCGAGATCCTGAACGTCACCGTCCCGGAGACCGGTATCTCCGGTGACCTGCAGATGGGTACGCCGGTCGCGCTCACTGGTCTGATCGCGCGGCCGTGGGAGAACGAGTTCAACGGCCAGAAGCGTCACGGCATCGCCTTCCGCGCGGTTGCGGTCACCTCGCTTGCAGCGGCTGCGTCGAAGCCGAAGGCGGCCTGATCATGCGGTGGTTACTCCTCGCCACCGTCGCGGCCCTGGTGGGGTCGGCGCTGCTGCTTCGGTGGCGCCGCCCGGCCTGGTACTGGATGACCTTCGGTGCCCTGTGCGCCATGGCCAAGGTTCGGCTCCGGTACGCATCAGTGATGGACGCCTGCGATCTCACCGTCGCGGCCTCACGGTTCCGACTGACGCTGGCGCGCTGGTTCGGCTGGGAGACCCCGATGCAGCGCGTCCCGCGGCTGCTGTGGATCAAGCCCACACGAACCGGTCTGCGACTGCGTATCCGAATGCGGCCCGGTCAGGACGCCTTCGACTACTCGGCCGCGGTCGACCGGCTGCGCCACGCCTTCGGCGTCCACCAGGTGACCTCCCGCGAGATCAAGCCCGGCACCATCGAGATCGCCATGACCGGCTATGACGTGCTCAAGCGGGTGCAGATGCCCGCCCGCGTGGATCGCGGCATGTTGCGTGTCCCGGTCGCGCTGTGTGAGGACGGCTCGGTGCACTACCGCGACTACCGCGAGGTGCCCCACTCGATCACCCTGGGTGCGGTCGGCTCGGGTAAGTCGGTGACGCAGCGCCGGGTGATCAGGGAACTCGCCGCACAACGAGTGGCGCTGGTCGGGATCGACTGCAAGAACGGTGTCGAACTCGCCCCGCTCGCCCGCCGCTTCTCCGCCCTGGCCGACAACGCCGACGATGCCGCCGACCTCCTCGAAGCCCTCGTGGCCCGGATGGAGACGATCTATCAGGTGATCCGGCGCGAGCAACGCATTAGTGCGGACACCCCGGATGCGGAGATCACCGCGGATATCTGGGGCCTTCCCGAGCACCTGCGCCCCGTCCCGGTCGTGCTCACCATCGACGAGATCGCCGAACTCGCCCTGTTCACCACCGCCAGGGAGAAGAAGCGCCGCGAACGCGCCGTGGTCGCCCTGGTCCGCCTCGCCCAGCTCGGCCGCGCCGCCGGCATCTTCCTCGACATCTACGGCCAGCGGTTCGGCTCCGAACTCGGCGACGGCATCACCATGCTGCGCGCACAGTTGACCGGCCGCACCTCGCACCGGGTCAACGACGAATCGTCGGCCAAGATGGCGTTCGGGGACATCTCCCCGCACGCGGTGTTCGCCGCCACGCAGATCCGCAACGACCGCCCCGGCATGGCCGTGGTCGGCTACTCCAACGGGGAGTGGAGGCGTATCCGCTCCGCCTACACCTCCATGCGGGAAGCCGTCTCCGCCTGCAACAAGCACGCGGACCTGACCCCGGACCTTCCCGAGCTGGCCCGCTTCCGCCCGCTGGTGGACGTTACGCCCGTCGAGGCGCCCGCCATGGCCGAAGCCGCCTGATCTCCTTCCCCTCCTGCTCGACGGTCGGCGTGACCGCTTCACGCCAGGTCCCTACCCGAGCCATGCCCGAAAGGAGATCACCCGCCATGTGCCCGAACTGCGAGGACTTCGCCCGCACCGTGGTGATGCTCGGCCAGCTCTCGCTCTACGCGGAGACCGTCGGCGCCGACCTGGACTTCGTCGACACCGTCGGCCCGTGTCTGGCGGCGTCGCTGCCCGAGCCTCCGCCCGGCCTCATCCCGCCGGCCGACGGCCCCGACTACCCCGGCGAGGGGTGGACCCCGTGACCGCCGCCAAGCGGCCCGCGACCCGCCGCAAGACCGCCCCGGCCAAGCCGCAGCCCGCGAAGTGCCCGGACTGCGACGGCCGCGGCGAGATCACCGAAGCCGTCAAGGTCGGCGCTCGCAAAGGCCGTATCACCGGCCACCAGCAATCCGGTCTGTGCCTGACCTGCCTCGGCACCGGCCACGCCCTCACCGACTGAAGCCCGCCCGGGCGGGGCGGGGCGGACACCACTCCCCGCCCCGCCCCGGGCCCGACTAAGAGAAAGGAGACGCCCACCATGGCTCAGCCGCTGACTACCTTGGACGATCTCACCGCAGATGACTTCCTGCGTCAGCTTGCGGCGCTGCGAGATCAGCGAGAACAGATCGATCGACACATTCGCGCCTGCCTGGCCTACGCGCGGGAGTTCACCGGTCCCCGCCCGTACACCCTGGCGTCGCTGGCTGAAGCGGCCGGACTATCAATCTCGGGCGTTCGCACCGCCTACAGCCCGGCCGACTGCGAAGCCGTAGCCCGTGCGCTGGGTCGGGCTCCTCGGAGGCAGGCATGACCCGGCCCACTGGGCGCCTCCGCCCCGATGCTGTGCTCGTACAAGCCGTGATCGCCGGTGCTCTGTCCTTCGCCCATTTGCACGACCTCGCCGACGCGGCCGGGCAGTCCGGATGGAAGGCCTGGGCCTACCCCGTCTCGGTCGACCTGCTGCTCGTCGCAGCGTGGCGACGGCTGCGCTCGGATGGTCCTTCCCGACTCGCCTGGTGCTGGTTCCTGGTAGCCCTGGTGGCCTCGCTCGGTGCCAACATCGCCACCGCCGGATTCCTCGACCTGGCCGACCCGCCCGCCCTGCTCCGCCTCGGCGTCGCGGGATGGCCTGCGCTGGCCTTCCTCGGCGGCACATTGCTCGCCCACTCACCCTCACCCGCTCCGACCGCAGACCGCAATCCGGTTGTGCCGGCGCCCACAGCGCCTGTCCCCGCACCCGACGTCGAGCCCGAACCGGTGCCTGCTCCGGCTATCACTGCCGAGGACACCCCGGCGCTTCCGGCCCGCGAGCCTCCGGCGGTGGCGGTCCCGGCTGCCCTCGTGGACCACGCACGAAAGGTCGCTGCCGACCACGAAAGCCGCACCGGCACCCGGATCGACACCGAGACCCTGCGCGCCCGCCTCGGCGTCCCGCCCCACCTCGCCGACGCCATCGCCGCCCAACTCGCCTAATCGAAAGGAGTCTGACCGATGGGACACCGCTTCTTCCTCTTCGAACGCCTCCAGCGCTACGGCCCCGTGGAGATCGGCCGCGCCCTCACCCGCGACGGTGAAAAGGGGTACGTCGCCTCATGCACCGCGGATCAGTGCGGCTGGTCGGCCGAGTACTCCAGCTACGGGCCGGCCTGCATGGCGGCCAAGGGGCACCGCTGCCAGATCAAGAGCAAATACGAGGGACGGAGGTAGCGCCGTGTCTGTGCCGCTGTGGTTCTTCATCGCCTGCCTCGCCGTGGTCGGCGTAAAGACTCTCCGACCTCCGCTCTGGCTCGTGGTTGTCCTCCTCGTCGGCGGCTACCTCGCCGCCAACAGCCTCCTCGCTCCGTTCGCCGACCCGTTCCTCAAGTAGCCACTCTCAGACAGGAGTTGAGCCATGTTCCGTCCGCAGATTCCGACCATGCCGACGCCCACCGGCGCGGTTTCCCCGCCCGTCGTCGAGCCGACCGCCGTCATCCCGGCCACCCAGACCCCGACGTCTACCGCCCCGGCTCCTGCGCCCGCGGCTCCTGCGCCGTCCCGGCCGGTCGTGCAGTTGACCCCTGGCACCGTGCTCGCCCTCGTCGGGGGCGGCACCGCGGTGATCCTCGTCGTGGGAGCCGTCCTGATCTCGATGCTGCTCGCGGTCACCCTCACCGGCGCCTCGGTCGCCGTGTGCGCGCTCGTCGTCCGCTCGATCCTCACTAGCGACACCCGACGATGACCGGCCCCCGGAGCGGCCTCTACCGCCAAGTTTCGTCCGCTCCGGGCGCCGTCCCACTCCGAACCAACGATCCGGAAGGAACCTCCATCATGACCGGCCCGACCCCGGCCCCACCCGCCAACCCGCGGATCTGCTCCAACTGCGACGGCTTCGCCACCGTCGCCATATCGTCCGGCCTCGGCCGTGACGCCCGCGGACACCTGCACACGCTCATGGTTGACTGCCGTGCCTGCTCTGGCGCCGGCACCGTGCCCGCTCCCGCCCGTCTGCTTGCCGGGGGGCGCGCATGACCGAGACCGCGGCTTTCGCGGGCTTGGACCCGATCACCCTTGGCGACGCGCTGCGGGTGGCCGGGCTTCCCGGTTTCGATCGCTGGCAAGACCAAATCCGCCGCACCGGGGGCTGTGCCGACCCGATCCACCTGACCGGCTGGACCCTGCACAAGGACAAGACGACCGGGGAGACCCTGCACCACTACTCCACCGCGGCTGAACCCGGCGGACGGCTCCGCATCGCCTGCGGCAACCGGCGCGCCTCCCGCTGCCCGGCCTGCGCCTGGACCTACGCCGGAGACACCTATCACCTCATGCGGGCCGGACTGGCCGGAGACCCGGACAAGGACATCCCGGCCACCGTCCGCGATCACCCGCGGGTATTCGCCACCTTTACCGCCCCCTCCTTCGGCCCGGTCCACAACCGGCCCGACCACGGCGCCTGCCGCTGCGGCTCCCGCCACGCGCCCGATGCTTCCGCCCTGGGCACCGCGCTCGATCCGGCGACGTACGACTACGCCAGCGCCGTGCTGTTCAACAACCATGCCGGAGAGCTCTGGGTGCGCTTCGCCAACCGGCTCCGCCGTGAGATCGCCGCCCGGGCCGGACTGAGCCAGCGCGAACTCAAAGAGGTATGCCGGGTGTCCTACGGCAAGGTCGCTGAGTTCCAGAAACGCGGCGCCGTCCACTTCCATGCCGTGATCCGCCTCGACGGCCCCAACGGTGCCGACTCCCCGCCACCCTCGTGGGCCAGCACTGAACTGCTCACCGACGCGATCCGCGCCGCAGCCCGGCACCGGTATTCCTCGGTCTCCGTGCCGGCCGTTCAGGATCAGCCCGCCCGCACCTTCCAATGGGGCCGACAGCTCGACGTCCGCCCCGTCAAAGCCTTCGGGGACGGCTCGGACCTGACTGAGCAGGCGGTCGCCTCCTACGTCGCCAAGTACGCCACCAAAGCAGCCGAGAACACCGGCACCCTCGACCGGCGCATCGGTGAACTCGCCGAACTCGACCGCCACGGCGTTCCCGACCACGCCCGCCGCTTGATCACCGCGTGCCGGGACCTGGACACGTTGTACCCGGAGCGGCGGCTGTGGGCCTGGGCGCACATGCTCGGCTTCCGCGGCCACTTCTCCTCCAAGTCCCGCCGCTACTCCACCACTCTGGGCACCCTCCGCCAGGCACGTGCCGACTACCGCGCCGCACAGGAACGCGAAGCCCCCGGCCTCGACGACGTCCAGCCGGACACCGTCCTCGTCCTCGCCGACTGGCAGTACGCCGGCCACGGACACACCCCCGGCGAGTCCCTCCTTGCCGCGTCGATCGCCCGAGATCTTCAGCTCAACCGCGAAACCGCTCGCGAGGTCCTGCAAGACCAACTCACCCGGGAAGGAGCGTGAACGTGAAAGACGAGATGCTGACTGTTCGGGAGATTTGCCGTGAGCTCAAGGGGATTTCACGGCGGACCTTCTACCGTTGGCGGGAGTTGGGGCAGGCGCCGCAGGCCTTCAAGCTGCCCAACGGAGAGTTGCGGGTGTGGCGTAGTGACTTCGACGCCTGGTTGGCCGCCCGTGAAAGGGCGACTGCGTGAAGTCACTCGACGTCAAGATCTGGGGTGTCCGGAAGAGGAACACCAAGAAGGCGTCTTACGACGTCAGATGGACCGTGGGCGGCAACGTATTCTCCGAACAGTTCCGCACTAAGGGACTTGCGGATCATTACCGTGCCAAGTTGCTGCGGAGCGCTCACGCAGGCGAGGAGTTCGACACGACGACCGGGCTGCCGGAGTCGATGGTCGAGAAGGCGGCGTCCATGACCTGGTACGCCTTCGCCCTGAAGTACCTCGCCATGAAGTGGCCACACGCTGCGCCTAATACGCGTGACGGTATCAACGAGGCACTGACCGCGGCGACGATGGCGCTTCTCGACGAGCGCCCGGGCCGACCAGCCGATGACGTGCTCAGGAAGGCGTTACGGAATTGGGCATTCGTCCTCCCGGGGCCCGATGATCGCGAGCTACCGGTAGAGGTCGCGAATGCGCTGCACTGGGTGGCCAAAGCCTCTCGCCCGTTGTCAGATCTCGCCGATGCTTCTGTCGGGCTGGCCGTGCTGAATTCATTCAAACTCAAGCTCGACGGAACGGCGGCAGCGTCGGAGACAGTCCGACGTAAACGACGCACGCTCGTCAACGCGGTCCACTACGCGGTAGACCTGGGCGAGTTCAAAGAGAACCCGATCACGCTGCTTCGCTGGAAGAAGCCCAAGGTCGTCAAGGAAGTCGACCCCCGAGTGGTGGCCAACCCGGAGCAAGCTCGTGCCCTACTCGCTGCCGTCTCCTATGTAGGCGGCTATGACCGGGCCCGCGGTCGTCGGTTGGTCGGGCTCTTCGCCTGCATGTACTACGGCGCTCTACGGCCGGCCGAGGTCCTGGGGCTCGCCGAGGCAGACCTGAAGCTCCCGGAGAGTGGCTGGGGAACGGCGCTGCTGCACCGTACTCGGCCCAGCGTGGGAAGGCAGTGGACCGATTCGGGGCAAACGCACGACGACCGGGGGCTCAAAAACCGGCCCGTGGAAGAACTCCGGCTCGTACCCATCCCGCCGCAACTGGTCACGATCCTTCGAGAGCACCTGGCCACCTTCGACACCGCACAGGACGGGCGCCTGTTCACCAGTGAACGCGGGGGAGTGGTCGCCTCGTCTTCTTACTATCGCGTCTGGCAAGAAGCCCGGACGCTGGCGTTGCCGCCGGCCGTAGCCGCGTCACCTCTCGCTGCCCGACCCTACGACCTTCGGCACTCGGCGTTGTCGACGTGGTTGAACGCCGGCGTGGACCCGACCGAGGTGGCGGGGCGCGCGGGTAATAGCGTCGAGGTCTTGCTGGGCCGCTACGCCAAATGCATCGACGGTCGACAAGAGATCGCCAACCGAAAGATCGAAGAGTTGCTGCGCGAATATGAGTAACGCAGAGCCTTGACCAGGAGCCCTCTGACCCGATCGGGTTGGGGGGCTTCGTGATGTATCAGCCGTGCACCGTTCGGCGTTAGTTGCGAGTTGCACCTTCCGAGTCGTGCTCAGTTTCAACAGCACGCGCATGCATCATGCGTTCGGTCCGATTCACCTCTTCGTATCGACGTGGGGGTTGTCGACCCTTGCCATATGGGGGCTTTAGAAGAGGAACCACGCAGGTTAGGGACCGGGCGATCACGCTGCCCGTACTGCAGTCTGCCGGTCGACCGCGTGGCGACGCTGGAGCATGACTGGGTGCTGCTCGAGCCGGACATGGCACCGCTTGCTCATACAGTGCCGGCGGAACATCGGTGGATCGTGCTGTCCGATGGGCGAGTGGCGGCCTACGGCGTGTGCCCGCCGGACCCGTACCAGCGGTGCCGTATCGAGCACCGACTCGCCTGTTCGGAACAAGCCCTGCCCGATCTGTGGCCGTGGCTGACCAGCTTGAGGGGCGAGAACGAGCGACGGGTGAAGCGTCAGGACGATCCGGGCCAGCCTCAACCACTCGAAACACTGCCGGATGCAGGGTGAGGCCTCAACCGCGGTAGCGGCTGCTCCTCCTGATTTCGCGGCGTGACCTGGGCGAACCCGGCAAGATCCTGTCCACGAATAGTCCACAGGGCCTGTCCTAGCGCCGCTCAGGGCTACCTACGGATGCATACGCCTGCACATACGCGAAGACCCCGGCCTCAGCGTTTCCGCTGGTGACGGGGTCTTTGGGCACCTCATGCTGGGTGCCCCCGGCAGGATTCGAACCTGCGCACACGGCTCCGGAGGCCGTTGCTCTATCCCCTGAGCTACGGGGGCGTGTCGGGCGCCTTGTGGGGCGGCGACGGGTAGAACCCTACCAGCTCCCTCGGGGTGTTCATGAACAGGTTTACAGGTCCGGCCGGGCGTCGGCTCTGTGCGTGTTCGCGGTGTGCGGCTGCAGCCTCCGGGGGCTGGTGTCGGTGCCCGGGAGGGCTCCTCTCGCCTGGTTCGGCGATCGGCCGTCCCGTCCCCAGCGCGGAGCGGAAGTATGGACAACCTCCGTCCCCCGTGCGGGGCGGAAGTATGGAAAACCCGGACGCGGTGGCCTGTCTCGACCTACTCTCGAGTTGTGCCAGGCACTTCGGGCCGGGTGCTTGTTGTGGACGACAACAAGGTCATCCGGCAGTTGATCAGGGTCAATCTCGAGCTGGAGGGGCTCGAGGTAGTGACCGCGGCCGATGGTGCCGAGTGTCTGGATGTCGTTCATCAGGTGCGGCCGGACGTCGTGACCCTCGATGTGGTCATGCCTCGGCTGGACGGGCTGCGCACCGCCGCCCGGCTGCGTACCGACCCCCGTACCCGTGATCTGCCCCTCGCCATCGTCAGCGCCTGCACCTCCTACGAGGTCGAGGCCGGGCTCGACGTCGGTGTCGACGCCTTTCTCGCCAAGCCCTTCGAACCCGCCGAACTCGTGCGTCTCGTACAGCAGTTGATCGAGCAGAGGCGAAGCGGGGGTGGCGCGGGAGGGGACGACTCCTCCCTCGGGTCCCGAGGGACCCTGGGGGCGCTCGGAACCGTCCTCGGCATCGGCGATGCCGAGCGTGCCGAGTGTGCAGAGCGAGCCGAGTGCGCGGAACACGCCGAGCGTGCCGGGCGGGCCTCCGGCGCCTGACGCGGGCTCCGAGCATGCGCGCAGGGCAGGCCTCCGGCGCCTGATGCGGGCCCTCGAGCACGCCGCACCGCGTGCCGGGCGAGCCTCCGGCGCCTGACGAAGTGCCCCCGAGCACGCCGAGCACACGCCAAGCGCGCATCGGGCGAACCCCCGTCGCCCGACAACCGCCCCCGAAGCGCGCCCGCGCCCGCCGCACCGACCGAGCCGACAAAGCTCCGCTCCGTCGCCTCGCCGACCGACCCGACAAGGCCCCGCCCCGTCCCACATCCCGGGACCTCTCGAAACCGGCTCGCCTACCCACCCCCCTCCTCCCATACGCTTGTCCCGTGACCCCCGTCGAGCTCTCCCGTACCGTGCTGCGCGCGGTGCGTCGTGCTGTCGACGAGGGGGAGCTCAGCGTTCCCGTGCCGGCGCGGGCCGTCGTCACGCCCCCCGGTCCCGGCGGCTGCGGTGACTACGCCACCAACATCGCCCTCCAGCTCGCCCGCCCCGCCGGCCAAACGCCTCTCCGCGTGGCCGAGATCCTGCGGCAGTACCTGGCCGGGACCGCCGGCGTCGCCGACGTCACCGTCACCCGGCCCGGCTTCCTCAACATCAGCCTGAGCGACACCGCGCCGGCCACGTTCGCCCTCGCCCGCCAGGTCCTCGCGGAGGGCATGGAGTACGGCCATGGCGACGCCCTCGCCGGCCGGATCGTCGAGCTGCGCATCCCGTACGACGTCCGTGCCGAGGTTGTCGCCGACGCGCTCACCCGTCTCGTTGCCGCGCAGGGCGGCCGCGCCGAGGTCGACCACCGCGAGCCCGTCAACCTCCGGCCCGTCCCGGCACCCGAGGACCCTGCCCCGCTCGGCCCCGACGCCGCACGCTGGGCGCTGCTGTACCCCGCCGCCCACGACCGGCCGCGGATCACCGCCGATCATCTGGTCCAGCGCGAGAGCAACCCTCTCTTCCGCGTCCGTTACGCACACGCCCGCACCCGGGCCCTCGGCCGTAACGCCGCCTCCCTGGGCTTCGCCGCCGAACCCGGGGACCCCGCCCTCGGCGCCCACCCCCATCACGCCGCCGAACCCCGGAACCCCGTCCTCGGCGCCGCCGCCCCCCTCCTCGGCGCCCACCCCCCTCACGCCGCCACCCCCCTCACCCCCCTCCTCACCGCTCTGGCCGACCACCCCCGCGTACTGGCCCTGGCGGCCGCCCACCGTGCCCCCGACCGTCTCGCCCGGCACCTCGTCACCGTCGCCGATGCCGTGCTTCCCTTTCTCCCTGCCGTGCTCCCGCTCGGCGAGGAGAAACCCGCGGCCGCCCACCGCGCCCGGCTCGCTCTTGCCGAAGCCGCCGGGACGGTGCTGGCCGGCGGCCTGTCCCTGCTCGGCATCGACGCACCCGACCACCTCTAGAGGCAGCCGGAGGAGTCGCCTGGAGCCGCAGATCGCTACACAGTTGGTCAGCTCGACTGCCCACAGCCGTCGGGTCGATTGACAGCCCACAGCCGTCGGACCGATCGACTGCCCACACCCGTCGGACCGACCCGGCCAACCCGGCCGCCCGGCCAACCCGGCCACCCGGCCAACCCGGCCCCCCGACCAACCCGCCCGGTCCCCAGCTCCCGCTCCCATCCCCCGCCAGCCCCCAGAGAAAGCCAAGAAAGCCACTGAGATGAGCCGTTCCGCACACCCCGCCGGGCCCCGTCACGCCGATGTCCTTCCCGAGGGGCACTACTCCGCTCCGCCCGCCGACCTCAACGCCCTCGACCCGAAGGTGTGGGCCGAGACCGTCGGTCGTGGCGAGGACGGTGTCGTCACCGTCGGCGGTATCGACGTCAAGCGGATCGCCGAGGAGTACGGCACCCCCGCCTACGTGCTCGACGAGACCGACTTCCGGGCGCGGGCGCGCGCCTGGCGTACCGCCTTCGGGCAGGACGCCGACGTCTTCTACGCGGGCAAGGCGTTCCTGTCCCGGGCCGTGGTGCGATGGCTGCACGAGGAGGGGCTCAACCTCGACGTGTGCTCCGGCGGCGAGCTCGCCACCGCGCTCTCGGCCGGTATGCCCGCCGACCGCATCGCCTTTCACGGCAACAACAAGTCCACGCAGGAGATCCGCCGGGCCGTCGAGGCCGGTGTCGGGCGGATCGTCCTCGACTCCTTCAAGGAGATCGTGCGGGTCGCCCACATCGCGCAGGAGCTCGGCAAGCGGCAGCGCGTGCAGATCCGTATCACCGTCGGCGTCGAGGCGCACACGCACGAGTTCATCGCCACCGCCCACGAGGACCAGAAGTTCGGCATTCCGCTGGCCGGCGGGCAGGCCGCGGAGGCCGTGCGGCGGGCGTTGCAGCTCGACGGGCTGGAGCTCATCGGGATTCACAGCCACATCGGGTCGCAGATCTTCGACATGTCGGGGTTCGAGGTCGCCGCCCACCGGGTGGTCGGGCTGCTCAGGGACATCCGGGACGAGCACGGGATCGAGCTGCCGGAGATCGACCTCGGCGGCGGGCTCGGGATCGCGTACACCAGTGACGACGACCCCCGTGAGCCCCACGAGATCGCCAAGGCCCTGACCGAGATCGTGACGCGCGAGTGCGAGGGTGCCCGGCTGCGCACGCCCCGGATCTCCGTCGAGCCCGGGCGCGCCATCGTCGGACCGACCGCCTTCACGCTGTACGAGGTCGGGACCATCAAGCCCCTCGACAACCTGCGCACCTACGTCTCCGTCGACGGCGGCATGTCCGACAACATCCGCACCGCGCTCTACGACGCCGAGTACAGCGTCGCCCTGGTCTCCCGCACCTCCGACGCCGAGCCGATGCTCGCCCGCGTCGTCGGCAAGCACTGCGAGAGCGGGGACATCGTGGTCAAGGACGCGTTCCTGCCGGGCGACCTGGCGCCGGGCGACCTGATCGCCGTACCGGCGACGGGCGCCTACTGCAGGTCCATGGCCAGCAACTACAACCACGTCCTGCGTCCGCCCGTCGTCGCTGTCAGCGACGGCGAGGCGCGGGTCATCGTCCGCCGCGAGACGGAGGAGGACCTCCTGCGTCTGGACGTCGGCTGAGCCCGTGCACAGCGCGGCGGGGTGGAAGATCTGCGGTTCTCCACCCTCCGAGAAATGAAATAGATGTCTCACGATCCGGACAATCGACAGAAAGTCCCGTCCGGTGAGTGAGACTGGACCCACCGTAGACGGTATGAGGAAACGAGGTCGGATGATGCGTACGCGTCCGCTGAAGGTGGCGCTGCTGGGCTGTGGGGTTGTCGGCTCAGAGGTGGCGCGCATCATGACGACGCACGCCGACGACCTCGCCGCGAGGATCGGCGCCCCCGTCGAACTCGCGGGCGTCGCCGTACGGCGTCCGAGCAAGGTCCGTGAGGGCATCGACCCGAGCCTGGTCACCACCGACGCGACCGCCCTGGTCAAACGCGGCGACATCGACGTGGTGGTGGAGGTGATCGGCGGGATCGAGCCCGCGCGGTCCCTCATCGCCACCGCCTTCGAGCACGGGGCGTCCGTGGTCTCCGCCAACAAGGCGCTGCTCGCCCAGGACGGGGCCGCGCTGCACGCGGCCGCCGAGGCCCATGACGCGGACCTCTACTACGAGGCCGCCGTCGCCGGTGCCATCCCGCTGATCCGGCCGCTGCGCGAGTCCCTCGCCGGCGACAAGGTCAACCGGGTCCTCGGGATCGTCAACGGGACGACCAACTTCATCCTCGACAAGATGGACTCCACGGGCGCCGGCTACCAGGAGGCCCTCGACGAGGCCACCGCCCTGGGGTACGCGGAGGCCGACCCGACCGCCGACGTCGAGGGCTTCGACGCGGCCGCCAAGGCCGCCATCCTCGCCGGCATCGCCTTCCACTCCCGCGTGCGCCTCGACGACGTCTACCGCGAGGGCATGACCGAGGTCACCGCCGCCGACTTCCGTTCGGCGAAGGAGATGGGCTGCACCATCAAGCTGCTCGCCATCTGCGAGCGGGCCGAGGACGGCGGCTCGATCACCGCGCGCGTGCATCCCGCGATGATCCCGCTGACCCATCCGCTCGCCTCCGTGCGCGGCGCGTACAACGCCGTGTTCGTCGAGTCCGACGCGAGCGGACAGCTGATGTTCTACGGCCCCGGAGCGGGCGGCGCGCCGACCGCCTCCGCCGTTCTCGGCGACCTCGTCGCCGTCTGCCGCAACCGGCTCAGCGGGGCGACGGGGCCCGGCGAGTCGGCGTACGCCGCGCTGCCGGTGTCGGGGATGGGTGAGGTCGTCACCCGCTATCACATCAGCCTCGACGTCGCGGACAAACCGGGTGTTCTCGCCCAGGTGGCCACCGTGTTCGCCGAACACGGGGTGTCCATCGATACCGTTCGGCAGCAGGGCAAGGACGGCGAGGCCTCTCTCGTCGTCGTCACCCACCGCGCGTCCGACGCCTCCCTGTCCGGGACCGTCGAGTCGCTGCGCAAGCTCGACACCGTGCGGGGTGTCGCCAGCATCATGCGGGTTGAAGGAGAGTAACCAGCAATGACCCACCAGTGGCGCGGAATCATCGAGGAGTACCGGGACCGGCTGCCCGTCTCCGACAGCACGCCGGTCGTGACGCTCCGCGAGGGCGGCACGCCCCTCGTGCCCGCGCAGGTGCTCTCCGAGCGCACGGGCTGCGAGGTCCACCTGAAGGTGGAGGGCGCGAACCCCACCGGGTCCTTCAAGGACCGCGGCATGACCATGGCGATCAGCAGGGCGAAGGAGGAGGGGGCGAAGGCCGTCATCTGTGCCTCCACCGGCAACACCTCCGCCTCCGCCGCCGCCTACGCCGTCCGCGCGGGCATGGTTTCGGCCGTTCTCGTGCCGCAGGGCAAGATCGCGCTCGGCAAGATGGGGCAGGCGCTGGTGCACGGCGCCAAGATCCTCCAGGTCGACGGCAACTTCGACGACTGCCTCACCCTGGCCCGCGCGCTGAGCGACAACTACCCCGTCGCGCTGGTCAATTCGGTCAATCCGGTGCGTATCGAGGGGCAGAAGACCGCCTCCTTCGAGATCGTGGACATGCTGGGCGACGCCCCCGACATCCACGTTCTGCCGGTGGGCAACGCGGGCAACATCACGGCCTACTGGAAGGGTTACAAGGAGTACGCCGCCGACGGCGTCTCCTCCAGGACTCCCCGCATGTGGGGTTTCCAGGCCTCCGGTTCCGCCCCCATCGTGCGCGGCGAGATCGTCAAGGACCCGTCGACCATCGCCACCGCCATCCGGATCGGCAACCCGGCCTCCTGGCAGTACGCGCTGGCGGCACGGGACGAATCCGGCGGCCTCATCGACGAGGTGACGGACCGTGAGATCCTGCGCGCCTACCGGCTGTTGGCCTCCCAGGAGGGCGTCTTCGTGGAGCCCGCCTCGGCCGCTTCCGTCGCCGGTCTGCTGAAGGCCGCCGAACAGGGCAAGGTCGACCCGGGCCAGACCATCGTCTGCACGGTCACCGGAAACGGTCTGAAGGACCCGGACTGGGCCGTCGCCGGCGCCCCGCAGCCGGTCACCGTCCCGGTCGACGCGGCGACGGCGGCCGAGCGCCTCGGGCTGGCGTAACACCGCACGCCGGGGGACATCCCCGACGGGGGTGCACAGGGGGCTTGCGACACGCATCGTGCGCCTCCTGTGCGCCCTATGTCGCCACAGAACCTTCCTTCGATAGGCTGTACCGAACCCGCCCGCTGCATATGCCTCCGCATACAGCCGGGTGCCGCGCCGTCTCCGCGGCCCGGAAGCGGTTCCACGGACCTCCAGGGTCCTCACGCACGTAGCGAAAGTCATCGAAGGTTTTCGACAATCACGCAGCTCAAGGAGAGTCGTCGAGCGATGGCCGGTCCAGCCTTCCGAGCCGCCGCCGTAAGGGTGCGCGTTCCCGCCACCAGCGCCAACCTCGGCCCGGGCTTCGACGCCCTCGGCCTGTCGCTGGGGCTCTACGACGACGTGGTCGTCCGGGTCGCCGACTCCGGGCTGCACATCGACATCGCCGGCGAGGGCAGCGAGACGCTCCCGCGCGACGAGAGCCACCTTCTCGTACGGTCCCTGCGCACCGCCTTCGACCTGCTCGGCGGGCAGCCGCGGGGCCTGGAGATCGTCTGCGCCAACCGCATCCCGCACGGCCGCGGCCTGGGCTCCTCCTCGGCCGCCATCTGCGCCGGCATCGTCGCCGCGCGCGCCGTGACGATAGGCGGCGAGGCGCGGCTGGACGACACGGCGCTGCTCGAGCTCGCGACCGAGATCGAGGGCCACCCCGACAACGTGGCCCCGTGTCTGCTCGGCGGCTTCACCATCGCCTGGATGGAGTCCGGCGCGGCCCGGGCGATCAGGCTGGATCCCGCCGATTCCATCGTTCCGGTGGTTTTCGTGCCCGGTAAGCCGGTCCTGACCGAGACCGCGCGCGGACTGCTCCCGCGCACCGTGCCGCACGTCGACGCCGCCGCCAACGCGGGCCGGGCGGCCCTGCTCGTCGAGGCCCTGACCAGGCGCCCCGAGCTGCTGCTGCCCGCCACCGAGGACCGTCTGCACCAGGAGTACCGGGCACCGGCCATGCCGGAGAGCGCCGCGCTGGTGGAGCGGCTGCGGGCCGACGGGGTCCCGGCAGTCATTTCAGGAGCGGGACCCACCGTGCTCGCGCTGGTCGACGCCGACAGCGCCGACAAGGTGTCCCATCTGGCAGGCGAGGGCTGGGCCGCGAACCGGCTCGACCTCGACGCGCAGGGAGCGAGCGTGTTGCCGCTTGCGCCCTGACACGCGGTTGCCGGATTTCGAGAGGGGGAATGTTTGTTGGATCCGGTAGTGTTAATCTCAAGTCTGCACCCGACCCCACCATGGCGAGGTGCTTCGTGTCCCCGTCCGGGACAGACATTCTTCCGGGAGCCTCCCAAGCCGCACTGTGTTCCGTACGACGTACGCGGGCAGTACCTCGTACGCGAGCACTGAACGACTTGCCGGGCACGCTCCGGAATCGGTGCTACCGAGCCACGTGACACTGACACCCGGTGCCGCGGCCCAGGCTCCGGGCAGCGCCATCCCAGATATTCCCTCCGCCTGCATTGGCGGACCACCGCCCCGGCACGGTCCACACAGCAAGGACCACTGCCGGACAGCACAACCGGTCGCCGAGCCAGAAGGCCGACGTCCGCTCCAGGGAAGGACCCTTCGTGAGCGACACCACCGATCTGATGGGCGCACGTGTCGAGGAGACCGCTGCCGCGCCCGCCACGGACGCCTCCGCGCCTACCACCGGTGCCGGCTCCCGGCGGCGCCGCGGTACCGGCCTCGACGGCATGGTGCTGGCCGAGCTGCAGCAGGTCGCCTCGGGCCTCGGCATCAGGGGCACCGCGCGGATGCGCAAGAGCCAGCTGATCGAGGTCATCAAGGAGGCGCAGGCCGGAGGCGGTGCCGCGGCCGCCAAGGCCGACGCCGCCACCGAGACCAAGCCGAAGCGCCGGGCCACCTCCAAGGCCCGTACCGGCGATGACGGTGCTCCCGCCGCCGAGAAGAAGGCGACCGAGGCCCCCGCCGAGAAGGCCGTGGCCCAGCAGCAGATCGAGATCCCCGGCCAGCCCGCCGCCGGTGACGACGCCCCCACCGAGCGCCGTCGTCGCCGTGCCACCGCCGAGGCCGGCGCCCCGACGGGTTCGGGTGCCGAGACCGTCGTCGCCGAGGCCAAGAGCGAGGCCAGGAACGACAACTCCGCCCCGCAGGCGCAGAACGACGCCAAGGGCGACGCCGGTGACGGCGAGGGCCGTGGCCGCCGCGACCGCCGGGACCGCGGCCGTGACCGCGGTGACCGTCAGGACCGCGGCGAGCGCCAGGACCGCGGTGACCGTCAGGACCGCGGGGACCGCCGCAAGGGCGACGACCAGCAGGGCCAGGGCGGCCAGCAGCGTGGTCAGCAGCAGAACCAGCAGGGCGGCGGCCGTCAGGACAACCGCCAGCAGCAGGACGACGACGACTTCGACGGCGGCCGCCGCGGCCGTCGCGGGCGCTACCGCGACCGTCGTGGCCGGCGTGGCCGCGACGACATCGCCACCGAGCCGCAGATCGCCGAGGACGACGTCCTGATCCCGGTCGCGGGCATCCTCGACATCCTCGACAACTACGCCTTCATCCGTACCTCGGGCTACCTCCCCGGGCCGAACGACGTGTACGTCTCCCTCGCCCAGGTCCGCAAGAACGGCCTGCGCAAGGGCGACCACGTCACCGGCGCGGTCCGTCAGCCCAAGGAAGGCGAGCGGCGCGAGAAGTTCAACGCGCTGGTCCGCCTCGACTCCGTCAACGGCATGTCGCCCGAACACGGCCGTGGCCGCCCGGAGTTCAACAAGCTGACCCCGCTCTACCCGCAGGACCGGCTCCGTCTGGAGACGGACCCGGGCGTGCTGACCACCCGCATCATCGACCTCGTGTCGCCGATCGGTAAGGGCCAGCGCGGTCTGATCGTGGCCCCGCCGAAGACCGGCAAGACCATGATCATGCAGGCGATCGCCAACGCGATCACGCACAACAACCCCGAGTGCCACCTGATGGTCGTCCTGGTCGACGAGCGTCCGGAAGAGGTCACCGACATGCAGCGGTCGGTCAAGGGCGAGGTCATCTCCTCGACCTTCGACCGTCCGGCCGAGGACCACACCACGGTCGCCGAGCTCGCCATCGAGCGCGCCAAGCGTCTGGTGGAGCTGGGCCACGACGTGGTCGTGCTGCTCGACTCCATCACGCGTCTGGGCCGTGCGTACAACCTCGCCGCGCCCGCCTCCGGCCGCATCCTGTCCGGTGGTGTCGACTCGACCGCCCTGTACCCGCCGAAGCGGTTCTTCGGTGCCGCGCGCAACATCGAGGACGGCGGCTCGCTCACCATCCTCGCGACCGCGCTCGTCGACACCGGGTCCCGCATGGACGAGGTGATCTTCGAGGAGTTCAAGGGCACCGGCAACGCGGAGCTCAAGCTCGACCGGAAGCTCGCCGACAAGCGCATCTTCCCCGCGGTGGACGTGGACGCGTCCGGTACCCGTAAGGAAGAGATCCTGCTCGCCCCCGACGAGCTCGGGATCGTCTGGAAGCTGCGCCGGGTGCTGCACGCCCTCGACCAGCAGCAGGCGGTCGAGCTGCTGCTCGACAAGATGAAGCAGACGAAGTCGAACGCCGAATTCCTGATGCAGATCCAGAAGACGACGCCGACCCCCGGCAACGGCGACTGACCTCATCCGCCTCGAAAGGCGCCCTCCGTCACCTGTGTGACGGAGGGCGCCTCTTTGGCGCTGATAGGAACGGGCGTGCTATCCCGCCCCTCCCATCACCTGTGCCCCCGGGGGGAAACACCCTTGTCCACATCCCTGTCCGGCAGCGGTCGTCACAGACGCCGGATGCGTCTCGCGCTGCCCCTCGCCGCCGCCGGTATCGCGGCGGCCGTCGGCGCCGCCGTGCTGACCTCCTCGGCCAGCGCCGCGACCTCCGTGCCGACGCCGACCGGCAAGCCCGACACCGTCTCCGTCTCGACGGCCGCGCTCACCGAGCGGATCGCGGGCGCGCTCGCGACCGACGGCACCGCCGGGGAGGCCGCTCCCAGCAAGTCGTCGTACAGCGCGAGCACCACCACCTCCGGCTCCACGGTCAGCCCGTACGTCATCGGCGGCACCGACACCGCCATCACCTCGGCGCCCTGGATGGCGCAGCTGTGGTACTACGACGACAACGGCACGTCCTCCGACACCAGCGACGACATCGGCTTCTTCTGCGGCGGCACGGTCGTGTCGCCGACGAAGATCCTCACCGCCGCGCACTGCGTCAAGGACGAGAACGGCAAGAGCTACAACTGGAAGGCCTACGGCGCCGTCCTTACCGGCACCAGCCAGCTGCCGACCACCGACAGCTCCAACAACACCGACCTGCACGGCGGCACCGTCTCGCTGCCGCTGCGGCAGTGGAACCACCCGTCGTACAGCCCGACGACCATCAACAACGACATCGCCGTCCTCACCCTGGCCTCCCCGGTCAAGGCGACGCCGATCCGCATGACGACGTCCGGTGACACCGCCTCGTACGCCGGCGGCACCAGCGCCACCGTCTACGGCTGGGGGCGCACCAGCTCCACCAGCCAGGACATCTCCGACACGCTGAAGTCGGCGACGCTGACCATCCACGCCGACTCGACGTGCTCGAACGTCTACGGCTCCGACTACGTCGCCGGGCACATGATCTGCGCCGGCGTGCAGAGCGGCAGCGACACCGGCACCAAGGCCGCCTGCAACGGCGACTCCGGCGGACCGCTCGTCGTGAACAACCGGATCGTCGGCGTCGTCTCGTGGGGCGTCACGGACTGTGTCGCGAAGGGCTACTACAGCGTCTTCTCGAAGGTCAGCACCTACATCGGCGCCGCCTACGCGAACGTCGACGACACCAACCTGAGCTACACGGACGGCAAGGCCGACCTGTTCGTGCGCAACTCCTCGACGAAGGAGGCGTACGAGAAGGACTCCACGGGTTCGTCGTTCGCCGCCCGGCAGTCGCTGGGGTCGTACAGCGGAGTGAACCTGGTCCTGCAGACCGACCTGAACCGGGACGGCTACCAAGACCTCGTGCTGCGCCAGAGCTCCACCGGCGACATGTACTGGCTGCACTACGTGCCGTCCAGCGACTCCTGGTCCAAGACGAAGATCTTCGGCGGCTGGACCACCCGGACCCGGATCATCGCCCCCGGCGACGTCACCGGCGACTACCTGCCCGACCTGCTGTCGGTCGACTCCGGCGGCGCCCTGTGGATCTACCCCGGCAAGGGCAACGGCACCTTCGCCGCCCGCGTCCAGGTCGGCACCGGCTGGAACCAGTACAACATGGTGCGCGGCAAGGGCGACTTCACCGGCGACGGCAAGGCCGACCTGCTCGCCCGCAACAAGTCCACCGGCGACCTGTACCTGTACAAGGGCACCGGCAAGTCCGGCACCGGCGCCTTCTCGACCCGGATCAAGGTGCGCAGCGCCTGGACGGGCTACAACGCCTTCGACGCGATCGGCGACGTGAACGGCGACGGCAAGGCGGACTTCCTGGCCCGTACGTCCGGAGGCACCCTTTACCTGTACAAGGGCACCGGTAAGGCGACGAGCGAGATCTTTGCCACAAGAGTGTCGGTCGGTACCGGTTTCCAGCAGTACGACATCTTCGGCTGACCAAGCAGGTGAGCCGGGGTGCCCCGGCGTCCATGTTCACTCTCTGTGCCCAATCCTCCTCGGATTGGGCACAGAGCGTTGTGCAACCCTTTCTCGAGTTTCGCCGTCTGACCCGACGGAGCGACCATGGAGCGGTAACCAGCCGCGCCTCTTGAGGCCTGTCCCCGGAAGCAGGGGGTATCCGACCGGACGAGATTCGAGGAGCACATGTCTGCCGAGAGCACGCCGGAGCCCGGCATACCGGGCGGAACCGGCACCGAGGGCCGGCGCGACCGCGCCAAGGGCCGCCGCCGCGCGCCGCGCAGCGAACACCGCAAGGCCTTGATCCTGATGGCCTGGACCGCCGCGGGCATCGTCGTGCTGGGGGGCACCGGCGCCGGTTACCTCTACTTCAAGCTCAACGGCAACATCAAGAGCATCGACATCAACGGCGCCCTCGGCACCGACCGGCCGGCGAAGGCCGGCAACGGCTCCGAGAACATCCTGGTCCTCGGCTCGGACAGCCGCTCCGGCAGCAACAAGAAGCTCGGCGGCGGCGCCGACGACGGCAGCGCCCGTTCGGACACGGCGATGATCGTGCACGTCTACAAGGGCCACAAGCGGGCAAGCGTGGTCTCCATGCCCCGCGACACCCTCATCGACCGGCCCGAGTGCACCGACTCCAAGGGCGACAAGCATGACGCCGCCTCCGGCGTGATGTTCAACAGCGCCTACTCGACCGGCGGCGCGACCTGCGCCGTGAAGACCGTCGAGTCCCTCACCGGCCTGCGCATGGACCACTACCTCGAGGTCGACTTCAGCGGCTTCGAGAAGCTCATCGACGAACTCGGCGGTGTCCCGGTCACCACGACCAAGAACATCGACGACAAGCAGAGCCATCTGGACCTCAAGGCCGGCACGCACAAGCTCGACGGCAAGCAGGCCCTCGGCCTGGTCCGCACCCGGCACGGGGTCGGCGACGGCTCCGACCTCGGCCGCATCCAGCTCCAGCAGGCGTTCATCAAGGCGCTGGTCGACCAGGTCAAGCACGTCGGCATCTTCACCAGCCCGAAGAAGCTCTACGACCTCGCCGACACCGCCACCAGCACCGTGACCACCGACTCCGACCTCGGCTCCGTGAACTCGCTCATGTCCTTCGCGGGTGGCCTCAAGGGCATCGGCTCCGGCGACCTGCACATGGTGACCATGCCGGTCCGCTACGACCCGGCGGATCCCAACCGCGTCATCGTCGAGAAGGCCAAGGCCCGGCAGGTCTGGGACGCCCTCAAGAACGACCGGGCGATCCCCGCGAGCGCCGTCAAGGACACCGCTTCCGGCAACGCCAAGGGTGTCGTGGAATAGATCGCCCCGGCCCCCGGTTTTGGGGGATGGCCCCAGTCCTGGCAGACTGGTACGTCGGCTCCGGTTCACGCCTGTCGCATCCCGCGGCGGCGACCCGGCGCCCTCCCGAAACTAGGAGACACCTTGAAGCGCGACATCCACCCCGAGTACGTCGAGACGCAGGTCAGCTGCACCTGTGGCGCGTCGTTCACCACCCGCAGCACGATCTCCAGCGGCACCATCCGCGCCGAGGTCTGCTCCGAGTGCCACCCGTTCTACACGGGCAAGCAGAAGATCCTCGACACCGGTGGCCGTGTGGCCCGCTTCGAGGCCCGCTTCGGCAAGGCTGCGGCCGGCTCCAAGAAGTAGCGAGCTCCAATCCGCCGGTCCACGGCCGCGTCCTTCCACAGGCGCGCCGGGACCGGCGTTTTTGGTCGCCCGCCTTCCCTTCCGCACCGCAGTACAGGAGCCCAAGATGTTCGAGGCCGTCGAGGAACTCGTCGGTGAGCACGCCGACCTGGAGAAGAAGCTCGCCGACCCGTCGGTCCACTCCGACCAGGCCAACGCGCGCAAGCTCAACAAGCGTTACGCCGAGCTGACTCCCATCGTCGCCACGTACCGCTCCTGGAAGCAGACCGGCGACGACATCGAGACGGCGAAGGAATTCGCCGCCGCCGACCCGGACTTCGCGGCCGAGGTCAAGGAGCTGGAGAAGCAGCGCGAGGAACTCACCGAGAAGCTGCGCCTGCTGCTCGTCCCGCGCGACCCCAGCGACGACAAGGACGTCATCCTCGAGATCAAGGCGGGCGCCGGCGGCGACGAGTCGGCCCTCTTCGCCGGGGACCTGCTGCGCATGTACCTGCGCTACGCCGAGCGCGTCGGCTGGAAGACCGAGATCATCGACGCCACCGAGTCCGAGCTGGGCGGCTACAAGGACGTCCAGGTCGCCGTGAAGACCAAGGGCGGCCAGGGCGCCACCGAACCGGGCCAGGGCGTCTGGGCGCGGCTGAAGTACGAGGGCGGCGTGCACCGCGTGCAGCGCGTGCCGGCGACCGAGTCCCAGGGCCGAATCCACACCTCCGCGGCCGGTGTCCTCGTCACCCCCGAGGCCGAGGAGGTCGACGTCGAGATCAACCCCAACGACCTGCGCATCGACGTCTACCGCTCCTCCGGGCCGGGCGGCCAGTCGGTCAACACCACCGACTCCGCCGTGCGCATCACGCACCTGCCCACCGGAGTCGTCGCCTCCTGCCAGAACGAGAAGAGCCAGCTGCAGAACAAGGAGCAGGCGATGCGTATCCTGCGCTCCAGGCTGCTCGCAGCGGCGCAGGAGGAGGCGGAGAAGGAGGCCGCCGACGCCCGCCGCAGCCAGGTCCGCACCGTCGACCGCTCCGAGAAGATCCGCACGTACAACTTCCCGGAGAACCGCATCTCGGACCACCGCGTCGGCTTCAAGGCCTACAACCTGGACCAGGTCCTGGACGGTGACCTCGACGCGGTGATCCAGGCCTGCGTCGACGCGGACTCGGCGGCGAAGCTGGCGGCCGCGTAAGAGGTACGTACGCACGACCCAGTACGACACGGAGGAATGCGTGAACCTGCTGCTCGCAGAGGTGGCACAGGCCACCCAGCGGCTGGCCGACGCCGGCGTGCCCTCGCCGCGCAACGACGCGGAGGAGCTCGCCGCGTTCGTGCACGGCGTGAAGCGGGGCGAGCTGCACTCCGTGAAGGACTCGGACTTCGACGCCCGCTACTGGGAGGTCATCGCCCGGCGTGAACAGCGCGAGCCGCTGCAGCACATCACCGGGCGCGCCTACTTCCGGTACCTCGAACTCCACGTCGGGCCGGGCGTGTTCGTGCCGCGGCCGGAGACCGAGTCCGTGGTCGGGTGGGCCATAGACGCCGTGCGCGCCATGGACGTCGTGGAGCCGACCATCGTCGACCTGTGCACCGGCTCCGGCGCCATCGCGCTCGCCCTGGCCCAGGAAGTCCCGCGCTCCAAGGTGCACGCCGTGGAGCTGTCGGAGGACGCCCTGGCGTGGACCCGCAAGAACGTCGAGGGTTCCCGGGTCGACCTGCGGCAGGGCAACGCCCTGGACGCCTTCCGCGACCTCGACGGCCAGGTCGACCTGGTGATCTCCAACCCGCCCTACATCCCGCTGACCGAGTGGGAGTACGTCGCCCCCGAGGCCCGGGACTACGACCCCGAACTCGCCCTGTTCTCCGGGGAGGACGGCCTCGACCTCATCCGCGGTCTGGAGCGGACCGCGCACCGGCTGCTGCGCCCGGGCGGCGTCGTCGTCATCGAGCACGCCGACACCCAGGGCGGCCAGGTCCCGTGGATCTTCACCGAGGAGCGCGGCTGGGCCGACGCGGCCGACCACCCCGACCTCAACAACCGCCCCCGGTTCGCCACGGCCCGCAAGGCGCTGCCGTGAGCACCGCCCGAGTCCTTTGCCCGCAGCACGTGTACGAGGAGGCCCGCTAGACATGGCACGGCGATACGACACCAACGACGCGACCGACCGCATCACCGGTCTGCGCGAGGCCGCGTCCGCCGTCCGCCGTGGCGAGCTGGTGGTCCTCCCGACCGACACGGTGTACGGCATCGGCGCGGACGCGTTCTCCTCGGAGGCCGTCGCCGACCTGCTCCAGGCCAAGGGCCGGGGCCGCACCATGCCCACCCCCGTCCTCATCGGCTCCCCGAACACCCTGCACGGCCTGGTCACGGACTTCTCCGAGATGGCCTGGGAGCTGGTCGACGCCTTCTGGCCGGGCGCGCTGACCCTGGTCGCCAAGCACCAGCCGTCCCTGCAGTGGGACCTGGGGGACACCCGGGGCACGGTGGCCGTCCGTATGCCGCTGCACCCCGTCGCCATCGAGCTGCTGACCGAGGTCGGCCCCATGGCGGTCTCCTCCGCCAACATCAGCGGCCACCCGGCGCCGGAGGACTGCGACGCCGCCCAGGAGATGCTCGGCGACTCGGTCTCCGTCTACCTCGACGGCGGCCCCACCCCCGGCAACGTGCCGTCCTCCATCGTCGACGTCAGCGGACCGGTCCCGGTGCTGCTGCGGGAGGGCGCACTCTCGCCGGAGGAGCTGCGCAAGGTCGTACCTGACCTCGAGGTGGCCAATTGACGGCCCCTGACGCGGGGCGTGGCATAGGCAACGGGGAACTCGCGGCGGAAATCACGACGACGTTCGTCGGGCTTCCGCGCGACTGCTTCCGCATCCTCCACGTCAGCACCGGCAACGTCTGCCGCTCGCCCATCACCGAGCGGCTGACCCGGCATTACGTGAAACAGCGGCTCGGCGTCCTGGGCGCCGCGCTGATCGTGGAGAGCGCGGGCACCTGGGGCCACGAGGGCGCGCCCATGGAGGCCAACGCGGAGACCGTGCTGGCCGACTTCGGCGCCGACGCCTCCGGGTTCACCGGCCGGGAGCTGCTGGACGAGCACGTCATCATGGCCGACCTCGTCCTGACGGCCACCCGCGACCACCGCGCCCAGGTCATCTCCATGGGCCACTCGGCGGGCCTGCGCACCTTCACGCTGAAGGAGTTCACCCGTCTGGTCCGCGCGATCGACCCTGCGACCCTGCCCCCGCTGGAGGAGGGCATAGTCGTCCGCGCGCGGGCCCTGGTGCGCGCGGCGGCGGCTCTACGCGGGTGGCTGCTGGCGCCCACCCTGGAGGCGGACGAGGTGTACGACCCGTACGGGGCACCGCTGACCTTCTTCCGGTCCATCGGCGACGAGATACACCAGGCGCTCGATCCGGTGGTGACGGCGCTGACCGGAGTGCCCGCGCGCATGTGACCGGAGGCGACGGACGGGTCGTCAAGGGGCTTACCGGTTCCCCGGAAGAGACCTCATGACCGGGCGCCCCACCAGTCCCGGGCCTACATTGGTCGTACGTCACCGTCGACGTTTCGGAGCCCACCATGCCGGTCACCCATGCCCCCGCGACCGCCGACGTCCTGCGGCTGCAGGACCCCGAGCTGGCCGAGATCCTGCTCGGGGAGCTCGACCGGCAGTCGACGACGCTGCAGCTGATCGCCGCCGAGAACTTCACCTCGCCGGCCGTGCTGGCCGCGCTCGGATCGGTGCTGGCCAACAAGTACGCGGAGGGCTATCCGGGGGCCCGGCACCACGGCGGCTGCGAGATCGTCGACGTCGCCGAGCGGCTGGCCGTCGACCGCGCCAAGGCCCTTTTCGGCGCCGAGCACGCCAACGTCCAGTCGCACTCGGGGTCCTCCGCGGTCCTCGCCGCGTACGCGGCCCTGCTGCGGCCCGGCGACACCGTCCTGGCCCTCGGTCTGCCCCACGGCGGCCACCTCACCCACGGCTCGCCCGCCAACTTCTCCGGCCGCTGGTTCGACTTCGTCGGCTACGGGGTGGACGCGGAGACCGGGCTCATCGACTACGACCAGGTCAGGACCCTGGCCCGCAGCCACCGGCCGAAGGCGATCGTGTGCGGCTCCATCGCCTACCCCCGGCACATCGACTACGCCCTCTTCCGGGAGGTCGCCGACGAGGTGGGCGCCTATCTGATCGCCGACGCCGCCCATCCCATCGGGCTCGTCGCCGGGGGAGCGGCGCCCAGCCCGGTGCCGTACGCCGACATCGTCTGCGCGACCACGCACAAGGTGCTGCGCGGGCCGCGCGGCGGGATGCTGCTGTGCGGGAGCGACCTGGCCGAACGGGTCGACCGGGCGGTTTTCCCGTTCACCCAGGGCGGGGCGCAGATGCACACCATCGCCGCCAAGGCCGTCGCGTTCGGGGAGGCGGCGACACCGGCGTTCGCCGCGTACGCCCATCAGGTGGTCGCCAACGCGAAGGTCCTCGCGGCCCGGCTGGCCGCGGAGGGGCTGGTCGTGACGACGGGCGGCACTGACACGCACCTCATCACCGCCGACCCCGCGCCCCTCGGCGTCGACGGGCGCACCGCGCGCGGGCGGCTCGCGGCGGCCGGGATGGTCCTGGACTGCTGCGCGCTGCCGCACGGGGACGCGCGAGGGCTGAGGCTCGGCACGGCTGCGGTGACGACGCAGGGCATGGGGGAGGAGGAGATGCGTCACATCGCCGCATTGTTCGCACAAGTCCTGCGCGGTGACGTGGAGAATCAGAAGGCGCGTGATCAAGTGCGTGAGCTGGCCGGTAGATTTCAGCCGTATCCCGGCTGAGCGGGGGTAGGCGCACCTGCGTCCACGTGCGTGCGACCGCACGCACAGCCACGCGTGCAACCATCGTCGCTACCCGGAAGTCCCCACTGATATGCGTCCGTCGCTAGGGTGTGGGGCTGAGATGGCCAGCGAGACCTGTGGGGAAGCCCGTGCGTGAATACCTGCTGACGCTCTGCATCACGGCCGCGGTGACGTACCTGCTGACAGGGCCGGTACGGAAGTTCGCGATCGTGGCCGGAGCCATGCCGGAGATCAGGGCCCGTGACGTGCACCGGGAACCCACTCCGCGCCTCGGCGGTATCGCGATGTTCTTCGGGCTGTGCGCCGGCCTGCTGGTCGCGGACCATCTGACCAACCTCAACGAGGTCTTCACCAAGTCCAACGAGCCGCGGGCGCTGCTGTCCGGGGCCGCGCTGATCTGGCTGATCGGCGTGCTGGACGACAAGTTCGAGATCGACGCCCTGATCAAGCTGGGCGGCCAGATGATCGCCGCCGGCGTGATGGTGATGCAGGGTCTGACGATCCTGTGGCTGCCCATCCCCAAGGTCGGCACGGTGGCGCTGACCCAGTGGCAGGGCACCCTGCTGACGGTGGCGCTCGTCGTGATCACCATCAACGCGGTGAACTTCGTGGACGGCCTCGACGGCCTGGCCTCCGGCATGGTGTGCATCGCGGCAGCGGCGTTCTTCATGTACTCGTACCGCATCTGGTACTCGTACGGCATCGAGGCGGCCGCCCCGGCGACGCTGTTCGCGGCCGTCCTGATGGGCATGTGCTTGGGCTTCCTGCCGCACAACATGCACCCGGCGCGGATCTTCATGGGCGACTCGGGCTCGATGCTGATCGGGCTGGTGCTGGCCGCGGGCGCGATCTCCATCACCGGGCAGGTCGACCCGGACAGCCTGTTCGGCGGCTCCGAGCGGCAGGCCGTGCACCAGATGGTGCCGGTCTACATCCCGCTGCTGCTGCCCCTGACGATCATCGCGATCCCGGCCGCGGACCTGGTTCTGGCGATCGTGCGCCGCACCTGGCGCGGCCAGTCGCCGTTCGCCGCGGACCGCGGGCACCTGCACCACCGCCTGCTGGAGATCGGCCACTCGCACAGCCGGGCCGTACTGATCATGTACTTCTGGTCGGCGCTGATCGCGTTCGGCGCGCTCGCCTACTCGGTCAACTCCGCGTCGATGTGGATCGTGCTCGGCATCGTGATGCTCAGCGCGATCGGCCTCGTGCTGCTCCTGCTGCCGCGCTTCACACCGCGTGCCCCGCGCTGGGCCGAGGCCTTCGTGCCGCCGCGCTACCGTCGCCGTCACGCCGCCTCAGCTGCCTTGGCACAGGCGGAAGTTGAGGCCTCGGAGGAGGAGCCGTGCGACGCGGAGGAGCGCACCCCTGCCGTGGCGGGTGTGGCGGGAGCCAACGGAGCGACCGCTCTCGGCGCCCGTACGCGCTTCCTGGACAGGCGAAAGGCCGGAACGTCCCGCTGACGTTCACAAGGTAAGAATCTGACTAGAGCATTGCCAAGTCGTGGGGTTGCAAAGCGACCCAATACCAGACAACTCGGCCCTGTTTTTGCACAGACGGGCGCTGTCACTCTCATGTGTGACAGCGAGCACACCTTCTAGGTAAAGACCGCATCAAATAGTTTGTGATACGGTTCACGAGAACCCCCGGACAGAGCCGAAGGACCGCAGTGCGACGGTCCATTGGCCGTGAGTTCCTCCCTCGCCCCGGGACTACGCTCGTCCATGACGACACCCTGCCCCCCTTTGAAAGCGGAGTTGCCGCCATGCCGTCCAACGACGTCCGGAACCTACTGCCGATCGCTGTGCCCACAGCGGCTGCCGGCGTGGTCGCCGTCGCCGTCAGTGCTGCGGTCGCCGGCGGCAAGGGTGCGATCGGGGCGGCTGTCGGTGTCGTGCTGTCGATGCTCTTCATGGGCCTCGGCCTCTACGTCCTGCAGTGGACGGCAAAAACGCTCCCGCAGCTGTTCCAGGCCATGGGGCTGATGCTCTATGTCGCCCAACTCCTGCTGCTCATGATCTTCGTGGCCGTCTTCAAGGGCACCTCTCTCTTCAACGGCAAGGCGTTCGCGCTCTCCCTGGTGATCGCGACCGTCGTGTGGATGGCCACGCAGGCCCGTGCACACATGAAGTCCAAGATCTTCTACGTCGATCCGGACTCCGAGAAGAGCGGCAGGCCCGAGAAGACAGGGTCGTCGTCGTGAGAGGTAGGGGCGGGATAAGCGCTTGCGAGATCTCCTGCTATCGTCCGGTGCCAACTGCGGCATCGCGGGCGCGGGCATCTGAGCTGACGCCTGTTCGATCGCGAGGCTCGAAGCCCCCCAGCCGCCCTCACATCCGTAACACCAGTCCGGTGCCGACCCGCGGCCGCGCGCCGCGCCGACACAACGAGGTTGCCGAACCCATGCGTCACGCCGAAGGAGCCCGCGGTGAGTGCTGACCCGACCCAGCTCGCCTTTGAGTGGGATTGCCGCATCCTGTCCGACAACGGCTGTGGCTTCCCGGCTCCGGGCCTGCACTCGTTCCTGTTCAAGCCGATCGTCACCGTCGGCGGGTTCGAGTTCAACAAGGTGATGCTGCTCGCCCTCATCACCACCCTGATCGTCACCGTCTTCTTCTCGGCCGCCTTCGGCAAGGCCAAGGTCGTCCCGGGCAAGCTGCAGATGGTCGGCGAGGCGGGCTACGACTTCGTCCGCCGGGGCATCGTCTACGAGACGCTGGGCAAGCGCGAGGGCGAGAAGTACGTCCCGCTCATGGTCTCGCTGTTCTTCTTCATCTGGATCATGAACGTCTGGTCAGTGATCCCGCTGGCCCAGTTCCCGGTGTCGTCGATCATCGCCTTCCCGGCGGTGCTCGCCGCGATCGTCTACATCACCTGGCTGTCGCTGACGTTCAAGAAGCACGGCTTCGTCGGCGGCTTCAAGAACCTCACCGGTTACGACAAGTCGCTCGGCGCGGTACTCCCGCTCGTCGTGATCATCGAGTTCTTCTCGAACGTCCTCGTCCGCCCGTTCACGCACGCGGTTCGACTCTTCGCCAACATGTTCGCCGGCCACCTGCTGCTCGCGATGTTCACCGTTGCCAGCTGGTATCTGCTGAACAGCTACATGATCCCGGCGGCCGGCGTCTCGTTCGTCATGACCGTGATCATGATCCTCTTCGAGCTCTTCGTGCAGGCCGTTCAGGCGTACGTCTTCGTCCTCCTGGCCTGCTCCTACGTTCAGGGCGCTCTCGCCGAGCACCACTGAGCACCGTCCGCCCCACCCCCACCAGTCGTCCGGTGGCCAACCCCCACCGGTCCGTAAAAGAGAAGGAAGAAACGGCATGTCCGCTGCCATCGACCTCGCCGCCGGCGTCTCGGGTTCCCTCGGTTCCATCGGTTACGGCCTCGCGGCCATCGGCCCCGGCATCGGTATCGGCATCATCTTCGGTAACGGCACCCAGGCCCTGGCCCGTCAGCCCGAGGCGGCCGGTCTGATCCGCGCCAACCAGATCCTGGGCTTCGCGTTCTGTGAGGCGCTCGCCCTCATCGGCATCGTTATGCCGTTCGTGTTCGGTCAGTAAGACCTACTTACCGACACGTATCGACGAAAGGCACTGATGTGATCGCCAACCTGGTTCAGCTGGCGGCCGAGGAGAAGCAGAACCCCCTCGTCCCGCCCGGCCCCGAACTGCTCGTCGGCACCATCGCCTTCGCCATCGTGTTCTTCTTCTTCTGGAAGAAGCTGCTCCCGAACATCAACAAGGTTCTGGAGGAGCGCCGCGAGGCGATCGAGGGTGGCATCGAGAAGGCCGAGGCCGCTCAGGTCGAGGCCCAGAGCGTTCTCGAGCAGTACAAGGCCCAGCTCGCCGAGGCCCGGCACGAGGCCGCGCGTCTGCGCCAGGAGGCGCAGGAGCAGGGTGCCGCGCTCATCGCCGAGATGCGCGCCGAGGGCCAGCGGCAGCGCGAGGAGATCGTCGCCGCGGGTCACGCGCAGATCGAGGCCGACCGCAAGGCCGCCGCGTCCGCGCTGCGGCAGGACGTCGGTCACCTCGCGACCGAGCTGGCCGGCAAGCTCGTCGGTGAGTCCCTCGAGGACCACGCCCGGCAGAGCCGTGTCATCGACCGCTTCCTCGACGAGCTCGAGGAGAAGGCCGAGGCCACCCGATGAACGGAGCGAGCCGCGAGGCACTGGCCGCCGCCCGCGAGCGTCTCGACGCGCTGACGGACTCCACGTCCGCCGACGCGGCGAAGCTCGCCGACGAGCTGGCCGCCGTCACCGCGCTGCTCGACCGCGAGGTCAGCTTGCGTCGGGTCCTGACCGACCCGGCGCAGGCCGGTGAGGCCAAGGCCCAGCTCGCCCAGCGTCTGTTCGCCGGCCAGGTCGGCGGCCAGGCCGTGGACCTGGTGTCCGGCATGGTGCGTTCCCGCTGGTCGCAGTCGCGCGACCTGGTGGACGCGCTGGAGGAACTGGCGAACACCGCCGACCTCACCGCCGCGCAGAAGAGGGGCGCCCTCGACGACGTCGAGGACGAGCTGTTCCGGTTCGGCCGGATCGTCTCCTCCAACACCGAGCTGCGCGCCGCGCTGACCGACCGCGCCGCCACCACCTCGGCCAAGGTCGAGCTGCTGCACCGGCTGCTGGGCGGCCGCGCCGCCGCGGCGACCGAGCGTCTGGTGACGCGCCTTGTGACCGCGCCGCGGGGACGTAGCCTGGAGTCGGGACTGGAGTCCCTGTCCAAGCTCGCCGCCGAGCGTCGGGAGCGCCTGGTCGCCGTCGTCACCTCGGCGGTGCCGCTGAGCGACACGCAGAAGCAGCGCCTCGGCGCCGCCCTCGCCAAGCTCTACGGCCGCCAGATGCACCTCAACATCGACGTGGACCCCGAGGTCCTCGGCGGGATCCGGGTGCAGGTCGGCGACGAGGTCATCAACGGCTCGATCGCGGACCGCATCGAGGACGCCGGCCGCCGCCTGGCGAGCTAGCAGCAACTCAATACGACGTAGTAAGACGGCCCGCGTTGGGCCGTGCAGAGGATTCCTGGGGGTCGCCCCCAGACCCCCAAGTTGAAACTTCGGGCCCAACAAGGAGAGCAGGGAACCCAGATGGCGGAGCTCACGATCCGGCCGGAGGAGATCCGGGACGCGCTGGAGAACTTCGTCCAGTCGTACAAGCCGGACGCGGCCTCGCGCGAGGAGGTCGGTACGGTCACCGTCGCCGGCGACGGCATCGCCAAGATCGAGGGCCTGCCCTCGGCCATGGCGAACGAGCTGCTGAAGTTCGAGGACGGCTCCCTCGGTCTCGCGCTGAACCTGGAAGAGCGCGAGATCGGTGCGGTCGTCCTCGGCGAGTTCAGCGGCATCGAGGAGGGGCAGCCGGTGCGTCGCACCGGTGAGGTGCTCTCCGTGGCCGTCGGCGAGGGCTACCTCGGCCGCGTCGTCGACCCGCTCGGCAACCCGATCGACGGCCTCGGCGAGATCGAGACGTCCGGCCGCCGTGCGCTGGAGCTGCAGGCCCCCACGGTCATGCAGCGCAAGTCGGTGCACGAGCCGATGGAGACCGGCTACAAGGCCGTCGACGCGATGACCCCGATCGGCCGCGGTCAGCGTCAGCTGATCATCGGCGACCGCCAGACCGGCAAGACCGCCCTGGCCGTCGACACGATCATCAACCAGCGCGACAACTGGCGCACCGGCGACCCGAACAAGCAGGTCCGCTGCATCTACGTCGCCATCGGTCAGAAGGGCTCCACCATCGCGTCGGTCCGCCGCGCGCTGGAGGAGAACGGCGCGCTGGAGTACACGACCATCGTCGCCGCCCCGGCGTCCGACCCGGCCGGCTTCAAGTACCTGGCGCCGTACACCGGTTCGGCCATCGGCCAGCAGTGGATGTACGAGGGCAAGCACGTCCTCATCATCTTCGACGACCTGTCGAAGCAGGCCGACGCCTACCGCGCCGTGTCCCTGCTGCTGCGCCGCCCGCCGGGCCGCGAGGCCTACCCCGGTGACGTCTTCTACCTGCACTCCCGTCTGCTGGAGCGCTGCGCGAAGCTCTCCGACGACATGGGCAAGGGCTCGATGACCGGTCTGCCGATCGTCGAGACCAAGGCCAACGACGTCTCGGCGTTCATCCCGACCAACGTCATCTCCATCACCGACGGCCAGTGCTTCCTGGAGTCGGACCTCTTCAACGCCGGTCAGCGCCCCGCGCTGAACGTCGGTATCTCCGTCTCCCGAGTCGGTGGTTCCGCGCAGCACAAGGCGATGAAGCAGGTCTCCGGCCGTCTGCGCGTCGACCTGGCCCAGTTCCGTGAGCTGGAGGCGTTCGCCGCCTTCGGTTCCGACCTGGACGCCGCGTCGAAGGCGCAGCTGGAGCGCGGTCAGCGCATGGTCGAGCTCCTGAAGCAGGCCCAGTACCAGCCGATGTCGACCGAGGACCAGGTCGTCTCGGTGTGGGCCGGCACCACCGGCAAGATGGACGACGTTCCGGTCAACGACATCCGCCGCTTCGAGCGCGAGCTCCTGGAGTACCTGCACCGCAAGGAGCAGGGCCTCATGACCTCCATCAAGGAGGGCGGCAAGATGTCGGACGACACCCTCACCGCTGTCGCCGACGCGATCGCCGAGTTCAAGAAGCAGTTCGAGACCTCGGACGGCAAGCTTCTCGGCGAGGACGCTCCGGCCGCCGCCAAGTGACGTAAGGAAGGGACCTGACTCATGGGAGCCCAGCTCCGGGTCTACAAGCGTCGCATCCGATCCGTCACCGCGACCAAGAAGATCACCAAGGCGATGGAGATGATCGCCGCCTCGCGCGTCGTCAAGGCGCAGCGCAAGGTGGCGGCCTCCACGCCGTACGCGCGGGAACTGACGCGCGCGGTCACGGCGGTCGGTACCGGCTCGAACACCAAGCACCCGCTGACCACGCAGGCCGAGACGGTCACGCGGTCCGCGGTGCTGCTCCTGACGAGCGACCGAGGGCTCGCCGGCGCCTTCAACTCCAACGCCATCAAGAAGGCGGAGCAGCTCACCGAGCGGCTGGAGCGCGAGGGCCAGGAGGTCGTGACCTACATCGTCGGCCGCCGTGGTATCGCCCACTACAACTTCCGTGAGCGCAAGATCGCGGAATCGTGGACGGGCTTCACCGACGAGCCGACGTACGCGGACGCCAAGAAGGTCGCGGCGCCGCTGATCGAGGCCATCGAGAAGGAGACGGCCGAGGGCGGGGTGGACGAGCTCCACATCGTCTTCACCGAGTTCGTCTCGATGATGACGCAGACGGCGCTCGACGACCGTCTGTTGCCGCTCAGCCTCGAAGAGGTCGCCAAGGAGGCCACGCCCAAGGGCGAGATCCTCCCGCTGTACGACTTCGAGCCCTCGGCGGAGGACGTCCTCGACGCCCTGCTGCCGCGCTATGTGGAGAGCCGTATCTACAACGCGCTCCTCCAGTCGGCCGCTTCCAAGCACGCCGCCACGCGGCGCGCGATGAAGTCGGCGACCGACAACGCGGGCGAGCTCATCGAGACGCTCTCCCGGCTTGCCAACGCGGCCCGCCAGGCCGAAATCACCCAGGAAATCAGCGAGATCGTCGGTGGCGCCAGCGCCCTGGCCGACGCGACCGCGGGGAGTGACCGCTAATGACCACCACTGTTGAGACCGCGACGGCCACGGGCCGCGTCGCCCGGGTCATCGGCCCGGTCGTCGACGTGGAGTTCCCCGTCGACGCGATGCCGGAGATCTACAACGCCCTTCACGTCGAGGTGGCCGACCCGGCCAACGCCGGCGAGAAGAAGATCCTGACCCTGGAGGTCGCCCAGCACCTGGGTGACGGCCTGGTCCGCACCATCTCCATGCAGCCGACCGACGGTCTGGTCCGCCAGGCCGCGGTGACCAACACGGGCACGGGTATCACCGTCCCCGTCGGGGACTTCACCAAGGGCAAGGTGTTCAACACCCTCGGTGAGGTGCTGAACGTCGACGAGTCCTACGACGGCGAGCGCTGGTCCATCCACCGCAAGGCGCCGAACTTCGACGAGCTCGAGTCGAAGACCGAGATGTTCGAGACCGGCGTCAAGGTCATCGACCTGCTGACCCCGTACGTCAAGGGCGGCAAGATCGGTCTGTTCGGCGGTGCCGGCGTCGGCAAGACGGTGCTCATCCAGGAGATGATCTACCGCGTCGCCAACAACCACGACGGTGTCTCCGTGTTCGCCGGTGTCGGTGAGCGCACCCGTGAGGGCAACGACCTCATCGAGGAGATGTCGGACTCGGGCGTCATCGACAAGACCGCGCTGGTCTTCGGTCAGATGGACGAGCCCCCGGGCACCCGTCTGCGCGTCGCGCTGGCCGGCCTCACCATGGCCGAGTACTTCCGTGACGTCCAGAAGCAGGACGTGCTGTTCTTCATCGACAACATCTTCCGCTTCACGCAGGCCGGTTCCGAGGTCTCCACGCTGCTCGGCCGTATGCCCTCCGCGGTGGGTTACCAGCCGAACCTGGCCGACGAGATGGGTCTCCTCCAGGAGCGCATCACCTCGACCCGTGGTCACTCGATCACCTCGATGCAGGCGATCTACGTCCCCGCGGACGACCTGACCGACCCGGCCCCGGCCACCACCTTCGCCCACCTCGACGCGACGACGGTTCTGTCCCGTCCGATCTCGGAGAAGGGCATCTACCCGGCCGTGGACCCGCTGGACTCCACGTCCCGGATCCTGGACCCGCGCTACATCGCGCAGGACCACTACGACGCCGCCATGCGCGTCAAGACGATCCTGCAGAAGTACAAGGACCTCCAGGACATCATCGCGATCCTCGGTATCGACGAGCTCGGCGAGGAGGACAAGCTCGTCGTCCACCGTGCCCGTCGCGTGGAGCGCTTCCTGTCCCAGAACACCCACGTCGCCAAGCAGTTCACCGGCGTCGACGGGTCGGACGTCCCGCTGGACGAGTCGATCGCGGCCTTCAACGCGATCTGCGACGGCGAGTACGACCACTTCCCGGAGCAGGCGTTCTTCATGTGCGGTGGCATCGAGGACCTCAAGGCCAACGCCAAGGAGCTCGGCGTCTCCTGAACTCCCTGAGTTCGACTGAGGGGGCGGGTGCGTCCCGCCCCCTCTTTCACGCCTACTAGACTTGTAACCAACACCCGGCAGACCCGCCGGGTGGTGACCCGAGGAGCCACCTTGGCTGCTGAGCTGCACGTCGCGCTGGTCGCGGCCGACCGAGAGGTCTGGTCCGGCGAGGCCACCCTGGTCGTCGCGCGCACCACGTCCGGCGACATCGGCGTCATGCCCGGTCACCAGCCGCTGCTCGGTGTGCTGGAGTCGGGCCCGGTGACCATCCGTACGAGTGATGGTGGGACGGTCGTCGCCGCGGTGCACGGCGGTTTCATCTCGTTCGCGGACAACAAGCTGTCGCTGCTGGCCGAGATCGCCGAGCTGTCGGACGAGATCGACGTCCAGCGCGTGGAGCGCGAGCTGGAGCGGGCGAAGGCGGAGGGCGACGCCGCCGCCGAGCGCCGCGCAGATGTACGACTGCGTGCGGCGGCCACGCGCTGAGGCCGCACGGAGCTGCATGACGTCACTCAGCCGCGGTCGGCACCGGAGCAATCCGGCGCCGACCGCGGCTGAGGCAGATATGGATGTTTTTTCCGTTCCGTTACCTGAATTCGGTACCTAGGAGACGAGGAGGTCGGTGTCGATGGTCCTCGCTCTGACTGTGTGCGGAATCGTCGTGGCACTCGTGGTGCTGGGGCTGTTCGTCTTCGGTCTCCGCCGCAGACTCATCCAGCGCTCCGGGGGCACCTTCGACTGTTCGCTGCGCTGGGACGTCCCCGAGAAACCCGACACCAGCGGAAAAGGGTGGAGCTACGGCGTCGCCCGCTACAACGGCGACCGCATCGAGTGGTACCGCGTCTTCTCCTACGCCTACCGGCCGCGCCGCGTCCTGGAGCGCGCCGCGATCGAGGTGGCCGGCCGCCGCCTCCCCGAGGGAGAGGAGGAGCTGGCCCTCCTCTCCGACGCCGTCGTCCTGACCTGTCTGCACCGCGGCACCCGCCTCGAACTCGCCATGAGCGACGACGCGTTGACCGGTTTCCTTGCGTGGCTGGAGGCGGCGCCTCCAGGTCAGCGCGTGAACGTGGCCTGACACACCGGGTTCGGTACGTCGGCCTGCGAGGCGACGACGGTACGTGGCTCGGGGCCGAACGTCACCGTTATGTTCACCGGCGACGCGGCCAGCAGAGCTGCTGCCGCTGCTCCGGCGAAGCCTCCGTAGGACACCGCCCTGGAGGCGGCCGTCCGTGCGTTCTTATGCGGCCTGTGGGGCCTGCGTTTGATTCTTCCCCCCTGAATGAGCAATTCCGCTTACTGCCTGAGATACAGGATGTTCCCGGCCAGAGGGGTGCCGCACCTGCCGACCTTCCCGTCCTGGGGGCCGGATGACCCCACGCCGCGCACGCCTGGGGCGCGCGGCATGTGCCGCGCGCCCCAGGTGGTGGATTCAGGCCGTCAGCTCATTCCGCTGCTGATGGCGCTCACCAGCTCTCCGTTGCTCGTGTCGCCGCTGAACTCCCAGAAGAACGCGCCGCCCAGACCCTGGGACTTGGCCCAGCTCATCTTTCCGGCGATGGTCGACGGGGTGTCGTAGGACCACCAGTTGCTGCCGCAGTGCGCGTACGCCGTTCCCGCGACCGTGCCGGTCGCCGGGCAGGACGTCTTGAGGACCTTGTAGTCCTCGATGCCCTGCTCGTAGGTGCCGGCCGCCGGGCCCGTGGCCGTGCCGCCCGGGGCGTCCTGCGTCACGCCCGTCCAGCCGCGGCCGTAGAAGCCGATGCCGATGAGCAGCTTCTTCGCGGGGACGCCGATCGCCTTGAACTTGGCCATCGCGTCGGCCGTGGTGAAGCCGGCCTTCGGGATGCCGGAGTACGAGGTGAGCGGGGAGTGCGGGGCGGTGGGGCCCTTCGCGTCCCAGGCGCCGAAGAAGTCGTACGTCATCACGTTGTACCAGTCGACGTACTGGGCGGCGCCCGCGTAGTCGGCGGCCTCGATCTTGCCGCCGGCCGAACCGTCGGCCGTGGTGGCCGCCGTGACCAGGTTGTTGGAGCCGAACTTGGCGCGCAGCGCCGACATCACGTTCTTGAAGGCCGCGGCCCCGCTGGTGTCGCAGGACAGACCGCAGGCGTTCGGGTACTCCCAGTCGATGTCGATGCCGTCGAACACGTCGGCCCAGCGCGGGTCCTCGACCAGGTTGTAGCAGGAGTTCGCGAAGGCGGTCGGGTTGGCCGCCGCCTGGGCGAAGCCGCCGGACCAGGTCCAGCCGCCGAAGGACCACAGCACCTTGATGTTCGGGTACTTGGCCTTCAGCTCGCGGAGCTGGTTGAAGTTGCCGCGCAGCGGCTGGTCCCAGGTGTCCGCGACGCCGCTGACCGACTGGTCGGCGGTGAAGGCCTTGTCGTAGTCGGCGTAGGAGTCGCCGATCGCGCACTGGCCGTTGGTGACGTTGCCGAAGGCGTAGTTGATGTGCGTGATCTTCGCCGCCGAGCCGGACGTCACGAGGTTCTTGACGTTGTAGTTGCGGCCGTAGATGCCCCACTCGGTGAAGTAGCCGAGCTTGACCTTGTCGCCGGTGGTCGGCGGCGGGTCGGTGGTGCCGCCGGTGGTGTGCACCGCGACCGAGCCGCTCACCGGACCGGTCTGGTCGGCGGTGTCACGGGCGCGCACGGTGTAGGAGTAGTCGGTGCCCGCGCTGAGGCCGGTGTCGGTGTACGAGGTCGTCGTCACCGTGGAGACGACCTTGCCGTCGCGCAGGACGTCGTAGTTCTTGACGCCCTTGTCGTCGGTGGCCGCGCTCCAGGACAGCTTCACCGAGGTGTCGGTGACGGAGGAGGCGGTGGGGGTGCCCGGCGCGGACGGCGCCGCGTCGCCGGGGACCGTGGTGCCGTCACAACTGTCGCCGTTCAGCTTGCAGTTGGACGGGGAGCCGGAGCCTGCGCCGTTGAAGCCGAAGGAGACCGAGGCACCGGGGGCCAGGGTGCCGTTGTAGGACTTGTTCTTGGCGGTCCAGTGGGTGCCGGAGCTCGTGACGTCCGCGTCCCACGCGGAGGTGACGGACGTGCCGGAGGGGAAGTCCCACTCGACGGTCCAGGAACTGATGCTGCTGGAGCCGGTGTTCTTGATGGTCCACTGACCGCCGAAGCCGGTTCCCCAGTCCTGGGTCTTGGTGTACGTGGCGGTGGCGTTCGTCGCGGCCTGGGCGGGGCTCGCGAGGCCGACCAGTCCGGCCAGGGGGAGCAACAGGGTCGCGAACCCTGCCGCGGCTCTGTGTCTGAAGCGCATGCTGCGCCTCCCTCTTCGTCAAGGGGGTGGGGGCGCGACTGAGCCTTCACGCCCACGGTGTCGCGAGAATAGAAAGGTCTGGACCATCGGTCAATAGGTCTGGACCACTTGACTTCCAGCTCCTCCCGGATCCTGCGCGGCCCGGTCAAGGACCGTACCCTGACCGGGCGATGAACGAGGGAGGGGCGCATGGGTGAGACGGACCGCCCCGGGGCCGTCCTGGTGGTGGACGACGACGCGGCCATCCGCCGGTCGCTGGAGCGCGGCCTGCGGCTGAGCGGCTTCGCGGTGCGCACGGCCGAGAGCGGGCAGCAGGCGCTGGCCGCCGTCCGGGACACGCCCCCGGACGTGCTCGTCCTGGACGTGTCGATGCCCGGCATGAGCGGCATCGAGGTCTGCGAGCGGCTCCGCGGCGACGGCCGGGACCTGCCCGTCCTCATGCTCTCCGCGCTGGACGAGACCGCCGACCGCATCGCCGGCCTCCAGGCGGGCGGCGACGACTACCTGGTCAAGCCGTTCGCCCTGCAGGAACTGGTGCTGCGGCTCCGGGCCCTCCTGCGCCGCCGCCCGCCCGCCGGCGAGGTGCTGCGGGTGGCGGGCCTGGTCATCGACCCGGCCGCCCGCACCGCCGAGCGGGACGGCCGGCCGCTGGAGCTGACCCGGCGGGAGTTCGAGCTGCTGGAGGTGCTCGCCCGCAACGCGGGGATCGTGCTCACCCGCGACCAGCTGCTCGACCGGGTGTGGGGCTACGACTTCGACGTGCGCACCGACGCCGTCGACACCTTCGTCAGCTATCTGCGGCGCAAGCTGGAGGCGGACGGCCGCCCCCGGCTCGTGCACACCGTGCGCGGGGTGGGCTTCGTCCTGAGGCGGGAGCCGTGAGGCTCTCCACCCGGATCGGGCTTGCCGTCGGCGTCACCGTGCCGCTGCTCGTCCTGGCCTCCGGCTGGCTGCTGCTCCGGCTCGTCGAACACGACCTGCACAGCGCCGAGGACGACCACCTGCGCACCCGGGCCACCGCCCTCACCACCGACGCCCGCGCCCTGCTGCGGGCCACGGCCAACGACCGTCCCAAGGCCGCCGACACCCGGGAACGCCGTCTCTTCAGCGCGGCCCTGGACGTCGGCGTCCGGGTCGTCGGCCCCGACGCCACCTTCAGCGGCGGCCCCCAGCCGGACGCCTCGGTGCCGTTGCCCGAGCGGACCAGGGGGCCGGTCACCGTCCGCGAGGGCGGCACCAGCTGGCGTGCCCTGTCGAGGACGATCACCACCGCGCGCGGCTCCGGCACCCTCTGGGTCTTCTCGCCCGACGCCGCCGGCCAGGCCCAACTCCGGCTGGTCGGACGCCGGGTGGCGGTGACGACGCTGACCGCGGTGCCGTTGTCCGGCCTGCTCGCCTGGGCCGTGGCCACCGGCGCCACCGGCCCGCTGCGCCGGCTCGGACGCCGGACCGCGGGACTGGACCCGCGCACCAGCGGCACCCGGCTGCCCGACGAGCCGAGCGGGGTCACCGAGGTCGACGAACTGGCGGCCACCCTGCGCACCGTCCTCGCCCGCTACGACGAACAGGCCGCCCGCACCGCCGAGGCCCTCGACACCGCCCGCTCCTTCTCCTCCGCCGCCGCCCACGAACTGCGCACCCCGCTGATGAGCATGGGCACCAACCTCGACATCCTCGCCGCGCACCCCGATCTCCCCGGGGCGGACCGCACGGAGGTCCTGGCCGACCTGCGCACCGAACACGCCCGGCTGCTGAACCTGCTGGTGATGCTGCGCGAACTGGGCCGCGGTGACCTGGTGGAGGCGGAGGCCCTGGGAAGCGTGGACGTGTCGGAGGCGGCGGACGCGGCGGTCGCCGAGGCCCGGCGGCGGGCTCCGGGCGCCCGGATCATGCTGCGGGCCGAGCCCGGCGCGACGGTGCCCGGCTGGGAGCCCGGTCTGCGGCTGCTCCTGGACAACCTGCTGGCCAACGCCCTGACGCACGGTACGGACACCGACGGCCGCGCCACGGTGACGGTGGGGGTGCACCGCGCGGGCGAGCAGGTCGTCGTCACGGTCGACGACGCCGGACCCGGGGTGCCCGCCGATGCCCGCGCCCGGATCTTCGAGCGCTTCGAACGCGGGCCCGCGAGCTCCGGCTCCGGACTCGGTCTGACCCTGGTGGCCCAGCAGGCGGCCCTGCACCGGGGGAGTGTCACCGTCGGGGACGGCCCGTCGGGGACCGGCGCCCGCTTCGAGGTGCGGCTGCCGTCGACCGGCGGGCCGCTCCCCGCGCACCGCGACTGGCTGATCGGCACAGCCGGGACGAAACGGTCACAGAGTTTCCCCAAAGACGGTTCCTAGCCTCCCCTCGCGAGCGGACGGACGAAGGGGGCCGTCCGCGGGAAACGGAGGCAGAGATGCACGTACGACGACACCGGCGCACCCTCCTCGTGGGGGCGGCCGTGGCGGCGGTCCTGGCGGGCACCGCCGGGGCGGCCGTGGCCGAGAGCACGCCGTCGCCGGCGGCGACACCGACCGGCGACGGCGCGCGGGCCCTGTGCAAGCGGGCACCGAAGATCGACCACCGCATCGACCGGGCCCTCGCCCGCCTGAACGCGGGCGCCGACAAGCGCGGTTCCCTCGCCCGCCTGCAGCAGCGCGTGGACAACGCCAAGGCCGCCGGGCACTCCGAGATCGCCACCTATCTCCGGGACCGGCTGACCTTCCGCAAGTCCCTGGTGACGACCCTGGGGCAGCGGCAGAAGGATTTGGCCGACGTACGGACCTGGTGCGAGGACAACCACGAGGGCGCGAGCTGATGCGAGCGGGACTCGCGGCCGCCGCGGTCGTCCTGCTCGCCGCGCTGACCACGGCCTGCGGACCCGACGGCGGCTCGGCCGGAACCCCGGACAAGGCCGCCGCCACACCGTCCGGCTACTCGGAGATGCAGAAGAAGGTGGCCGCCGCCGAGTCCGCGCTCGCCCGGGCGGACGAGGACGCGGCCCGGGACGGCACGGACCGCTGAGAGGAGCGGGCGCGGGGCGGGGGGTCTCAGCGCTCCCCGCCCGGCACCCACAGCACGTCACCGACGTCCTTGTTGGCCGTCCGGGCCAGGATGAACAGCAGGTCCGAGAGGCGGTTGAGGTAGGTCGCGGTGAGCGGGTTCATCGCCTCGCCGTGCACCTCCAGCGCCGCCCACGTCGAGCGCTCGGCCCGCCGTACGACCGTGCAGGCCTGGTGCAGCAGGGCCGCGCCCGGGGTGCCGCCCGGCAGGATGAAGGAGCGCAGCTTCTCCAGCCGCTCGTTGAAGCGGTCGCAGTCCGCCTCCAGCTTGTCGATGTAGAACTGCTCGACCCTCAGGGGCGGGTACTCCGGGTTCTCCACGACCGGCGTCGACAGGTCCGCGCCCACGTCGAACAGGTCGTTCTGGACGCGGGTGAGGACCTGGACGACCTCCGCGTCGAGACCGCCCAGCGCGATCGCCGTCCCGATCACCGCGTTCGCCTCGTTGGCGTCGGCGTACGCGGAGATCCTGAGGTCGGTCTTGGCGACTCGGCTCATGTCGCCGAGGGCGGTCGTGCCCCGGTCGCCGGTCCTGGTGTAGATGCGCGTCAGATTGACCATGTGGCCAGCGTAGTTACGCCCCGGCCGTGCGGAAGACGCGTGTGCCCACTGTCACGGCGAGCAGGGCGAATCCGAGGGCGACGAGGACGCCGTACGCCATGTGGTCCGTCACGTACGACCCGACGTACGCGTCCCGCACCGCGTCCACCAGATAGCGGAACGGCACGAAGTGGGACAGCACGTCCAGCCACGCCGGCGCCAGGCTCATCGGGAGCATCAGCCCGGACAGCAGCATGGACGGCATGGTCAGGGCGTTGACCATGGGACCGAACTCCTGGGGCGTGCGGACCTTGAAGGCCAGCGCGTACGACAGCGAACCCAGGGAGACGGTCAGCAGGGCCACGAAGGCGAAGCCGATCAGGATGCCGGCCAGTGGGGCGCGCAGGCCCATCACCGCCGCGGCCAGCACCAGCAGCACGGCCTGGAAGACGAAGACGGTCGCGTCGCGCAGGACGCGGCCGAGCAGCAGCGCGAGCCGGCTGACCGGGGTCACGCGCATGCGCTCCACCACGCCCTGGCCGTTCTCCATGATGATCGTGAACCCGGCGAACGCGGCCCCGAACAGGCCGAGTTGGAGCAGCAGCCCGGGGACCAGGACCTGCCAGCTGGTGCCGCGGGAGGCCAGCGGCAGCCCGGTGAGCAGCGGCCCGAAGAACAGCAGGTACAGCAACGGCATCAGCACGCCGAAGAGCAGCGCGAAGCGGGAGCGCAGGGACTGGCGGAGGTAGCGGCCGTAGATCAGGCCGGTGTCGTGGAGCAGCATCTTCTCCGGCTTCCTATACGGCGACGGGGGCGGGGTCGGCCTTGGCCGGACCGCGGCCGGTGATGGCGAGGAACGTGTCCTGCAGGCTCGCGTCGATCGAGCCGGCGTGGCGCAGCTTCAGGGCGCTCGGCGTGCCCTCGGCGGCGACCACGCCCCGGTCGACGACGACCAGCCGGTCGGCGAGGGCGTCCGCCTCGTCCAGGTAGTGGGTCGTCAGGAACACCGTGGTGCCGTGCTCGTCCCGCAGTCGGCGCACCAGCTCCCACAGGTCGGCCCGGCTGCCGGGGTCGAGGCCGGTCGTCGGTTCGTCGAGGAACAGCACCTTCGGGCGGTGGGTGAGTGCCATCGCGATGTCCAGACGCCGGCGCTGGCCTCCGGAGAGCGTGCCGCACCTGCGGTCGAGCAGCCCTTCGAGGCCGAGGTCGCGAGCCAACTCCGCGGCGCGGTCGACCGCCTGCCCGCGCGTCAGCCGGTACAGGCGGCCCTGGGTGACCAGCTCCTCGCGCACGCTGATCTGCGGGTCGACGCCGCCGGACTGGGCGACGTAACCGCATGCCCGCCGCACCCCTGCCGGATCGCGCGCCAGGTCGTGGCCGGCGACCGTGGCGGCGCCGCCGGTCGGGGTGAGCAGGGTCGTGAGCATCCGCAGGGTGGTGGTCTTCCCGGCGCCGTTCGGGCCGAGGAACCCGAGGATCTCGCCCTCGTGGACGGTCAGATCGATGCCGCGGACCGCTTCGACGGGGCCGCGCCTGGTGGGGAAGGTGCGCGCCAGTGCGGCCGCGCTGATGACTTCAGCCATGCGCCCAGAAAAACAGAGTCCCTTAAATTTTGCAATGACTCCAAAATTCAAGTGAGCCCAGCGGGGTTAGGATTCGGACATGGCAGAGGGGCTCCGCGAGCGGAAGAAACGGCAGACCAGGCAGTACATCTCCGACGTCGCCACGGGCCTGTTCGTCGAGCGCGGCTTCGACGCCGTGACCGTCGCCGAGATCGCCGACGCCGCCGACGTCTCGGTCAACACCGTCTACAACTACTTCCCCGCGAAGGAAGACCTCTTCTTCGACCGCTCCGGCGACATCGGTGACCGCCTGGCCCGGTGGGTGCGCGGACGGCGCAAGGGGGAGTCGGCCGCCGACGCCGTCCTGCGGGAACTGCGCGAGGAGGCCGAGGCGGTCTCGCCGCGGCTCGGCCTGATGCCGGGCTACGCCACCTTCATGCGGGTCATCGAGGAGGCCCCCGCGCTGCGCTCCCGGCTGTGGGCCATCGGTCAGGAGGTCCAGGACAGCCTGGAGGCGGCCCTGCGGGAGGAGACGGCCGCGGCCGACGACGACCCGCTGCCCCATCTGATCGCCGGTCAGCTCGGCTGGGCGCACAGTGCCGTCATGGCGGTCATTCGCCGCGAGATGGTCAAGGGGCGCGATCCACGCGAAGTGTCACGAGAGGTACTGGTCCTCCTCGACGACATCGAGGAGCTGTTGGGCGAGAAGGTGCTCAACTACGCCGTCCGTGGCGTCGAATGACCCCTGCCGGTGTGATGTCCGTCAGATGAGACGTGACGCGCATTACTTACCGAACACACGGCACCTCACGAGCGCTAAGGTCCGCCGAAGAGACATACGTAAACGTGGTGTAAGGCGTTTCAAAGGGGAGTCGCAAACGTGGCACGGAAGCTTGCCGTCATCGGCGCCGGCCTGATGGGTTCCGGTATCGCCCAGGTCTCGGCCCAGGCCGGCTGGGACGTCGTCCTGCGGGACGTCACGGACGAGGCCCTCAGGCGCGGCACCGACGGCATCAAGGCCTCGTACGACAAGTTCGTGAGCAAGGGGAAGATGGAGGCGCACGACGCCGACGCCTCCCTCGCCCGCATCACCGCGACCACCGATCTGGACGCCGCCGCCGACGCCGACATCGTCGTCGAGGCCGTGTTCGAGAAGCTGGAGGTCAAGCACGAGATCTTCCGCACGCTCGACAAGATCGTGCGCCATGACACCGTGCTGGCCTCCAACACCTCCGCCATCCCGATCACCAAGATCGCGGCGGCCACCGAGCACCCCGAGCGGGTCGTGGGCGTCCACTTCTTCTCGCCGGTGCCGATGATGCAGCTCGTCGAGCTCGTCCGCGGCTACAAGACCAGCGACGAAACCCTCGCCACCGCGCGGGAGTTCGCCGAGTCCGTCGGCAAGACCTGCATCGTCGTCAACCGCGACGTGGCCGGCTTCGTCACCACCCGGCTCATCTCCGCCCTCGTCGTCGAGGCGACCAAGCTCTACGAGTCGGGCGTCGCGACCGCCGAGGACATCGACCTCGCCTGCAAGCTGGGCTTCGGCCACGCGATGGGCCCGCTGGCCACGGCGGACCTGACCGGCGTCGACATCCTGCTGCACGCCACCAGCAACATCTACACCGAGTCGCAGGACGAGAAGTTCGCGCCGCCGGAGCTGATGCGCCGGATGGTTGACGCCGGTGACATCGGGCGCAAGAGCGGGCAGGGCTTCTACACGTACTGACCACATCGGTACGTCCGGCCACTGAAACCGCACAAACCCCGGGAGCATCACTCGCGGGGGTGAATTCGGTATCGGTTCGCTCACAGACGGCAACCTCGTCGCCGCTGGAGCAGTCAGACGATGCACAGCCACCGTCACGGAGTACGCAACGCACTCACGGGGAGCGCTTATGTTCATCAGGGGCGACCACGCCGAGCTGGTCGTCGGGGGCCGCCTCGACGTCCGCAGCGCGGCGGACGCCCGCACGGTCCTGCACTCGGCCGTCGACGACGGAGTCGGCGACATCGTGCTCGACCTGTCCGAACTGGACTCCTGGGACGCCACCGGACTCGGGGTGATCATGGGCGTCCACCGGCGGGCCGGCCGCTGCGGCCGGCGCCTGGTGCTGCGCGACGTACCGCCGCAGATGCAGCGCCTGCTGGTGGCCACCCGGCTGCACCGGATCCTGGCGATCGAGGGGGGCATCGGGGTGGAGTCGCTGCCCCGCGTGTGACGTCTGGCACGCACGGTGCGGGCGCGGCCGGGCATTCCGGCCGGGAAACGCAGGTCAGCGCGATCCGTACGACACTGTGACGTCTCGGGCGGCGCCGTACCCCGGGCTGTCGTAGATACTGAGCGAAGGTTTAGGGTTCGGCTGCCCGCCGCCAGCGAAACCCTCGAGCGGGTACCGGACCAGAAGCGACAGCGGAGTGTGCGACAAGGCCGGGAGGGGCTGTATCGGCACACGATCGCTTTTGGGGGGCTTGACCTATGGACCCGAACAACCGGGGACCCGAGGGCTACGGCCATGACGGCGACACGGGAGCGTCGCGCCAGCGCCCGCCCAGGGACCCCCTCACACCCGACTTCGGACAGCACACGCCCGCGCTCGCCCGCACGGTGCAGCTCGTCACGGGCGACCACCTGCTCACCGTCAATCCCGTCGACGGCAGCGAGATAGAGCCCTGCCCGCCAGGGGAGCGACCGGCCCGGCCCGAGAAGCTCACCGCGGCCGAGCGCGCCGAGGCGGTCCGGGCCGCCCGGGCACCCGTCCCGCCGGGACCGGCCCTGCCCGTGCTGCCGCTCCTGGAACGCCAGGACGAGCGCGAGCACTTGGTCCGGCTGCTCGCCCGTGGCCGCTCCGTACGCCTCACCGGCCCCGCAGGCTCGGGCCGCACCGCCCTGCTCGACCTGGTCGCGGAGGACTGCGCGGACCTCGCCCCCGACGGCGTCGTCCGCCTCAACGGCTTCCACCGCAGCGCCGAGGAACTGCTGCACGACCTCTTCCACGCCGTCTACAACGCGCCCCTGTACCGCCCGGAGCGGGAAGAACTGCTCGCCCTCGTCCGGGAGGTCGGCGCGGTCGTCGTCCTCGACGACATCGAGTTCGGCGGCGCCGCCCTCGACGAGCTGCTCGACGCGACGCCCGAGTGCGCCTTCGTGATCGGCGCCACGCCCGACGTGCCCGCGCCCTCCGCCGACTCCGCCGTCGAGGAGGTCCTCCTCGGCGGCCTGGAACGGGCGGGCGGCGTCGACATCATCGAACGCGTCGTCGGCCGGCCGCTCACCGAGGAGGAGGCCAACTGGGCCGGCGACCTCTGGTTCGAGTCCGAGGGCCTGCCGCTGCGGTTCGTCCAGGCCGGCGCCCTGCTGCGCCAGCGGGACCAGCAGCGGGCCGGCGCCGGCGCCGTGGACGAGTTCGGCGTCTTCGCCGACTCCCTGCCCGTGGACGCGCCCTTCGACGCCCCGTTCGACGCCGAGGACGACGCCGTACCGCTGCCCTCACTCGGCGAGGCCGCCGCGCCCGCCCCGCTGCTGGCCGCCCGGCTGAGTCCGTCGGCCCGCGCGACCCTGCGCTTCGCGGTCGCCCTCGGCGGCGAGGTGCCCCACCAGGCCCACCTGCCGGCGCTGGTCGGCGACACCCACGCGGACGCCGCCCTCGGCGAACTGGCCTCCTGCGGGCTGGTCTCCCCGGTCGGCTCCCGCTACCGCCTCGCCGCCGGCGTCCTCCAGCAGCTGGAGGCCGCCGGATACAACGACGACATCGGGGCCCGCGCGCTGACCGCCGCCCAGCACTACGCCTGGTGGGCCGGGCATCCGTCGGTCACCCCCGAGCGGGTGTGCGCCGAGGCCGACGCCCTGCTCGCCGCCCTCGGCGTCCTGGTGCCGGACACCGCCCCGCCCGCGGAGGGCGAGGAGGCCGTCACCGTCCGGCTGGCCCGCACGGCCGCGCCCGCCTTCGCCGCCGGACTGGACTTCAGCGCCTGGGAACGCGCGCTGCGCGCCGGTGCCGAGGCCTCCCGGCTGGCGGGAGAGGTGTCGGAACAGGCCTACTTCCACCACGAGCTGGGTGTGCTCGCGCTGTGCGACGGGGAGTTCGACCGGGCCCGCGCCGAGCTGGAGACCTCCCTGGGGCTGCGCGGCGCGACCTCCGACAAGCGCGGCACGGTCGCCGCCCGGCGCGCCCTCGCCCTGGTCGCCGACCGCACCGGCACGGCGCCGGGTCTGGTGTCGACGGCCGGTGAGGAGGTGCCGGACGCCCGCTACGAGGAGTCCCAGTCGCCCCCGGGCGGCGTACCCGCGGTCCTGCCGGGCTTCCCGCCCGCGCGGCCGTCGGCCCCCTCCACGGGCGACGGCGCGACGATCGTCGTCAACCGGTCGGCGTCCGGCGGACACCCGCCCAAGACGCACCGCGCGGGCATCAGGGGCCTCGCCCGCCGCAACCTGGTGGCGGCCGGCGCGGGCGCGCTGCTCGTCGCCGTGCTGGGCACGGTGGTGACACTCGGCGCGACCTCCAACAACGACGCCAACAACCCCTCCGACAAGGTCGGTGTGAACCCGTCCGCCAGCCAGGGCGTCGACGACGGCTCCCTCGGCGCGGACAAGCCGAAGACCGACAAGGGCGGCGACACCGGCACGGCCACGAGCAGGCCGACCGATCCGGGGCCCGACGGCACCTACGGCACCTCGGACGACCCGACGCCGCCGTCCGACACCGGCGGCACGCCGTCGGACAGGCCCAGCGGGACGAAGGGGTCGGGTGGCGGCGGTTCGTCGAGCTCGCCGTCGAAGTCGCCGTCCAAGCCGCCCACGTCACCGCCCCCCTCGTCGCCGAAGCCGAGCACGTCGTCTTCGTCGCCGTCCACGTCACCGAGTCCCTCGCCCTCGCCGTCCGCCTCGACGTCGTCGAGTGCGGGGCCCCCGTCCACCTCGACCACGGCCAGCGGCCCGGCCTCCGGCGCCCCGGCGTCCTCCACCGCCCCGGACCGGACGAGCGCTTCGGCGAGCGCACCGGCGAGCAGCGCCTCGGGCGCGGTGATCTGAGGCGGGCACACCGAAGGGGCCGGGTTCCACCAGGACCCGGCCCCTTCGCCGTACCGCCGCCGCTCAGAACAGCCGCAGCTTGTCGTCCTCGATGCCGCGCAGCGCGTCGTAGTCCAGCACCGTGCAGCCGATCCCGCGGTCGGTGGCGAGGACGCGGGCCTGCGGCTTGATCTCCTGTGCCGCGAAGATGCCGCGGACCGGGGCCAGATGCGGGTCGCGGTTCAACAGCTCCAGATAGCGGGTCAGTTGCTCCACGCCGTCGATCTCGCCGCGCCGCTTGATCTCCACCGCCACGGTCTGCCCCTCGGCGTCCCGGCACAGGATGTCGACGGGGCCGATCGCGGTCATGTACTCGCGCCGGATGAGCGAGTAGCCCTCGCCGAGGGTCTCGATGCGGTCCGCGAGGAGTTCCTGGAGGTGTGCTTCCACGCCGTCCTTGATCAGGCCTGGGTCCACGCCGAGTTCGTGCGAGGAGTCGTGGAGGATCTGCTCCATCGTGATGATGAGTTTCTCGCCCGCTTTGTTGATGACGGTCCAGACGCCCTCGTCGTCGCCCGCGCCCTCCTTCAGCGTGCAGGGCGGTGACATCCAGTTCAGGGGCTTGTAGGCACGGTCGTCGGCGTGGATCGACACACTGCCGTCCGCCTTCACCAGGATCAGGCGGGGCGCCGAGGGGAGATGGGCGGTGAGCCGGCCCGCGTAGTCGACGGAGCATCGGGCGATGACGAGACGCATGGTCGGCAACGCTACTCGACGGGCAGGTGTCGACGCGATTCGCCCCAGAAGACGACTGACCGCCCCTGTTCGGTTGTGGCCGATTGTGGGCCTAAAGAGGAGCCCCTATGTACGCAATCTCCTGGTGCGGTCACGGTCCGTTGCCTACCGTATAAACGGGAGGTCGCGAGGCGTGTACACAGCGTGTGCGGTATCGCGAACTCCCTTATCTGTCCGGCAACCCCTGTGCACCACAGGGGTGCGAGAGGAGAACCCATGTCGCTCGACGTCTCACCGGCCCTACTCGAGAAGGCCGAGCGAGGCGAGGTCGACGAAGCAGAATTCGTCGACTGCGTCCGGACCTCCCTGCCCTACGCATGGGAGATGATCAGCTCCCTGGTGGCCCAGCTGAAGGTCGACGGCGGACAGTTCGCCGACAACCAGACGCCTCCGCCGGACGAGCGGGCACGCGGTCAGCTGCTGCGTGCGCTCGCGAGTGACGCGATACGCGGCGCGCTCCAGCGGCACTTCGGTGTCCGGCTGGCTTTCCAGAACTGCCACCGGGTGGCGGTGTTCCCGTTGGACTCTTCCGTCGACGAGACGCTGGCGCGCTTCACCTCGGTCCGCAGTCAGCTGCTCAACCAGTCTCCGGAGTTCCGGGACTGCTGAGCGGCATGCCGCTTGCTTGCCGCTCCGTACGCGGGAGGTGCATCAAGTACCGGAGCGGCAAGCCCCATGCCGGACCATGCGGTCAGCCGAGGTGGGGGAGGATTTCGGCACCCAGCCGCCGTACGTTCTCCTCGGTGGCCGCGAGGTCGCCGGAGCCCTCGATCAGCAGGGCGAAGCGGGAGATGCCCGTCCGTTCGCTGGTCGCCGTGAGCCGGTCGACGCACAGCCGTGGGGTGCCCACCGGGTGCAGCCCGCAGAGCAGTTCGGTGTACGCCAGCGGGTCGCGCATCTGCCGCATCCGGCCGTCCACAGTGACATGCGCGTCCAGCCCCTGCTTGAGCCAGCCCGGCATCGCCTTCGTCAGCGCCTCCACCGCGTCCGTGCGCCGGTCCGCGATCTGGCACACGCCCGCGGAGACATGGCCGGCGCCCATGACGCGCTCCGGCGGGTGCCCCGCCGCGCGCGCCAACTCCCGCCACAGGGCGACCATTTCCGCCTTCTCCTCGTCCCCCACGTGCATGCCGAGCAGCATCGGCAGCGCCCGCTCGGCGGCCATCCGGACGCTCCTGGGCGAGGTGCAGGCGACGACGACCTCGGGTCCGTCTGCGTCCGTCAGGGACTCCGACGGCCTTGGCACCACGGGGACTTCACGGAAGCGGAACCGCTCCCCGGCCGCCCCCACGGACGGTTCGCGCAACCAGCGCACCAGCAGATCGAGTGATTCCGGGAACCCCTCCTCGTAGGCCGCGAGACCCGACCCGAACACCTCCAGGTCGACCCACGGGCCACCGCGCCCCACGCCCAGCGAGAACCGCCCGCCGGAGGTGAGGTGCAGCAGCGCGGCCTGCTCGCCGAGGGCCACCGGGTGAGCCGTGGGCAGCACGCTGACGGCCGTGCCCACCCGCAGCCGGCGGGTGTGGCCCAGCAGGAACCCCGCCAGGGTGATCGCCGACGGACAGGTCCCGTACGGCACGAAGTGGTGTTCCGCCAGCCAGACCGAGTCCAGACCGGCCTCCTCGGCGACCTCCGCCGAGCGGACCGCGCGGTGCAGCGCCTCCCCATGACCCTGTCCCGGGAACTGGGCGGACAACACGAAACTTCCAACGCGCATTGCTTTTTCCTGCTTCCTTGGCTCCGACATGGAGCTCCCCCACCCGGCATAACCGTCTGACACGTGCGGGGGTCACGGCCTGGCGAAGAGATTTCCGGATTGTCTGCAGAACGGGCCGTCGCGGGTGGGGCCCGGGGGGTCGGTGCCCTACGCGTACCCGGGTTCCGGGACCGTAGGCTGGACACGAACCGTGCTTCCTGTATAGCCCCGTGAGGTGTTCCGTGTCCCCGCGTCGCAACCGACCCAAGGGCTCCGATCCGTCGGGCTCGTCCGGCCGCAGCGCCGAGGACGACGGCCCCGGCCGCTATGGCGGCTGGCAGTCGACGGAGAGCTGGCAGGGCGAGCAGTGGAGCCTGCGGCACGTGGCGGGCACGAGTGCGCAGGGCAAGACCTACCGCTGCCCCGGCTGCGACCAGATGATCGCCTCCGGGGTGCCGCACGTGGTGGCCTGGCCGGAGCACGCGGGCGTCGACGACCGCCGTCACTGGCACAAGGCGTGCTGGAACGCGAAGGACCGCCGCACCACGCGGGTGCAGCGGTCCCGTAACGCGCCGAAGTTCTGACGAGGCTCCCGAGGGCTCACACGTCGCGGCTGTTGAGCAGCGCCACCGCGCCGCCGAACGCGGCGGCCGTGACGCCGAGCGCGATCCACAGCGGGTCCCAGCCGCTGGGGCCGCCGGAGTCGCTGAGGGAGTTGGAGTAGAAGACGGCCAGCTGGTTGGGGATCGAGTACTCGAACAGGGCCTGGCGGACGTCCTCCAGCGCCTCGGAGAACATGAACAGCGCGATCACCAGCGGCGCCAGCACCAGGCCGATCATGATCGTGATGGCGCCCGCGGAGTGCCGGATGACCGAGCCGATGACGAGCGAGAGCAGTCCGAGCAGGGCAATGTAGAACGAGATGCCGAGGGTGCCCTTCAGCCATTCCTCGCCCGACGGGGTCCGGGCCGAGCTCAGCATGGACACATCGGCGAGCGCGACGAGCAGCACCGACACGAACGTCACGGTGAACGCGACCGCGAAGAACACGATCGCCTTCGCCGTGAGCACCCGGGCGCGGGACGGGCACGCGGTCATCGTGGTGCGGATCATCCCGGTGCCGTACTCGGAGGCCGTGGTCAGCACGCCGAGGGTGATGATGCAGATGCTGCCGAGGAGCAGTCCGAAGACACCGAAGGACAGCGGGTTCTCGCCCGACAGGCTGCCGTCCGACTCGTTGGCGGACACCAGCGCCGCGACCAGCAGGCCGATGCCCACCACGAGCAGCACGAACACGCCGAGCGTCCACATGGTCGACCGGACCGACCTGATCTTCGTCCACTCCGAGGCGATCGCGTGCCCGAGGTGGGTGCGCACCACGGGGATCGGCGAGGTGTAGCCGGGATACGGCGAACCGGGCGCCGCCGCCTGCCAGTCGGGTGCGGCGGCCTGGGGCATCGGGGGCTGCGGGGTGCTCATCGGGCGTCCTCGGGCTTGGTCAGGTCGGCGGAGGCGGCGGACGGGACGGACGCGGGCGCCGCGTCCTGCGGGCCCGCGGCGGCGCTCTGCGGCACGGACGCCTGCGGCGCGCCGGCGGGCGGCGCCGGGACGGCGGGCGTGGCGGAACCTTCCGGCGCCGACCGCGGCGGGCTCGGCGGCTGCGCCGGGGTGGCGGGCTGCGGCTGCGGCGCGGACCCGTGCGGGGCGGCGCTCGGCGCGGGCGCACCGGGGGCCTCGCCGGCCGGTACCGCGGGCACCGGCGGCTGCTGGGGTGCCTGCGGCGCCGGCTGGACGTACGGGTTGCCCTGGTCCGCGGGCGGCGCGGTGGGGGCGCCGTACGGGCTCGCGGGGGGCTGTCCGGCGGCACCGTAGGGGCCGGGCTGCCCCGGCTGCCCCTGCGGCATCGCGAACGGCTGACCGCCCTGTCCGGGCGGCGGCGGGGCGTACCAGCCCGGCTGGCCCTGGCCGGGCACCGGCATCGGGGGCTGGGCGCCGGGCGGCAGGGGCTGCATCAGCCCCGCCTTCTGGTCGATCGTGGAGCGGTAGTCGACGGCGGCCTGGGTCATCCGCATGTACGCCTCCTCCAGCGAGGCCTGATGCGGCGACAGCTCCCACAGCCGTACGTCGGCGTCGTGCGCGATGTCGCTGATGCGGGGGAGCGGCAGCCCGGTGATCCGCAGGGCGCCGTCCTGCTCGGGCAGCACGTGTCCGCCCGCCTCGGTCAGCGCGGACGTCAGCTTCTCGCGCAGCTGCGGTTCGGTGTCCGGGGTGCGCACCCGCGCGAAGCCGGCGGAGTTGGCGGCGATGAAGTCCGCCACGCTCATGTCGGCGAGCAGCTGCCCGCGTCCGATCACGATGAGGTGGTCCGCGGTCAGCGCCATCTCGCTCATCAGGTGCGAGGAGACGAAGACCGTACGACCCTCCGCCGCGAGCGCCTTCATCAGGTTGCGCACCCACAGGATGCCCTCGGGGTCGAGGCCGTTGACCGGCTCGTCGAAGAGCAGCACCTGCGGGTCGCCCAGCAGCGCGGCGGCGATGCCGAGCCGCTGCCCCATGCCGAGCGAGAAGCCCTTGGACCGGCGCCTGGCCACGTCCTGCAGGCCCACCACGCCCAGCACCTCGTCGACCCGCCGGGACGGGATCCCGGACAGCTGGGCGAGGCTCAGCAGGTGGTTGCGGGCGGACCGGCCGCCGTGCACCGCCTTGGCGTCGAGCAGCGCGCCCACCTGACGCGGCGCGTTCGGCAGCTTCGCGTACGGGTAGCCGCCGATCGTCACCTGCCCCGCGGACGGGTTGTCCAGGCCGAGGATCATCCGCATCGTCGTCGACTTGCCGGAGCCGTTGGGCCCCAGGAAGCCGGTGACGGCCCCCGGCCGCACCCGGAACGAAAGGTTGTACACAGCGGTCTTGTCGCCGTAGCGCTTGGTCAGGCCGACTGCCTCGATCATGCTCCGCACCCATCAAAAGGTTCAGGACAGCGGGGCACACGCCCCCGTAAGGGTTAGGAGGATATCGAGGCGCTGACGGTTCCGCTCAAGAGGAGGTAAAACCTGAGCCCCTGCTCACGCGTCCCGTCTCCGCAGCAACACGTACCCGCCGAGCAGCGCCGCGACCACCCACAGCACCATGATCCCCAGACCGCCCCAGGGCCCGTACGGGGTGTCGTCGTCGATCCTCGGCACCACCTGCATGATCCTGCTGCCCGCCTGGTCCGGCAGGAACCGGCCGATCTTCTTCGTCGCGGAGACGTTCCCCAGGATGTTGGAGATCAGGAAGAAGAACGGCATCAGGATGCCCAGCGACAGCATCGGCGAGCGCAGCATCGCGGCCACGCCCATCGAGAACACGGCGATGAGGGTCATGTAGAGCCCGCCGCCGACGACCGCGCGCAGCACGTGCGGGTCGCCGAGGGCGGCCTTGTGCGAGCCCAGCATCGCCTGCCCGAGGAAGAAGGCGACGAAGCTGGTCGCCATGGAGACGACGAGGGCGAGGCCGGTCGCCACCCCGATCTTGCCGGCGAGGAAGGTGCCGCGCTGCGGCACGGCCGCCAGCGAGGTGCGGATCATGCCGGTGCTGTACTCGTTCGACACGACCAGCACCCCGAAAACGATCATCGCGAGCTGGCCGAGGCTCATGCCGGCGAAACTGATGTAGGTGGGGTCGAAGGACAGCCGGTCCTTGGCGCTCATGTTGTCGAACTCGTGCCTGGTCAGCGCCGAGATCAGCATGCCGAGGGCGATGGTGACGACCACGGCGAGGGAGAGGGTCCACACGGTCGAGGCCACCGACCGGATCTTGGTCCACTCGGACCGCACCACCTGGATCGCCGCCATCCTCAGCTCCTCTCGCAGTCGTCGCCCCAGGCCGGCCGCTGCCCGGCGGGGGCGTCGGAGTGCGCGTGGTACTCCACGGACTCGGCGGTCAGCCGCATGAACGCCTCCTCCAGGGAGGCCTGCTGCGGGCTGAGCTCGTGCAGCACGATCTGGTGCCGGGCCGCCAGCTCGCCGATGTGCTCGGCCTTCCCGCCGTCCACCTCCAGCGCCCCGCTCCCGGACTCCACGACGGTCACGCCGGCCTCGTGCAGCACGTCGAGCAGGCGCTCGCGCTGCGGGCTGCGCACCCGGACGTAGGAGCGCGAGTTCTGCTCGATGAACTCGGCCATGGAGGTGTCGGCGAGCAGCCGGCCCTGGCCGATGACGACCAGGTGGTCGGCGGTGAGCGCCATCTCGCTCATGAGGTGGGAGGAGACGAACACCGTCCGCCCCTGCGCGGCCAGCGATTTCATCAGAGTGCGGATCCAGTGGATGCCCTCGGGGTCGAGGCCGTTGACCGGCTCGTCGAACATCAGGATCCGCGGATCGCCGAGCAGCGCGCCCGCGATGCCGAGCCGCTGCCCCATGCCCAGGGAGAACCCCTTGGCCTTCTTCCTCGCCACACCGGTGAGACCGACGGTGTCCAGCACCTGCGCCACCCGGCCGCGCGGGATGCCGTTGCTCTGCGCGAGGCAGAGCAGGTGGTTGTAGGCGCTGCGCCCGCCGTGCGTCGCCTTCGCGTCCAGCAGGGCGCCGATGTACTTCAGCGGGTCCTTGAGACGGTCGTAGTGCTTGCCGTCGATCCGGACGTCACCGGCCGTCGGCCGGTCGAGACCGAGCATCATGCGCATCGTCGTCGACTTGCCGGCGCCGTTGGGTCCCAGGAACCCGGTGACGATGCCGGGTCTGACGGTGAAGGTCAGGTTGTTGACCGCCACCTTCTCGCCGTAACGCTTCGTCAGGCCCGCCACTTCGATCATGCGGCCACGCTAAGACGGCTCCTGGGCCGGTGCCACCGGAGGACTCCGGGCACGGCGAAGGCCCGCACCTCCGGGGGAGACGGTACGGGCCTTCGAACGTAGTGCTGATTACCGGGACTGCTGAGCCGGAACCCCACGGGAGATCGGCTCGTCGTCGGCCGGCGTGCCGGCGGCGGCCACCGCGGCGCCCGTGAGCGTCGCGAGCATCTCGCGGACGTTCGTCAGCTGGGCGTTGATGCTGTCGCGGCGGTTGGTGAGGGCGGCCAGCTCGCGCTCGGATTCCGAACGGATCCGGTCGGCCTTGGCGTTGGCGTCCGCCACGATGTCCTCGGCCTGGCGCTGGGCCGTCTCCACCGTCTGGCGGGCGCGGCGCTCGGCGTCCGTGCGCAGCTTCTCCGCCTCCAGGCGCAGCTGCTCGGCGCGGTGCTCGATCTCGGCGAGGCGCTTCTCCGCCTTGGCCTGGCGCGAGGCCAGGTCGCGCTCCGACTGCTCGCGGCGCTTGGCGAGGTTCGTCTCGAAGTCCGCGGCGGCCTGGGCGGCCTTGGCACGGGTCTCCTCGAAGAGGGCGTCCGCCTCCTCGCGCTTCGACTGCGCGTCCTTCTGCGCCTCGGAACGCAGCTGGGAGGCGTCGCTCTTGGCCTTCTCGACGATCCGGACGCCCTCGTCCTCGGCCTTGGCCTTGCGCTCCGCCGCGAACGACTCCGCGTCGTTGCGGACCTGCTGGGCCGCGGACTCGGCGAGCTCGCGGTGCTGCTCGGCCGCGCGCCGGGCCTCCTCGCGCAGATCCTTGGCCTCTTCCTCGGCGAGGCGCAGGATCTTCTCGACACGCGCGCCGAGACCGGCGTACGACGGCTCCGCGTCGCTTACCTGAGCCTGGGCGTTCTGCGTCTCGAGGTGGAGCTCCTCGATGCGCTTTTCCAGAGCGGTGATGCGGGCGAGAGCGCTGTCACGGTCGGAGACGAGCTTGGAGATGCGTTCGTCCACCTGAGCGCGGTCGTACCCACGCCGCACAAGCTCGAAGCCGTAGGGGGAAGTGTCGCTCATGGGGTTCCTGTCAAATGAGACCGGTGAGGTGATAGGGGGAATCCTAGGGGCCGAAGCGGTGTGTCATCGAGCGGATACGTGTTTGATCTGGAGAATGACACCCCTTTTGAGTGGCTGACCCCGGGACGGCTTGCCAAAAATGTGGTCAAAGGCCCCCGACTGCATCGCCTTTCGACCGGTCGGTCAGCTGTCCGACGGCTTGCCACCCGAACGAGGGGCTCCGACCGCGGCACCCGCCTTGACACCCGCGTCCTTGCCCGCCGACGGGGCCTCGAAAGACTCCAACGCCTCCAGGACGTCCTGGACACGGGAGATCTCGGCCTGGATGTCCTCGCGCCGGCGCACCAGGATCTCCAGCTCGCGCTTGCCCTCCTCGACCGTGGCCCTGGCCTCGCGGATCGCCTCCGCCTTGAGCTCCTCGGCCTCCCGCACGAGCGCCGACTTCTTCTGCTCGGCCTCCTTCAGCAGGCCCTCGGCCTTCTTCACGGCGGCGATACGGACCTTGCCGGCCTCGGAGTTGGCCTCCGACACCAGCTCCTTGGCCTTCGCCTGGGCCTTGGCGAGCTGCTCCTCGGCGGCCTTGATGAGCGCGTCGCAGCGGTCGCCGGTGGACTTCATCGTCTCGGCGGCCTCGCGGCGGGCCCGCTCGTGCAGGGCCTCGATCTCGCCGGTGATGCGGTCGCGCAGCTCCTCCGCGCGCTCCCGGATCTGCGTGGCGTCGCGACGGGCGCCGACCAGCAGCTCGTCCGCGTCCGTACGGGCCTTCTCCACCAGCGAGTTGCCCTCGACCGTCGCCTCCGACACCAGCCTGTCGGCCTCCTTGCGGGCCGCGCCGACCATCGTGTCGGCCCGCGTCTCCGCCTCGGCGGTCGTCTGGTGCGCCTGCTGCTGCGCCTCGGTGAGCAGCTTGTCGGCCTCGGCCGTCGTCTCCGTGATGAGCGTGTCGACCTGCTCGGCCACGTCCTGGCGCCGCTTGTTGGCGTCCTTGCGGGCCTCGTCCAGAGTGCGCTCGGCCTCCGCGCGCGCCGAGTTGACCAGCCGCTCGGCCTCCGCCGCCGCCTCGGCCCTGACCCGCTCGGACTCGCTGCGGATCCGCTCGGCGTGCTGCTGGGCGGAGCCCACGGTCTCGGCGGCCTCCGCGCGCAGCCGCTCGGCGTCGCCGGTGGCGTCCGCGATGAGCCTCTCGGCCTTGGCGACCGCCTCGGCCCGCGTCCGCTCGGCCTCGGCGACCGTGTCGGTGCGCAGCTTGTCGGTGTCCCGGACCGTCTCCGTGGTGAGCCGCTCGGCCTCGTTGCGCGCCTCGGTGATGAGCGTGTCGGCCTGCGTCGCCGCGTCCGACCGGATGCGGTTGGCGTCCTCGCGGGCGTCCGCCCGGGTGCGCGCGGCCGCCTGGTCCGCCTCCGCGAGGGCGTCCGAGACCTCCGTACGCACCCGCTGGGCGTGCTCGGCCGCGTCCGAGCGCAGCCGCTCCGCCTCCGCGATCGCCTCCGAGACGGTCCGCTCGGCGAGCGCCTTGGCGGCGTCCGTCTCCTCTGCGGCCTCGCGCCGGATGCGGTTGGCGTCCTCGGTGGCCCGCTCCCGCTCCGCGTAGGCGTCGGCGCGGACCCGGTCCGACTCCTCCTCGGCCTCCCGCCGGGTGCGGTCGGACGCGTGCTCGGCGGCGCTGCGCAGCCCGGCGATCTCCTCCTGGGCCTGCTCGTGCAGCCCGGCCACGGAGTCCCGTACCTGCTGGGCGTGGAGCTCGGCCGCGGACACCATCTCGGTGGCACGCCGGTCGGCCTCCTCGACCAGCCGGACCGCCTCGGTCTGCGCCTCCTCGACCCGGTTGCGGGCGGAGGCCAGCAGTTCCTCGCTCTGCTCCCGGGCCTGCCTGCGCTCCTGGTCGGCCTCGGTGCGCGCGGCGCCGAGGAGTTCCTCGGCCTCGCGGCGGCGCCGGTTGGCCTCCTCCTGGGCCGCGGCCAGCGTCTCCGACGCCTCGGTACCCAGCCGCTCGGCGGCGGCCTGTGCCTCGGCCCGCACCCGGTCGGCGGTGTCCTGCGCCTCCGACTTCAGCCGCTCGGCCTCGGCCGCGGCCTCCGAACGCAGGCGTACGGCGACGGCCTCGCCCTCCGCACGGGAGGCCGACGCGTCCGACGCGGCCTCGTCGCGCAGCCGCTGGGCCTCCGCCTCCGCCTGCTGCTGGAGCGTGCGGATCCGCTCGGCGGCCTCGGCGCGCAGCCGGTCGGACTCCTCGGCGGCCTCGCGGCGGATGCGCCCGGCCTCCTCGCGGGCCTCGGCCAGCGCCCGCTCGGCGGCGGCCAGCCGGTCCTCGGCCTCGGACTGCAGCCGCGTCAGCTCCGCGGCGGCCTCCGCGCGGCGGGTCTCTATGGCCCGCTCGGTCTCCTCGCGCAGCTCGCGCGCGGCCCGCTCGGCCTCCGCCCTGATGCCCTCGGCCTGCTCGGCGACCTCCTCGCGGTGCCGCTCGGCCTCCTGCCGGGTGCGCTGCAAGGTCTCCTCGGCCTGCCGGCGCAGCGTGGTCGCCCGCTCGATGGCCTCGGTGCGGACCTTCTCGCTGTCGGTGGTGGCGCTCTGGCGCAGCTCGTCCGCGTCCGCCTTCGCCTTGGACAACAGCTCCTCGGCGGTCTTGGCGGCCTCCTCGATCTGCGCCACGGCCTCCTTGCGGGCCTCCGCGCGGATCTTCTCGCCCTCGGCGACCGCGTCGGAACGCAGCTGCTCGGCCTCGCCGCGCAGCCGGCGGGCCTCCTCCTGCAGCTCGACCGTCTTGGCGCGGTACTCCTTGGTGTCGTCCTTGGCCGCGCCCTTGAGCTGCTCGGCCAGGTCGTGCGCCTCGGCACGCAGCCGGTCCGCCTCGGCCTCGGCCTCGGAGCGGATCCGCTCGGCCTCCTCGGCGGCGGCCTTGGTGGTCTTCCTGGCGTCCTCCTGCGCGCGGTTGAGGACGTCCTCGGCGGTCCTGGCCGCCTTCGACAGCTGGGTGGCGCTCTCCTCGGCGGTGATCGTCCGGGCCTTCTCGGCGGCCTCGGCGACGATCCGCTCGGCCTCGGCGCGGGCATCCGCGACGGCCTGCTCGGCGTCCGCCTTGGTGGACTCGGCCTCCTTGGTGGCCTCCTGCACCAGCCGGGCGACCTGCTCCTTCGCCGTGCGCGTGCGCTGCTCGTTGGCCGACTCGGCGCTGGCGAGGGCCTTCTCGGCCTGCGCGGTCGCCTCGGTGACGAGCTTGTCGGCCTCCGCCTGCGCCTTGCGCAGCGCCTCCTCGGCCTCGGTCATGCGCTGCTCGGCGGCGCGGCTGAGCTCCTGCGCCTGCCGGCGGGCCGAATCCGACTCCGTGGCCGTGGAGTTGCGCAACTGCTCGGCGTGGTCGGTGGCCTCCTGGGCCTGCGTGGACGCGGCGTTCAGCAGGCGCTCGGCGTCCGTGCGCGCCCGGCGCAGCAGCTGCTCCGCCTCCGCGCGCGCCGACTCGGCCTCGCTCTGCAGCCGCTGCCGGGCCTCCTCGGTCAGCCGCTCGGCCTCCGCGCGGGCGGCCGCCATGGCCTGCTCGGCCTCGGCACGGGACTCCTCCAGCAGCCGGCGGGCCTGCGCCTCCGTACGGGCGCGCAGCTGCTCGGCCCAGGCCACGTTCTCGTTGACGTGCGACTCGACGGTCTGCCGGCGCTCCGCCAGCTCCTGGTCCAGCTGCTGCCGGCGGGTGACCGCCTCCTGGTGCAGCTCGGCCTGCAGCCGGGCGGCGTTCTCGGCGTGCTCCTGCAGGATGCGCTGGGTCTGGGCCCGGGCCTGGCTCAGCTCGCGCTCGGCCTCCTGGCGCAGCTGGTCGGCCTGCATCTGCGCGTTGCGCAGCAGTTGTTCGGCCTGGTAACCGAGGTCACCGCCGTCGAAGGCGGGCCGGGACATGATGGTGCGGCGCGCCTCGTGCAGCTTGGCGCGCAGCACCTCGACCTGGTAGCCGAGGTCCTCGGCGTGCTGGATCGCCTTCTCCCGCTCGGTCTTCAGCCGATCCATCTCGGCCTCGAACCGAGAGAGGTGGTCGACGTCAGCCGCCGGCTCTCGCTCCTGGCGTTCGTAGCCCCGCACTGCGCGGTCCCATCCGTCCCCTGGTCGCATGTCTGGCCATACGAGCTCCGTCCGTCGGACGGACGGAGCCCCCGGGGAATGGTGTCAGATCAACGGCGGAGCATGGGCTGCTGCCCCGCGCTCGCCCCCCGAAACCCGGACCCCGGCGTGCGGCCACCCCGGTTCGAGGAGCGACCGCCCCCAACCCTACCGGCCCTTATGTACGGCGGTCAGTGCTCAGGTGACTCAACAGGCGCCGAAGTGACCAGTTCTGTCAGTACGCCGTGACAATCCTTGGGGTGCAGAAACGTGATCCGTGACCCCATGGAGCCACGTCGCGGCTCTTCGTACAGAACGCGTACGCCCTTGTCCTTGATGTCGGCGGCGTCGGCGTCGACGTCCGCCGTACCGAAAGCGATGTGGTGGACGCCCTCGCCGTTCTTGTCGAGCCACTTGGCGACCGTCGAGTCGGGGCGCGTCGGCTCCAGGAGCTGCAGGTAGGAGGCGCCGCCGTCCGAGGTGTCGTTGATCTTCAGCATGGCCTCGCGGACGCCCTGCTCCTCGTTGACCTCGGAGTGGAACACCTCGAAGCCGTACGTGGCCCGGTAGAACTCGACGGTCTTGTCGAGATCGAAACAGGCGATTCCGATGTGGTCGATTCGCGTCAGCATGGTTGTCAGTGCAGCGCTCTTCGGATGGTTACGCAACGTGCGCGCGATCACACCGACGGCCCGGTGACGGCACGGAGTGCCACTCAGTACATTCGAAGTAAACCCTCGTTCACTCCTCGGCAGTGCAGCCGGAAGGGGATCGCACCTCATGACTGGAACGAACAGCACGACCTCGGTGATCGTCGCGGGCGCCCGAACGCCCATGGGACGGTTGCTGGGCTCGCTGAAGTCCTTCTCCGGAGCCGACCTCGGCGGCTTCGCGATCAAGGCGGCCCTCGACCGTGCGGGAATCGGCGGCGACCAGGTGCAGTACGTGATCATGGGCCAGGTGCTCCAGGCCGGGGCGGGCCAGATCCCGGCCCGCCAGGCCGCCGTCAAGGCGGGCATCCCGATGAGCGTCCCGGCGCTCACGGTCAACAAGGTGTGCCTGTCCGGCCTCGACGCCATCGCCCTCGCCGACCAGCTGATCCGCGCCGGCGAGTTCGACGTGATCGTCGCGGGCGGCCAGGAGTCCATGACCAACGCCCCCCACCTGCTGCCGAAGTCCCGCGAGGGCTTCAAGTACGGTGCGATCGAGATGCTCGACGCGATGGCGTACGACGGCCTGACCGACTCCTTCGAGAACATCGCCATGGGCGAGTCCACGGAGAAGCACAACACGCGCCTGGGCATCCAGCGCCCCGAGCAGGACGAGATCGCCGCCCTGTCCCACCAGCGCGCGGCGGCCGCCCAGAAGAACGGCATCTTCGAGGCCGAGATCACCCCGATCGAGATCCCCCAGCGCAAGGGCGAGCCGGTCGTCTTCAGCAAGGACGAGGGCATCCGCGGCGACACCACCGTGGAGTCCCTGGGCAAGCTGCGTCCGGCCTTCACCAAGGACGGCACGATCACCGCGGGCACGAGCTCCCAGATCTCGGACGGTGCGGCGGCCGTGGTCGTGATGAGCAAGGCCAAGGCGCTGGAGCTGGGCCTGGACTGGATCGCCGAGATCGGCGCCCACGGCAACGTGGCCGGGCCGGACAACAGCCTGCAGTCGCAGCCGTCGAACGCGATCCTGCACGCCCTGAAGAAGGAGGGCCTTAGCGTCGAGGACCTCGACCTCGTCGAGATCAACGAGGCCTTCGCCGCCGTCGCGGTGCAGTCAATGAAGGACCTCGGCGTGTCCACGGAAAAGGTGAACGTCAACGGTGGTGCGATCGCCCTGGGTCACCCGATCGGCATGTCCGGCGCCCGTCTCGTCCTGCACCTGGCCCTGGAGCTCAAGCGCCGGGGCGGCGGTGTCGGCGCGGCCGCGCTGTGCGGCGGCGGCGGTCAGGGTGACGCGCTGATCGTGCGGGTACCCAAGGCCTGAACCCTCTGTCGTACATACCTCTCTGAACGGAGCTGTGATGCAGGACGTCTCCACACTCGTCGCCCAGGCGAGGGAAGGCCGGCCGCGAGCCGTGGCCCGGCTGATCTCCCTGGTGGAGGGGGCGTCCCCGCAGCTCAGGGAGGTCATGGAGACACTCGCCCCGCTGACGGGCAACGCCTATGTGGTCGGTCTGACGGGCTCGCCCGGCGTCGGCAAGTCCACGTCCACGTCGGCGCTGGTGACCGCGTACCGCAAGCAGGGCAGACGGGTCGGTGTCCTTGCCGTCGACCCGTCCTCGCCCTTCTCGGGCGGCGCCCTGCTCGGCGACCGCGTCCGCATGTCGGAGCACGCCTCCGACCCGGGCGTCTACATCCGCTCGATGGCGACCCGGGGCCACCTCGGCGGGCTCGCCTGGGCGGCCCCGCAGGCCATCCGCGTCCTGGACGCGGCGGGCTGCGACGTGATCCTGGTCGAGACGGTCGGCGTCGGCCAGTCGGAGGTGGAGATCGCCTCCCAGGCCGACACCAGCGTCGTCCTGCTGGCCCCCGGCATGGGCGACGGCATCCAGGCGGCCAAGGCCGGAATCCTGGAGATCGGCGACGTCTACGTCGTCAACAAGGCCGACCGCGACGGCGCCGACGCCACCGCCCGCGAGCTCAACCACATGCTGGGCCTCGGTGAGTCCCGCGGCCCGGGCGACTGGCGCCCCCCGATCGTCAAGACGGTCGCCGCGCGCGCCGAGGGTGTCGACGAGGTCGTGGAGGCCCTGGAGAAGCACCGCGCGTGGATGGAGGAGCGCGGAGTCCTCGCCGAGCGCCGCCGGGCCCGCGCCTCCCGCGAGGTCGAGACGATCGCCGTCACGGCCCTGCGCGAACGCATCGGAGACCTCCACGGCGACCGCCGCCTGAGCGCCCTGGCGGAGCGCATCGTCGCCGGCGAACTGGACCCGTACCGCGCGGCGGACGAGCTGGTGGCGGGCCTGACCCAGGGCTGAGGCCCCGGACGACGAGGGGCGGGGTTCCTGTTCGGACCCCGCCCGCCGTCCTGCCGGTCGGCCGCCTAGGGGCGTCCCCGCTGCCCGCGCAGGTGTTCCTGGATGGGCTTGAGGGCCTTGTCGAGTTCCGACAGTGCCTCGGGGGACAGCAGATCGATGAAGTGCCGCCGTACGGACGACACGTGGTGCGGCGCGACCTTCTGCATCGTCTCCATGCCGTGCTCGGTCAGCACCGCGTACAGGCCGCGCCGGTCGGACTCGCAGTTCTCCCGGCGGACCAGGTTCGCGTTCTCCATGCGGGTGATCTGGTGCGAGAGCCGGCTCTTGGACTGCAGGGTGGCGGACGCGAGGTCGCTCATCCGCATCCGTACGTCCTCCGACTCGGAGAGGTTCACCAGGATCTCGTAGTCGTTCATTGTCAGGCCGAACGGCTGCAGATCCCGTTCGAGCTGGTACGTCAACAGCCTGTTGACCTCCAGGTGGGTGCGCCAGGCGCACTGCTCCGCATCGGTCAGCCAGCGCGTGGCCGTCTCGGTCTCCATGAATGAAGTCTACCTAAGAAGTTGAAAAGCGAACTAGTGAGGGTTTTCGCGTGACGGTGCGCACACGTTCGACGTCACACTCCGCAGACTACCGCTCACAGCCCGAAGCGACGCTGGAGGTCTCCCAGCTGTCCGGGAAGGCGCGGTGCCCCTCCCGGCTGTGAGGGCCCTGTGAAGGGCCCCCCGGAACCGGGGATTCCGGGCTCCTGCGGAACCATCCCCGTGGCCTGCTCGGCCATGAGGGTCTCGGACGACTGGAGCAGGACCGTGCCCGCCCCGACGAACTCGAACTGGTGCTCCTCTCCGGAGGCCCCTCCGAGGCCCGTCATCGCACGTAGACCGCCCATCACACCGGTCATGTAACCGTGGTCGTAGTGGTGGCACGGCGAGGGGCAGTCGGCCCAGCCGACGAGCGCCTGCGGGTCCACCCGGATCGGGGGTTCCATGAACACCACCGGACCGTTAGATGCGGCCACGAACTTTCCGGTTCCGATGAGTGTCAGAAAACCCGGCACGATCGATTGCTTGAGAGCGAGACTTGGCTGAAAAGCGAGCAAGTTGCCGGAGCGAATGGTCAGGTTGCCGTCGTCCAGGTCGTACGAATTCACGTCGAAGGCCCGGTCGGCGAGGAGCATCTTGCCCGAGCCCTCCGCCACGACCCAGTCGCTCGCGTGCAGAGGCGAATGGAACGACGTACGGACAAGTCGGTCGAGTCGACCGTGCCCGACGCCGTTGAACTCCATCGAGCCGTAGTACGCGATCATCTTCCCCTTCTGCAGGAACCACTGGCTCCCCTTGAGCTCGACGCAGAAGGTGTACTTGTTGACGTTGTCGTCGACCGGCAGGGTCATGGGGTCGTAGACCGTCGGGCCGCCGCCCGGAGCCCCGTACATGCTCACAGCTTCTCCTCCGAGGCCTGGACGTAGACGGTGCCGCTGCCGCTGAACTCCAGCTGGAAGGCCTCGCCGGAGCCGCGGCCCACCATGTCGCGCCAGCCGAGGGCGGTCGACAGCTTGTTGCGTACGTCCCCGTAGTGGGCGACGTACGCCTGCGGATCGACGTGCACGGCCCGCCCCGGGGTGATCGGCACCTCGAAGACCCCGCCGTGCGCCATGACGGCCACCGACCCGTGGCCCTTCAGGGTCGTGGTGAACAGTCCCTGCCCGGTGACCTGCCCGCGCACCATGCCCATCACCCCGCCCTGCGAGCCCATGAACATCGTGCCCTGCTCGAGGGTGCCCTCGAAGGCGAGCAGCCGGTCCGCCTCCACGTACAGGGTGTCCCCGGTGAGGTCGATGACCTGGACGTGGTGCCCGCCGTGCCCGAACAGCACGGTCCCGCTGCCCTCGACGCTCATCAGCGGTGTCGCCTCGTTGGCCACCCGGCGGCCGATCATCGACATGATCCCGCCCTGGCCGCCCTGCATGTTGGGCGTGAAGGACACCTCGCCCTTGTAGGCGAGCATCGCGCCCCGCTGACTGAACAGCCGCTGCCCCGGCACCACCGTGGCCTCGATCATCTTGGAGTTGATCTCGCGGAAGCCCATCTCACACATCACCCGCGATCGTGTTCCGCTCGCTCGGCTGCACGTACACCAGCCCGTCCCCCTCGAACCGGATCTGGAAGGCCTCCCCGCCGCCCTCACCGAGCAGGGTGCGGAAGGTCACACCGGACTGGAAGGACTGCCGCAGGTTCCCCTGGTGCGCGACGTACGCGCCGGGGTCGACGGTCAGCGGGTACTGCGCGCTCACCCTGAGCACCACCGCCGGCCCGTCGGACATGATCGCCGCCTGTCCGTGCCCCTCGACGGTGGTCGTGAACAGTCCGTTTCCCTGGGAGGCCCCGCGCAGACCGGTGAAGGTCGTGCCGGTGCGCAGACCCGCGTCCGTGGCGAGCAGGTTGCTCGACTCCACGAACAGCTTGTCCCCCTGAAGGCTGACCAGGTTGATCTCGGACGCGCGGTCGGCGAACCAGCACGTGCCCTGCCCCCGCACCTCCATCACCGTCATCTGCTCACCGGTGAGGCGCCGCGTCACCATCCCCCGCAGCCCCTCCCCACCGCCACTGAGCTTCTTGAACGCCATCTGACCGTCGTACGCGACCATCGAGCCGTTCTTCGCCTTAACGGCGTCCCCGGTCATGTCGACGGCGAGCACTTTGCTGCCTTGAAGTCGGAACATCGCCACGCTGTGAAGGTAACCCCCCGACCCGTCCCCGCTCGCCCCTTTGTCACAATGGGGAACGCTTGTGCATCCGTTCACAAAGAGCGACCTGTCTCCCACCGAAGGTGACCCGTGGACCTCAAGACCGCCACCGCCCTCCGACGCCTCCGACTCGTCTCGGCTCCCGAGGCCGTCTCCTTCCTGCTCCTGCTGCTGTGCTCCGTGCTGAAGCGGACGACGGACTTCAACGCGGTGCCGGTGATGGGCATGGTCCACGGCGTGCTGTTCGTCCTCTACGTGATCTTCTGGGCCGACGCCTGGAACCGCACCAAGTGGCCGCTGCGGACCGCCGCCGTCTACTTCGTCCTCTCCGTCCTGCCGACCGGCGGTTTCTTCGCGGAGCGCAGGCTCAAGCGAGCCGCCGAGGACGAGGTCATCGCCTCCCGCGCTCGCGCGGAAGGGATCGTGAACGCATGATCGTCGCCTTCTCCGTGACCCCGCTCGGGGTCGGCGAGGACGTCGGCGAGTACGTCGCCGAAGCCGTCCGTGTGGTCCGCGAGTCCGGCCTGCCCAACCGGACCGACGCGATGTTCACCAGCGTCGAGGGCGAGTGGGACGAGGTGATGGACGTCGTCAGGCGGGCCGTGGCCGCCGTGGAGGAACGCGCGCCGCGCGTCTCGCTGGTCCTCAAGGCGGACATCCGCCCCGGCGTGACCGACGGCCTTACCTCGAAGGTGGAGACGGTGGAACGGCACCTCGCCCAGTAGCACTCCAGGCCCCCGAAACCCCGGCCCGCGGAGCCGGGGTTTTTCACACCCCCCATTTGAGCGTTCGCTCAAAACAAAGTACCGTCGCCCCAGTGAGTTGAGCAGTCGCTCAAAAGCGGGAGCCACTCGGAACACACCTGGGGGAACGCATGGCCCGCACCGGGCTCTACGTGGAGGCGCGCATCCGCACCCACCTCGAAGACCTCTGGACCCACACCCAGAACCCCGCCGCCCACCAGCGCTGGGACCTTCGCTTCACCGAGATCTCGTACCTGCCCCGCGCCGAGGGGGAGCCGCAGCACTTCCGGTACGCCACCCGGGTGCTGCCCTTCCTCACCGTCGCCGGCACCGGCGTCTCGGCGGGGGAGCGGGAACGCCCGGACGGCACCCGCACCTCCGCCCTCCGCTTCTCCTCCCCGCACCCCCTCTCCCTGCTGGCCGAGGGCAGCGGCTACTGGCGCTACGTCCCGGACGGCGACGGAGTCCGCTTCCTCACCGGCTACGACTACCGCCCCCGCTGGGGCGCCCTCGGCGCGGCGGCCGACCGCCTGCTGCTGCGCCCCCTGATGGGCTGGGCCACGGCCTGGTCCTTCGACCGGCTGCGCCTCTGGCTGGAGCGGGGCATCACCCCGGAGCGGGCACTGCGCAACTGGCTGGCCGAACTGCTCGTACGCGCCCTCCTGATCACGGCGGGCTGCGCCGGCTTCGGCCTGGAGCACCGTTTCCTGCGGCTGTCGGGCCCCCTCGCGGCGCCGATGGCCTACGCCTGGCCGCTGCTCCTGGCCGTGACCGTCTCCCTGGCCCTGTTCGCGGGACCCCTGCCCTGCACCCCGGCGGCCCGCCGCTGCCTGCGCACACCCCCCACACCCGTGCGCGCCCCGCGCCTCCTGCGCACCCTGGGGAGCCCGCGATGACGACGATGACTCCGTCGATCTTCCGCACCGCCATGGGCGCCGAGTTCGACCGCCTCCACCCCCAGCTGCGGCGCCGCTTCTCGGTCGGCCTGGCGAGCGGCGAGACGTGCACCGGCCGCGGCGTGATGGACCGCATCTGGCACGGCGGGCCCTGGGTGAAGCCCTTCCTCGCCCTCGGCGCGACCCGCAACATCCTGGTCCCCAGCCCCGGCCGCGACGTCCCCTTCGTGATCGAGAACGTCCCGTACACGGACACCTTCGGCCGTGAGACGGTGAGCTTCGTGCGCACCTTCGACCTGCCCGGCCGCCCCCGCCGCTTCGACGCCCAGATGGTCCTGAGCCCCAAGAAGGACCGCGTCCTGGACTACCTGGGCACCCACCAGCACCTCGCCAGCGACCTCCACCTGCACGCCGAGCCGGACGGCTCCCTCCTCATCCGCTCCGGCGAACACCGCTTCCGAGAGGGCATGGTGGACGTAAGGGTCCCCGAACTGATCGGCGCCACGGCACAGGTGCGCGAGTCCTACGACGAGACGACGAACCGCTTCCACATCCAAGTGAAAGTAGTGAACAAACACTTCGGCCCGCTCTTCGGCTACGAGGGCTCCTTCGAGGCGTCGTACACGGACATCCCGGCCATCCGCCCGGGCCTGCGACCGGTCCGCGAGGAGCGCCGCGCATGAGCCCGGAGACGGCCAAGTCCCGGGAGACGAAGACCAAACTGCTCGAGGGAGCCCTGAACGTCCTCACCGAGCAGGGCATCGCGAAGACCTCGGCCCGCACGATCGCCACATCGGCCGGAGTCAATCAGGCCCTGGTCTTCTACCACTTCGGCTCCGTGGACGAACTACTGGCCGCCGCCTGCCGGCACGGCGCCGAACAGGCGGTCGCCCGCTACCGCACCCGCCTGGCCGCGGTCACGTCCCTCTCCGAACTGCTCTCCCTGGGCCGCCGGATCCACGAGGAGGAACGCGAGGGCGGCCACGTGGCCCTCCTGGGTCAACTGCTGGCAGGCGCCCAGACCCACACCGCCCTGGGCCCCGCCACGGCCGCGGGCCTGGACCTGTGGATCACCGAAATCGAGAGCACCCTCACCCGCGTACTCCCCAACACACCCTTCGGGGAGTTCGCCCACCCGAGAGGCCTGGCCCGCGCCGTGGCGGCGTCCTTCGTGGGCATCGAACTCTACGAGGGCGTCGACCGCGAGGGAGCCCACGCGGCCCTGGACGCCCTGGAACAACTGGGAGCCCTGGTGGCCGCCCTGGAAGACCTGGGCCCGGTGGCCCAACGAGCGATCCGCCACCACCTGCGCCGCAGAGTCTGAGAAGCACGCCCAGGAAGTGCCACGACCCCCAGCAGAGCGTCCGCGGCACCACGGTGACCGCTCGCGCAGTTCCCCGCTCCCCTGGGTGCCTGTAGTCGACGACGGCGAGAAGGGGACGGGGTGGGGGGTGCCCGCCCGCAGTGTCGGGCGTCAACGCCGCTCACAAGCAAAGCCGACAGAACCGCCCGACCGAGGACGGACACCCCCCACCCCGTCCCCGACCCCTCACCCGTCCCCGGACACCAAAGCGATCCCCAACGGTGTCCGCTCGTACAGCACTTGATGCCCGTACCGCCGCGCGACCAGCAGCCCGGCGTCCCGCAGCAGCGTCAGATGCGCGGAGACGGAGGACGGCGCGAGCCCCAGCCGATGGGCGAGCGCGCCGGTCCCGGCAGGTTCGTCGAGGGCGGCGAGCACGGCGGCACGCCCCCGCCCGAGGAGCCGTACCAGAACGTCCGGGGTGCGCTCGGCCGGCTCGGCCCACAGCCCGCCGATCCCCCGGGCCGGATACGCGAGGGTGGGCTGCCACGGCGGATCGAAGGTGCTGACCACGTCCGGCCAGATGAAGACGCTGGGCAGCAGAACGAGCCCCTGCCCCGCCAGCTCACGCTCGTGCTCGCCGCGGAACTCGACGGTCAGCGTCCCCGCCTCCCAGCCGAACCGCCGGTTGATCTCCGGCAGCAGCCCGCCGAGCCCCACCTCGGCCAGCCGCCGCGAGTGAAAGGCGATGTCGGCCTCCAGCAGGGCGCGCAGCCGCGGCCAGTCCGGGGCGATCAGGGCCCGCCAGACGCCCTCCATCGCGTCCGAGAGCTCCTCGACCATGCCTGCCGGATCCGCGAGCCACCGCTCCGCCGCCGCCGAGCCGAGAGCGCCAGGGGTGTCGGCAAGAGATTTCCACGTGTCCGCCAGAGCGACCTCCGGATCGCAGGCCCGTACCGCCGCGATCTCCTCCTCGAAGGAGGCGGCGGGCCCGATCGGCGGCGGACACAACCAGTCGGGACAGTGACCGGGCTGCGGCATCAGCAGCCACAGATCGCTGAGGTCCAGCCCCCGGGCCACCTCACCGACCCGCCGCAGCCACCGCGCGTGATACCCGTGCCGCTCGCGCCGCTTCAGCGTGCGCACCAGCTCCTGCGTCTCCCACAGCGGAGAGACGGCGAACCGGCACCGCAGAAAGTCGTCCTCCCCGAACCGCAGCCGCGAAGGCACCGCGCACCACCCACCCCTCCCAACATTCGCCCGAGCCCGAATCTCTAGGATGCCCCACCCCGCACCCGCAGGCTGCTGCCCATGCCCGCAGCAGCACCCACACCCGCACCCCCGCCCCCCACCCGCTACACAGCCGTCTTCGCCGTCCGAGAGTTCCGCGCGGTCTTCGCCGCCCACGCCCTCTCCCTCCTCGGCCTGATCGTCAGCGAGATCTCCCTCTCCGTCCTCGTCTACGACCTGACCGGCTCCCCTTTGATGAGCGCCCTCACCTTCGCGCTCGGCTTCCTGCCGTACGTGATCGGCGGCACCCTGCTCGCGGGCATCGCCGACCGCTTCCCGGCCCGCCGGGTGCTGGTCTCGTGCGACCTGCTGTGCGCGGGCTGCGTGGCGCTGATGACGACGCCGGGCGCGCACATCGGCGTACTGCTGGCCATGCGCTGCGGCGTCGCGGCGGTCTCACCGGTGTTCCAGGGCACCCGCCTGGCCACGCTGGCCGACATCCTCGGCGACGGCGACCTGTTCGTGCTGGGCCGCTCGCTGCTGCGGATCGTGAGTCAGAGCGCGCTGCTCGTCGGGTTCGGGCTGGGCGGCCTGCTGCTGATCGTGGTCTCGCCGCGGCACGCGCTGCTGATCACGGTCGGCACGTTCTGCGCCTCCGCGCTGCTGCTCCGCTTCGGCACCCGGCGCAGGCCCGCCCGGACCGGCACGACGACCCCGCTGGTGAAGGACTCCCTCAGGGGCGCCCGCCAGGTCCTCTCCGACCGCCGGGTCCGCGCCCTGCTGCTGCTGTTCTGGATCCCGCCGATGTTCGCGGTGGCGCCGGAGGCGCTGGCGGCGCCGTACGCGGACGAGCTGTCGGCGGGCTCGGCGGGTCTGGGCCTGCTGATGTGCGCCCTGCCGGTCGGCACGATCGCCGGTGAACTGTACGCGGGCTCCCGGCTGCGCCCCGCGACCCGGGAACGCGTCGTGCTCCCTCTGCTCTGTGCGACGGTCCTGCCGTACGCCGGCTACGCCCTGCGCCCCGGCCTCGCCGCCTCGCTGGCGCTGCTGCTGGTCGCGGGCGCCGCGTCGGCGTACACCCTCGGCCTGGACCAGTGGTTCGTGCGGGCGGTGCCGGAGGAACTGCGGGGGCGGGCGATGACGCTGCTGCAGGCCGGGCTGATGACGATCCAGGGGGTGGGGATGGCCCTGGCGGGGGTGGTCGCGGAGTTCGCCGGGGTCAGGGCGACGGTCGCGGGGGCTGGAGTGCTCGGTGTCGTGGTCTGCGTCCTGCTCGCCCGAGAGGCCCGTCGTACGGAGGCCCCCGAGCCCGCCGGACCGATGGGCGAGACGGGGCTGACCACCATGTGACCGGCCGGTAAGGTCAGGGGCGTGCCGAAGCCGCTCAGTCTTGCCTTCGATCCGATCGCCCGCGCCGACGAACTCTGGAAGCAGCGCTGGGGCAACGTGCCGTCGATGGCGGCCATCACGTCGATCATGCGCGCGCACCAGATCCTGCTCGCCGAGGTCGACGCGGTGGTCAAGCCGTACGGGCTCACGTTCGCGCGGTACGAGGCACTGGTGCTGCTCACCTTCTCCAAGGAGGGCGAGCTGACGATGTCCAAGATCGGCGAGCGCCTCATGGTGCACCCCACCTCGGTCACCAACACGGTCGACCGCCTGGTCAGGTCGGGTCTGGTGGCCAAGCGCCCCAACCCCAACGACGGCCGCGGCACCCTGGCCTCCATTACCGACAAGGGCCGCGAGGTCGTCGAGGCGGCCACCCGCGACCTGATGGCGATGGACTTCGGCCTCGGGGTCTACGACGCCGAGGAGTGCGCGGAGATCTTCGCGATGCTGCGACCCCTGCGGGTGGCGGCGCACGACTTCGACGAGGACTGACCCCGCACGACCCCGCCACCCCGCGACCCCGCACGACCCCGCGACCCCTGACGACCCCGCCCAGGTCCACGGACCCCGCCCAAGATCTCCCGGAACGGGCGGTTACGCTCGACGCCATGAAGAAGAGCGTGCTGACCCGCTACCGCGTCATGGCCTACGTCACCGGTGTGCTGCTGGTCCTGCTGACCCTGGGCGTGATCGCCAAGTACGGGCTCCACCTCGACGGGGCGGACAAGTTCACCACCTTCGTGGGGATCGCCCACGGCTGGCTCTACGTCCTCTACCTGGTCTTCGCCTTCGACCTGGGCTCGAAGGCGAAGTGGCCGGTCGGCAAGCAGCTGTGGGTGCTGCTCGCGGGGACGATCCCGACGGCCGCGTTCTTCGTGGAGCGCAAGGTCACCCACGAGCTGGAGTCCAAGGTCGCCGACCCGGCTCCGGTCTCCGCGAAGGCGTAACCGCCCCGGCTCCGGTCTCCGCGAAGGCGTAACCGTTCCGCCGTACGGATCGCGTACGGCGGTCCGCCATCGACATTTACTTGGACGTCCTAGTAAATTCGAGAGTATGGACGCTGACGCCATCGAGAAAGGCCGCCGACGCTGGCAGGCCCGCTACGACGCCTCCCGCAAGCGGGAAGCCGACTTCACCACGCTCTCCGGCGATCCCGTGGAGCCGGTGTACGGGCCCCGACCAGGAGACGAATACGAGGGATTCGAGCGGATCGGCTGGCCGGGGGAGTACCCCTTCACCCGCGGGCTGTATCCGACCGGCTACCGCGGGCGGACCTGGACCATCCGCCAGTTCGCGGGGTTCGGCAACGCCGAGCAGACCAACGAGCGCTACAAGATGATCCTCGCCAACGGCGGCGGCGGTCTCTCCGTGGCCTTCGACATGCCGACCCTCATGGGGCGGGACTCCGACGACGCGCGCTCGCTCGGCGAGGTCGGCCACTGCGGCGTCGCCATCGACTCCGCCGCCGACATGGAGGTCCTGTTCAAGGGCATCCCGCTCGGCGACGTCACGACGTCCATGACGATCAGCGGGCCCGCCGTCCCCGTCTTCTGCATGTACCTGGTCGCCGCCGAGCGGCAGGGCGTGGACCCCGCCGTCCTCAACGGCACCCTCCAGACGGACATCTTCAAGGAGTACATCGCGCAGAAGGAGTGGCTCTTCCAGCCCGAGCCGCACCTGCGCCTCATCGGCGACCTGATGGAGTACTGCGCCGCCGGCATCCCCGCCTACAAGCCGCTGTCGGTCTCCGGGTACCACATCCGCGAGGCGGGGTCCACGGCCGCACAGGAGCTGGCCTACACGCTCGCCGACGGCTTCGGCTACGTCGAACTGGGTATCTCCCGCGGCCTGGACGTCGACGTCTTCGCGCCCGGCCTCTCCTTCTTCTTCGACGCGCACGTCGACTTCTTCGAGGAGATCGCCAAGTTCCGCGCGGCCCGCAGGATCTGGGCCCGGTGGATGCGGGACGTCTACGGAGCCCGGTCCGAGAAGGCCCAGTGGCTGCGCTTCCACACGCAGACCGCCGGCGTCTCCCTCACCGCCCAGCAGCCGTACAACAACGTGGTGCGTACGGCCGTGGAAGCGCTCGCGGCGGTGCTCGGCGGCACCAACTCGCTGCACACCAACGCCCTCGACGAGACCCTCGCCCTGCCCAGCGAGCAGGCCGCGGAGATCGCGCTGCGCACCCAGCAGGTGCTCATGGAGGAGACCGGGGTCGCCAACGTGGCCGACCCGCTGGGCGGTTCGTGGTTCGTGGAGCAGCTGACGGACCGGATCGAGGCGGACGCGGAGAAGATCTTCGAGCAGATCAAGGAGCGGGGCCTCAGAGCGCATCCGGACGGGCGGCACCCCATCGGGCCCATCACCTCCGGCATCCTGCGCGGGATCGAGGACGGCTGGTTCACCGGTGAGATCGCGGAGTCCGCGTTCCGCTACCAACAGGCCCTGGAGAAGGGGGACAAGAAGGTCGTCGGCGTCAACGTCCACACCGGGTCCGTCACCGGGGACCTGGAGATCCTGCGGGTCAGCCACGAGGTGGAGCGGGAACAGGTACGCGTGCTGGGTGACCGCAAGGCCGCCCGGGACGAGGCCGCCGTCCGGACGGCCCTCGACGCCATGCTCGCCGCCGCCCGCTCGGGCGCCAACATGATCGAGCCGATGCTGGACGCCGTACGCGCCGAGGCGACCCTGGGCGAGATCTGCGGGGTGCTGCGGGACGAGTGGGGGGTGTACACGGAGCCGGCCGGTTTCTAGGCTCCGCCGCCACACGCGCGGGTGCCGGGGGGCTCGCCCCTCGGCACCCCGGGCTCACGAGGTCAGCCCCACCAGCAGAATGCGGGTGAAGCCGCGCACCCACTCCTCGTCCGCCGCCTCGGCGCTCACCAGCGTCCGGTGGACCACCGCGCCCGCCACCACGTCGAAGATGAGGTCGACCGTGCGGGCCGCCTCCGCGGGGTCCGACTCCGCCGGCAGTTCGCCGCGCTGCTGGGCGCGCTCCCGGCCCTGAAGGACCAGCCGCTTCTGCGGCTCCACGATCGACGTGCGGATCCGTGCGCGCAGGGCGTCGTCGCGGGTCGACTCCGCGACCACCGCCATCAGGCCGCACGCCGCCTCAGGGCGGGCGAGGATCGCCGCGAACTGCAGGACGACGCCCTCGATGTCGGCGGCGAGGCTGCCGAGGTCGGGCAGCCGCAGCTCGTCGAAGAGTTCCGCCACCGCGTCGACGACCAGTTCGTTCTTGCCCGCCCAGCGCCGGTAGAGGGTCGTCTTCGCAACCCCGGCCCGCATCGCCACGTCTCCCAGGGTGAGCTTGGACCAGCCCAGCTCCACCAGCGCCTCCCGCGTGGCCGCCAGGATCGCGGCGTCCGCGGCAGCGCTGCGCGGGCGCCCCGTGGCACGGGGGGCGCGGCTGCGGCTCTGCATCCCAAGACCATAACCGGCGGTTCCCGTGACGCAGTGAGGGAGATCACCGGGGGGTGGTGTCCCGGAGGCACTCAGTGCCATTACGCTACGACTCGTAGCGAAAGCTCGCGCGGCTCGCGCGGGTGACGCACTTGAGTGACGACCACAGGCGTGGGGTGGGGACCCGGCGCCGAACCAGCACCACCACGCACCACGAAGACGCACGACGACCACGCATGATGACCGGCTTTCACCACGCTTTTCACGCGCGCGCACAGTACGGGGGAGGATAGACGCATGCAGCCACGGAACATGTCCATGAGCGGAGTCGTCGACCTCGCCGCGGTGAAGGCGGCCCAGGAGGCCAAGGAGAAGGCGGAGCAGGCGCGTGCCGAGGCCGCCCGGCAGGGCGGCGGCCCGGGAGCCGTCTCGCCGGCGGACCTGGTGATCGACGTCGACGAGGCCGGCTTCGAGCGCGATGTCCTGCAGCGCTCCGCCGAGGTGCCCGTCGTCATCGACTTCTGGGCCGAGTGGTGCCAGCCCTGCAAGCAGCTGAGCCCGGTCCTGGAGCGGCTCGCCGTCGAGTACAACGGCCGTTTCCTGCTCGCCAAGATCGACGTCGACGCCAACCAGATGCTGATGCAGCAGTTCGGCATCCAGGGGATCCCGGCCGTCTTCGCGGTCGTCGCGGGGCAGGCCCTGCCGCTCTTCCAGGGGGCCGCCGGCGAGGCGCAGATCCGCCAGACCCTCGACCAGCTGGTGCAGGTGGCCGAGCAGCGGTTCGGCCTGACCGGTCTCACGGTCGACCCCGACGCCGAGCCGGGCGGCGCCCGTCCCGAGCCCGAGGAGATGCCGGCGGGGCCGTACGACGCCCTGCTCGAGGCCGCCGTACAGGCCCTGGACTCGGGGGACTTCAGCGGTGCGGTCCAGGCGTACAAGAACGTGTTGAGCGACGACCCGGCCAACCCGGAGGCCAAACTCGGCCTCGCACAGGCCGAGTTGCTGCAGCGGGTGCAGGGTCTCGACCCGCAGGTCGTGCGCCGGGACGCGGCCGAGAAGCCGGCCGACGTGCGGGCGCAGATCGCCGCGGCGGACCTGGATCTCGTCGGCGGTCATGTGGAGGACGCCTTCGGGCGGCTCATCGAGACCGTCCGGCGCACGGTGGGTGACGACCGGGACGCGGTGCGTCTGCGACTGCTGGAGCTCTTCGAGGTCGTAGGGGCGGACGATCCTCGTGTGGCGACGGCCAGGCGGGCTCTGGCGCGAGCCCTGTTCTGACCAGTCGCTAAACGTCACCGCATGTGATGCCCGAGTGAAAGATTTGCCGACGTAGCTCCACTGCGGCCGCGCTTTACCAAATCTTGGTAATCGCGGCCGCTGTTACTTGGAGTAAGTTACGGGCTTTGATCTGTCGGGTTCTGTCCAACGATCAATAGTTTTGTTCCCACCCTCGAGTGCACCGTGCGTCGCCGCCCGAGACCTGTGGGTCGTCCTTCGGTTATCCGGCCGTTACTACCGAGTAACGAAGGCCCTTGTGCGGGCGGCGAGAATGCACCACGATCGGCCACGCTCGGTCCGTTCCCGTACCCCGACAGCCGGTTGGGTCGCGGGAGTTCCAGGGTCCCCACCGGGCAGAGCCAGCGCCAGGCGCGTCGGCTCTTGGGCAGGGGGGTCTTCACCCACTCGGTGAAGCCTGTCCAGCAAGGTTGTGCGTGATGCGTGTCAGGCGCGACCAGTGGTTGTCGCTCGGGGGTGATCGCCGGTGATCGGTGCGCGGTTCGCGCCTCCGAGACGGGCGCTCTCCTTCCCGAGGACGTAGCACTTCTCCCATCCCTGCCCGGACGAGCCGCCGACTGGAGGCAGCCGGGGCCAGGAGATGTACGTCCGAGAAGGAGGAAATATGGAGTCCCAGGTGCGTGGCGGGACCAGATGGAAGCGGTTCGCTGTGGTCATGGTGCCCAGCGTCGCCGCTACGGCCGCGATAGGTGTCGCCCTCGCGCAGGGCGCTCTCGCCGCGTCGTTCAGCGTCTCCGGCCAGCAGTTCAAGGTCACGGCCGACCAGCTGGAAGGCGACGGCTTCTCGCAGTACGGGGCCATCGACTCGGGGTACACCCTCGACGGCAAGAAGACGGCCCACCCGGTCGCGGTCTCGGCGTTCAAGTCCGCGTCCATCAAGGGCCTGTGCCAGTCGGTGGTCACGCCGAACGTCCCGATTTTCGGCAGCGTCAGCCTCATCCTGAAGGCGGGCGGCGGTGACAAGCCGGTCGAGGCCGACAACCTCTACATCGACCTCGACGACCTGTCGGCCGACGCGACGTTCACCAACATCGACATCGGTGTGGCCGCCGGGAACGCCAGCAAGGGCCCCGGCATCAAGAGCGGTGACGCCGCCAACCCGTATGGGTTCGCCCAGCAGGCCGAGCACGCCTCGCTGTCCGGCGTGAAGCAGACGGCGTGGGCGACCACCGCCGGAACCTTCAAGCTCAGCGGGCTGAAGATGTCCGTGCAGACGGGTACGCACGAGTGCTACTGAGCACTCTGTGACGGGCGGGGGAGCCGATGGCGCCCCCGCCCGTCCACCTTCCCGCACCTTCTTCACACGCATCACACTCACCACCACAGCGTCACCACACAGCACGATCACCACAGCAACGCCGCACCAGGGAGCTGTTTTCCATGAGCGCCGAGACTCCTGCCGCACCCGTCGGCCAGTTCAGCCGCCGGAGGCTGCAGTTCCGCGCCTGGCGGGGTACGAGGCCGTTCTGGGCCGGACTGTTCGTCCTGCTCGCCGGCTTTCCGATCATGTACTTCCCGTACGCGCATCTCCAGGTCGGTCACCTGACGTTGGCGATGGCCACCACCGGCGGAGCCGGTTCCCTGATCATCGGCGTGCTGCTCGTCGTCCTCGGCGTCAGCCTCTGGTTCCAGAAGCACGTACGGGTCTTCGCGGGCGTCGCCGCGATCCTGCTGGGCCTGGTGTCCATCCCGGTGTCCAATCTCGGCGGGTTCCTGATGGGGTTCCTGCTGTCGCTGGTGGGCGGGGCCATGGCCATCGCCTGGGCGCCGGGCGCGGAGCCCGGCGAGCAGCCGGCCCAGGAGGACACCACCGGGACGGGCGGTGCGCCGCAGGCCACCGACCCCGACACCGCCATCCTCAAGCCCGTGGTGGGCGAGCCGAACGATCTGTCAGGAACGAGCCCGGCCAACGGGGCGAACGGGAGGCACAGTGCCGGCTGACGAGGTGACCCACGGGGCTGATGTGGACGAGTCCCGTGTGAGAACCGGGCCGCGCCACGCGGCACCCAAGAAGCCGCTGTTCACCCGGTTCCACATGCCGGCCGGCAAGGCGATAGCCATGGCGGCGATGCCGACCGCCGTCCTCATGGGCATGGGCTTCACGTCCTCGCTCGCCCTCGCGGACAGTGGTGGCTCGACGCCGACAGCGAAGAGCCTGACCGCCGACGAGTACAAGAACTGCGTTGCCGCGCTGGACGGTTCCTCGGCCTCGCCGTCGCCGTCCGCCTCGGCGAGCTCCAGCGACTCGGCCGATACCGCGACGCCCTCGCCGTCGTCCTCCGCCGGCACGTCGAAGGACTCCTCCGCAACGGGCACGGACTCGGGCACGGCCTCTTCGTCGGATTCAGGTTCCGACGACAAGGCCTCGCCCAGCCCGTCCGCGACGGACAGCGGGAGCAAGGACACGTCCGGCGGCGCCACCGCCACGCCGACCCCCTCGGCGTCCGCGAGCGGCGACAGCGGCGGCGGTCTGCTGGGCGACCTCGGCGACGCGATCACCGGGATCTTCACCGGCGGCTCCGACTCCTCGTCGAGCGCGAGCCCGTCGCCGTCCCCCTCCGCGTCCTCCTCGTCGAGCGACACGTCCAAGGACTCCTCGACGTCGAGCGCGTCCGACACCGTGAAGGACACGACCAAGAAGGTCACCGACACGGTCAAGAAGACGACCGACACGGCCACCGGCACGGCCCAGGACGTCACCAAGTCGGTCGAGAAGGCAGCCGAGACGGCCACCTCCTCGCCGAGCCCGTCGGCGAGCTCCAGCACCGACGCGCAGAACTGCCCCGCCGCCACCGAGGACGTCAGCGGTGTCGACAACAAGGTGGCGGTGGCGGACGACCCCTGGTACCTCAGCGCCAGTTCGCTGCTGCTGAAGGGGGCCGACTACCAGGGCGTCGTCGAGGTGAAGACGGCCAACGGCACCAAGAAGAAGGTGCTGAAGTACGTCATATCGAACGGCACGGACATCGGCGACCTGAACCAGACGGTCAAGGACAAGCAGCAGAACAAGACGTACCACGTGGAAGCCGGGAAGGGGACGACGTCCACCATCCGTGACGGCGACACCACGATGTACACGGAGTCCATCTCCGGGAACCTGTTCGGGCTGATCCCGATCACGTTCAGCCCCGACAACCCGCCGCCGCTGAACATCCCGTTGATCTACTTCACCAACGTCAAGGTCGTCCAGGCCGCCCAGTTCGGTGGCACGCTGCACGTGCCGGGCATGCACCTGTACACGACCGACGGAATCGGCTGAGCGCCGCCACAGGCCCGTTCGGGAGCCGCAAGGACTGAGGGCGCCCCCCGCTGCCGGGGGGCGCCCTCAGCGCCGTACAACCGCCTTCGCGGGCCTGTCAGTTGCCGCCGCCGACGTGGTGGACGCGGAGCATGTTGGTGGTGCCGGGGACCCCGGGGGGCGAGCCGGCGGTGATGATGATGGTGTCGCCCGCCGAGAAGCGGTTGATCTTGGCGATCTCCTGGTCGACCATGTCGACCATCTCGTCCGTGGTGTCCACGAAGGGCACCACGTGCGACTCCACGCCCCAGCTCAGCGTGAGCTGGTTGCGGGTGTCCTCGTCGGTGGTGAAGGCGATGATCGGCTGCTGCGCGCGGTAGCGCGACAGCCGGCGGGCGGTGTCGCCGGACTGGGTGAAGGCCACCAGGCCCTTGGCGCCGAGGAAGTCCGCGATCTCGCACGCGGCGCGGGCGACGGAACCGCCCTGCGTACGCGGCTTCTTGCCGGGCACCAGCGGCTGCAGGCCCTTGCTCAGCAGTTCCTCCTCGGCCGCGGTGACGATCTTCGACATCGTCTTGACGGTCTCGACCGGGTAGGCGCCGACGGAGGACTCGGCGGAGAGCATGACCGCGTCCGCGCCGTCCAGGATCGCGTTGGCGACGTCGGAGGCCTCGGCGCGCGTGGGACGGGAGTTGGTGATCATCGACTCCATCATCTGGGTCGCCACGATCACCGGCTTGGCGTTGCGGCGGCACAGCTCGATGAGGCGCTTCTGCACCATGGGGACCTTCTCGAGCGGGTACTCGACGGCCAGGTCACCGCGGGCCACCATGACGGCGTCGAACGCCATCACGACGTCCTCCATGTTGTCCACCGCCTGCGGCTTCTCCACCTTGGCGATGACCGGGACCCGGCGGCCCTCCTCGTCCATCACCTTGTGGACGTCGGCCACGTCCCTGGCGTCGCGGACGAAGGACAGCGCGACCATGTCGCAGCCCATGCGGAGCGCGAAGCGCAGGTCCTCGACGTCCTTCTCGGACAGCGCGGGCACGTTGACGGCCGCGCCGGGCAGGTTGATGCCCTTGTGGTCGGAGACGACGCCGCCCTCGATGACGATCGTCTTCACCCGCGGGCCGTCGACGTCCAGGACCTTCAGCTCGACGTTGCCGTCGTTGATCAGGATCTGGTCGCCGCGGTCGACGTCACCGGGCAGGCCCTTGTAGGTCGTACCGCAGATGGTCTTGTCACCCGGGACGTCCTCGACGGTGATGACGAACTCGTCACCCCGCTCCAGCTCGACCGGACCCTCGGCGAAGGTCTCCAGGCGGATCTTCGGGCCCTGCAGGTCGGCGAGGACACCGACGGGCCGGCCCGTCTCCTTCGACGCGGCACGGACGCGGTCGTACCGCGCCTGGTGCTCGGCGTGGGTGCCGTGGCTGAAGTTGAACCGGGCCACGTTCATTCCGGCCTCGATCATCGAGACCAGCATTTCGTGGGAGTCGACCGCGGGGCCGAGAGTACAGACGATTTTCGAACGGCGCATGGGGTGGATCCTATCGGTTTGTTTCGCCGCGGAATATTCCGTCTGGCGGAAGATACAAATGGGCGGGCCGGCGCTCAGTTGCTTTGTTACCGCTCAGTTGTCACACGGCGGAGCCGCATATCAATACCGACCGACCAGGGCGTAGGTCTGCGTCGCGATTTCCAGTTCTTCGTCGGTGGGCACCACCGCGACCTTCACCCGCGCGTCGGCGGGCGAGATCAGCCGCGGCTCGTCGCCGCGTACGGCGTTCAGCGCGCCGTCCACCGCGAGACCCAGGGTCTCCAGGCCCGCGACGGCCGCCTCGCGCACCGCTGCCGCGTTCTCGCCGACGCCCGCCGTGAACGCGATCGCGTCCACCGTACCCAGCACGGCGTAATAGGCGCCGATGTACTTCTTCAGGCGATGAATGTAGATGTCGAAGGCGAGCTTCGCCTCCTCGTCGCCCTCGTCGACCCGGCGTCGTATCTCCCGCATGTCGTTGTCGCCGCACAGGCCGACCAGCCCGCTCTTCTTGTTGAGAAGAGCGTCGATTTCGTCGATGGACATTCCGCCAACACGCGCCAAATGGAAGATGACAGCCGGATCCATGTCTCCCGAGCGCGTACCCATCACGAGCCCCTCCAAAGGCGTCAGTCCCATGGAGGTGTCCACGCACCGGCCGCCGCGCACCGCGGACGCGGAGGCGCCGTTGCCCAGGTGCAGCACGATCACGTTCACGTCCTCGGGCGCCTTCCCCAGCAGCTTCGCCGTCGCCCGCGAGACGTACGCGTGCGAGGTGCCGTGGAAGCCGTAGCGGCGCACGCGGTGCTCGTCGGCGGTGCGCACGTCGATCGCGTAGCGGGCCGCGGACTCCGGCATCGTGGTGTGGAAGGCGGTGTCGAAGACGGCGACCTGGGGCAGGTCGGGCCGCAGGGCCTGCGCGGTGCGGATGCCGGTGAGGTTGGCGGGGTTGTGCAGCGGGGCCACCGGGATCAGCCGCTCGATCTCGGCGAGCACGGCGTCGTCGATGACGGTCGGCTCCGTGAACGTCTTCCCGCCGTGCACCACCCGGTGGCCGATGGCGGCGAGCTCGCGGGAGTCCAGCCCGAGCCCGTCCTTGGCCAGCTCCTCCGACACCGCCTTCAGGGCGGCGTCGTGGTCGGCGATCGGCCCGCTCCACTCACGGGTGTCGTCGGCGCCGACGTGCGTGTGCCGGATCCGCGAGGACTGCTCGCCGATGCGCTCGACGAGCCCCATGGCCAGCCGGGTGCTGTCCCGCATGTCGAGGAGCTGGTACTTCACCGACGAGGAGCCGGAGTTGAGGACGAGGACGCGGGACGCGCTCACTGGACGGTCGCCTTCTGTGTCGGGGTCTGGGCCTGGATGGCGGTGATGGCCACGGTGTTGACGATGTCCGAGACCAACGCGCCCCGGGACAGGTCGTTGACCGGCTTGTTCAGGCCCTGCAGCACCGGGCCGACCGCGATCGCGCCGGCCGAACGCTGCACCGCCTTGTAGGTGTTGTTGCCCGTGTTGAGGTCGGGGAAGATCAGCACTGTCGCCTGCCCGGCCACGTCCGACTCCGGCAGCTTGGTCGCCGCGACGGTCGGCTCCACGGCGGCGTCGTACTGGATCGGCCCCTCGATCTTCAGGTCGGGCCGCCGCTGCCGCACCAGCTCCGTCGCCTCCCGCACCTTGTCGACGTCGGCCCCGTACCCGGAGGTGCCGGTCGAGTACGACAGCATCGCGATCCGCGGCTCCACGCCGAACTGCTCGGCGGTGGTGGCCGCCTGGATGGCGATGTCGGCGAGCTGCCGGGCGTCCGGGTCGGGGTTCACCGCGCAGTCGCCGTAGACCAGCACCTTGTCGGCGAGGCACATGAAGAACACCGACGAGACGATGTCGGCGCCCGGCCTGGTCTTGATGATCTCGAAGGCGGGCCGGATGGTCGCCGCCGTGGAGTGCACGGATCCCGAGACCATGCCGTCGGCCAGCCCCTCCTGGACCATCAGCGTGCCGAAGTAGTTCGCGTCGCTGACCACGTCGTAGGCCAGCTCCACCGTGACGCCCTTGTGGGCGCGGAAGTCGGCGTACTTCTCGGCGAAGGAGTCGCGCAGCTCGCTGCGGGCCGGGTCGATCAGCTGCGAGTCGCCCAGGTCGATGCCGAGGTCGGCGGCCTTCTTGCGGATCTGGTCGACCGGGCCGAGCAGGGTGAGGTCGCAGATGCCGCGGCGCAGCAGCACCTCGGCGGCGTGCAGGATGCGCTCCTCGGTGCCCTCGGGCAGGACGACCCGGCGCTTGTCGGCGCGGGCCTGTTCGAGCAGCTTGTGCTCGAACATCATCGGGGTGAGGCGGTCGCTGCTGGGGGCGGAGACGCGCCGGATGAGGTCGGTGGTGTCGACGTGCCGCTCGAAGAGCCCGAGCGCGGTCTCGGCCTTGCGCGGCGTGGCCGCGTTCAACTTGCCTTCCAGGGCGAAGAGTTGCTCGGCCGTCGGGAAGCTCATGCCGGGCACGGAGAGCACCGGGGTGCCGGGCGCCAGGCGGGCGGCGAGGGTGAGGACGTTCTCGTCGGGCGCCTCGCCCAGGGTGAGCAGCACGCCGGCTATCGGCGGGGTGCCGGCGCTGTGCGCGGCCAGTGAGCCGACGACCAGGTCGGCGCGGTCGCCCGGGGTGACGACCAGGCAGCCGGGGGTCAGGGCGCTGAGGAACTTCGGCAGCATGGCGCCGCCGAAGACGAAGTCGAGCGCGTCCCGGGCCAGCCCCGAGTCGTCGCCCAGCACGACCTTCGCGCCCAGCGCCTGGGCGATCTGGGAGACGGTCGGCGCGGACAGGGCGGGCTCGTCGGGCAGGACGTAACAGGGCACGGGCAGCCGCGAGTCCAGCTTCCCCGCGATCTCGTCCCGGTCCTCCCGGGCCACCCGGTTCGCCACCATGGCGAGCACGTCGCAGCCCAGGCCGTCGTACGCCCGGTAGGCGTTGCGGGTCTCGGCGAGCACGGACTCGCAGGTCTGCTTGCGGCCGCCCACCACCGGGATGACCGAGGCGCCGAACTCGTTGGCGAGGCGGGCGTTGAGGGACAGCTCGTCGGGAAGCTGGGTGTCGGCGAAGTCGGTGCCGAGGACGAGGACGACGTCGAAGTCGCGGGCCACGGCGTGGAACCGGTCGACGAGGACGGACACCAGCTCGTCGGTGCCCCGCTCGGCCTGGAGCGCGGAGGCCTCGTGGTAGTCCATGCCGTAGACGGTCCCCGGGTCCTGGGAGAGCCGGTAGCGGGCGCGCAGCAGCTCGAACAGCCGGTCGGGGCTGTGGTGGACCAGCGGCCGGAACACCCCCACCCGGTCGACCTGCCGGGTCAGGAGCTCCATGACCCCCAGCTCGACGACCTGGCGGCCGTCGCCGCGGTCGATACCGGTCACGTACACGCTGCGCGTCACGCGTGCTCTCCGTTTCGTCGCTCGTCCGTCGCTGTTCGGCCCGAGTCCATACCGGTCATATGGGAGCTCGTGAAAATCGCCCACCGAGGTGAGCGGAACCTACTTGACAATACCCCCGGGGCTGGATAAGGCGCCCGTCAGCATTCGTCCCCCATGTCAGGACCTGTGGCGGGGGTCGCACCGGGACCCATGGCCCTGTGCCGGACAAGGGGGGATCGGTGACCGTCTCCGGACATGAAACAATCGGACTGGCTCACCGGTATCAACAGCGAGCAGGAGACACAGCACGATGCGCATCGGGGTTCTCACCGCAGGCGGCGACTGCCCAGGCCTGAACGCCGTGATCCGATCGGTCGTGCACCGAGCGGTCGACAACTACGGCGACGAGGTCATCGGCTTCGAGGACGGCTATGCCGGCCTGCTCGACGGCCGCTACCGCAGTCTCGACCTCAACGCGGTCAGCGGCATCCTGGCCCGCGGCGGCACGATCCTGGGCTCGTCGCGCCTGGAGCGGGACCGCCTGCGCGAGGCCTGCGAGCGGGCCGAGGACATGGTCGAGGCATTCGGCATAGACGCGCTCATCCCGATCGGCGGCGAGGGCACGCTGACGGCGGCCCGGATGCTGTCCGACGCCGGTCTGCCGGTGGTCGGTGTGCCGAAGACCATCGACAACGACATCTCCTCCACGGACCGCACCTTCGGCTTCGACACCGCGGTCGGCGTCGCCACCGAGGCGATGGACCGCCTGAAGACGACCGCTGAGTCCCACCAGCGGGTGATGGTCGTCGAGGTCATGGGCCGCCACGCGGGCTGGATCGCCCTGGAGTCCGGCATGGCCGCCGGTGCGCACGGCATCTGCCTGCCCGAGCGTCCCTTCGACCCGGCGGACCTGGCCGAGATGGTCGAGGAGCGCTTCTCGCGCGGCAAGAAGTTCGCGGTCGTGTGCGTGGCCGAGGGCGCCCATCCCGTCGAGGGCAGCATGGACTACGGCAAGGGCGAGATCGACAAGTTCGGCCACGAGCGCTTCCAGGGCATCGGTACGGCACTCGCGTACGACCTGGAGCGCCGCCTCGGCAAGGAGGCCAAGCCGGTCATCCTCGGCCACGTCCAGCGCGGCGGCGTACCGACGGCGTACGACCGCGTGCTCGCCACGCGCTTCGGCTGGCACGCGGTGGAAGCGGCGCACCGGGGTGAGTTCGGCAACATGACCTCGCTGAAGGGCACCGACATCGTGATGGTGCCGCTGGCGCAGGCGGTGACCGAGCTGAAGACGGTGCCCAAGGACCGCATGGACGAGGCGGAGTCGGTGTTCTAGGGCCCGCAAAGCGGACTTGGTGGGGGCCGCTGCGGTTCGGTCGCGCCCTGAAGGGGCGCGACCGAACCGCGCGACCAGCCACGACGGACCCGCGGGTGCCCGACGGCCCAGTCCCGCACATCCAGCGGAGCGCTCAGCGGGTGTTGTCCTGCACGGCGCCCCAGAAATGGTCGACGATCCGGTCCAGGAGGTCCCGTCCCGCCCGGCCGGCGTCGCTCGCCGCGCTTCCGTCGCCCCAGCTCAGTGAGGCGACCATCTGCCCCTGGTAGTCCTGGTGCAGCTCCTGGAGGGTGTCCTCCAGGAGGCGCCGGTCCAGCGGCACCATCCTGGCGACCGGGCGGACGTAGGCCTGCCAGCGTGTGGTCACCGCGCCGCGCAGGGCGTCGGCGAGCTTCGGCTCGCGTCCCGTGACGGTGACGAAGTCCGGCAGCGACAGATCGAGCAGGTCGGCGAGGGCGGCCGACTGACGGTCGCTGCCGCGCCAGGTGTTGTGCTCCTCCATGTGCAGGTAGGCGAGGAGTTCCAGGCCGACGCCGCGGGCCACGTCCTCGGGGGCGAGGCCGCGGGCCAGGCGGTGTTCGCGCAGGGTGCGCGGCCTGCCGATGAGTTCGGCGGGGGAGCACCACAGCACACCCGCGAGCGCGGCCAGTTCGGGGTTGGTGGGGGAGACGACCCCGCGTTCCCAGGCGATCACGAGATCGGGGGTGACATAGGGGAGCCCGTACGAGGAGCACAGTCCGTAGGCGACGTGCTCCGGGCCCATGTTGAGCGCCGTGCGCAGCCGGCGGGCGGCGGTGGAGTCGAAGGGCGGGGCCGGCTGGGGCGGCCGGGTGGGGTGGATAGGGCGGTTGGGGTGGGGGTCCGGGTGGTGTGAGGGATGGCGCACGGGCACAACGTAGGGCCCCCGGGGTGCAGTGACTACGGTCTGTTCGGCCAGGATCACGGATTGTAGGAACGTACGGCTCGGGGGTGTCCGGGAGCGTTCCGGAGATCATCCTGCACCGGACCGGACGCGGCGGCGAGGACGGCGGGCCGCGGGCGCGCGTCACGGACGGTGAGGTCGATCTTCGCGCGCGAGGCGAATGGCAAGGTAGAGGGGCATATTCGCGGACCTGTGCGCGCGCCGGGTCCCGGGCGCGACCGCACAGCCGGCCCGGACGGCATTCCGCGGGTGCCGTCCGTGCGGGCGGGCCTCGAAGAGGGGTTCGCACGGTCGGCCCGCCGGCGGGTGGCGTGAAGTCACCCCTTCACCGCCCCGCCCAGTGCGAACCCCCCGCCCAGCCGCCGGGCGATGAGCACGTACAGCAGGATCACCGGCGTCGAGTAGACGATCGAGAACGCCGCGAGCTGTCCGTACGCCACCATTCCCCGGTTGCCGAAGAACTCGTTGATGCTCACGCTCGCCGGGATCTGGTCCGGTGTCAGCAGCAGCATGAACGGGACGAAGAAGTTCCCCCACATCATCACGAAGGAGAACACCGTCACCACCGCCACTCCGGGCCCCATCAGCGGCAGGACGATGCGGACGAGGGACTGCAGCGACGACGCCCCGTCCGTCCATGCCGCCTCCTCCAGCTCCTTGGGCACCCCGTCCATGAAGTTCTTCATCAGCCAGATGGCGAACGGGAGTTGGGAGGCGGCGAAGAACAGGATCGTGCCCTGCATGGTGTCGATCAGGTTCACCTGGACGAACAGCGCGTAGACGGGGACCATGACCGCGGTGATCGGCAGACTCGTCGCGAACAGGATCGTGAGGAGGAAGGGCCGGTTCAGGCGGGAGCGGAAGCGGGACAGCGGGTAGGCCGCGAGCGCCGCGCACACCACCGTCAGCAGGGTTCCTCCGCCGCACAGGATCAGGCTGTTGAGGAGCGGGGTGAAGGTGATGTCCTGCTTCAGGATCGCGTCGAAGTTGGCCAGGGTGAGGCCGTCGGGCGCTTTCACCCTGAGGTCCGCGTGCGGGTCCACCGAGGACAGCAGGACCCAGGCCAGCGGGAGCGAGAAGGCGGCGGCGACCGCCAGCAGGCCCGCGTCGGCGGCCAGCCGGCGGCTGCGGCGGCGGGCGGCGAGGGTGACAGTGGGGGCCATGGGGGATCAGACCTCCGTCCGCAGCAGGCGCAGATAGACCAGTGAGAACAGCGAGCCGACCACGAGCAGGAGCAGGGCGACCGCCGTGGCGTAGCCGATCATGCTGTTCTGGAAGGCCTGTTCGTACATGTACAGGGGCAGGGTCTGGCTCTTGTTGCCGGGGCCGCCGCGCGTCATCACCCAGATCAGACCGAACACGGACAGGGTCTGCAGGGTGTTGAGCATGAGGTTGGTACCGATGGAGCGGCGGATCATGGGCAGCGTGATGTGCCACAGCCGGCGCCAGCCGCCCGCGCCGTCGACCTCCGCCGCCTCCGTGATCTCGCTGGGGATCTCGTTCAGCGCGGCCGAGTAGACCAGCATCGAGAAGGCCGTGCCCCGCCAGACGTTGGCGAACGACACCGCCAGGATCGGCAGGGTGAACAGCCAGTTCTGGGAGGGCAGATGGAGCCACCGCAGGATGGCGTCCAGGGTGCCCTCGCGACGGAAGAACGCGTACAGCAGGAACCCCGCGACCACCTCCGGCAGGACCCACGCCGTGATGACGACCCCGCCCGTGAGCGTGCGCACCGGCTTCGAGGCGCGCTGCATCAGGGCGGCCAGGGCCAGGCCCAGCGTGTTCTGGCCGAGCAGGGACGACACGACGGTGAAGACGAGGGTCAGCCATACGGCGTTCAGGAACTCGTCGTCGGCGAAGGCCTTGCGGAAGTTCGCCAGACCCACGAAGGAGGAGTGGGCCTGGCCGGTGAGCTGGAGGTCGGTGAAGGCGATGTAGGCGCAGTAGGCGATCGGGCCGGCGAGGAAGAGCAGCAGCAGGACCAGGGCGGGGGAGACGGGCAGTGCCCGGAGCAGGGCGCGGCGGACGCCCGCGCCGGGCGTGCGGCGACCGGACGACGGGCCCGGGGGGACGGAACCGGTGGTCTCGGGGCCGCCGTCGGCCGTCTTCGGGTGCGGGAGTGCGGCGGTCATCGGCGGGGGCCGCCGTTCACTTCCGCACGACCTGGTCGTCGGTGGCGTCCTTGAGCGCGTCGTCGTAGCCGCTCGCCGCCTCGTCGACGGACGTGTCACCCGTCGTGACGCCCTCCATCGCCTCCTGGATGGCGGTGGAGACCTTCGGGTACGCGGGGTAGGCGGGCCGGTAGTGGGTGCTGGCCACCAGGTCCGTGAAGAACTTGATGCCGGGCTGTGCCCTGGCGTACGCCGGGTCGCTCGCGACGTCCTTGCGTACCGCGATGCCGGAGTTGGCGACGTACCACTTCTCGGCGTTCGCCTTGGTCTGCATGGTCCTGATGAAGTCGAAGGCCAGGTCGGGGTTGCCGGCCTTGGCGGGGACCGCCCAGGTCCAGCCGCCGGACATGCTCACCTTGCCGGGTGCCTGCCCGTGCTGGGTGGGCATGGGCGCCAGCCCCAACTCGCTGGACCACTCGTGCCATTCGTGCCCGCTGCCCTTCAGCCAGGCCTGCGGCAGCCACGACCCGTCGAGGGCGATGCCCAGCTTGCCCTTGGGCAGGAGGTCGCCGGCCACGATGGTCTGGATGTTGGGGTCGAGGGCTGTGGAGACGTCGGGCCCGAGCTTCTCCCGGTACACGGTGTGCACGAACGACAGCGCGTCCCTGAACCCCTGGCTCCCCGCGATCCACTTCTTCGACGCCCGGTCGTACAGCGGGTCGGAGGTGCCGTCGCCGGTGCCGTAGAGCAGCATCTCGAAGGTCTGCATCGTCGCCGCCTCACCGGCGGGCTTGCCGGTGTAGACGTTGATCGGGGTGACGCCGGGGACCTTCTTCTTGATGGCGCGGGCGGCGGAGAGGACGTCGTCCCAGCTCTTCGGCTGCCAGGTGGCGGGCAGCCCCGCCTTTTTGAAGATCCCCTTGTCGAACCACAGGCCCCGGGTGTCGGTGCCGTCCGGGACGCCGTACGTCCTGCCGTCCTCGCCCTTGGCGGCGTTCTTCGCGGTGTCGATGAACTGCTTCCAGTCGGGCCACTTGGCGAGGTAGGGGTCGAGCGGCTTCAGGTACCCGCTGGTGATGTCGGAGTTGATGAGGAACGTGTCCTCGTAGACCAGGTCGGGCGCCGTCTTGGGGGAGCGGAGCATCTGCTGGACCTTGGTGTAGTACTCCGAGTCCGGGGCCTTGATCGGGATCAGCTCGACCTTCTTGCCCGGGTACTTCTTCTCGAACTGCTTCTTGATGTCGGCGAGATAGCCGTCCATCACCTTGATGGAGTTGTCCGTGGACTGCTTGAAGGAGACCTTCACGGTGTCCGGGCTGCTGCCGGAGCCGCTGCCGCAGGCCGTGAGGGCGGTCGCGGCAAGGGCGGTGGTGAGGAGGACGGGGAGGAGGGGGAAGGCGGCGGTGGGGCGCACGGGCATGACCTCCTGCGGCTGCACTTCGTCGTGGCGCGGGATGACTGCCCGGTGAACGTAAGTGGAGTGGTCTAGTCAGGTCAATGCGTGTGCGCGAGATCGGCACGGCCGGGGTCGTGTGCCGCTCGCAACCCCGAACTACCGCTCGCCGCCCGGGCGTTCCACCCGCTTGGCGACGAACGGGCCGTTGAAGGTGCTGCCACGGAAGTCGAGGTGATCCCCTCCGTACGTCGCCGTCGGGCGGGCCCCCTCTCCGGCGTCCGGCCCTCCACGGCCCGCTGCCGCCGTCCGTGACGGGCGCAGTTCCCGCAGCACCGCCACCGCCGCCCCGGCCGCGTTCGCCGCCGCCCTCGGCTGCGAACCTCCCTCGTCGGCATGCGACTTGCCCTCGTCGGCCCGGTCGCTGATCCCCCGGATCACCAGCGCGTCCCCGCCCGCCAGGTGTACGGCGCTCGCCACGCCCGCCCCCTCCATCTCGACGGCGGCCGCGTCGCCGTAGTGCGCCTTCAGCTGCGCCGCCAAGGCCGAGCGGGCCGACGCCAGTACGACGTCGCCCGCCGCGATCGGCTTCAGGTGGGCCCGCGGGTCGTCCCGCAGCGCCTCCCGCGCCGCCTGCTCCAGACGGTGCGAGGCCCGCCACGCCTCGGGCCGGACCAGGAAACCGTCCGGGGTCTCCTTGCCGCCGTGGATGCCGTACACCTTGGTCGCGACGACCACGTCGCCCACCTCGATGTCGCTCTTGAGGGCGCCGGCGATCCCGACGAACAGCACCGCCTCCGGGTCCAGCCACGACACGACCCGTTCCGTCAGCGCCGCGGCCGTCAGGTTCCCCTCGCCCAGCTCCACCAGGGCCACCTCCCACGGGGTGCCCGGCAGGCGGCCCACCGAGGCGGCCGTCCCCCTCGGGTGCCGGACCCTGCGGATGTCCGTCAGGTGCTCCCGTACCGCCGTGAACTCCAGCGACAAGGCGGTCAGCACCGCCGCAGTGGGTTGCGTCACTCCCTTAAGGTACTTCCAAGTGACCTGCACAGACGTCGTGTTGGCGCGGACCCGGGGGAGACGACATGCCCGAGCGAGAGGTCACCACGGCCCAGCTGCTTCTCGCCGAGTACCAGACTCTCAAGGACGAGCAGAAGACCCGTATCGGCTTCCGCGACAACCTCCTCTACGTCACCCTCACCATCGTCGCCGCCGTCATCGCCGCTGCCGCCCAGGCCAAGCAGTCCGCCATGCTGCTCGCGCTGCCGCCCGTCACCGTCGTCCTCGGCTGGACGTACCTCGTCAACGACGACAAGATCTCCGCGATCGGCACCTACGTGCGCGAGGACCTGGGGCCGCGGCTGGCCGAACTCGCCCGGACCGAGCGGGCCTTCGGGTGGGAGACGGGCCACCGCGGCGACCCCCGCCGCCGCTCGCGCAAGATCATCCAGAGTGTGATCGACCTGCTGGCCTTCTGCGCGGTTCCCCTGGCCGGCCTCACCGTCTACTGGGCCGCCGGCCAGACCACCCCCGGCCTGCTCGCACTGTCCCTGTTCGAGGCGCTCACCGTCGTCGTCCTGGGCTCCCAGATCCTGCTGTACGCCTGGCCGTTCGCCTGACAGCCGTAGGGCGCGTTCGAGAGTCCCATCCGGCACGCCCTACGGGCCGCTCACCCACCGGTACTGCAACTCCGGCCGCCCCACCGTCCCGTACTGCGGAGCCCGCGCGGCCCTGCCCGCCTCCACCAGATGCTCCAGGTACCGTCGCGCCGTGATCCGGGAGATCCCCACCGCCTCGGCCACTCCCGCGGCGGTCATGCCCTCCCCGCTGTCACGCAACGCGACGGTCACCCGCTCCAGCGTCGGTCCGCTGAGCCCCTTCGGCAGTGCCGCCGGGCCGGGCGCCCGCAGCGCGGCCAGGGCCCGGTCCACCTCGTCCTGGCCGCTGGCCTCGCCCGCGGCCCCCCGGAACTCGGCGTACCGCACGAGCCGGTCGCGCAGGGTCGCGAAGGTGAACGGCTTCAGGACGTACTGCACGACCCCCAGCGAGACTCCCTCCCGCACCACCGTCAGATCCCGCGCCGAGGTCACCGCGATCACGTCCGCGTGATGTCCCGCCGCCCGCAGCGACCGCGCGAACTGCAGCCCGTGCACGTCCGGCAGATGCAGGTCGAGCAGGAGCAGGTCCACCGCCTGCCGGTCGAGCAGCCGGCGCGCCTCCGCCCCGCTGTGCGCCTTGCCGACCGCGACGAACCCCGGCACCCGGCCGACGTACATCACATGCGCGTCCGCGGCCACCGGGTCGTCCTCCACGACCAGCACCCGGATGGGCTGTCCGCTCGTCATATGCCACGCCCAGGGACCACAGCGCTCTCCTCCGCCAACGGCAACCGCACCACGAACTCCGCTCCACCGCCGTCCGCCTCCGCCACGGACAGCGAGCCCTCGTGCCGCTGCACAGCCTGCCGGACCAGGGCCAGCCCCAGGCCACGGCCCCCCGGCCCGGCGGGCTTCGTGGTGAAGCCCCGCTGGAAGACCAGGTCGGCGTGGGCGGGGTCCACTCCGTCGCCCGTGTCCGCGACGCACAGGACGAGTTCGGTGCCCTCCGCGTACGCCGTCACCGTCACCCGCGCCCGCAGGCTGCCCTGCGCCGCGTCGACCGCGTTGTCGATCAGGTTGCCGAGGATCGTCACCAGGTCCCGCGCCGGCAGCGAGGGCGGCAACAGGCCGTCGTCGAGGCGGCTGTCCTGCGACACCACCAGTTCCACACCCCGCTCGTTCGCCTGCGCCGTCTTGCCCAGCAGCAGCGCCGCCAGGACCGGTTCGCTCACCGCCGCCACCACCTGGTCGGTGAGGGCCTGGGCCAGTTCGAGTTCGGCCGTGGCGAAGTCGACGGCCTCCTCCGCGCGGCCCAGCTCGATCAGGGACACGACGGTGTGCAGCCGGTTCGCCGCCTCGTGCGCCTGCGAGCGCAGCGCCTGCGTGAAGCCCCGCTCGGAATCCAACTCGCCCATCAGGGACTGCAGTTCGGTCACGTCTCGCAGCGTGACCACGGTGCCCCGGCGCTCGCCGCCCGACACCGGTGACGTGTTCACCACCAGCACCCGGTCGTTCGTCAGATGCACCTCGTCCACCCGCGGCTCGGAGGCGAGCAGCGCCCCGGTCAGCGGCGCGGGCAGCCCGAGGTCCGCGACCGACCTGCCGACGACGTCCTCCTCGGACTGCTCCGACGGCAACCCCAGCAACTCCCGGCCCCCGTCGTTGATCAGCGCCACCCGGTACTGGCCGTCCAGCATCAGCAGCCCCTCGCGCACCGCGTGCAGCGCGGCCTCGTGGTAGTCGTGCATCCGGCTGAGCTCGGCCGCGTTCATGCCGTGGGTGTGCCGGCGCAGGCGGGCGTTGACGACGTACGTGCCGACCGCGCCGAGGACGAGGGCGCCGGCCGCGACCCCGAGCAGGGCCCACACCTGGTCCTGCACCTGCTTGCTGATCACCTTCACCTCGATGCCCGCGCTGACCAGTCCGATGATCCGGCCGTGGTCGTAGATCGGGGTGACCGCCCGGACCGAGGCGCCGAGCGTACCGGTGTAGGTCTCGGTGAAGGACGTGCCGTGCAGGGCGGGCTCGATGGTGCCGCGGAAGTGCCTGCCGATCTCCTCCTCGCGGGGGTGGGTCCAGCGGATGCCCCGCGTATCCATGATCGTGACGAAGTCGACGTCGGCGCCGCGCATCACCCGCAGCGCGTACGGCTGGAGCTCGGCCGTGGGGTTCGGGGTGTGGATCGCGGCCACCACGGACGGGGCGTCGGCGATGGAGCGGGAGACCGCCATGGCCTGGCGGGCGGCCGCGTCCTGCGCCTGCCGCTGGTCGGTGACGTACGTGAACAGTGCGTATCCGGCCACGACCACCGCTATCAGCACTGCCTGCATGGCGAACAGCTGACCGGCCAGGCTGCGGGGTCGGGGGAGGGGGATGCGCATGCCGTCAGTGTGCCTCGCAGGCCGATGGTGAACTAAATGAACGGAAGGGTGACCGCCCTCACAGCCGCACGGGATAGTCACCGCAATGCGGAAGCGAGCGGAAGCGGGACATTCGGTTCCAGCCATCGCAGCCGCCGTCGAGAACCGCACCCCCATCCCCATCCCCCGGACGTGAGCCGCACGCCGGTGATGCCGACGAAGACGTCAAGGAGGGCAGCCGTGGCCGCCAGCACCCCCGATACGGCACCTGCCGCACCCGCACGCAAGCGGGACCGCACCCATTACCTGTACATCGCCGTCATCGTGGCGGTGGCACTCGGCATCGCCGTGGGGCTCATCTGGCCGGACGCCGGTGTGGAGCTCAAGCCGCTCGGCACCGGCTTCGTGAACCTGATCAAGATGATGATCTCGCCGATCATCTTCTGCACGATCGTGCTCGGCATCGGTTCGGTCCGCAAGGCCGCGAAGGTCGGTGCCGTCGGCGGTATCGCGCTCGGCTACTTCCTGGTGATGTCCCTGGTCGCGCTGACCATCGGCCTCGTCGTCGGCAACATCCTGCACCCGGGCGACGGGCTGCACATCACGAACGCGATCAAGGCCTCCGGGCACGACCAGGTGTCCGCCGACGCGCTGCCGCCCGTCGACTTCGTCCTGTCGATCATCCCGCTGACGTTCGTCTCCGCCTTCACCGAGGGCCAGGTCCTGCAGACCCTGCTGATCGCGCTGCTCGCCGGCTTCGCGCTGCAGGCGATGGGCCCGGCGGGCCGGCCGGTCCTGAACGGCATCGAGCACATCCAGCGGCTCGTCTTCCGCATCCTCGCCATGGTCATGTGGGCCGCCCCGATCGGTGCCTTCGGCGCCATCGCCGCGGTGGTCGGCTCCGCCGGTGTCGACGCGCTGAAGAGCCTCGCCGTCCTGATGCTCGGCTTCTACGTGACCTGCGTGCTGTTCGTCTTCATCGTGCTCGGCGTCATGCTGCGGGCCGTCGCGGGACTGAACATCCTCACCCTGTTCAAGTACCTGGCCAGGGAGTTCCTGCTGATCCTGTCCACCTCCTCCTCCGAGTCCGCGCTGCCGCGGCTCATCGCGAAGATGGAGCACCTGGGCGTCAGCAAGCCCGTCGTCGGCATCACCGTCCCGACCGGCTACTCCTTCAACCTCGACGGCACCATGATCTACATGACCATGGCGTCCCTCTACATCGCCGACGCCCTGGGCACCCCGATGTCGATCGGCGAGCAGATCCCGCTGCTGCTCTTCCTGCTGCTGGCCTCCAAGGGCGCGGCGGGCGTCAGCGGCGCCGGTCTCGCCACGCTCGCCGGTGGCCTGCAGTCGCACAAGCCCGCCCTGGTGGACGGCGTCGGCCTGATCGTCGGCATCGACCGCTTCATGAGCGAGGCCCGCGCCCTGACCAACTTCGCGGGCAACGCCGTCGCCACCGTGCTGATCGGCACCTGGACCAAGGAGATCGACAAGGTGCGGGTCCGGCAGGTCCTCGCCGGTGAGCTGCCCTTCGACGAGACGACCCTCCTGGACGAGGGCGTCCAGCCCCACGCCGAGATCCCCGAGCAGGGCGGCGAGAAGGAGCTGGCGAAGGCCTGAGCCCCGCATCCCGGTGAGAGCACCGGGCGACTGAACACTCCCCCCGTCGACCAGTCGCCCGGCCGCGGAAGCCGAGTGGCGAAGTCCCACCCCCCGTGGACTCGCCGCTCGGCTTCCGTGCGTCCGGGGCCCCGTCAGGACCCGCGTCAGGCGTCGGCCAGCTTCGTCACCAGGGAGCCGGCCAGTGACGCCGGTACCCCCGCGGCCGTCAGGGCGGTGACCGCCGCGGAGCGGCCCGCCTCCTCGGGCGGCAGCAGGCCGTCGTTCACGGCCTCCATGAGCGCGAAGAGCAGCTGCTCGTGCACGTACGCCAGTGCCGGCGCCGGCAGCGGGGAGCTGAAGACGCCACGGTCCAGGCCCTCCCGCAGCAGTGCGACGGAGGCCTCGCGCACCGGGGCGAGCCGCTCGCGGATGCCCCGCATGGTGACGCTGCGCTGGGCCAGGGAGACCAGGATGCGGTAGCGGTCGGCGACCTCCCAGACCGCGAGGACCGAGCAGGCCAATGCCTGCGCCGGATCCCCGGCCCTCTCCCGCCCCGCCGCGTGCGCGGCCGCCACCGCCTCCACGGCCCCGTCGACGAGCGTGCCGACCAGCGCCTCACGGTTGGGGAAGTGGCCGTAGACCGTCCGTCGTACGACACCCGCCGCGCGCGCGATCTGGTCCATGGACGCGTCCGGGTCGCGCAGCAGCTCGGCGAGCGCGACGTCCAGGATGCGGCGGCGGTTGGCGTCGGCGCGGCTGCTGCTACCCGTGGTCATGGCTGACATTGTGCCTCTCCCCACTTCCCCCGCAGCGACTTGCACAGGGCTGTGCAATCGGCGTACATTACACATCGTTGTGCAAGTGCACAGTGCTGTGCAACCCGCAGTGCCAGTCCACCGTGCAAGACACGCTGTTGCCGAGGAAGGCCACCCCTGCCATGCGACTCTTCCTGACCGAACCGGTCGACCAGACGGAGCGCCCCTACGCCCGGCGTTGGTGGGCGCTCCTGGTCCTCTGCCTGAGCCTGCTGATCATCGTGATGGCGAACACCGCCCTCACGGTCGCGGCCCCCGACATGACCCGCGACCTGGGTCTGTCCAGCGCCGACCTGCAGTGGGTCATCGACGGGTACACCGTCCCCTACGCCGCGCTGATGCTGCTGTTCGGCGCGATCGGCGACAAGTACAGCCGCCGCGGCGCCCTCCTGCTCGGCCTCACGGTCTTCGCCGGCGGTGCGGTCTTCGGCTACCTCGCCGACAGCGCCGCGACGGTCGTCGCGGCCCGCGCCGTGATGGGCACCGGCGCCGCGCTGATCATGCCCGCCACGCTCTCCCTGCTCGCCGCGACCTTCCCGCGGGCCGAACGCGCCAAGGCGATCACCCTGTGGACCGCCACGGCGGGCCTCGCCATCGCCGCCGGTCCCGTCGTCGCCGGCGCGCTGCTGAAGAACCACGGCTGGGCCTCGACGTTCCTGATCAACGTGCCGATCGCCGCCGTCGCCCTCGTCGCCTCGCTCTTCCTCGTCCCGCCGTCCAGGGCCGGTCACAGCGACCGCGTCGACCACGTGGGAGGGCTGCTGTCGGTGGTCTGGATCGGCTCGCTGGTCTACATGATCATCGAGGGCCCGCACTTCGGCTGGGGCGTCAAGGCGGTCACCGCCGCGGTCGTCGCCGGCGCCGGCCTGCTCGCCTTCGTCGCCTGGGAGCTGCGCCACCCGCGCCCGGTCCTCGACGTCCGCCGGTTCGCCCACCGCGGTTTCGCCGGCGCCAACCTCGCCGTCGCCCTCTTCTTCCTCGCCGTCTTCGGCGCCTTCTACTACCTGACCCAGCACCTGCAGTTCGTTCTCGGCTACGACGCCCTGCAGACGGGCCTGCGCATGCTCCCGCTCGCCGGTGCCGTCTTCGCCGGCTCGGCCGTGACCGGCCGGCTCACCCCGAGGGTCGGCATGAAGTGGACGGTCACCGCGGGCATGGTCGGCGGCACCACCGCCCTCGCCCTGCTCACCCGGATCGACGCGACGTCCTCGTACGGCGACTTCCTCGCCCCCCTGATCATCCTGGGCCTGGCCATCGGCCTGGCGCTCTCGCCCTGCACGGACGCCATCATGGGCGCCTTCCCGGAGTCCCAGCTGGGCGTCGGCGGCGCGGTCAACGACACCTCGATCGAGCTCGGCGGCTCGCTCGGCATCGCGATCCTCGGCTCGCTGCTGGCGACCTCGTACTCCGGCCACCTCTCGGACGCCACCGCCGGCAGCAGGCTCCCCGCCACCACACTCGCCACCGCCCAGGACTCGGTCGGCGCCGGATACGCCGTCGCGCAGGGCATCTCCGAGAAGGCGCGGCAGGCGGCCGCGCAGGCCGCGCGGGCGACCGATCCGCAGCAGGCGGCGCAGCTCAAGGCGCAGGCGCGGGAACTCGCCGCGGGCGCCCGGCAGATGGCCGACGCGGTCGGCTCGTCCTTCTCCTCCGCGGTCGCCCACACCAGCCTGATCGGAGCGGTGGTCCTGGGCATCGGCACCGTCGTGGTCGCCCTGCTGCTGCCCGGCAGCGAGAAGGGCGCCGGTGAAGAGGCCCGGGAGCAGGAGGAACGGGAACTCGTCGGCAGCGCGGCGAACTGACCCGCCCGGACCGTCGTCTCTTACGTCGATGCACTACCGTGCCGTGCCGGACCGTCCGGGACGGCACGGCCGTAGGCACGTATGGAGGCTCGGGGGATGAAGATCGACTGGGACCGGCGGACCTGTGCGCGCAAGGGGCACGTCACCTACGCGCCGGACGACCCCCGCCTCCGTGTCCGGCTGCACGCCGACACCGCGCTCGGCGAGGTGTGGCGCTGTCTGCGCTGCGGCGACTTCGTACTCGGTGAGCCGCACGGCTCGGGGCCGGCGTCCGAGGCGCCGCTCGTGCCGCGCGGCAAGGTGCTGCGCGATCTGTTCATCCTGCGCTTCCTGGCGATCGAGCGGGCCGTGCGCGGGGTGTTCATCGTGCTGGTGGCCGCGGCGGTGTGGCGGTTCAGCAACAGCCAGGACGCGGTGCGCCGGCTCTTCGACGAGTACCTGGACGTCTTCCGGCCCGTCTTCCGGCACTTCCACTACGACCTCGACCACTCGCCGGTCGTCGGCACCATCCAGAAGACGTTCGGCTACAAGCACTCCACGCTGCTGCTGGTGGCCGGACTGCTGCTGGCGTACGCGCTCATCGAGCTGGTCGAGGCGGTCGGCCTCTGGTACGCCAAGCGCTGGGCGGAGTACCTGACGGTCGTCGCGACCGCCGCCTTCCTGCCGCTGGAGATCTACGAGCTCACCGAGCACGTCAGCTGGCTGAAGATCACCACCCTCGTCCTCAACATCCTCGCCGTGCTCTACATCGCCCTTGCCAAGCGGCTGTTCGGGCTGCGGGGCGGCCGCAGGGCGTTCGAGGAGGAGCGCCGCAGCGCCTCCCTGCTGGAGGTCGAGGAAGCGGCCGGGGTCCCGGTCTAGGCGTCCCCGGCCCACGGGTCGGTGATCTGTCTGAGCAGGGTCAGGGCTTCGCGCAGCTGGTGCATGCGGCGCTTGCCCAGGTGCGCCTCCCACTCCTGCTCCACCTCGGCGACCACGTCCTGGGCGACCGACCGAGCCGCGAGCGCTCGGTCGGCCAGGCACACCAGCCGGGCCCGTCCGTCGTGCGGGTCCGGCAGTCTGCGGACATTAGACCCGGGCCGCACATCCCCTGACCCGCGCGGCCCGTCCCCTCTCCCCGGGACGGAAAGCCTCGGGGCCGACGGCCGACGCATGAAGGCGAACCACAGTGGACCGTCGCTCGCGCCTTCAGATCCCGGCCGGCCTCCGCATGCCGTCGCCGCCGGTTCGGCCTTGCCTTGACGCGGGCGTCAACGCCTACCGTCGTACTCATGCGAATCGGCGAGCTGGCCGCACGGGCCGGGACCACGACGCGAGCGCTCAGGTACTACGAGTCGCGCGGGCTGCTGTCCGCGCGGCGCGACGAGCTGGGACACCGGACGTACGACGAGAACGACCTGAGGCTGCTGCGGCAGATCAGGACGCTCCAGGACTTCGGGTTCGACCTGGAGGAGACCCGGCCCTTCGTGGAGTGTCTGCGCGCGGGACATCCGGAGGGCGACTCCTGCCCGGCCTCGCTCGCGGTCTACCGGCGCAAGCTGGCCGAACTCGACGAGCTGATCGGCGAGCTGCAGGCGGTCCGGGCGCAGATCGGGGTGCGGCTGGCCTCGTTCGATACGGAGCCACCGTTGTGCGAACTGGGAGGGCAGGGATTGTGATCAGGGCTGCGGGTGTTTCCGAGGTGACCGACGCGGATTTCACGACCGAGGTCATCGGCTCGGCATTGCCGGTACTGGTGGAGTTCACCGCCGACTGGTGCCCGCCGTGCCGGCAGATGGGGCCGGTGCTGAGCGCGCTCGCCGCGGAGGAGGGCGAGCGGCTGAAGGTGGTCCAGCTGGACGTGGACACCAATCCCGAGACGACGAACGCCTACAAGGTGCTGTCCATGCCGACCTTCATGGTGTTCCGGGACGGTGAGCCGGTGCGGTCGATGGTGGGGGCGCGGCCCAAGCGGCGGCTCCTGGCGGAGATCGAGGACGCTCTCTGAGCCGACGGCACAAGAAGAAATCCCCCGGGCAATTGCGCCCGGGGGATTTTCTTGCGTATATTTAATGGTTCGCGACTTCATGGGATTTCGGTCGCAAAGAAGTTCAGTAGGCACAGTATATCGGCGCGGGAGTGGAATTGTCAAACAGCGATGAAATTCGCGGTGAGCAGGAATTCATCGACACCCTTTACGCCCGCGTGGACGCCCTGCGCGCAGGCACCGAAGCCGGTGTCACGGACGCGCTCGCCCAGGGAAACACGCCCATGCAGGCCCGGCTCGAACGGGACATCCTGGTCGCCGAGCGGTCGGGACTGCTCGCCGCGCTGAACGCCGTCGACGGCTCGCTCTGCTTCGGCCGGATCGATCTCACCTCGGGGACGAAACACCACATCGGCCGGATCGGCCTGCGCACCGACGACGCCGAGCGCACCCCGATCCTCATCGACTGGCGGGCCGAGGTCGCCCGCCCGTTCTACCTGGCCACCGGCCACACCCCGATGGGCCTGCGCAGGCGCCGGCACATCACCACCGGCGGCCGCACCGTCACCGGCCTGCACGACGAGATCCTCGACCTCGGCGACCGGGAGCGCACCGGACACGAGGACCCGACCGGCGACGCCGTCCTGCTCGCCGCGCTCGACGCCGCCCGCACCGGCCGTATGCACGACATCGTGCAGACCATCCAGGCCGAGCAGGACGAGATCATCCGGGCGCCGCACCGCGGGGTCCTGGTCGTCGAGGGCGGCCCCGGCACCGGCAAGACGGCCGTCGCCCTGCACCGGGCCGCCTACCTCCTCTACGAGCACCGGGAACTCCTTGCCAAGCGGGCCGTCCTCATCGTCGGCCCCAATCCCGCCTTCCTCGGCTACATCGGCGAGGTGCTGCCCTCCCTCGGCGAGACGGGCGTGCTGCTCGCCACGGTCGGGGAGCTGTTCCCCGGCGTGAAGGTGACGGCCACCGACTCCCGCGAGGCGGCCGCGGTGAAGGGCCGCGCCGACATGGCGGACGTCCTCGCCGAGGTCGTGGCCGACTGGCAGTCGCTGCCCGACCCGGTGATCGCGATCGAGCACGACCGGGAGGTGCTGATGCTCGACGACGGCCTGGTGAAGGTCGCCCGCGAGAAGACCCGGGCCGCCCGACTGCCGCACAACGTGGCCCGCGAGCACTTCGAGGGCCACATCCTCAACACCCTCACCGAGCTGTACGCCGAGCGCGTCGGCACCGACCCCTACGACGGCGGCAGCCTGCTGGACGAGGCCGACATCACCCAGATCCGCGACGAACTCGCGGAGAACCCCGAGGTCTGGGCCGCCGTCGACCAGCTCTGGCCGCGGCTGACGCCGCAGCGCCTGGTCGCCGACTTCCTCGCCGACCCCGTCGGTTACCTCCCGGACGAGGACGCCGCCGCCGTCCGCCGCCCGGTGACCCGCGAGTGGACCGTCGCGGACGTGCCGCTGCTGGACGAGGCGGCCGAACTGCTCGGCGTGGACGAACGGCTGGCGCGGGCGCGCGCGGATCGCGAACGGCAGACGCAGGTCGCCTACGCGCAGGGCGTGCTGGACGTCTCCTACGCCTCGCGCACCTACGAGTTCGAGGACAAGGACGAGGAGGACTCCGAGGTCCTGTCCGCGCACGACATCATCGACGCCGAACGGTTCGCCGAGCGCCAGGAGGAGGACGACCACCGTAGCGCCGCCGAGCGCGCGGCCGCCGACCGGACCTGGGCGTTCGGGCACATCATCGTCGACGAGGCGCAGGAGTTGTCGCCGATGGCCTGGCGGCTGCTGATGCGCCGCAGCCCCACCCGCTCGATGACCCTGGTCGGCGATCCCGCGCAGACCGCGGAGGCGGCGGGCGTCGGCTCCTGGCAGCAGATCCTCCAGCCGTACGTCGAGGACCGCTGGGAGCACACCCGGCTTGGCGTCAACTACCGCACCCCCGCCGAGATCATGGAGCTCGCGGCGGCCGTGGTGCGCGCCGAGAACCCCGGCTTCGAACCGCCGAGCTCGATCCGCTCCACCGGCGTACGGCCCTGGGTCCGCGCCACCGACGACCTGCCCGGCGCGGTCGCGGAGGCGGTGAAGGAGCTGACCCCCGACGAGGGCCGGCTCGCCGTCATCGCCCCCCGCCACCTCCACCGCAGGCTCGCCGCGCGGCTGGACGGCGTGACGGCGGGCGCCGAGCCCGACCTGACGAGGACCGTGGTCCTCCTCGACCCGCGGCAGGCCAAGGGGCTGGAGTTCGACTCCGTGCTGGTGGTGGAGCCGGGGCTGTACGGCACGAGCGACCTGTACGTGGCACTGACCCGGGCCACCCAGCGGCTGGGCGTCCTGCACACCGGACGACTGCCGAAGGCGCTGGTCACCGCGTGAGTGACGCCGCTCGCCCGGGTGAGAGGTGCTCTCACCCGGGCGAGCGGCGTCGGTGCCCCGCGGTCAGGCCGGTCGCAGCCAGATGGTCGCGAGCGGCGGGAGGGTCAGGCGGATGCTCGCCGGGCGGCCGTGCCAGCCCTGCGGCTCGGGCTTGACGACGTCCGCGTTGGTGACGCCGCCGCCGCCGTACTTGCCGATGTCCGTGTTGAGGTACTCGTGCCAGGCCGGTACGTCGTCGGGGGCGCCCAGCCGGTAGTCCTGCCGGACGACGGGGGAGAGGTTGGAGACGGCCAGCAGGGGGCTGCCGTCGGCGGCGAACCGCAGGAACGCGAAGACGTTGTCCTCCGCCGCGTCGCCCACGATCCACTCGAAGCCCGCCGGGTCGGTGTCCTGCTCCCACAGGGCCGGGGTGTGCCGGTAGACGGTGTTGAGGTCGCGGACCAGGTCCTGCACCCCGCGGTGGTCGGCCTGGGCGCCGTAGCCCGGGTCGAGCAGCCACCAGTCGGGCCCGCGTGCCTCCGACCACTCGGCTCCCTGCGCGAACTCCTGCCCCATGAACAGCAGTTGCTTGCCCGGGTGGGCCCACATGAAGGCCAGGTAGGCGCGCAGGTTGGCTCGCTGCTGCCACCAGTCGCCGGGCATCTTCGACACCAGCGACCGCTTGCCGTGGACGACCTCGTCGTGCGAGATCGGCAGCACGTAGTTCTCGCTGTAGGCGTACACCATCGAGAACGTCATCTCGTTGTGGTGGTACTTGCGGTAGACCGGCTCGTGGCTCATGTAGTCGAGCGAGTCGTGCATCCAGCCCATGTTCCACTTCAGGCCGAAGCCCAGGCCGCCGAAGCCGCCCGGACCGCGGTGGTGCGTGGCCCGCGTGACGCCGTCCCACGCGGTGGACTCCTCGGCGATGGTCACCACGCCCGGCACCCGCCGGTACACCGTCGCGTTCATCTCCTGCAGGAACGCCACCGCGTCCAGGTTCTCCCGGCCGCCGTGCTCGTTCGGCACCCACTGCCCCGGCTCGCGCGAGTAGTCCAGGTACAGCATGGAGGCCACGGCGTCGACCCGCAGGCCGTCGATGTGGAACTCCTCGCACCAGTAGACGGCGTTCGCCACCAGGAAGTTGCGTACCTCGCGGCGGCCGTAGTCGAACTCCAGGGTGCCCCAGTCGGGGTGCGCGGACCGCAACGGGTCCTCGTGCTCGTAGAGGGGCCGCCCGTCGAACTCGGCCAACGCCCAGTCGTCGCGCGGGAAGTGGGCCGGAACCCAGTCCATCAGGACGCCGATGCCGGCCTGGTGGAGCGCGTCGACCAGATACCGGAAGTCGTCCGGGGTGCCGAGGCGGGCCGTGGGCGCGTAGAAGCCGGTGACCTGGTAGCCCCAGGAGCCGCCGAAGGGGTGCTCGGCGACCGGCATCAGCTCCACGTGGGTGAAGCCGAGGTCCTTGACGTACGCGGGCAGCTGCTCGGCGAGCTGACGGTACGTCAGACCAGGTCGCCAGGACGGCAGATGGATTTCGTAGACGGAGAAGGGGGCCTGGTGGGCGGGGAGTTCCGCGCGCCGGGAGAGCCATTCCTCGTCCCGCCACTCGTGGTGGGAGGCGGTCACTATCGACGACGTGTCCGGCGGCTCCTGGGTGCGGCGGGCCAGCGGGTCGGCGCGCAGGGTCTTCGAGCCGTCCGGGCGGGTGATCTGGAACTTGTACAGCTCGCCCTCGCCGACCCCGGGCAGGAACAGCTCCCACACACCGGAGGAGCCCAGGGAACGCATGGGATGGCCGGTGCCGTCCCAGAAGTTGAAGGTGCCGGCCACGTGCACTCCGCGCGCGTTCGGCGCCCACACCGAGAACCGGGTGCCGGCCACGCCCTGGTGGGTCATCGGGTGTGCGCCCAGCACGGTCCACAGCTGCTCGTGCCGGCCCTCCCCGATCAGGTGCAGGTCCAGCTCGCCCAGCGTCGGCAGGAATCCGTAGGCGTCGTCGGTGTCCTGGACGGTGCCCTCGTACGTCACCTGGAGCCGGTAGGCCGGAACCTCGGCCAGGGGCACCAGTGCGGAGAAGAACCCGTCCCCGTCGTCGTGCAGCTCCGCCCGCAGCTCCCCCGCGACGACCGTCACGGCCAGCGCGTACGGCCGGAAGACGCGGAAGGCGACCCCGCCCGGGACGAGGTGGGCGCCGAGGACGGTGTGCGGGTCGTGATGCGTACCGGCGAGCAGCCGCTCGCGGTCGCCGGCGTCCAGGGCGGCGGAGGCCTCCGGCACGGGGACGGGGGCCGGCGAGCCGGCACCCGCCGCAGTGACCTCGCGGGAGGAACTCGCGGCGGCGTGCTCGGCGGCAGTGGTGTCCGCGGCGACGGCCTGGGACGCGGTGGTACCGACGGTGGTCGCCTCGGCCGCGACCTTCTTCGTCGCGGCCTTCCCGGCCGGGGTCTTCTTGGCGGCCGTCTTCGACGGGGCCGCCTTCTTCGCGGCCGCCTTCTTCACGGGGGCCGGTGCCGCCGCGGTCTTCCCCGCGGTGGTCGCCTTCTTCGCGGTCGCCTTCGTCGTGACGGCCTTCGCGGCGACGGCCTGCTCGGCGACCGTCTCCCCGGCCACCGCCTTCTTCGCGGCGGTCTTCTTCGCCACCGCCTTCTTCGCGAGGGCCTTCTCGGCCGGGGTCTTGGCCGCGACGACCTTCTTCGCCGGGCTCTTCTTCGCGGCGGTCTTCTTCGCCGTGCCCTCGCCCGTCGTGGCCTTGCGCGCCGCTGCCTTCACGGGCGTCGCCTTCTTCGCGGCGGCCTTCTCGGCGACCGCCTTCTCGGGCGTGGTCTTCTCGGCCGTCTTCCTGGCGGCCGGCGCCTTCTTCGGCGCGACGGCCTTCTCCGCCACCTTCTTCACAGTTTTCGCGGCCTTCTTGGCCGTCTCCTCGGCCGTTTTCTTCGGACTCTTCGGATCCGAACCGCTGGACGTGGGGCGGGGGGTCACGGGCGGCGCCTCCTCGGCGAGGGTCGGTCGGTTCAGTACAGGTCGGACGTGGCGTAGTGCTCTATCGCCGCCATCGGGACGGACAGCCATTCGGGGCGGTGGCGGGCCTCGTAGAGCACCTCGTATATCGCCTTGTCCGTTTCGTATGCTCGCAGCAGCACCGGGTCGGTGCGTGGATCCTGGCCGCTGACCTCGGCGTATCCGGTGCAGAAGGCGGCCCGGCAGGTCTCGGCCCAGCCCTCGTCGGGCCGTTCGGCGGAGTGGGCCGCGTAGTCGAAGGACCGCAGCATGCCCGCCACGTCCCTCTCCGTCGGCTGCGGCATCCGCCGCTCCGCCAGCGGTTTCGACGGCTCACCCTCGAAGTCGATCAGCCACCACTGGCCGCCCGGCGAGCGCAGGCACTGTCCGAGGTGCAGGTCCCCGTGGATCCGCTGCGCGGTCCAGGTACGGCCCTCGGCGGCCAGGTCGGCCAGCGCGGTGAACGCCGTGCGCAGCGCGGGCGCGTACGGCCGCAGTGCGGGCACCGCCTGCGCGGCCGCGTCGAGGCGTTCCGTCATGCCGTCGGCCAGCAGCTGCATCTGGGTGTGCCCGAGCGTGACGGTCGGCAGGGCGCGGGCCAGCGCGGTGTGCACCTCGGCGGTGGCGCGGCCCAGCGCCCGGGCCTCGCTGCCGAAGTCCTCGCCCTTGGCGAGTTCCCGCAGCGCCAGCTCCCAGCCGTCGGAGGCGCCCTGCAGGAAGGGCTGCAGCACGCCGAGCACGTACGGCTCACCGCCCAGCTCCGCCCGCACCCACGCCGTCGGCGCCGGCACCCGGGGGCAGCCCTCCCGGGCGAGGGCCAGCGGCAGCTCCAGATCGGGGTTGACGCCGGGCACCACCCGGCGCAACAGCTTCAGAATGAACGTATCTCCATAGATGACGGAGGAGTTCGACTGCTCGGCGGTCACCACGCGTGGGACGAGTCCGGAGCGGATCTCGTGGCCGGCCTCGCGCTCGAAGCGCAGCCCGCCGATGCGGGCCTCGGAGCGCAGGGCCTCCAGGAGCACCTCGGCGGACCGGCCGTCGTACAGGGCCTCGTAGACTGTCCGGCCGGCGAGCGGGCCGTCCTCCACGTGTCCGATCAGCGCGGGCGCCAGCCGGGGCGGCAGCGCCTCGCGCACGCCTATCAGGAGCTGGTAGCAGTCACCGGGGTGCGGCTCGGCACCCAGGGTGAGCGGCTGATGGGCGCGCACCAGCAGGTGGTACAGGCCCAGCTTGCCGCCGGCCGGCAACAGCTCGGTGGCCTCTACCAGTGAGAATCCGGTGACCGGGCGTCCCTTGCCCGCGAACCAGCGCTGCCTCGGCAACCATTCCCTGAGCAATGGGTCCAGGGATTCCAGCAGGCCAGGGCTGGTCTTGCCGGAAAGTGTGACCGTTTCCGCCATAACGTCACATTCCTTTCCCCGGGGTGGGCGGGGTGTTACGTATGCGTGCCCCGGGTGGGGCAGAGGAAACGCTCCACCCGGGGTTCTGCGTGGCCCTACGACGGCTCCTTGCGCAGCCGGAACCAGTAGAAGCCGTGCCCCGCCAGGGTCAGCAAGTACGGCAGCTCACCGATGGCGGGAAAGCGCACCCCGCCGAACAGCTCCACCGGATGCCGGCCGTTGAAGATCCGCAGATCCAGCTCGGTGGGCTGCGCGAACCGGGAGAAGTTGTGCACGCACAGCACCAGATCGTCCTCGTACTCCCGCAGGAACGCCAGCACCGCCGGGTTCGACGACTGGAGCTCCGTGTAGGACCCGAGGCCGAAGGCCAGGTTCTGCTTGCGGATCTCGATCATGCGGCGGGTCCAGTGCAGCAGCGACGAGGGCGACGACATCGACGCCTCGACGTTGGTGACCTGGTAGCCGTAGACCGGGTCCATGATGGTCGGCAGGAACAGCCGCCCGGGGTCACTGGAGGAAAAACCCGCGTTACGGTCCGGTGTCCACTGCATCGGGGTGCGCACGGCGTCGCGGTCGCCGAGCCAGATGTTGTCGCCCATGCCGATCTCGTCGCCGTAGTACAGGATCGGCGAGCCGGGCAGGGACAGCAGCAGGGCGGTGAACAGCTCGATCTGGTTGCGGTCGTTGTCCAGCAGGGGCGCGAGGCGGCGGCGGATGCCGATGTTGGCGCGCATCCGCGGGTCCTTGGCGTACTCCGCCCACATGTAGTCGCGTTCCTCGTCGGTGACCATCTCCAGGGTCAGCTCGTCGTGGTTGCGCAGGAAGATGCCCCACTGGCAGCCGGAGGGGATGGCGGGGGTCTTGGCGAGGATCTCCGAGACCGGGTAGCGCGACTCCCGCCGTACGGCCATGAAGATGCGCGGCATGACCGGGAAGTGGAACGCCATGTGGCACTCGTCGCCGCCGGACTCGTAGTCGCCGAAGTAGTCGACGACGTCCTCCGGCCACTGGTTGGCCTCCGCGAGGATCACCGTGTCCGGGTACTGGGCGTCGATCTCCTTGCGGACCCGTTTGAGGAAGTCATGGGTCGCCGGAAGGTTTTCGCAGTTGGTGCCCTCCTCGGCGTAGAGGTAGGGCACGGCGTCGAGGCGGAAGCCGTCGATGCCCAGGTCCAGCCAGAACCGCAGCGCCGAGATCATCTCCTCCTGCACGGCCGGGTTCTCGTAGTTGAGGTCCGGCTGGTGGGAGAAGAACCGGTGGAAGAAGTACTGCTTGCGGACCGGGTCGAAGGTCCAGTTGGAGGCCTCGGTGTCGACGAAGATGATCCGGGCGTCCCCGTACTGTTTGTCGTCGTCGGCCCACATGTAGTAGTCGCCGTAGGGACCGTCGGGATCCCGGCGCGACTCCTGGAACCACGGGTGCTGGTCGCTGGTGTGGTTCATGACGAAGTCGATGATGACCCGCATGCCGCGCTGGTGGGCGGCGTCGACGAACTCGACGAAGTCGGCGAGGTCGCCGAACTCCGGCAGGACGGCCGTGTAGTCGGAGACGTCGTATCCGCCGTCACGCAGCGGCGACTTGAAGAAGGGCGGCAGCCACAGGCAGTCCACTCCCAGCCACTGCAGGTAGTCGAGTTTGGCGGTGAGGCCCTTGAGGTCGCCGACGCCGTCGCCGTCGCTGTCCTGGAAGGAGCGGACGAGGACCTCGTAGAAGACCGCGCGCTTGAACCACTCCGGGTCCCTGTCCTTGGCGGGCGTGTCCTCGAAGGTGTCCTGAACGGGCTCGTTGACGATCATATGGTGGGTGACCCTCCGATCTGCGGGGTGGACGGTCGCAGGACGGTGAACACGTGCGCCGGACGAGTGCCCGGTTCGAGGCGTACGTAATTTGCCCTGCCCCAGTGGTAGGTCTCGCCGGTGAGCTCGTCACGCACCGGCACCGACTCGTGCCAGTCCAGGCCGAGTTGCGGCATGTCCAACGAGACCGTGGCCTCCTGGGTGTGGTGGGGGTCGAGGTTGGCGACCACCAGAACAGTGTTCGATCCGCTCCGCTTCGAGTACGCGATGACGGCGTCCTGGTCCGCGTGGTGGAAGTGGAGGTCGCGCAGTTGGCGGAGGGCGGGGTTCGCCCGCCGGATGGTGTTGAGTTTGGTGATCAGGGGGGTGATGGTGCGGCCCTGGCGTTCGGCCGTCTCCCAGTCGCGGGGTTTGAGCTGGTACTTCTCCGAGTCCAGGTATTCCTCGCTGCCCTGGCGCAGCGGGATGTTCTCGCACAGCTCGTAGCCGGAGTACACCCCCCAGGTCGGCGAGAGGGTGGCGGCCAGGACCGCGCGGACCTCGAAGGCGGGCCGGCCGCCGTGCTGGAGGTACTCGTGCAGGATGTCGGGGGTGTTGACGAAGAAGTTCGGCCGCATGTAGGCCGCCGTGTCCGTCGACAGCTCGGTGAGGTAGTCGGTCAGCTCCTGCTTGGAGTTGCGCCAGGTGAAATACGTGTACGACTGCTGGAAACCGATCTGGGCCAGGGTGCGCATCATCGCCGGCCGGGTGAACGCCTCGGCCAGGAAGATCACGTCCGGGGCGGCGGCGTTGATCTCGGCGATCACCCGCTGCCAGAACACCACCGGCTTGGTGTGCGGGTTGTCCACCCGGAAGATCCGCACCCCCGCCGCCATCCACACCCGCAGCACCCGCAGCGTCTCGGCGACCAGCCCGTCCATGTCGGCGTCGAAGGCGATGGGGTAGATGTCCTGGTACTTCTTCGGCGGGTTCTCGGCGTAGGCGATGGTGCCGTCGGGCCGGTGGTGGAACCACTCGGGATGCTTGTGCACCCACGGATGGTCCGGCGAGCACTGCAGGGCGAAGTCCAGCGCGATCTCCAGCCCCTGCGCGCGGGCCTGCTCCACGAACCAGGCGAAGTCCTCCATCGTGCCCAGCCGCGGGTGCACGCTGTCGTGGCCGCCCTCCGGCGAACCGATCGCCCACGGCACCCCCACATCCTCCGGGCCGGGGGTGAGGGTGTTGTTGCGGCCCTTGCGGAACGTGGTGCCGATCGGATGGATCGGCGGCAGATAGACGACGTCGAAACCCATCGCCGCGATCGCCCGCAACCGCCGGGCCGCGGTCCGGAAACTGCCGTGCGGCTCCTCGGCGGTCCCCTCCGAACGCGGGAAGAACTCGTACCAGGCGCCGTACAGCGCCCGCTCCCGCTCCACCAGCAGCGGCAGCGTCTCCGAGGCCGTCACCAGCTCCCGCAACGGATGCGCGGCCAGCGCCGCGTCCACCTCCGGCGTCAACGCCGCCGCCAGCCGGGAGGCGGCCGGACGTGACTCGTCGCGCAGGGCGGCGGCCGCGGCCAGCACGGTGTCGCATGCCGGCGCGGGCGCGTCGGCGGCCGCCCGTTCGTACAGCCGTGCGCCCTCCTCCAGGACCAGCTCCGTGTCCATGCCGGCGGGGATCTTGATCTGGGCGTGGTGGCGCCAGGTGGCGACCGGGTCGCCCCAGGCCTCCACGGTGTACGTCCAGTGGCCGGGTTCTCCGGCGGTGACGGTGGCGCCCCAGCGGTCGGTACCGGGGGCCAGCTCGCGCATCGGCGTCCAGGGGCCCGGTCGGCCCTCGGGGTCGGTGAGGACGACATTGGCGGCGACGGCGTCGTGGCCCTCGCGGAAAACGGTGGCCGAGATCTCGAACGACTCTCCGGTGACCGCCTTCGCGGGGAGGCGGCCGTGCTGGACGACCGGGCGGACGTCGAGGACAGGGATGCGTCCGACGCCGGCGGTGGCCGGCCGGTCGCAGGGCGTCTCGGCGCTGGGTGTCGGGGGTGCTGACGAGTGGTGCGTGGCGGGCATGACCGCTCCTGTCCGCGTCAACGTGGGTGGCCGGTTGGCTGTGGGGAGGGGGGTCCTGCGTGGCTTCTGTCGTGAAAGGTACCGGAGGAGCCTTCCCACCCTGTTCGGGTGAGCATTCCGGCACTTTGTTAACTACTCACGCGTTTGTCTACACACAAGACTGGCCCCGTTCGTGACCGAACGGGGCCGTCTCTGGGCCAAGTTCCCACGAAGTTCCTACGTAGTTCCTAAGAAGACGGCACCTGCAGCAGTTCGTCCGGCGAACCGGGTCCCCGTCCGGTTACCCCGGAGACCGCCAGTCGGAACAGGGCGCGGGCGACCTGTGCCGGCGTGGCCCTCGGATGGCCGGCCAGGTACAGCGCGGCGGCGCCCGTCGCGTGCGGTGTCGCCATCGACGTGCCCGAGAAGGTCGCCTTCGCGGTGTCGCTCGTACCCCAGGCCGAGGTGATCGACACCCCTGGCGCGAAAAGGTCGACGGCGCCTCCGTAGTCGGAGAACCCCGCCCGGGCGTCCGTGCGGTCGGTCGCGCCGACCGTGATGGCCTCCTTGACGTCCGCCGGGGAGTGCAGGGCCGCCGGCATGCCGTCGTTCCCGGCCGCGACGGCGTAGGTGACACCGGAGGCGATGGAGTTGCGGACGGCCGCGTCGAGCTGGGCGTTGTGAACGGTGCCCAGGCTGAGGTTGGCCACCGCCGGCTTCCTCGCGTGCCGGGTCACCCAGTCGATCCCCGCGATGACCTGCGACGTCGTACCGGAACCGGAGCTGTCGAGGACCCTTACGGCGACCACCTTCGCCTTCTTGGCCACGCCGTACGCGGTGCCCGCGACGGTCCCGGCGACGTGCGTGCCGTGGCCGTTGCCGTCCGAGGCGGTCCTGTCGTTTCCTATGAAGTCCCAGCCGTAGCTCGCGCGCCCGCCGAAGTCCTTGTGGGTGATCCGGATGCCGGTGTCGATCACGTAGACGGTCACCCCGGCGCCGGCGGAGGAGGGCCAGCTGTACCTCCCGTCCAGTGGCGCGGCCGGCTGGTCAATGCGGTCCAGGCCCCAGGACGGCGGTGTGCGCTGGGTGCGGTCGAGGGCGACGCGGGTGTCCTGGGCCACCGAGGCGACGCGCGGGTCGGCCGCGATCGCAGCCGCCTGTCTCGCGTCGGCTTCGATCGCGTAGCCGTTGAGGACCGAGCCGTAGGTGTGGCTGATTCGCGCACCGTATTTCTCGGCGATGCCCCTTCCCGCCGACGTCGGAGCCTTCGTTCCCCCCTGGAGCGTCACCAGGTAACTGCCGCTGACGGAGCCGGGCCGGCCGGCGCCGAGTATCCGCCCCTCCGGTGCGGCGTGCGCGGGCAGGGTGGCGGCCGAGAGCGCGGCGGCACAGGCCACCGCGGTCGGTCCCGCTGCCCGGCGCAGACGTCTGCTTCGCGTCCGTGCCATGGTCGTTTTTCCCCTCCCTTTGACTCCCCTTCGGCAGCCTCTCGTGCGGTGAGAAGCCCCACAAGAGGGCCCAGGGGGTGAATCGGCCATGTCGGCCATGGGGGACCGGCGAAGGTTGCGGTGGTTTTCGGACTGTCCGCGACAGTGGCCGCCCTCTTGGACGCGCCGTGGTTACGAAGCCCCTCGCACCTATAACGTCGTGGTTGACGACGAGACGCACAGCGTTGTGCGTCCGCACGGCACACGCGTCGAGGTGGGAAAGTGAAGGCTATCCGTCGTTTCACCGTCCGGCCCGTTCTCCCCGACCCCTTGCGGCCGCTCAGCGATCTCGCGCGCAATCTGCGCTGGTCCTGGCATGCGGAGACCCGCGACCTCTTCCAGTCCGTCGACCCCGAACGCTGGGCCGCCTCCGAGGGCGATCCGGTCCGGCTGCTCGGCAGCGTGTCGCCGGCGCGGCTCGCGGAGCTGGCCGAGGACCGCCGGTTCCTGCGCCGGCTGACGGCGGTCGTGGACGACCTCAACGACTATGTGACCGGCGAGCGCTGGTACCAGGCGCAGTCCGGCGGGCTCCCGGCCGCCGTCGCCTACTTCTCACCCGAGTTCGGCGTCACGGCCGCCCTGCCGCAGTACTCCGGCGGCCTCGGCATCCTGGCCGGCGACCACCTCAAGGCCGCCAGCGACCTCGGCGTCCCGCTGATCGGCGTGGGACTGCTCTACCGGCACGGCTACTTCCGGCAGTCGCTCTCCCGTGACGGCTGGCAGCAGGAGCACTACCCGGTCCTCGACCCCAACGAGCTGCCGGTGACGCTGCTGAACGAGCCCGACGGCACCCCCGCCCAGGTCTCCCTCGCCCTGCCCGGCGGCCGGCGGCTGCACGCCCGGATCTGGCTGGCCCAGGTCGGCCGGGTGCCCCTGCTCATGCTCGACTCGGACGTCGAGGAGAACGACCTCGGCGAGCGCGGGGTGACCGACCGGCTCTACGGCGGCGGCAGCGAGCACCGGCTGCTGCAGGAGATGCTGCTCGGCATAGGAGGAGTGCGGGCGGTGCGGACGTACTGCCGGCTGACCGGGCACCCGGAGCCGGAGGTGTTCCACACCAACGAGGGGCACGCGGGCTTCCTCGGCCTGGAACGCATCGCCGAACTGTGCGCCGAGGGGCTGGACTTCGACTCCGCGCTGGAGGCGGTGCGCGCCGGGACCGTCTTCACCACCCACACGCCCGTCCCGGCCGGCATCGACCGCTTCGACCGCGAGCTCGTCGCCCACCACTTCGGCCCCGACGCCGAGCTGCCGAGCATCGACGTCGAGCGCGTGCTCCGGCTCGGCATGGAGACCTACCCCGGCGGCGAACCCAACCTGTTCAACATGGCCGTGATGGGCCTGCGCCTGGGCCAGCGCGCCAACGGCGTCTCGCTGCTGCACGGCCACGTCAGCCGGGAGATGTTCTCCGGACTGTGGCCGGGATTCGACCCCGACGAGGTGCCGATCACCTCCGTCACCAACGGCGTCCACGCCCCCACCTGGGTGGCCCCCGAGGTGTTCCGGCTCGGCGCCCGGCAGATCGGCGCCCAGCGCACCGAGGACGCGCTGACCGTCGGCGCCTCCGACCGCTGGGACGCCGTCGCCGACATTCCCGACCAGGACATCTGGGAGCTGCGCCGCAACCTGCGCGAGCAGCTGGTCGACGAGGTGCGCGCGCGGCTGCGCGCCTCGTGGCGGCAGCGCGGCGCCGGAACGGCCGAGCTGGGGTGGATCGACGGGGTGCTGGACCCCGACGTCCTCACCATCGGCTTCGCCCGCCGGGTCCCGTCGTACAAGCGCCTCACCCTCATGCTCCGCGACCGCGACCGGCTGATGGAACTGCTCCTGCACCCGGAGCGGCCCCTGCAGATCGTCGTGGCGGGCAAGGCGCACCCGGCGGACGACGGCGGCAAGCGCCTGGTCCAGGAGCTGGTCCGGTTCGCCGACGACCCCCGGGTCCGCCACCGCATCGTCTTCCTGCCCGACTACGGCATGGCGATGGCGCAGAAGCTCTACCCGGGCTGCGACATCTGGCTGAACAACCCGCTGCGCCCGCTGGAGGCCTGCGGCACGTCCGGCATGAAGGCGGCTCTCAACGGCTGCCTCAACCTCTCGGTCCTGGACGGCTGGTGGGACGAGTGGTTCCAGCCCGACTTCGGCTGGGCGATCCCCACGGCGGACGGGGTGGGCACCGACCCGGACCGGCGCGACGACATAGAGGCGGAGGCGCTGTACGACCTGCTGGAGCAGCGGGTGGCACCCCGCTTCTACGAACGCGGACAGCACGGACTGCCCGACCGCTGGATCGAGATGGTCCGCCAGACCCTGACCCTCCTCGGTCCGAAGGTGCTGGCCGGCCGCATGGTGCGCGAGTACGTGGAGCGCCTCTACGCCCCGGCCGCGCAGGCGCACCGCGCGATGGACCCCGACTCCGCGCGCGAACTCGCCGCCTGGAAGGGGCGGGTGCGGGCCGCCTGGCACGAGGTGAAGGTCGACCACGTGGAGACGTCGGCCACCACGGCCACCGCGGAACTGGGCACCACGCTCGCCCTGCGGGTACGCGTCGCCCTCGGCGACCTCGGTCCGGACGACGTGGAGGTGCAGGCCGTCTCCGGCCGGGTCGACACCCAGGACCGCATCGCGGACGCCGAGGCGGTCCCGCTGAAACCGGCGGGCGCCCCGGACCAGGACGGCCGCTGGGTCTACGAGGGCCCCCTCTCCCTCGACCGCACCGGCCCCTACGGCTACACCGTCCGCATCCTGCCGGCGCACCGACTGCTGGCCTCCGGCGCGGAGTTGGGACTGGTGGCGGTGCCCAGCGAGGAGACCGGCGAGGGGGCGGGGGTGCTGATGCGCTAGCGGTCCGGCGGTGCCGGGCGGGGGCGCGGTCGTACGGCCGTCCCGCCCGGTTCGGGCCGCGGGGGCGTCACCACTCCGCGAGGTCGGCGCACATCCGGCGCAGCACCTTCCCGCAGCGCCGCGCGTACGCGTTCTGCAGGCCGCGGGTGGCCGCCCCGCCCGCTCGCGCGTACCACTTGGCCGGGCGGCTGAACGCCGACACCGTCAGCCATACGGTGCCGTCGCCGGTGCGGTCCACGACGAACGCCTCCTCGCCGCACTCGGGATGTCCGGCCAGCGTGCCGTACGCCCAGCCGGCGCGGCGGGGTTCGTCGACCGTGTAGACGATCCGGCAGGGGGCCTTGATCATTCCGGCGAGGGTGACCGTGACGTCGACGTCGGCGGCGGCGCGGTCCGCGCTCGCCTCGATGCCGACGCCCATCTCCCGGTGCATCTCCCAGGTCAGCACCGCCTCGGAGGCCCGGCGGAAGACCTTCTCGCCCTCGCCGATGCGCGTACGCACATGCAGCTGGTGGAAGCCCGGCGGGCAGAACCCGCCGCGCCGGGTCGCGCCGATGTCGTCGTACGTGAAGTCGCTCGGGGGCATGGGACACAAGAGTAGGGCGGCACCCGGGGAAGTCCTCTCCCCGGGTGCCGCCCGCCAACCCCCCTCGGGTCAGCTGACGTTGACCGCGGACCAGGCCGCCGCCACCGCGTTGTACTCGGTGCTGCCGGAGCCGTAGAGCGCGGCCGCCGCGCTCAGCGTGCCGGTGCGTGCCGACTTGTAGTTCGTCGTCGACGTGAAGTACGTCGTCAGCGCCTTGTACCAGATCTGCAGCGCCTTGGCGCGGCCGATGCCGGTGACCGTGGAGCCGTTGGACGTCGGCGAGTTGTAGCTCACGCCGTTGATCGTCTTGCTGCCGCTGCCCTCGGAGAGCAGGTAGAAGAAGTGGTTCGCCACACCCGAGGAGTAGTGGACGTCCAGGTTGCCGACGGAGGAGGACCAGTAGTCCGCCGAGCCGCCGTCCTTGCTGGGCTTGTCCATGTAGCGCAGCGGGGTGCCGTCGCCGTTGATGTTGATCTTCTCGCCGATGAGGTAGTCGCCGGCGTCGGAGGAGTTCGCGGCGTAGAACTCCACACCGGTGCCGAAGATGTCGGAGGTCGCCTCGTTCAGACCGCCGGACTCGCCCGAGTAGTTCAGGCCCGCGGTGTTGGAGGTGACGCCGTGGCTCATCTCGTGCCCGGCGACGTCCAGGGACGTCAGCGGGTGGGTGTTGCCGGAGCCGTCGCCGTAGGTCATGCAGAAGCAGCTGTCGTCCCAGAAGGCGTTCACGTACGAGTTGCCGTAGTGGACGCGGGAGTAGGCGCCGACGCCGTTGTTCTTGATGCCGGAGCGGCCGAACGTGGACTTGTAGAAGTCCCAGGTCTCCTGCGCGCCGTAGGCGGCGTCGGCGGCCGCCGTCTGGTCGGTGGTGGAGCTGGAGGCGGCGCCGGTGCCCCACACGTTGTCCGCGTCGGTGAACAGCGTGCCGGTGCCCGAGGTCTTGTGGGCCAGGTTGTACGTCTTGTGGCCGCCGCGCGTGGTGTCGTACAGCTGGTACGTCGAACCCGACAGGTTCGTCGTCAGGCTGACGGTGCCCGAGTACAGCGTCTTGCCGGTGCCGGTGGCGTTCTCGATGCCCTGGTACTCGAAGAGCTTCTTGCCGGTGGCGGCGTCGGTGATGACGTGCAGCTGGTTGGGGGTGCCGTCGTCCTGCAGGCCGCCGACGACCGTCTCGTAGGCGAGGACGGGCTTGCCCGAGCCGGCCCAGATCACCTTGCGGGCGCCGTCGGCCGCGGACTTGGTGGAGCCCAGCGTCTTGGCGGCGCTGACCGCCTGCTTCTCGGCCTTGGCCGGGGTGAGCTGCGCCTTGAGGGAGGCGACCTTGATGGCGGCCTTCACGGCTCTGGTCACACCCTCGGTCCTGCCGGCCTTCGAGGTGTGGACGACGAGGTCGCCGCCGAGGACCGGCAGGCCCGCGTAGGTGCGCTCGTAGCGGGTGTGGGTGCTGCCGTCGGCGTCCTTGACGACGTCCTTGACGACCAGCTTCTCCTTGGCGCCCAGGCCTATCTTCTGCGCCGTCTCGGCGACGTCCGCCTGCGCCTCCTTGATGAGCGAGACGCGGGTCGCGGCCGAGAGCGCGGTGGGGGCGGCCGCCGGGCGGGCCGCGGTCGCGGCGTCCGCCTTGGTGGGGGCGGCGGCCGCGGTGCCGGTGGTCAGACCGGTGGTGAGCAGGGCTCCGGCGGCGACGGCGGTGGCGATGGCCAGAGTCGAGCGCTTGTGACGCGCGTAGAGGGGGGTCACACAAGCTCCTTGTGGTGGGGGAGTCCTCGCCCGGCGTGGGGCGCCGGGTTGCGGTTGCTGTGAAGTTGTGCGGCGGTTGTGAGGAAGAGTGACATCCAGGCGCGTACATGTCAGTCCCCTCAAGTGATGTTGGCCGAAAAGCGTCGGCAGGGTGAACATTGCAGGCATGTAAACCGAGTTGGCGTCGGTAAAGGGCCAACCTTCGGAACGTAAGGTGACGGCAAAAAGGGGCGCCGCCCCGGGGAGTCGAACCACCGGGGCGGCGCCCTGAATTCGGGGCCTGAGGCCTCAGGGGCCCGCGGCCTACGGGAAGGTGAGCTTCCAGCTGTTGATCGTGCCGACGTCCTGCGCGGCCTGGTCCTGGACCCTCAACTTCCAAGTGCCATTGGCTGATTCGGTGGAGGCGTTCACGGTGTACGTGTCCGTCACGTTGTCCGCCGAGTCGGAGGAGCTGAAGTTCTTCAGCCGGTAGGCGGTGCCCGACGGACCGATCAGATCGATCACCAGGTCGCCGCGCCAGGTGTGAGTGATGTTCGGCGTGACCTGCAAGTTGGACGGTGCGTTTCCGGTCCGTCCGGAGACCGTGATCGAGGAGGTGACGGCGGGACCGTTGTCCGGAATCGACACCGGGGTCGAGCTCTCGTACGACGTCCCGGTACCGCCACCGCCGCCGGAGCGCGAGCCGACCGCCACGCCCGCCCACGCGTCCTGCACCGCCTTGTACTCGGCGGAGGTGGTGCCGTAGAGCTCACCTGCCGCCGCGAGGGTGCCGGTGCGCGCGGAGGCGTAGTTGGTGGTGGACGTGAACTTGGTCGTCAGCGCCCGGTACCAGATCTGCAGTGCCTTGGCGCGGCCGATGCCGGTGACCGGAAGTCCGTCCGCGGTCGGCGAGTTGTAGCTGACGCCGTTGATGACCTTGGCACCGCTGCCCTCGCTCAGCAGGTAGAAGAAGTGGTTGGCGGGGCCGGACGAGTAGTGCACGTCCAGACCGCCGAGGCCCGAGTACCAGCTGTCCTTGGACGCGCCGTCCTTGCTGGGCTTGTCCATGTAGCGCAGCGGGGTGCCGTCGCCGTTGATGTCGATCTTCTCGCCGATGAGGTAGTCGCCGACGTCGGAGGAGTTGTTGGCGTAGAACTCCACTCCCGTGCCGAAGATGTCGGAGGTCGCCTCGTTGAGACCGCCGGACTCGCCGCTGTAGTTGAGCCCCGCCGTGTTCGACGTGACTCCGTGGCTCATCTCGTGGCCGGCGACGTCGAGGGAGGTCAGCGGGTCCGCGTTGCCGGAGCCGTCGCCGTAGGTCATGCAGAAGCAGCTGTCGTCCCAGAAGGCGTTCACGTACGAGTTGCCGTAGTGGACGCGGGAGTAGGCGCCGACGCCGTTGTTCTTGATGCCGGAGCGGCCGAACGTGGACTTGTAGAAGTCCCAGGTGACCGCGGCCCCGTAGTGGGCGTCCGCGCCCGCGGTGGCCGCGTTCGAGGTGGTGCCGTTGCCCCAGGTGTTGCTGGTCTGCGAGAACAGCGTGCCGGTGCCCGAGGTGCCGTGGTTGAGGTTGTACGTCTTGTGGTTGCCGCGGTCGCCGTCGGTCAGGTTGTAGTTCGAACCCGACTGCGTCGTCGTCAGCGAGACGGTGCCGCTGTACTGGGTGTTGCCGGTGCCGGTGGCGTTCTCGATGCCCTGGTACTCGAAGAGCTTCTTGCCGGTGGTGGCGTCGGTGATGACGTGCAGCTGGTTCGGCGTGCCGTCGTCCTGGAAGCCGCCGATGACCGTCTCGTAGGCGAGGACGGGCTTCCCGCTCGCCGCCCAGATCACCTTGCGGGCGCTGTCGGCGGCGGTCTTGGTGCCGCCGAGCGTCTTGGCACGGCTCACGGCCTGCTTCTCGGCGGCCGCCTTCGTGATGTCCGGGGTGACGTCCGAGACCTTGATGGCCGCGTTCGTCGCCTTGATGACGCGCTGCGTGACACCCGACCTGGCGGTGTCGACCACGAGGTCGCCGCCGAGGACCGGCAGGCCCGCGTAGGTGCGCTCGTAGCGGGTGTGCAGGGTGCCGTCGGCGTCCTTGACGACGTCGCGGGCGACGAGCTTCTCCTTCGACCCGAGGCCGATGTCACGGGCCGTCTGGCTGCGGGCCGTGTCGGCGTCGCGCAGCAGCTCGGCACGCTGCGAGGGGGAGAGCTTGACGGCCGCGTGGGCCGGATTGCCCTTGCCGGAGGCCTGGGCCGGGGCGGCGGAGGCGGCGCCCGTCTGGACGGCCGCGGCGAGCAGGGCGGTGACGCCGGCTATGGCGAGGGTGTGGGAGGTGCGTCTGCGAGAGGAACTGCTTCTCAACACTGACTCCTTCTGCGTGGTCGCGGATCGCGCGACCAGGGGAGATCCGGACGGTGGGTCGACCGCCCGGGCAGAACTGGGGTGGAGCTGTGGGGTTGCTGTGTTGAAGCTGTGGGAAGGGTGGCAGGAGATTGACCGCCTGTCAGGAGCGCGTCAGGAACTTGGCCGGAATTGGTTCGTTGACCGGATATCCATGTTCGCTATGCGAACCTGCCGCTGGCCTATGAGCCGATCACGCGGGGTGCGGGCGCTCCCCGTGCCACGTCCCCCACAGCGCCGCGTACGCGCCGTCCGCCGCCACCAGCTGCTCGTGGGTGCCGAGTTCGGTGAGGCGGCCGTTCTCCATCACGGCCACGCGGTCCGCGTCGTGGGCCGTGTGCAGACGGTGCGCGATCGCGATGACCGTGCGCCCCTCCAGTACGGCGGCCAGGGCCCGCTCGGTGTGACGCGCGGTCGTCGGGTCCAGCAACGCCGTCGCCTCGTCCAGGATCAGCGTGTGCGGGTCGGCCAGCACCACGCGGGCCAGGGCGAGTTGCTGCGCCTGCGGACCGTCGGTGAGCCGGCCCCCCTCGCCGAGCGGGGTGTCCAGGCCGCCCGGCAGCTCGCGCACCCACTCGTCGGCGCCCACCGCCGCGAGTGCCGCCCACAACTCCCCGTCCGTGGCGTCCGGTTCGGCGATGAGCAGGTTGTCGCGGACCGTGCCCATGAACACGTGGTGCTCCTGGGTGACCAGGACGACCTGCCGGCGCAGCTGCTCGGGACCGAGGTCGACGACCGGCACACCGCCGACGGTCACCGACCCCTCGGTCGGCGCGTCGACCCCCGCGAGGAGCCGGCTGAGGGTCGTCTTCCCGGCGCCGGACGGACCGACGACCGCCAGCCGCTCCCCGGGCCGTACGGTCAGGTCGACCCCGTGCAGCACCTCGCCGCCGCGTTCGTAGGCGTACCGCACCCCGGCCATGTCGATCCGGTCGCCGGCCGGCGTGGGTGAGCCGTCCCGCACCGCCCGCGGAGCCCGGGCGAGGCCCTCGACGCGGGCGAACGAGGCGCCGCTGTTCTGCAGTTGCTCGACGCGCATCAGGATGTCGTCCAGCGGCCCGCTCAGCCGCTGCAGATACAGGGCCGCCGCCACCACCGCGCCCAGGCTCAGCGTGCCGCGCCCGTGCAGCAGCCCGCCGGCCAGCAGGACCGCGGCGACCGGGACGAGATAGGACACCTCCACCACCGGGAAGAACACGCTCCGCAGGAACAGGGTGTACAGCCGGGTGCGCCGGGACGTCTCCAGCGCGTCCCGGGAGGCCGTCATGCGCCGCTCCTCGAGACGCAGCGCCTCGACCGTCCGGGCACCGGCCGCCGTCGCCGCGAGGATCTCCGCAACCTCCGAGGTGGCGGCTCCCTCGGCGAGATAGCCGTCACGGGCGCGCCGCAGATACCAGCGCAGGCCCCAGCCGATGGGAACGAGCCCGAGCAGACCGCAGGCGCCCAGCAGCGGATGCAGCGCGAACACGGCGCCGAGCAGGAACAGCGCCTGCACGCCGTTGATGAGCAGGTCGGGTCCCGCGTCGCGCAGGGTGGTGCCGACCAGCGCCACGTCACCCGTGCCACGCGCGGTCAGATCACCGGTGCCGGCCCGCTCCACCACCGACGCGGGCAGCGCGAGCGTACGGTCGACGAACTGCTCCCGGACCCGGGCCAGCGTCCGCTCGCCGAAGCGATGGCCGACGTAGCGGGCCCAGCGGGCCAGCAGCAGCTGCGCGAGAGAGCAGAGCAGGATCCACAGGGCCAGCCGGTCGACGGCGCCCACGCCCCCGCCGGCCCGCACCTCGTCCACGATCCGCCCCACCAGCCACGGCCCGGCCAGCCCGGCGCCCGCGGCGAGCGCGTTGAGCGCGAGGACGGCGGCGAAGGCCCGGGAGTCGGCGCGGACGAGCCGCACCATCGCGCGCCGCACGTCGGCGCGTCCGGCGACCGGGAGGTGCCCGGTGGACTCCGAGGCCACCGTACGGCTGGAATCCGATGTCACCGTACGACCTCCTCGGCGTCCGCGTCCCTGGCCACCAGCGCCCGGTAGGCGGGCTCCGCGTCGAGCAGTTCGCGGTGGCTTCCGGCGGCCACGACCGCTCCGTCCACCAGGAAGTACACGGTGTCCGCCCGGTCCAGCACGAGCGGGGACGTGCTCGTGACCAGCGTCGTACGGCCCTGCCGTGCCGCGCGCAGCCGTTCGGCGACCCGCGCCTCGGTGTGGGCGTCCAGGGCGGAGGTCGGCTCCACGGCGAGCAGCACCTCCGGGTCGGCCAGCAGGGCGCGGACCAGCCGTACCCGCTGGCGCTGGCCGCCGGAGAGGTTGCGGCCCTGGGCCTCGATGACCGAGTCGAGCCCGTCCGGCAGCCCGAGCACGACGTCCTCGGCGACCGCCGTGCGCACGGCCCGCTCGATGTCCCCCGGCGCCCGCTCCCGCCGCCCGCGGACCAGGGAGCGCAGCGTCTGCGCGAACAGGTCCGCCTCGTGGTCGGCGACCAGGACGCGCTCCCGGATCCGCGCCACCGGGATGTCGGCCAGAAGGACGTCGCCCCAGGTCGCCGCCGAGGGCGTGTATGCCCCGAGCCGGTCGACGACGGCCGCCGCGTCGGACGGGCGGGCCGCGGCCAGCGCGGTCAGCCGGGCCGGGAGGACCCGGACCCCGGACTCGGGGTCGTACAGGGCCGCGGGCCCGGCGGGCGCGTCATGGGTGCCGGTGTCGGCGAGGGGCTCCAGTCGCAGGAACCGCACGACGCGCCGGGCCGACACCAGCCCCCGGCTGATCTGGTAGCCGCACTCCACCCAGAAGGCCACCGGGCCCACCAGCACCGCCACATAGCCGTACACGGACACCAACTCGCCGACACTGATGAGTCCTTGGGCGGCGAGTCGCGCCGCCAGCCAGGTCACCAGGGCAAGGAACAGCGTCGGCAGGCCCACCCCGAGCGCCTGGACCCAGCTGGTCACCGCGCCGACCCGGTAGCCCTGCCGGCGCAGGCGCTGCGAGTCGCGCCGGAAGGCCTGCGCGAACAGGCCCTTGCCGCCGAGGCCGTTGAGGACCCGCAGCCCGCCGGCGAGATCGGCGATCCGGGCCGTCAGGACGCCCTGCCGCTCCCGGTACTCGGTCTCCGCGCCCTGCAGCCGGGCCAGCAGCGGGCCCACGAGGACGACGATCACGGGCATGCCGAGCAGCACGACGGCCGCCACCAGCGGTGACACGGACAGCAGCAGAGCGGCGACCACGAGATAGGCGACCACCGCTCCGACACCGGGCCCCACCACCGTCAGCGACTGGCTGATCGTCTGCACGTCGCCCACCCCGATCGTGACGACCTCCCCGGCCCCCACGCGCGCCGCAACGCGGCCCCCAGCCGCACCGCCTGCCCGACGACCACCTTCACCGTGCGGAAGTTGGCGTCCATGCGCACCCGGGTCATGGTGCGGTGCCGCATGATGCTCAGCCAGGCGTTGAACGCCCCCACCGCGAAGAGCAGGGCCGTCCAGCCCGCCAGTGCCGGGAAGTCCCCCGGCACCAGCCCGTCGTCGATCGCCCGGGACAGCAGATAGGGGGTGGCCGTCAGCAGGACCATCCACACACTGCCCAGCACCGCCCCGGCGGCGCATCTGCCGGGCTGTCGGCGGACCAGCCACATCAGGTAGTGCCGGCCACTGCGGCAGTCGGGCGTGCCCGGATCCTCGTACGCGTCGATCATCTGCCGTGTCCTCCGCCTCGCCGCCCGGTGGCATCGGGTCCACGAAAGCGGTAACCGGCAGTGCGCTCAAGCGGATTACCCCGGCGCGGGGGTGCGCCGGTCCCAGGGGAGGGCCCGCTCGAGCGGCGACGGCGATCAGAAGTCCTCGCGGCCCTGGCCGACGGCCAGTTGGACAACCATCGGAAAGCCCCTCGCCGTTCCAGTGCAGCGGGACGGCGACCGCCGGCTGACCGGTGATGTTGAACGGCCTGTCGAAGGTGAGGCAGCGGTCCGTCAGTTCGTGCGCCCGGCCGTCATCCGGTACGACCCAAGTCCTCTACAGTCGTTGTTCGAAGTTTCACAAACAACGAACAATCATGGAGCGCCGACGAGCCGTGCGACGAGAAGGAGTCCGATGAACAACCGCCTCCCCGCACGCCTTCGTCCTGGATCAACTCCTGGACGACCAGGCCGGCGTCCGCGCGGTCCTCGAGACGGGACGCCACCGACGTCATCACTCCCGGCCCCACCCTGCGCGACGCCGCCCTCGCCCTCCTGGTGCTCACCGGCCCCGACGACGTCGAGCTGGCGACCCGACTCCCGGCCGCCCTACGGGAGTTCGCCGATCCCGAGCACCCCGGCTTCCGTGAAATCCGTTCGTCGTGGCGACCGCGCTGTGCGGATTCGCCCAGGGCTTTTGGACGATGATTCTGTTCCGGTTCCTCGCCGGTGTGAGCGCCGCGTTCGTCTCCCCGCAGATCTGGGCCTCCATCCCGGTCCTGGTCAAGCCCCAGCAGATCGTGCGGACCATGGGCTTCGCGACGGCCGGCCTGTCCATCGCACAGTTCGCCGGCATCCCGCTCGGCAGCTGGCTCGCCGCCTCCTCCTGGCACCTTCCGTTCTGGGCCATCGGCGCGGTCTCGGCGCTGCTGTGGCTGGTGCTCGCCCGCTTCTTCCCGTCGGTGCCGGGTCACGCCGGGAACGCCGGTACCGGCCCTCGCGCCATGCTCCGCACGTACGGCACGGTCCTCGGCCGCGGCAGGCTGCGCTGGTTCCTCCTGGGCTACCTGGTCTTCCAGACCGGCAACTTCGAGGCCATCTCGTTCTTCGGATCCTGGTTCAACAGGGACTTCGGACTCGACGTGGGATCCGTCGGCACCGCCATGATGGCGGTCGGCGCGGGCAACGTGATCGGCTCGCTGTTCGGCAGCAGGCTGGTGCAGCGCCTGGGGCTGTACCGCTCCCTGCTGTCGGCCGTGCTGGCCATGACCGTCCTGTACTGCCTGGTCCCGCTGTCGCCCAACCTCGGCACGGCCCTGGTGCTGCTGGCGCTCGTCATGATGGTCGCCGGATTCGTCTTCCCGGTGTTCATGAGCGTCCTGCAGCAGCAGACGGAGACCGCACGCGGCACCGTCTCCTCGCTGGCGAACGCCGCGATGTACGTCGGTACCACCATCGGCGGCGCCGTCGGCGGCGTCCTGCTCACCAAGGGCGACGGCTTCTGGGGCGTGGCCCTGTTCACCGTCGTCGCCTACGTCGCCTCGCTCGCCGTGTACGCGGCGGCCGGCGCCTTCCGCCGCGAGGAGGCCACCGCGTGAGCACGGCCGTGCTCTTCGACGCCTACGGGACTTCCGACGAGCTGTACGGCGCCGAAGTGCCCGTCCCCGTGCCGGCATCCGGCGAGGTGGTGGTCCGCTACACCGCGATCGGCGTCAACCCGATCGACTGGAAGCTCCTCGGCGGCGATTTGCGGGACCTCGTCCCCATGGACCTGCCCGGCTGCCTGGGCGTCGAGGCGGCGGGCGTGGTCGTGGACGTCGGCGCCGGCGTGCGGCGGTTCCAGGTCGGCAACGCCGTCATCCGGCACGGTCGCCCCGGCACCTACCGGCAGTACGATGCGGTCCCAGCCGCGCAGGAGGCCGACGAACTCACCGCGCAGCCGGGCCGGTTCTCGGCCGAGCAGGCGGCGGTGCTGCCGGTGGCGGCGGGCACCGCGTACTCCGCCCTGGTCCAGGTCGGGCTGCGGGCCGGCGAACGGCTCCTGGTGCGCGGCGCGTCCGGGGGAGTGGGCCTGGCGGCCGTCCAACTGGCCCGGCTGATGGGCGCCGAGGTGATCGGCACGGCGTCTGCCCGGCACCACCGGCTGCTACGGCGCCTGGGGGCGACCCCGGTCGCCTATGGAGACGGTCTCCTCGACCGGCTCGCCCCGCTCGGCCCGTCCGACGCCTCCGTGGACTGCGCGGGCGGCCCCCAGCCGACCGAGACAGCGGCGGAACTGGTTCAACCCAGGGTCCGACGGGTCACCGTCGCCTGGGAGCCGGGCGCCCGGGCCGGGGACGTGCCCCATCTGGAGCACGTCCCTCTCGAACTGGCCTCCACGCTGGACCTGATCGGACACAGGCCCTTCGAACTGCCCGTGGCCGCACGGTTCCCGCTGTCGCAGGCCGCCGAGGCGCTCGACCTCGGCCGGAAGGGCGGACTCGGCGGAAAGATCGTGCTCCTGCCCGGTGCCACCCCCACGGACCGGCTCCACCCCACCTCCCCCGAGGGACCACGGCCCGCGTCATGACCTGCCGCCATGACGCCGAACATCGACGCCGCCGCGATGTTCGACGTCCTCGATCTGAGCGATCCCGAGACGACCGTGGCTCGCCACGCGCGCCGGCGAGTTCGGTGTCGCACCCGGACGGATCGCCGTCCAGCACCGGCGCGGGCGGCGGCCCGGCCGCGGCGGTCTCGCTGCCGGCCCGGGTCCGGGGTGGCCACCGGGCGCCTACCACCCGGCGTTCTTCGTACCGACCGCCGCGGCCACCCGTCGGCGGGCCGAGGAGCGCACCACGGTGCCGCGGTGTGCCCGGTACGGCTGATCGCCTCGGACGGGCTCCGGCGGTGATGTTCTATCATCGTAGAACGTTGAACGAGGCGGCCGGAGCTTCGCGGGAAGCGGGGCGGCGCCACGTCACGGGCCGACGAGGAGGTCGCGCATGCGCAGCCAGCTGTATCACCCCGACCGGCGGGACATCTCCCTCGACAAGGTTCTGCATGCCCTGAGCGATCCCATCCGCCGGGACATCGCCCGCGTCATGCACGAGGAGGGCTCGCGCTCCTGCGGCCAACTCGACTACCCCATTGCCAAATCGACGCTCTCGCACCACCTCAAGGTCCTGCGTGAGTCCGGCGTCATGCACACCGAGGTCCGGGGCACCACCCGGATCATCACCCTGCGACGCGACGACCTCGACGCCCGTTTCCCCGGCCTGCTCGACGCCGTACAGGTCACCGCTCCCGCTCCCGAGGAGCTGCCGGCGGGCGCGTGAGGGGGCCGCAGGTGGCGCAATTTCACCACCGGAGAAGTCGCCGACATGATCAGCCGGACCGAGAACCGCTACCAGGTCAGGTGTCCCGCAGCTACCTCGGCATGCTCCGCTCCAGCCGGTACACCAATCCCTCCATCGCCGTGGTCGTCGCGCTCGTCAGGTTCTTCAACGACCATCGGCGCGAGGGACATCCGGAATCAGCGTCGACTGGCTGGCATCCGGTTCGTCCCGGGCGCGCGACTCCACACAGGACGGGGGAGACCTCTCGCCCCTCATCGACCAGCAGGTCCGGCACATCGCGATGCGCGCCGGAAAGATGACGCCGGGCCTGCGGAACCAACTCATCGCGATCCGTCCTGTGATGCGCATCGGAGAACTGTCGGAGCGGTCGGGCGCGAGCGCCCGCTCCATCCGCTACTACGAGTCGGTCGGCCTGCTGACGTCACACCGCCGGACCAACGGCTACCGGGAGTTCGACGCGGACGCCCTGGACCGGATCGCCAGGATCAAAATGCTGCTCCGGGTGGGCCTGGACATCGCCGACATCGTCACCGTGTTGCCTTGCGTGGACGAACCGTCGCTCCCCCACTGCGCCCGGGCGCGGCAGCGCTTCGACGAGCAGATCGAGCGGATCGAGCGCCAGCAGGAGCTGCTGGCCGGGGCGAAGTCGCTGCTGGTCGAGCTGCGTACGCACGGCACGGCGGTCGCGGCCCTGCCGCCGGGCGACTCCATTCGCGCGGTCAGCGCCAATGTGACCGTCGGCGTCCGCTGACGGCCCGGCCCGTCACGCCAGACTGTCCCGCCACGCCCGGTGCAGGTCAGCGAACCGGCCGGTGCCCGCGATGAGCTCGGCCGGTGGGCCGTCCTCGACGATCCGGCCGTGCTCCATCACCAGGACCCGGTCGGCGATCTCCACCGTCGACAGCCGGTGGGCGATGACGACCGCCGTGCGGCCGTGCAGCACCGTCGACATGGCGCGCTGTACGGCCCGTTCGCCCGGGATGTCGAGCGAGCTGGTCGCCTCGTCGAGGATCAGCACGGCCGGGTCGGCCAGCAACGCCCGAGCGAAGGCCACGAGTTGACGCTGGCCGGCGGAGATACGGCCGCCCCGCTTGCGTACGTCCGTGTCGTAGCCGTCGGGCAGCGCCTCGATGAAGTCGTGCGCGCCGATCGCCTTCGCGGCCCGCTCGATCTGCTCACGGCTCGCCTCCGGCCGCCCGATGGCGATGTTGTCGGCGACCGTGCCGGAGAACAGGAACGCCTCCTGCGTCACCATCACCACCCCGCGCCGCAGTTCGGGCACCGACAGCTCGCGCAGGTCGACGCCGTCGAGCAGCACCCGCCCGTCGGAGGGGTCGTAGAAGCGGGCGAGCAGCTTGGCCAGCGTCGACTTGCCCGCGCCGGTCGAGCCGACGACCGCGACCGTCTGTCCGGCCGGCAGGACGAGGTCGAAGCGGGGCAGCACCTCACCGCCGGTGCGGTAGCCGAAGCGCACGCCGTCGAAGACGACCTCGCGGCCCGGGATCCCCCCGGTGAGGGCGGGCAGCGGCACGGGCGCCGACGGCTCCGGCACGGACGGCGTCTGTGCGAGCAGACCGGCGATCTTCTCCAGCGAGGCCGCCGCCGACTGGTAGGCATTCAGGAACATGCCGAGCCGGTCGATGGGGTCGTACAGCCGGCGCAGGTACAGCACCGCGGCCGCCAGCACACCCAGCTCCAGCGAGCCGTCCGCGACCCGGTAGGCGCCCCACAGCACGATCACCGCTACCGCGGTGTTGGCGACCAGCCGGGACCCCACGACATAGCGGGCCATCTCCAGCATCGCGTCGCCGTTGGTCCGCTCGTGCCGCCGGTTGAGCACGCCGAACTCGGCGTCGTTGGCGGCCTCGCGGCGGAACGCGCGCACCGGGCGGATGCCGTTCATCGTCTCGACGAACTTCACGATCACGGCCGCGATGGCGGTCGAACGCACCCCGTACACCCGTCCCGCGCGCCGCTGGTAGAGCCGTACCAGCAGGTACAGCGGCACGAACGACACCACCGCCAGCGCCCCGATCCCCACATCCAGCCACAGCAGCATCGCCGAGATGCAGACGAAGGACAGGACGACCGTCACCAGCTCCTGCAGGCCCTCGTTCAGCAGCTCGCGCAGCGACTCCACGTCCGTGGTGGAACGCGAGATCAGCCGGCCGCTCGTGTAGCGCTCGTGGAAGTCGATGCTCAGTGCCTGCGCGTGCCGGAAGATCCGGCCCCGCAGGTCCAGCAGCACGTCCTGGCTGACCCGGGCCGAGGTGACGATGAACGCCGACTGCAGCACCCCGGAGGCCAGCGCGCACAGCAGATAGGCGACGGCCACCACCACCAGCGGCCCGTGGTCGTCGCGCCGGAGCGCCGGTACGGCGTTGTCGATCGCGTACGCCACCAGCAGCGGGCCCGCCTGCGTCGCCGCCTGCTGGAGCAGCAGCAGGAACGAGGTCAGGGCGACACCGGACCTCAGCGGGGCGAGCAGCGAGCGCAGCAGCCCGGCGGTGGCACCCGGGGGAGTGGGCAGCACGTCCCGGTCGAAGGGGTCGAGCCTGCCCTCGGGGCGCGGCAGGTCCGGTTCGTCGTCGGCCGTGGACACGGACGTCGAGGGTGCCGTCATCGCTCGTCCTCCGCTTCCCCGGCGCCCGACATCAGATGGGCGTACTCGGCGTTGGTGCGCAGCAGTTCATGGTGGGTGCCCACGGCCGCGATACGGCCCCCGGACAGCAGGGCGACCCGGTCGGCGAGCAGCACGGTGGACGGGCGGTGCGCCACGATGAGCGCCGTCGTCTCGGCCAGCACGTCCCGCAGGGCGGCCTCCACCGCGGCCTCCGTGTGCACGTCCAGCGCCGACAGCGGGTCGTCCAGGACGAGGAACCTCGGTCTGCCGACGACGGCACGGGCGAGCGCGAGGCGCTGCCGCTGTCCGCCGGACAGGCTCAGGCCCTGCTCGCCGACCTGCGTGTCCGTGCCCTGGGGCAACGCGTGCGCGAACTCGGCCTGCGCGACGGACAGGGCGCGGTTCAGCTCGACCGCCCCGGCCCGGTCGTCGGCGCCCATGAGCACGTTCTCCCCGACGCTCGCGGAGAAGAGGGTCGGTTCCTCGAAGGCCACGGCCACCTTGGCGCGCAGTTCCTCGCGGGACATGGCGGTGATGTCCTCGCCGTCCAGGGTGATGCGTCCCGAGGTGAGTTCGTGGAGGCGGGGGACGAGCGCGGTGAGGGTGGTCTTGCCGCTTCCGGTCGCGCCGACCAGGGCCATGGACTCGCCGGGGCGGATGTGCAGGTCGATCCGGTCGAGGACGGGGGGCGAGCCGTCGGGGGCGTCGGGGTAGCGGAAGCGGACGCCGTGGAAGCGCAGACCGCTGTCCCGCGACGGCCGCGGAGCGGTCCGCCCGGACTGTTCCGGTTCCTCGTCCAGCACCTCGAAGTACCGCTCGGTGGCTGTCGCCGCCTCCTGGCTCATCGCCAGCAGGAAGCCGATGGAGTCCACCGGCCACCGCAGCGCGAGCGCCGTCGACAGGAACGCCACCAGCGTCCCCGCCGACAGCGAACCGTCCGCCACCTGCACGGTCCCCAGCACCAGCGCCGCTCCGATGGCCACCTCCGGCAGCGTCACGATGACGCCCCAGATCGTCGCCAGCAGACCGGCCTTGCGCAGTTCCGTGCCGCGCAGGGTCCGCGACAGCTCCCTGAAGGCCAGCGCCTGGCTGCGGTGGCGCCCGAAGCCCTTGATGATCCGGATGCCCAGCACGCTCTCCTCGACGACCGTCGTCAGATCGCCGACCTGGTCCTGCGCGAGCCGCGCCACGTGCGCGTACCGCTTCTCGAAGATCACGCAGGTGACCACGACGGGCACGGCCGGCACCAGGATCACCAGGCCCAGCGTCCAGTCCTGCAGCAGCATGATGGTCACACCGACGAGGATCGTCACGCCGTTGACCAGCAGGAACGTCAGGGGGAAGGCGAGGAACTGGCGCAGCAGCATCAGGTCCGTCGTGCCGCGCGAGAGCAACTGGCCCGAGGCCCACCGGTCGTGGAAGGCGACCGGCAGCCGCTGCAGGTGCCCGTACAGCGTCGCCCGCATGCCCGCCTCGACGCCGGACAGCGGCCGCGCCACCAGCCAGCGCCGCAGCCCGAACAGCAGCGCCTCGGCCACTCCGAGGAGCAGCAGGTACAGCGCGCCGAGCCACACGCCCGCCGGATCGCGGTCGGCGACCGGGCCGTCGACCATCCACTTCAGCACCAGCGGGATGACCAGGCCCACGCAGGACGCGACGATCGCCACGAACGCGGCCGTCACCAGCCGCGCCCGCACCGGCCGGACATGGGGCCACAGGCGGAGCAGGGTGCGTACGGCCGACCGGTCCTTGGTGATTGCACGTGTCGTGGGCATCAGTGGTGAGCCTACGGACCGGCACTGACGACGCCCACCGAGTTTTGGCCGGACCCGAATCGGCCCATGGTCCTACGACCTGCGTGTTCGAGGAGCCGTACGTGACCGGCGGCGGGGTCGTAGGGCCGCATCCACCGATCGGTTGATGCGGCTTCGAGCGCGACGGCCGATGTGGCCGCACCCCGCGCTTGGCGACGCTGGTCCCATGTCCGTCATCGAAGTCACCGACCTGCGCAAGAGTTACGGCGGCCGGCCCGCCGTCGACGGTGTCTCCTTCGCCGTCGAGGAGGGCGAGATCTTCGGGATCCTCGGCCCGAACGGCGCCGGCAAGACCACCACCGTCGAGTGCGTCGAGGGGCTCCGCGTCCCCGACGCCGGCCGCGTCCGCGTCACCGGCCTCGACCCCGTCGCCGACCACGCGCGCGTGGCGCGCGTCCTGGGCGCCCAGCTGCAGCAGAGCGAACTGCAGCCCAAGCTCACCGTCCGCGAGGCGCTGGAGCTGTACGCCTCCTTCTACCCGCGCCCGCTCGACTGGGCGCCGCTCGCCGAACGCCTGGGCCTCACCGGCAGGCTCGCCACCCGGTTCGCCAAGCTGTCGGGCGGTCAGAAGCAACGCCTGTTCATCGCCCTGGCGTTGATCGGCAACCCGCGTGTCGTCGTCCTCGACGAGCTCACCACCGGCCTCGACCCGCGGGCCCGCCGGGACACCTGGCAGCTCATCGAGGACGTCAGGGCGAGCGGGGTGACGGTCCTGCTGGTCACCCACTTCATGGAGGAGGCCCAGCGGCTGTGCGACCGGATCGCCGTCATCGACCGGGGGCGGGTGGCCGCCCTGGACACCCCGGCCGGCCTGATCCGCCGCTCGGCGGGCGCCACGGTCATCAGCTTCACCCCGTCCGCCCCACTGGACGACGGTGACCTCCAGGCCCTCCCCGCGCTCGCGTCCGTCGACCGCAGGGACGGCCGGATCACGCTGGCCGGCACCGACGAGACGGTCAACGCCGTCATCACCCTCCTCGCCCGCCACCGGGTCACCGCCCACCAGCTCCGCGTCGTGGACGCCACGCTCGACGACGCCTTCCTCGACCTCACGAAGGCCGACACGAAGGCCGACACGAAGGAGACCGCGTCATGAGCACCGCCGTCCTGCGGACCGAGGTCCGCCTCTTCCGCCGCGAACCCGGCGCGATCTTCTGGATCCTGCTCTTCCCGACCCTGCTGCTGGTGATCCTCGGCTCGATCCCCGGGTTCCGGGAGCACCAGAGCGACCTCGGCGGACTGCGCACCGTCGACGTCTACGTCCCGGTCGCCGTCCTGCTCGGCCTGATCGTCGGCGGCCTGCAGTCCATGCCGCAGACCCTCACCGGCTATCGGGAGCGCGGCATCCTGCGCCGGATGGCCACCACCCCCGTCCGCCCCTCCGCCCTGCTGTCCGCGCAGATGGCGGTCTACGGCGGCGCCGCCCTGGTGTCGGCGCTGCTCGCCCTCGCGGTCGGGCGGCTGGCCTTCGGCGTACGGCTGCCGAAGCAGCCCCTCGGATACCTCCTCGCACTGCTCCTGGCCGTCCTGGTGGCCCTCGCTCTCGGATCGGTGGTGTCGGCACTGTCCCGTACGACGAAGATCGCGGGCGCGATCGGATCGGCCGTGTTCTTCCCGTCGATGTTCTGCGCGGGCGTGTGGCTGCCGGTGCAGTCCATGCCGCACCTGATGGCGAGGATCGTCGACTGCACGCCCTTCGGGGCGGCCGCGCAGGCCCTGAACCGGGCGGCGGCCGGGCACTGGCCCGGCTGGGATCACCTCGGCGTGCCGGCGGTGTGGATCCTGCTGCTGACCGGCGCGGCCGGCCGCTGGTTCCGCTGGGAGTAGGGACGGGGCCGTGCAGACTGAGGACATGACCGGGGTGGACACGCAGATCGAGCGGCGCTGGGAGCAGTTCCACACCTGGGGGCCGTACGGGCTGCTGTTCATCGGTCTCGTCCCCGCCCTCGCCACCGCCGACCCGCACGCCGGACCGGGCAGGTGGTACACCGCCTGGGCGTTGCTCGGCGCCGCGGTCGCACTCCAGCTGTGGTGGCACAGCACCCGCCCCCACGGGCCCGACCGGCGCCGCACCCCCTCCCCGGCCGGGACCGCCTACTACGCCGCCCGCTGGGCGCTGGCCTTCGCCCTCACCTGGCTCAACCCGTTCTTCGCGTTCTACGCCGCGACCGGCTACATGGACGCCGACGAGACGATCCCCGGCGTCAGATGGCAGCGGCTCGGCCTGTTCGCGAGCGCGGTCACCGTGGCCGGCGCGCAGGCCGGCGGGATGCCGTTCGGCGGCGCGGTCCAGTGGCTGGTCTTCCTCGCCCTGCTGGCCGCCAACTCCGGCCTGCAGATGGTGGTCGCCCATCTAACCGAGCAGGAGACACGGCGGGCCCACGAGCGGACCGAGACCATCACCGAACTGGAGCGCACCAACGCCGCGTTGCAGCAGGCGCTCGACGAGAACGCCGCCCTTCACGCCCAACTCCTGGTCCAGGCACGGGAGGCGGGCATCGCCGACGAGCGCCGACGTCTGGCCGCCGAGATCCACGACACCATCGCCCAGGGCCTGACCGGCATCATCGCCCAGCTCCAGGTCGTGGCGAACACCCCCGACGAGGAGGCGGCCCGCGAGCACGTGGGCCGTGCCGTGGAGCTGGCCCGCCACAGCCTGGGGGAGGCCCGCCGCTCCGTCCACAACCTCGCCCCGGCCGCCCTGGACAACGACGGGCTGCCCCAGGCGCTGAAGAAGACGGTCTTCGCATGGGGCGAACGCACCGGCGTGCGGGCCGACTTCACCGTCACCGGCACCGCCGAGCAGCTGCACGGCGAGGTGGCCGCCACCCTCCTGCGGATCGTCCAGGAGGCCCTGTCCAACGCCGCCCGCCACGCCCGGGCCCGCCGCGTCGGCGTCACCCTGTCCTTCATGGGCGACGAGGTGGTCCTCGACATCCGCGACGACGGCACCGGCTTCGACCCGGCCGCCGTGCCGGCCCGCACCGTCTCCGGCGGCTTCGGACTGGACGGCATGCGGGCCCGCGCCGAACGCATCGCCGGCTCCCTCACCGTGGAGTCCGAGCCGGGCCACGGCACGGCGCTGTCGGCTCGCGTACCGTTGGTCCGCCATGACCGCTGACATCTCCGTGCTGATCGTCGACGACCATCCCGTCGTACGGGACGGTCTGCGCGGCATGTTCGAGTCCGCGCCGGGCTTCCGCGTCCTCGGCGAGGCCGTGAACGGCGTCGAGGCGGTCGAGCGGGCCGCCGCCCTCGACCCCGACGTGGTCCTGATGGACCTGCGCATGCCGGGCGGCGGCGGGGTCGACGCCATCGCCGAACTCACCCGGCGCGGCGCCCGCGCCAAGGTCCTGGTGCTGACGACGTACGACACCGACACCGACACCCTGCCGGCGATCGAGGCCGGCGCCACGGGCTACCTGCTCAAGGACGCCCCGCGCGACGAGCTGTTCACCGCCGTGCGCGCCGCCGCCGAGGGCCGCACCGTCCTCTCCCCGGCCGTCGCCTCCCGCCTGGTCTCCGCGGTCCGCGCCCCCGGCAACGAGCCCCTCTCCGCCCGCGAACGCGAGGTCCTGACCCTGGTCGCCAGGGGCACCTCCAACCGCGAGATCGCCCGCGAACTGTTCATCAGCGAGGCGACCGTGAAGACCCACCTCACCCACCTGTACGCCAAGCTGGGCGTGAACGACCGCGCGGCCGCGGTGGCCACGGCGTACCAGCGGGGCATCCTCGGCTAGTTCAACCGGCCACCCGCAGCAGCAGTACCGAGCGGGCCGGGACCGTGATCGCCGCTCCTGCCCGGTGTGTCACCGCCGGTTCCTCCGACTGCGTCTCGCGGGAGGTGTCGACGACCACTTCGTAGCGCTCGGCCCACGGCGGGCCGGGCAGGACGAAGTCCGAGGGGCGGTCACCGGCGTGCAGGACGGCGAGGAAGCTGTCGTCGAGGATCGCCTCGCCCCGCTCGTCGCGGCCCGGGATGTCCCGGCCGGAGAGGTACATGCCGAGCGTGGCAGCGGGCGCGTACCAGTCCCGTTCCGTCATCTCGGCGCCGCGCGAGGTGAACCAGGCCAGGTCGCGCAGGCCGTCCGCGGAGTGCGCGCGGCCCGAGAAGAAGGCGCGGCGGCGCAGCACCGGGTGGCGGTGGCGCAGCGCGATCAGCCGGGCGGTGAGGTCGAACAGCGCCTTCCAGCCGGGCTCCGACAGCAGGCCCCAGTCCAGCCAGCCGATCTCGTTGTCCTGGCAGTAGGCGTTGTTGTTGCCGCGCTGGGTGCGGCCCAGTTCGTCACCGGCGACCAGCATCGGCACGCCCGTCGACAGCAGCAGGGTGGTCAGCAGGTTCCGCAACTGCCGCCGCCGCAAAGCCCGTACGCGCTCGTCGTCCGTCTCGCCCTCCGCGCCGCAGTTCCAGGACCGGTTGTCGTCCGTGCCGTCGCGGTTGCCCTCGCCGTTGGCCTCGTTGTGCTTGCGTTCGTACGACACCAGGTCGCGCAGGGTGAAACCGTCGTGCGCGGTGATGAAGTTGACGGAGGCGTACGGGCGCCGGCCGCCCCAGGCGTAGAGGTCGCTGGAGCCCGACAGGCGGTAGCCGAGGTCCCGCACGTCGGGCAGCGCGCCGCGCCAGAAGTCCCGTACGGCGTTGCGGTACCGGTCGTTCCACTCCGTCCACAGCGGCGGGAAGGCGCCCACCTGGTAGCCGCCGGAGCCCACGTCCCACGGCTCGGCGATCAGCTTCACGCGCCTGAGCACCGGGTCCTGGGCGATGACCGCGAGGAACGGCGAGAGCATGTCGACGTCGTGCATCGAACGGGCCAGCGCGGCGGCCAGGTCGAAGCGGAAGCCGTCGACGCCCATCTCCGTCACCCAGTACCGCAGCGAGTCGGTGATGAGGCGCAGCACGTGCGGCTGGACCACGTGCAGGGTGTTGCCGCAGCCGGTGTAGTCGGCGTAGCGCCGGGCGTCCGACTGGAGGCGGTAGTAGCCGCGGTTGTCGATGCCCTTCAGGGAGAGGGTCGGGCCCAGCTCGCCCGCCTCCGCCGTGTGGTTGTAGACGACGTCCAGGATCACCTCGATCCCGGCCGCGTGCAGCGCCCGCACCATGCGCTTGAACTCGCCGACCTGCTGTCCGGTCGTACCGGAGGCGGCGTACCCGGCGTGCGGGGCGAAGTAGCCGATGGAGTTGTAGCCCCAGTAGTTCTTCAGCCCGCGGCGCAGCAGGTGGTCCTCGTGGGCGAACTGGTGCACGGGGAGCAGTTCGACGGCCGTGACGCCCAGCTTCACCAGGTGCTCGATCGCCGCCGGGTGCGCCAGCCCGGCGTAGGTGCCGCGCAACTCCTCCGGGATGCCCGGGTGCAGCTTGGTGAAGCCCCGCACGTGCAGCTCGTAGATGACCGAGTCCGCCCACGGGGTCTTCGGGCGGCGGTCGTCGGACCAGTCGTCGTCGTCGTGGACGACGACGCCCTTGGGGACGTACGGCGCCGAGTCCCGCTCGTCGCGCACCGTGTCCGCGACGTGCTGCTGCGGCCAGTCGCGCACATGCCCGTACACCTCCGGCGGCAGCCCGAAGTCGCCGTCCACCGCGCGCGCGTACGGGTCGAGCAGCAGCTTGGCCGGGTTCCAGCGGCCGCCCGTCCACGGGTCCCAGCGGCCGTGCACCCGGTAGCCGTACCGCTGCCCGGGCACCACCCCCGGCACGAAGCCGTGCCAGATCTCATGGGTCAGCTCGGCCAGACGGACCCGTGTCTCCTTGCCCCGCTCGTCGAACAGGCACAGCTCCACCGCCTCCGCCCCGCCCGCCCACAGCGCGAAGTTGGTGCCCGCCACCCCGTCCGGCCCGGTACGGAACCGGGCGCCCAGCGGCGTCGGCGCACCCGGCCGCACGGGCACGCCCGGCACCCTGCGGGGCGCGCCGTCGACCACGGCGGCAGGGCGCACGCCCTCCTCGGCGACCGCCTTCTGCTCGGCTGCGCTGGACACCTGTCGGCCTCCCACGGCTCGTGGAACGGAAAGGGAAAGGGTGTGCGGCGTCCCGGCCGCGGTGTCCCTCACGCCGTCCTCCCCACTGTTCTGCCCAGAGCGTGGCTCGCACTCACGTTTCCCCAGGGCGGGGCCGCTCGTTGGGTCCCATGTGAAGGACGCACACAGGCGCGCGCGGCGCGCGCGGGCGGCACTGGCCGCCGTACTGACATGGGCCGGGCTTCTCGCCGGCTGCACCTCCCCGCCCCGGATCGACGAGGCCCTGGGCAAGCCTCCCGCCCCCGAGGACGTCATCCGCGTCTCACCGGACGACGGCAGCAAGGGCGTCCGGCCCGACCAGCGGCTCGTGGTGCGGGTGCCCAGCGGGCGCCTGGAGGCCGTGAAGGTCGTCGTGGCGCGGGACGCGCAGGAGACCGAGGTGCGCGGCCACGTCTCCGAGGACGGCCTGCGCTGGGAGCCGGACGACGGCCGGCTCGCGCTCGCCGCCAAGTACACCGTCGACGCCGTCGCCCTGGACGGACACGGCCGCAGGTCGGCCCGCCACACGACCTTCACCACCTACGTCCCCGACGAACGGTTCATCGGCTACGTCACCCCCGAGAACCGTGCCGTCGTCGGCACCGGCATGATCGTCTCCCTGGAGTTCAACCGGGAGGTCGAGAACCGCGCGGCCGTCGAGCGCGCGATCCGGGTCACCGCACGCCCGGCCGTCGAGATCCGCCCGCACTGGTTCGGCAGGGCCCGCCTGGACTTCCGCCCCGAGCACTACTGGAAGCCCGGCACCCAGGTCACGGTCGATCTGCGGCTGCGGGACGTCGAGGGGGCGCCCGGCGTCTACGGCATCCAGGACAAGACCTTCTCCTTCACCGTCGGCCGCAGCCAGGTCTCCCTGGTCGACGCGGCCAGGCACACCATGCAGGTGCGCCGGGACGGCGCCCTGCTGGCCACCGTGCCCATCACGGCCGGCTCGCCCAAGCACACCACCTACAACGGCAAGATGGTGGTGATGGAGATGCTCGAGGTCACCCGCATGAACAGCCGCACGGTCGGCTTCGGCGGCGAGTACGACATCCCGGATGTCCCGCACGCCATGCGCCTGACCGACTCCGGGACCTTCGTGCACGGCAACTACTGGGCGCCCGACGCCCCGGGCCGGGTCAATGTCAGCCACGGCTGCGTGGGGCTCAGGGACGCCAAGGGCGGCGGTTCCGGCACCCCCGCCGGCTGGTTCTTCGACCGCAGCCTGATCGGGGACGTCGTCGAGGTGGTCCACAGCAATGACAAAAAGGTCGCTCCCGACAACGGCCTCGGGGGCTGGAACATGGGGTGGAAGGAGTGGAAAGCGGGCAGTTGATGTTGGGACGAAATGGTGACCTTCGGCTGACACGATTCTCAAAACCCTGCGGTTAATATGCGCGAATGCGCTGGGCTGGCGCACTGGGGTGGGGCCCGACCAGGCCCGGGAGGGGAGAACGACTTGAACGTGCGGCCGATATCGGGGGCGTCGGTTGACGCGCGCGGAGGCAGAGGAGTGCCGGCGCTGATACTCGGCGCCCTGCTCCTCACCGTCACCGCGTGCGGAGGGGGTGGCTCGGGCTCCGGGTCAGGTTCCGGGGACGCCAAGGGCAAGGGCGCCGACAGCGCGCAGAGCAAGCAGTCCGTGGCCGTGGTCGCCATAGCCCCGAAGGACGGCGCGACCTCCGTCGACACCAGCGGCGCGCTCAAGGTCAGCGCCACCAAGGGCAAGTTGACGCAGGTCGAGGTCAAGACCGCCAAGGGTGAGGCGATAGCGGGGAAGATCACCGACGGCGGCGCCTCGTGGACGCCGTCCACCCACCTGGCCGCGTCCACGAAGTACACCGTGCACGCCGTCGCCAAGGACTCCGAGGGCCGCCAGGCGGCCGAGGACTCCAGCTTCACCACATTGACCCCGAAGAACACCTTCATCGGCAGCTTCACCCCCGAGGACGGCTCCACCGTCGGCGTCGGGATGCCGTTCTCGATCCGCTTCACCCGGGGCATCACGCACCCCGCGGACGTCGAGAAGGCCATCAGCATCAAGACCGAGCCGGCCGTCGACGTCGAGGGCCACTGGTTCGGCAACGACCGCCTCGACTTCCGCCCGGAGAACTACTGGAAGTCCGGCACCAAGGTCACCGTCAGCCTGAACCTGGACGGCGTCGAGGGCCGCCCCGGCGTCTACGGCAAGCAGGCCAAGACCGTGAAGTTCACCATCGGCCGCGACCAGGTCTCGATCGTGGACGCCAAGAAGCACACCATGAAGGTCATGCGCGACGGCAAGGTGTACAAGACCCTTCCCGTCACCACCGGCAAGCCCGGCTACGACACCTGGAACGGCCAGATGGTCATCAGCGAGAAGCTGCGGGTGACCCGGATGAACGGCGAGACGGTCGGCTACGGCGGCGAGTACGACATCAAGGACGTCCCCGACGCCATGCGGCTGACCGACTCGGGCACCTTCGCCCACGGCAACTACTGGGGCGGCGGCGCCTTCGGCAACTACAACGCCAGCCACGGCTGCATCGGCCTGCGCGACGCGCGCGGCGGCTACGACCGCTCGCTGCCCGGCGCCTGGTTCTTCGACCACTCCATCATCGGCGACGTGGTGACGGTGAAGAACTCCGACGACCGTACCGTCGACCCGGCCAACGGCCTCAACGGCTGGAACATGTCGTGGGAGAAGTGGAAGTCGTAGACCGTGGTGATCGACGGCCCCGGTGTGAGGTACCGCACCGGGGCCGTTGCCGTTAGTGCCCGTTAACCTGCCTGCATGACCGTGAATCTCGAAGTCGCCGAAGGCGTCGGCACCATCCGTCTCGACCGTCCGCCCATGAACGCGCTGGACGTCGCCACCCAGGACCGGCTCAAGGAGCTCGCCGAGGAGGCGACCCGGCGCGAGGACGTGCGGGCCGTGATCGTCTACGGCGGGGAGAAGGTGTTCGCGGCGGGCGCGGACATCAAGGAGATGCAGAACATGGACCACACGGCGATGGTCCTGCGCGCCCGCGCCCTGCAGGACTCGTTCACGGCGGTCGCCCGCATCCCCAAGCCGGTCGTCGCGGCGATCACCGGCTACGCCCTCGGCGGCGGCTGCGAACTCGCGCTGTGCGCGGACTTCCGCATCGCCGCGGACAACGCCAGGCTCGGTCAGCCGGAGATCCTCCTCGGCCTGATCCCCGGCGCCGGCGGCACGCAGCGGCTGTCCCGGCTGGTCGGCCCCTCCAAGGCCAAGGACCTGATCTTCACCGGCCGTATGGTCAAGGCGGACGAGGCGCTGGCGCTGGGCCTGGTGGACCGGGTCGTCCCGGCCGCCGAGGTGTACACGGCGGCGCACGAGTGGGCGGCGAGGCTCGCGCAGGGCCCGGCGCTCGCGCTGCGGGCCGCCAAGGAGTCCATCGACACGGGTCTGGAGACCGACATCGACACCGGACTCGCGGTGGAACGGAACTGGTTCGCGGGCCTGTTCGCCACCGAGGACCGGGAGCGGGGGATGCAGAGCTTCGTGGAGGAGGGCCCCGGCAAGGCGAAGTTCCTCTGAACCGCTTGCAATTGACACGCTGTCCGATCCGGCGGTCCCTCGATGGAGCGGTTTATGGGAGCCTTAAGGAAGCCTTAAGTCTGGCTTGTCGAGGGACGCGGTCCATTGCCGCCAACGGGCCTCGCGCCGCAGCTCAACCGGGCTGTGGGTGACCCCGAATTGTCTTTGGCATATGCCGAAGGACTTATCCGGAGCGATTCGTTCCGGGGGGCGTATTCCCCCGGAACGGCCCCGGAGTGAGCTTTCGGCGGCCATGATGGGGGCATGGCGGGGCTGGAGGGCATCGAACAGCCGCGGGGACACGGCCGTGCGACGGCGGCGCGCTGGTCGCCCGCGGTGGAGGACGAACGGGCGCTGAAGGCGCTGGAACTGTTCGGCAACCCGACGGAGGCGGAGGTACCGCTCCCCTCCCGGCCCGAGTCCGCGGCCACCGCCCGCCGTCTCGCCCAGGTCGTCGTCCTCCGCCAGTGGGGACTGACGCCGAAGATGACCGAGGACGTGGTCCTGCTGGTCTCCGAGCTGGTCGGCAACGCCGTCCGGCACACCGGCGCCCGGGTGTTCGGCCTCCGGATGCGCCGCCGCAGGGGCTGGATCCGCATCGAGGTCCGCGATCCGTCCCGGGGGCTGCCCTGTCTGATGCCCGTCCAGGAGACCGACATCAGCGGCCGCGGCCTGTTCCTGGTCGACAAGCTGTCCGACCGCTGGGGCGTCGACCTGCTGCCCCGCGGCAAGACGACCTGGTTCGAAATGCGCGTCGCCGACCGCTAGGCCCCGCCGTCAAATACCCGCCTGCCCAGAGGTGCCTGGCACGCGAGCTCGCCGCGTTGCCGAAACGCCCGAACAGCTCCTCTGTCAGGGTGCTCCGGCGCCCAGCGATCGCACGCGTCAGACGCCTCGGGGCCCGCCCTGCGGACGGGCGACGGGAATGTGACGACAGGGCCCGGGGCGCACGTCGCGAATCTCCACGACGGCGGTGTGGGTGACCGGGTCGCGGCCCGGCATCGGACGCCCTGCCCATGACATGGGGCGGTCCGCCTGCCCGCGGTGTCCGGAGCAAGCCGTAGGCCCTGGCGTCGAATCTCCGCCTCCACGGAGACGTCCGGGCCCAGGCCCCTTTTCCGGAGCCGCGCGCCGCGACCCGAAAACATCCCCCTAATCGGGGCAATCGGCCTTTTTCTTACCATGTCCCCCTTAAATGGTGCGGGTGACCCCGACCGACCGCCGCACGGCCCTACGCACGGGCGCCGGCCTCCTCGCCGCAGGCGCCCTCTCCGCCGGATGTGCCACGCACGGCGCCGTCGCACATTCCGCGCCCTCCGCGTCGCGTCCGACGTCCACCGGACCCTCCGCCACCGAGCCGACCTCCCCCGGAGCGGCCCCCGCCCCCCGCCGCTACCCGGGCCGACCCGCCCAGCTCACCCACGGCCCCCGCACCCGCCCCCGCGTCGCCCTCACCTTCCACGGCCAGGGCGACCCCGCCATCGCCCACTCCCTGCTGACCGAGGCCGAGAAGCACGGGGCCCACCTCACCGTCCTCGCCGTCGGCACCTGGCTCGACGAGCACCCCGACATCGCCCGCCGGATCCTCGACGGCGGCCACGACCTCGGCAACCACACCCAGCGGCACCTGGCGATCGACAGCATGTCCGAGGCCGAGGCCCGCGCCGAGATCACCGCCTGCGCCGGCCGGCTCAGGCACCTCACCGGCTCGATCGGCACCTGGTTCCGCCCCTCCCGGGCCCCGCTGGCCTCCCCGCTCGTCAGCCGCCTGGCCCGCGAGGCCGGATACCCGCACGTCCTGTCGTACGACGTCGACTCCCTCGACTACACCCGGCCCGGCGCCGACGCCGTCACCCGCAAGGTCGCCGCCGAGGTGCGCGCCGGGTCCGTGGTCAGCCTGCACTTCGGTTACCCGGACACCGTCGAGGCGCTCCCCGCCGTCCTGGAAGAACTCGCCCACCGCGGCCTGTCCGCGGTGACCACCACGGAGTTGTTCAGCTGATGCAGCGCACCCGAATCGCTCACGCCCTCCTCGCGAGTGCCGTCCTCGTCTCCCTGGCCGCCTGCGGCTCCGGCGCCGACCACCACAAGGACGAGGCCCTCGGCAGCAAGGCGGCCGTCGCGCCCGCCCGGAAGGAGGCCGCCGTCCAGGGGCTGCCCGGCATGCCGCCCGTCCTCGACCCCAAGGACGTGTACGCGGCCGACCGCCCGAACCGGCTCTCCCCGGTCGTCAAGGACTTCCCCTCCCGGGTCTACGTCCCCAACACCAACTCCAACACCGTCACCGTCATCGACCCCGCGACGTACCAGGTGATCGAGACGATCCCGGTCGGCACCCAGCCCCAGCACGTCGTCCCCTCCTGGGACCTGAAGACGCTGTGGGTCAACAACGACCGCGGCAACACCCTCACCCCCATCGACCCGAAGACCGGCAAGGCGGGTAAGACGGTCGACGTCCACGACCCCTACAACCTCTACTTCACGCCGAACGGCAAGTACGCGATCGTCATGGCCTCCCTCGACCGCGAACTCGTCTTCCGGGACGCGCACACCATGAAGCGCGCCAAGACCGTCCCGGTCAGCTGTTACGGCGTCAACCACGCCGACTTCTCCCTGGACGGCCGGTACTTCATCGTCTCCTGCGAGTTCAGCGGGGAACTGCTCAAGGTCGACACCGAGCGGATGCGGGTCGTCGGCCAGCAGAAGCTGCCCTTCCACGGCTCGATGCCGCAGGACGTGAAGATCTCCCCCGACGGCAAGCGGTTCTACATCGCCGACATGATGGCCGACGGCGTGTGGATCCTCGACGGCGACAAGTTCACCCAGCCGTCCTTCCTGCCCACCGGCAAGGGTGCCCACGGCCTCTACATCAGCCGCGACTCACGCGAGATGTACATCTCCAACCGCGGCGAAGGCAGCATCTCCGTCTTCGACTTCGCGCAGAACAAGCTCACCAAGAAGTGGCACCTGCCCGGCGGCGGCAGCCCCGACATGGGCGGCGTCTCGGCGGACGGCAAGGTCCTGTGGCTGTCCGGCCGCTACAACGCCGAGGTGTACGCCATCGACACCGCCTCCGGCCGCGAACTGGCCCGCATCAAGGTCGGCAGCGGCCCGCACGGACTCGCGGTCTACCCCCAGCCCGGCCGCTACTCACTCGGCCACACGGGCATCTTCCGCTGAGCCGCCCTACCGGGGCAGCAGCAGCGCCTCCGAGCCCACGGCACGGTAACCGGCGGCCTGGAACGCCCGCACGCTGCGGGCGTTCCCCGGGGCGACCTGGGCCCACAGCGGCTCGGTGGCCAGATGACGGGCGGCGGTCACCAGCAGCCGCCCCAGCCCCCGGTGCCGTACCCCCTCGTCCACCTCCACCGAGACCTCCAGCCGGCCGCCGACCCCGTGCCCCGTCACCAGCACGCCGCCGTCCGCCTCCCAGGCCCGCACCTCGTCGCGCCGGCCGCGGGCGTAGCCGACCCGGGAGTGCGTGGCGTCCTCGATCTCCCTCAGCGCCAGGGGCGGTTCGCCGGGCAGCGGGGCGGCGACCAGCAGCGCGTCGACCGTCTCCGCCCTGCGGCCCGTGCGCTCCATGAACACCGCCAGGAAGCGCGGGTTCATGGAGGCGGCCAGGGCGTCGCAGTCCGTGGCGCGCAGGGTGTCGTACACCCAGTCCGGATCCTCGTCGGTGAAGACGACGGAGTGCGCGGTGAAGGCGAGGACACCGGCGTCGCGCTCACAGACCTGCGGGACGACGGTCGTACGGCCGTCGGCGGGCGGGAAGACGTCGCGGGCCGCCGCGTCGAGAATGTCCCGCAACGTCTCCATCTCCGCGCTCCTTGAGTCTCCACCCACTGGAAGGCCCACACTCGCAGACATGATCGACGACGGCACCGGACTTTTCACCATCGGAGAGCTGGCCAGGTCCACCGGACTGACGGTGCGGACGATCCGCTACTGGTCCGACGAGGGCGTCCTGACCCCCGTGACCCGCTCCCCGGGCGGCTACCGGCTCTACGACGCCGGCTCCGCCGCCCGCCTGGAACTGATCCGCACCCTGTGCGAGCTGGGCCTCGGCCTCCAGGACGTGCGCAAGGTGCTCGTGGGGGAGCGGACGGTCGCGGAGGTCGCGGCGGCGCACGTGGTCGCCCTGGACGCGCAGATCGGCACGCTGAGGGTGACCCGTGCGGTGCTGTCGTCCGTGGCGCGACGCGGTTCGACCGCGGAGGAGATGACCCTGATGAACAGACTGGCAAGGCTGTCGGCGGCGGAGCGCCGGCGGATCATGGAGGAGTTCGTGGACGAGATGTTCCACGGACTCGACCTCGTCGACCCGGACGTCCACGAGCGGATGCGCAACACCGCGGTGAACCTGCCGGACGACCCGACACCCGAGCAGGTGGACGCCTGGGTGGAGCTGGCGGAGCTGGTGCAGGACCCCGAGTTCAAGGCGCAGATGCGCAGGGCGGCCGAGTTCAATCACGCCGACCGCGGACAGGGGGCGCCTGCCGGGACGTCCATGTGGTTCGCCAAGCGGCTCGTGGAGCTGGTCGGTCAGGCGCGCGAGGAGGGCATCGCGCCCGAGTCGCCCGAGGCCGAGGAGGTGCTGCGGAAGCTGCTGGGCCGGGCCGACCGGGCCGACGTCCTCGAACGCGTCCGGGCGACCCACAACGTCCGTCTCGCCCGGTACCGCGAACTGCTCGGTGTACTCAAGGGCGAGCCGGTGCGGACGTTCGAGGACGAGTTCGGGTGGGTGGTCGCCGCACTGAAGGCGCATCCGGGCGGTTAGTCTGACCTGCGTCAGTACGCCAGCACGGCAATGGAACATGGATAAAAGGGGCGGATCGGTGGCCGATATCGAAGCAGCGCGCAAGGAGTTCCAGAGGATCGACACCGACGGCGACGGGTTCATCACCGCCGCCGAGTTCAAGACCGCTCTGGCCCAGGGGGGCGACTGGAACGTCACCGAGTCGGTGGCCGAGGTCATCATCAAGGCCCGCGACCTCAACGGCGACAAGGTCCTGTCGTTCGACGAGTTCTGGGCGTACCTGAACAAGTGACGCCCGCCCGAGGGGCGCCGGCGCGGTGTGCGCCGGCGCCCCTTCGTCATGCCCGGCGCCGGATCCCGCCGCCGGGGACGATGCCCGTTCGACGGCCGGCGCGGAACGGGTACTCGCCGCCCGTCGGAATAGCCCGGAGAGGCCCGGGGTTGACGCGGAGCAGACGTATGCGTGTGCATCGACCCGAAAGGCAAGGCCTGTCATGAAGATCGGCATCATCGGCGCGGGCAACATCGGCGGCAACCTCACCCGACGGCTGACGGCCCTCGGGCACGACGTCTCCGTGGCCAACTCCCGAGGCCCGCAGACCCTCACCGAGCTGGCCGAGGAGACCGGCGCGACGCCCGTACCGGTGGAGGAGGCGGCGCGTGACGCGGAGATCGTCGTCGTCACCGTCCCGCTGAAGGCCGTCCCGAACCTGCCCTCCGGACTGCTCGACGGGGCCGCCGAGGGCGTCGCGGTGATCGACACCGGCAACTACTACCCGCAGCAGCGCGACGGGAAGATCGCCGGGATCGAGGACGAGGGCCTGACCGAGAGCCGCTGGACCGAGCGGCAGATCGGGCACCCCGTGGTCAAGGCCTTCAACGGCACCTATGCCATCGACATCCTGGAACGCGCGCGCCCGGCCGGCGCCCCCGACCGGCAGGCGCTCCCGGTGGCGGGCGACGACGAGGCGGCCAAGCGGAAGGTCAGGGCGCTGATCGACGAGCTCGGCTTCGACACCGTGGACGCGGGCGGCCTCGACGACTCCTGGCGCCAGCAGCCGGGCACCCCGGTGTACGGCCTGCGCGAGGGCGTCGACGGGGTGACGAAGGCGCTGGCCGCGGCGAGCCCCGAGCGTACGGCGGAGTGGCGGGCCTGACGCCGCCGGCTCAGACGACGTCCAACGGCCGGTGCGGCCCCTCCGGCAACTCCACCTCGACCGGGTCCCCGGGCCGCACCACGCCGCCGCTCACGACGACGCCCATGATCCCGGCCCTGCGCCGGACCGAGCCGTCCGCGTCCCGCCCGACGACCTGCTTCAGCAGCCCCCTGCGGAAGTCGTCGATCTGCGGACACGGGTTGCGCAGCCCGGTGACCTCGACGACCGCCTCGTCCCCGAGCCGCAGCAGCGCGCCGACCGGCAGGCCCAGCAGATCGATCCCCCGCGTGGTGACGTTCTCCCCGAGCTGCCCGGCCGCGACCTCGAACCCGGCCTCCCCGACCTCGCCGAACAGCTCCTCGTGAATGAGGTGCACCTGCCGCAGGTTCGGCTGCGAGGGGTCCCGGGCCACCCGCGACCGGTGCTTCACCGTCAGCCCGGCATGCACATCACCCTCGACGCCCAGCCCTTCGAGCAGCGTGATGCTCTCCCGGTTGGGCTTGGTGAACGAGTACGTTTCGTTGCTGCTGACCGCGGCGACCGACCCACCCGACATGAGAATTCTCCCCTCGTCCCTACGGGGAATGATCTCTCACTCAGGCGCCCGCGGCCCACTCCTTGAGGGCCGCCCTGCTCGCGAAGTCCGCGACGTCCTTGTCGTGCGGTTCGCTGGAGTACTGGTGGAAGCGCCACTTGGCCTTGATACGGGGCTTGCCCGCCGTGACGTAGTCGGCGATCCACAGGCCGTCGCCGGCGTACGAGGTGCGGTCGATGTCGAGCCAGAAGTTCCTGTTGGCGTAGAGGATCACCCGGTTGTTCGGCCTGAGCGCCTTCACCTTGCGGATGAAGGAGTCCTTCTCCGCGTTGCTCGCATGCGTCCCGGAGCTCGTCGTCTCCCAGTCGACGGCGAGGACGTCGCCCGCTTTCTCGGGGGCGTGCCGGACGAAGTACTCGGCCTGGGCCTGGAGGTTGCCGGGCCACAGGAAGTGGTAGAAGCCGACGACCAGGCCCGCGTCCCGGGCGGTCTTCGTCTGCGCGGCCAGTCTCGGGTTGACGTACGAACGGCCCTCCGTCGCCTTGACGAAGGCGAAGGAGAGGCCGTCCGTACCGTACGAAGCGGACTGGAACGCGCTGACGTCGATTCCGTGCAGCATGGGGGAACTCCCTGAAGTACCGTCGTGGGGAGAGGAGTTGCGGACCCCATACTTTAGGGCGTCAACTTCTGGCGGCCACCGAACTCAGCACGGATGCCGGCTTCGCCGCCCAGTCCGAGGTGATCAGACTCGCGTGGTCCCCGGCCAACAAGGCCAGTCTGGCGGCCACTTCGGCGTCCGTCGGAGCGGTCGAGGAGATCGCCGGGGAGACGCCGGCCGCGTCCGTCATGATCAGGATGTAGTGGTTCGCCGAGTAGAAGGACGTGTCGTAGCCGTTGTCGACGTACGACGCCGCGTCACCGTCGAAGAAGACGAACCACGGCCGGATGGAACTGTCGTAGCGGCCGGCGCGCGGGTCGCCGCCCGCCGCGCCGAGCACCGCCGGGAAGGCCTGCGCCGCCGAGATGTTCCCGGCCGCGTACAGGTCGCGCAGGTGGTCGCCGTACTCCTCGTCGGTCCAGTAGTGGTCGAAGGGGTTCTGCTGCTCGACCGTGCCGGGTGTGAGCTCGAAGAGGAACTTGCCCTTCATCGCGTCCCGCGTGGGCCACGCGTTCGCCTTCGCCGCCGCGTCGAGCGTGGAGTAGGAGGAGCCGAGTAGGTCGGCCGGCCGGAAGACGCTCCCGCCGAGCTTGCGCGAGACCAGGGTGTCGAACTCGTCGGGGCCGAGGCCGGCCTTGTTGTTGAAGCCGACCTTCAGCTCGACCTTGACGACGACGGGCGCGTGGTCGGGGTGGAGCTGCTGCCAGGCCGCCATGTTGTCCAGGCAGCTGCCGAGGTCCTGGTTGCGGCTCTTGCTGTAGAGCTCGCCCGGCGTGGCCGCCTTCTCGCAGTTGTTGTCGTTGCCCAGCGGATTGCTGTGGCTCACCCGCCACCGCCTGCTCAGGCTGTCCGCGTACACGTCCAGCTCCAGCAGCGAGGCACCGGAGTCCAACGCCTGTGCCCAGTAGGTGTACTTGGCCTTCTCGTACGCATTGTGCGTCCCGATCGCCGTAGTCTCCGAGAACTTCGGCGACGCCGCATGGGCGTTGCCCGGTACCGCCATCAGCATCGCGGCCGCGCCCAGCAGCGCCGCCACCCGTCTCACCACGCGCATACGTCAAAACCCCTTCGCCGTCACCGAGTTGGCGGCAGCGTAGGGGCAGACGGTTACTGATGGGTAGACCCGGCTGGAACGTCATTCTCCGCCCGGCGCGGGGGAGTTCAGCACTCGATGATGTTCACGGCGAGTCCGCCGCGGGCGGTTTCCTTGTACTTGACGCTCATGTCGGCCCCCGTGTCCTTCATGGTCTTGATGACCTTGTCGAGGGAGACCTTGTGGGAGCCGTCGCCGCGCATGGCCATCTTCGCGGCCGTGACCGCCTTCACCGCGGCCATGCCGTTGCGCTCGATGCACGGGATCTGGACCAGGCCGCCGACCGGGTCGCAGGTCAGGCCCAGGTTGTGCTCCATGCCGATCTCGGCCGCGTTCTCGACCTGTTCCGGCGAGCCGCCCAGGACCTCCGCCAGCGCGCCCGCGGCCATGGAGCAGGCCGAGCCGACCTCGCCCTGGCAGCCGACCTCGGCGCCGGAGATGGAGGCGTTCTCCTTGAACAGCATGCCGATGGCGCCGGCGGCGAGCAGGAAGCGGACCACGCCGTCCTCGTCCGCGCCGGGCACGAAGTTGATGTAGTAGTGCAGGACGGCGGGGATGATGCCGGCCGCGCCGTTCGTCGGCGCGGTGACCACGCGGCCGCCCGCCGCGTTCTCCTCGTTCACCGCCATCGCGTAGAGCGTGATCCACTCCATCGCGTGCGCCAACGCGTCGCCCTCGGCGCGCAGTTGCCGCGCCGACATCGAGGCCCGGCGCCGGACCCGCAGGCCACCGGGCAGGATGCCCTCCCGGGACAGGCCGCGTGAGACGCACGCCTGCATGACCCGCCAGATCTCCAGCAGCCCGGCCCGTATCTCCTCCTCGGTGCGCCAGGCCTTCTCGTTCTCCAGCATCAGCGCGGAGATCGACAGTCCGGTCTCCTCGGTCAGCCGCAGCAGCTCGTCGCCGGTGCGGAAGGGGTACTTCAGCACGGTGTCGTCGAGCTTGATGCGGTCCGCGCCCACCGCGTCCTCGTCGACGACGAAGCCGCCGCCCACCGAGTAGTAGGTCTTCGACAGCAGTTCGGTGCCGGAGGCGTCGAACGCCCACACCGTCATGCCGTTCGCGTGGTACGGCAGCGCCTTGCGCCGGTGCAGCACGAGATCGTCGTCGAAGGAGAAGGGGATCTCGTGCTCGCCGAGCAGCTTCAGCAGCCCCGCGGCCCTGATCGCCTCGACCCGCTCGTCGGCCGTCTCCACGTCCACCGTCCGCGGTGAGGCGCCCTCCAGGCCCAGCAGTACCGCCTTGGGCGTGCCGTGCCCGTGGCCGGTCGCGCCGAGCGAACCGTACAGCTCGCAGCGCACCGAGGCGACGGAGGGCAGCACGCCCTCGTTGCGCAGGCGGCGGGCGAACATGCGCGCCGCGCGCATCGGACCGACCGTGTGGGAGCTGGACGGGCCGATGCCGATCGAGAACAGGTCGAAGACCGAGATGGCCACGGGTACTCCTCAGTGCGGGGGTGGTGGGGCACCCGGCTCACGGGTGCCCCACCGGGGACTTACTTGTTCAGGCCGGGGTACAGCGGGTGCTTGTGGGCCAGGGCCACGACCCGGGCCTTCAGACCGGCCGCGTCGTACGACGGCTTCAGCGCCTCGGCGATCACGTCGGCGACCTCGGCGAAGTCCTCCGCCGTGAAGCCGCGGGTCGCCAGCGCCGGAGTACCGATCCGCAGCCCCGACGTGACCATCGGCGGGCGCGGGTCGTTGGGGACCGCGTTGCGGTTGACCGTGATGCCGATCTCGTGCAGCCGGTCCTCGGCCTGCTGCCCGTCCAGCTCGGACTCGCGCAGGTCGACCAGGAGCAGGTGCACGTCCGTGCCGCCGGACAGGACGTTCACCCCGGCCTCGCGGGCGTCGGCGGCCGTCAGGCGCTCGGCGAGGATGCGGGCACCCTCCACCGTACGCCGCTGGCGCTCCTTGAACTCCTCGCCCGCGGCGACCTTGAAGGACACCGCCTTCGCCGCGATCACGTGCTCCAGCGGACCGCCCTGGAAGCCGGGGAAGACCGAGGAGTTCAGCTTCTTCGCGAAGTCGGTGCTGCGCGCGAGGATGATGCCGCCGCGCGGGCCGCCGAGCGTCTTGTGCGTGGTGGAGGTGACGACGTCGGCGTACGGCACCGGGTTGGGGTGCAGCCCCGCCGCGACCAGGCCCGCGAAGTGGGCCATGTCGACCCACAGGTACGCCTCGACCTCGTCGGCGATCCGGCGGAACTCGGCGAAGTCCAGCTGCCGCGGGTATGCCGACCAGCCCGCGATGATGACCTTCGGGCGGTGCTCCTTGGCCAGCCGCTCCACCTCGGCCATGTCCACCAGGCCGGCGTCGTCGACGTGGTACGCGACCACGTCGAACTGCTTGCCGGAGAAGTTCAGCCGCATCCCGTGGGTGAGGTGCCCGCCGTGGGCGAGGTCCAGACCCAGGATGGTGTCGCCGGGCTTGGCCAGCGCGAACAGGGCCGCCTGGTTGGCGGAGGCGCCGGAGTGCGGCTGGACGTTGGCGTACGCGGCGCCGAACAGCTCCTTCACCCGGTCGATGGCGATCTGCTCGGCGACGTCGACGTGCTCGCAGCCGCCGTAGTAGCGCCGGCCGGGGTAGCCCTCGGCGTACTTGTTGGTCAGGACCGAGCCCTGGGCCTCCATGACCGCCAGCGGAGCGAAGTTCTCCGAGGCGATCATCTCGAGGGTGGACTGCTGGCGCCCGAGCTCGGCGTCGACCGCGGCCGCGATCTCAGGGTCGAGCTCGTGCAGGGGTGTGTTCAGGACAGACATGCGTCTACGGCTCCTCAGCCGGCGTTCTGGGCGGTGTACTCGTCGGCGGAGAGCAGGTCGCTCGGCTCCTCGGTGACGCGGACCCTGAACAGCCAGCCGCCCTCGAAGGGGGCCGAGTTGACCAGGGACGGGTCGTTCACCACGTCCTCGTTGATCTCGGTGACCTCACCGGTGACGGGGGAGTACAGGTCGCTGACCGACTTGGTCGACTCCAGCTCGCCGCAGGTCTCGCCCGCGGTCACGGCGGAGCCCACCTCGGGAAGCTGGGCGTAGACGACGTCGCCGAGGGCGTTGGCCGCGAACTCGGTGATGCCGACCGTCGAGACGCCGTCCTCGGCGGCCGACAGCCACTCGTGCTCCTTGCTGTAGCGCAGCTGCTGGGGGTTGCTCATGGCCTGAATTCTCCTGTACGCGCGGGAGTGCTGGTGAATGGGGGACTGCTGGATACGCGAGTGAGCAGGGCGGATGTGCTCGGCGTCACGTCCGTGCGGTGAAGCCGTCCGGCTCCAGTGTCTACTTCTGCCGCTTGTAGAAGGGCAGTGCCACGACCTCGTACGGCTCATGGGTGCCCCGGATGTCCACACCGACCCCGGGCGTGCCCGGTGCCGCGTGCGCCGCGTCGACGTACGCCATGGCGATCGGCTTGCCCAGCGTGGGGGAGGGGGCGCCGGAGGTGACCTCGCCGATCACCTCGCCGCCGGCGACGACCGGGTACCCGGCGCGCGGCACCCGGCGGCCCTCGGCGACCAGGCCCACCAGGACGCGCGGCGGGTTCTCCCGCGACCGCGCGGCGGCCGCCTCCAGGGCCTCGCGGCCCACGAAGTCGCCCTCCTTGTCGAACTTCACCACCCGGCCGAGCCCGGCGTCGAAGGGCGTCAGCTCGGTGCTCAGCTCGTGCCCGTACAGCGGCATGCCCGCCTCCAGGCGCAGGGTGTCCCGGCAGGACAGTCCGCAGGGGACGAGCCCGGCGCCCTCGCCGGCCTTGGTCAGCGCCTGCCACAGCTCGACGGCGTGTTCCGGCCGTACGAAGAGCTCGAAGCCGTCCTCGCCGGTGTAGCCGGTGCGCGCGATGAGCGCGGGGACGCCGGCGACCGTGCCCGGCAGGCCGGCGTAGTACTTCAGGCCGTCGAGGCCGGCGTCGGTGAGGGAGGCGAGGATGCCCGGCGACTCGGGGCCCTGCACGGCGAGCAGCGCGTAGGCGTCCCGGTCGTCGCGCACCTCGGCGTCGAAGCCGGCGGCCCGCTCGGTGAGGGCGTCCAGGACCACCTGGGCGTTGGAGGCGTTGGCGACGACCATGTACTCGGTCTCCGCGAGCCGGTAGACGATCAGGTCGTCCAGGATGCCGCCGTCGGTCCGGCAGATCATGGTGTAGCGGGCGCGGCCCACGCCGACCGAGGCGATGTTGCCCACCAGCGCGTGGTTCAGCAGGGCGGCCGCCTGCTCGCCGGTCACGGTGATCTCACCCATGTGGGAGAGGTCGAAGAGGCCCGCCTTGGTCCGCACGGCGAGGTGCTCGTCGCGCTCGGAGCCGTAGCGCAGGGGCATGTCCCAGCCGGCGAAGTCGGTCATCGTCGCGCCCAGCGAGCGATGCAGGGCATCGAGCGCGGTACGGCGGATTTCGGTACTGCTCATCGGACGGTCGTCTCCCAGGGCGTTGAACATGACGGACGAGGTCATGACGGGCGAGGTCGTTCCTCCCCATCTGTCATCGGAACCTGAGAGGTTCGCCATGACCGCGGACGGCATGGCTTGCACCGTGGGTGGGACCGCCGAGGACGGCGGCCCGCTTTTCAGATGTGCCTCGCCCGCGCGGTAACGGGGCCTGAGAGATTCAAGGGAGGGACTTGCTCCTTCGGCGCCCCAGCGACGCAGACGTGCTGGGGACTCTCCCGCGCGGATTCAAACGGCCGGTATGCAGTTGGCGCGCACATCATTGCACGCCCCGCCCGGCCCGTGGCAGGCCGCATCTGTAACAGGCCTGTGGCGGGAAAAGGACCGAACCGCGAGACATCCTGCATTACCTTCCTTTTACAAACGGTGGGGAGAAGCTTTCCTGACCCCGCAGGAAGGACGATCACGGTGAACAGGACCACGGTGTACGCCACGACCTCGGCGGTCTCGCTGCCCGAGCAGTCCGCGGCCCCGGCCCGCGAGCGGTGCGGCCGGAGACCGGCGCCGGTCGTCCGCGACCTCCGTGACCGCTCCGGCCGCAGCCCGCACGCCCTGCTCTTCGGCCCCCGTGACGTCGTCGTCGTCACCGGCCTGCCCGGCAGCGGCAAGTCCACGCTGATGAGCCGCGCGGTGCGGGGCATACGCGTCGACTCACAGGACACCCGGGACCGCTGGGAGGCCCGCGCCCCGCGCCTGCTGCCGTACGCGGTCTACCGCCCCCTGGTCCGGCTCGCCCACTTCGCCGGCCTGCGCCGCGCCCTGCGGCACGGGGAGGGCGTCGTCGTGCACGACTGCGGCACCCAGGCCTGGGTCCGCGACTGGCTGGCCCGCGAGGCCCGCCGCCGGGGCGGTGCCATGCACCTGCTGCTCCTCGACGTCACCCCGCGCACCGCGCTGGAGGGCCAGCGCGAGCGCGGCCGGGGTGTCTCCCGCTACGCCTTCCTGCGCCACCGCACCGCGGCCGCCCGCCTGATCCGCTCCGTAGAACGCGGCGACCTTCCCACCGGCATCACCTCGGCCCTCCTCCTGGACCGCCCCGCAGCGAACACCCTCACCACCATCACCTTCACCACCTGACCCGACGCACATCGACAGGCCCCGTACGCAAGGACCGACGTCACCGCGGTGGCGCCTCTGCCCGGCCGGCCCACAACCCCGACCCCGCCCCACGGGCAGCCCCACCGCACGCGCAGCGACGCGTCAGCGCTGTCGGCTCAGCGACGGCCTCGGCCGGGGGACGCGTGCCCGGCCCGGAAGCCACCCCGCTCCACCGCCGGCCCCGCCGCACGCGCAGCGACGCGTCAGCGCTGTCGGCTCAGCGACGGCCTCGGCCGGGGGACGCGTGCCCGGCCCGGAAGCCACCCCGCTCCACCGCCGGCCCCGCCGCACGCGCAGCGACGCGTCAGCGCTGTCGGCTCAGCGACGGCCTTGGCCGGGGGACGCGTGCCCGGCCCGGAAGCCACCCCGCTCCACCGCCGGCCCCACCGCGCGCGCAGCGACGCGTCAGCGCTGTCGGCTCAGCGACGGCCTCGGCCGGGGGACGCGCGTCCGGCTCACAACCCGTCCCCGCCCCCTTGCCGCCCTGCCGCGCGGTTCGTCCCGCCGCGGACGTCGCGGCCTGCCCGCCGCACTGGACGTGAGCGGGCCGTGCGCGGGGAGGGGCCGGTGGCGGTGGTACCCGCTAGCCTTGCCAGCCTCAGCAGTGGTACTCAGCAGGCGGTCGTAGACAGATGGACTTCCCAGCGGATCTCCCCGCGGACTTTCCCACGCAGGCGCACCCCCATCCGCACGGCGGTTGGCCCGGCAACGAGCTGGAGGAGGTGCTGTCGGCCTCCCTCGGCGTGCCCTCCGCGGGCGGCCGGATCATCGAGGTCCTGGGCCGCAGCTACCTGTGGATCCCGCTGCCCAACGGCGGCGGCCCGGACACCGGCCCCGTCGACCTGCCCACGGTGGAGCTCGAGGGCCAGGCCTACGTCCCCGTCTTCAGTTCCGAGGAGCAGTTCCGGCAGGCCGTGGGCAGCCACATGGCGTACACGATCGCCCCGGCCGTCGACTTCGCCCGCGGCCTGCCCCCGCAGGTGGGCCTCATCGTCAACCCCGACGGCGTGGTCGGCATGCCCCTGCCGCCCGCCGCGGTCGCCGAGCTGTGCCGCGTGGGCCGCACCCCCCTCGACGGCCCCGCCGCCGGCGGGCGGGTCAAGCTCTACGAACCGGACTGGCAGGACGACCCGATCGACTTCCTGGCCGCGGCCTCGGCGGAGTTCGCCGAGACGGGCGTGGTCGTCACGGCTCGCCGCTGCCTCGCGGCCGTGGAGACGGCCGACCCCGTGATGTTCGTCGGCGTGGAACTCTCCCAGTGGGAGGGCGACCTCAGGGCCCTCCCGCTGCAGGCCCTGGAGAGAGCGGTGACCCGGATCCCCACCCAGTGGCCGGTGAACCTGGTCCTCCTGGACGTCACCGACGACCCGGTGGCGGTGTGGATGAGGGACCAGGTGCGCCCTTTCTACGTCAGGGACCACCTCTAGAGGACGCGGCGGCGACGCCGTACGCACCACGGGTCCTGAGCCACCGGGCGCTTAAGCTGTCACTCAATGCGGGGCAACTTCTCGAAGGGGCGGTACGACAGGTGAGCGCGAGCCTCAGCGGCAGCGTCGAGCACATGCTGCGCCAGGTGACGCCCGGGCGCTACGACGCCTACGAGGCACTCCTCCGCGCCCTCGCGACCCCCGGCTCGGGTCAGATCTGGATGCTCCTGTGGCACGGCCAGGCCGGCTCGCCGGACGCCCAGTACGGAAACATGGAGGTCGACGGCTACGGCTACGCCCCCTGCGTCACCTCGGCCCAGGAACTGAGCGCCAGCGGCTGGAACAGGTCGTACGAGGTGGTGGACGGCCTCGACGTGGCCCGCACCCTCTACCCCGACCACTTCGGCCTCTGGCTCAACCCGCACGCCCCCGGCGGCGGCGTCGGCATCCCCTGGCTGGACCTGCGCCGGGTCGCCACCGGCCTGGAGCGCCAGCCGGCCGGCCCGCTCCGGCTGTCGGAGCCGGCCATCGAGATCCCGCAGTTCTTCGCCCTCCTCGCGCAGAACGCCCACCGCACCCCCGCCGTACGCTCCCTGCGCCGCGCGTGGGTGCAGCCGGCGCTCGGCGCGCCGTACCTCGCCATCGGCCTGGACGTGTACGACACCAGCCCCGGCGCCGTCGACTCCGTCCGCGCGATGATGCAGCAGTCCGTCGGCGCCGTACCCGACGGGCTGCCGGTGTCGACCGTGGCGATGTCCGACGACTTCGACCCGGTCGCGCTCTGGATGCGGGCGAGCGCCCGCCCCTTCTACGACCGCGAGGCCCACGCCCCCGCCGGCGCCCCCGCCCAGGCGCCCGCGGCGGGCTACGGCTACCCGCCGGTGCGGGGTGGGTACTGAGTGTCCGCTCCGGGCGACGCGGACTGAGACGCGCGCCTTTGGTTCAGACCGGAGGAGACGTTCTTCGCGCGTAGATACCGCCAACTGATCCACTTGTAAACCAAATGTCCGAAAGAATTCCCGTCCGGCCCCCGTTACCCACTGTCCGGATAACGGAACCCAACAGCCCGCATCACGTTTACGCATCCATTCACCGCCAAGTCTGGCAACAGATCGCCAAAGCGTTGAAGACTCCCGCTCCAGGGGACTTCGTCCCCGTGTACGACGGCTGATCACGCCGCCACAGCGGCAAGTGCGGGCCGGCCACCGCCGGTTGAATCGAAGAGGGGTCCCTGCCAGATGACGGCACCATTGCACGAGCCGACTGCGGAAGCGGCCCCGAGCGCGGCCGAGGAAGCAGCGGTTGCCACAGCCGGCGCCAAGGCCGTACAGGGTCGTTCCCTGGGCCGGATCGCCTGGGAGCGCCTCAAGCGGGACAAGCTCGCCCTGTCGGGCGGCATCATCGTGCTCCTCCTCATCCTGGTCGCGCTGTTCGCCCCCCTGATCGCCCAGGCCTACGGTCAGGACCCCGACGCCTACCACGAGAGCCTGATCGACCCCCTGTTCAGCACCCCCAAGGGGTCCCTGGGCGGCATCAGCGGGGAGCACTGGCTCGGCGTCGAGCCCGTCAACGGCCGCGACATCTTCGCCCGCGTCCTCTACGGCGCCCGGATCTCGCTCCTCGTCGGCTTCCTGTCCGCGATCGTCGCCGTCGTCCTCGGCACGATCCTGGGCATCCTGGCCGGCTTCTTCGGCGGCTGGGTCGACTCGGTCATCAGCCGGGTCATGGACGGCCTGCTGGCCTTCCCGCAGCTGCTGTTCATCATCGCGCTGGTCTCCGTCATGCCCAACGACATGCTGGGGCTGACCGGGTCCAACGTCCGTGTGTTCGTGATGATCCTGGTCATCGGCTTCTTCGGCTGGCCCTACATCGGGCGAGTGGTGCGCGGCCAGACCCTCTCGATGCGTGAGCGGGAGTACGTCGAGGCGGCACGGTCCCTGGGAGCCGGGCGGTTCTACATCCTGTTCAAGGAACTGCTGCCCAACCTCGTCGCGCCGATCATCGTCTACACGACGATGATGATCCCGACCAACATCCTCACCGAGGCGGCACTCAGCTTCCTGGGTGTGGGCGTCAAGCCGCCCACGTCCTCCTGGGGGCAGATGCTGTCGACCGCGATCGACTACTACGACTCGGACCCGATGTACATGATCGTCCCTGGCGTAGCGATCTTCATCACCGTTCTGGCCTTCAACCTCTTCGGTGACGGCGTGCGGGACGCGCTGGACCCGAAGGGCTCCCGTTGACCGCCCCACCGCAAGCGTCCCGTGGCACCAGCACGGGGTCTCTCATCAAATCCGGAGGATCCGAGATCGTGACTACCCAACGCACCTCAGGGCGGCGCAAGCAGGCGTTGGCCGCTGCTGCCGCGGTCGCCGGGCTGCTGACCTTGGCAGCGTGCGGCGGCGGCAACGACAAGGGAGGCTCGTCGTCCGGCGCTGCCGGCTTCGACGCCGCGAACAACAAGGTCGCCCAGGCCTCGCAGGTCAAGAAGGGCGGCACCCTGAAGTACGTCAGCACCCAGGACGCCGACTTCTGGGACACCACGCGCGGCTACTACGGCTTCATGTGGGACTTCTCGCGCTACTACAGCCGCCAGCTGCTGACCTACAAGACCCAGCCGGGCGCCGAGGGTGCGAAGCTCACCCCGGACCTCGCCACCGACATGGGCCAGGTCTCCTCCGACGGCAAGACCTACACCTTCCACCTGCGTGACGGCATCACGTGGGAGGACGGCAAGGCCATCACCTCGCAGGACATCAAGTACGGCATCGAGCGCGTCTGGGCGCAGGACGTGCTGTCCGGCGGTCCGATCTACCTCCAGCAGATGCTCGACCCGAAGAACACCTACAAGGGTCCCTACAAGGACACCTCGAAGGACAAGCTCGGCCTGAAGGCGATCTCCACGCCCGACGCCAAGACGATCGTCTTCCACCTGCCCAAGGCGAACTCGGACTTCCCCGAGGTCCTCGCCATGGTCACGGCCTCCCCGGTCCGCCAGGACAAGGACACCAAGGCCAAGTACACGCTGCACCCGTTCTCCTCCGGCCCGTACAAGTTCCAGTCGTACAGCCCGGGCAAGGGCCTGGTCCTGGTCCGCAACACCAACTGGAAGGCGTCCTCGGACCCCGTCCGCAAGGCGTACCCGGACAAGATCACGCTGGACATCTCGTCCAACCAGAACGACTCGGACCAGCGTCTGATCAACGGCGACTACGACATCGACGCCAGCCAGACGGGCCTCGGCCCGCAGGCGCGCCAGATCGCCCTGAAGCAGCACAAGGGCAACCTGGACAACCCGGTCTCCGGCTTCATCCGCTACGCGGTCTTCCCGCAGACGGTCAAGCCGTTCGACAACATCCACTGCCGCAAGGCCGTCATCTACGCGGCCGACCACGTGTCGATCCAGACCGCGCGTGGTGGCCCGGTCGCCGGTGGTGACATCGGCACCAACATGCTCCCGCCGTCGGTCGCCGGCTCCGAGGGCCAGAAGTACGACCCGTACGGCATCTCCGGTGCCAACAAGAGCGGCAACGCCGACCTGGCCAAGAAGGAGCTGAAGGCCTGCGGCAAGCCCAGCGGCTTCAGCACCACCATCGCCGTCCGCAACAACAAGGCGCAGGAGGTGGCCACGGCCACGTCCCTGCAGGCGTCGCTGAAGAAGGTCGGCATCAACGCCGACATCTACCAGTACGACGGTTCGCAGAGCTCCGGCATCATCGGCGCCCCGGCGAACGTGGCGAAGAAGAAGCTCGGCATCATCATCATGGGCTGGGGTCCTGACTTCCCGACCGTCCAGGGTTACGGCATCCCGCTGTGGAGCAGCCACTACATCCTGCAGAGCGGCAACAACAACTTCGCCATGATCAAGGACAAGGCGATCGACGGCCTGTTCGACCAGTACATCGGTACGCAGGACGAGGCGAAGAAGACCCAGATCGCCACGCAGATCAACCACAAGGTGAGCGAGGGCGCGTACTACCTGCCCTTCACCTTCGAGCGCCTGCTGAACTTCCGCTCCTCGCGGATCGGCAACGTCTACACGTCGAACGCCTACAGCGGCTACTACGACTTCGTCAACATCGGTCTGAAGTCCACGAAGTAATCCCGGCACACCCGCCGAACGGCACGAAAGGCAGGTGAAGGCCGGCGCGGCGGGACCGTGGGCCACCGGACGACCTCCGGCGGCCCGCGGTCCTGCGGCGGGCCGTTAGCTGTGCTCGCTTACCTCATCAGGCGGCTCTTCGCCGCCGCAGTGATGCTGGTGGTCATCATCCTGGTGGTCTTCTGCATCTTCTTCCTCGTCCCCAAGTGGGCGGGCGTGGACATCGCCTCAAGTTTCGTGGGCAAGCAGGCCGACCCGGCGTCGGTGGCAGCGGTGCGCGAGAAGCTGGGACTGAGCGACCCGATCTTCGTTCAGGTCTGGCACTTCTTCAAGGGCATCTTCGTCGGCCGTACCTACTCGGCCGGCGGCGACATCACCCACTGCGCCGCGCCCTGCTTCGGCTACTCCTTCCGTACCGAGCAGGACGTCTGGCCCGTGCTCACCGACCGCTTCCCGGTGACCCTGGGTCTGGCGCTCGGTGCCGCCGTGCTGTGGCTGGTCTTCGGTGTCGCGGCCGGTGTGCTCTCCGCGCTCAAGCGGGGCACCCTGTGGGACCGCGGCGCGATGGTCATCGCGCTCGGCGGTGTGTCGCTGCCGATCTACTTCACCGGTCTGCTGTCGCTGGCGATCTTCAGCTACGGCCTCGGCTGGATCGACGGCAAGTACGTGCCCCTCACCGACAGCTTCACCGGCTGGCTGGGCGGCATGATCCTGCCGTGGGTCACCCTCGCGTTCCTGTACGCGGCGATGTACGCCCGGATCACCCGCGCCACCATGCTGGAGATCCTCGGCGAGGACTACATCCGCACGGCGCGCGCGAAGGGCCTCAAGGAGCAGGTCGTCATCAGCAAGCACGCCATGCGCTCCACGATGACGCCCATCCTGACCATGCTCGGCATGGACCTCGGCGCCCTCATCGGCGGCGCGATCCTGACCGAGACGACGTTCAGCCTGCCCGGCCTCGGCCAGGCCGTGCTCAACGCCATCAAGACCCAGGACCTGCCCATCATCCTGGGCGTCACCCTGATCACTTCTCTCGCGGTGCTGATCGCCAACCTCGTGGTGGACGTCCTGTACGCCGTGATCGACCCCCGAGTGAGGCTCGCATGACGGAACTGAGCAAGAGCGGAGCGGCCGTGGGTGAGCCCACGAGCACCTCGCCCGCCCCGACGTCCTTCCTGGAAGTGCGCGACCTGAAGGTGCACTTCCCGACCGACGACGGCCTGGTGAAGTCCGTCGACGGGCTTTCCTTCAAGCTGGAGAAGGGCAAGACCCTCGGCATCGTGGGCGAGTCCGGTTCCGGCAAGTCGGTGACCTCGCTCGGCATCATGGGCCTGCACACCGCCGGCCAGTACGGCAAGCGCAAGGCGCAGATCTCCGGCGAGATCTGGCTGGACGGCACCGAGCTGCTGACCGCCGACCCGGACGAGGTGCGCAAGCTGCGCGGCCGCGAGATGGCGATGATCTTCCAGGATCCGCTGTCGGCCCTGCACCCGTACTACACGATCGGCCAGCAGATCGTCGAGGCGTACCGCATCCACCACAACGTCGACAAGAAGACCGCGAAGAGGCGCGCGGTCGAGATGCTCGACCGGGTGGGCATCCCGCAGCCGGACAAGCGGGTGGACAACTACCCGCACGAGTTCTCCGGCGGTATGCGCCAGCGCGCGATGATCGCGATGTCGCTGGTGAACAACCCCGAGCTGCTCATCGCGGACGAGCCGACCACCGCCCTGGACGTGACCGTCCAGGCGCAGATCCTGGACCTGATCCGGGACCTGCAGAAGGAGTTCGGCTCCGCGGTCATCATCATCACCCACGACCTGGGCGTCGTCGCCGAGCTCGCCGACGACATCCTGGTGATGTACGGCGGCCGCTGCGTGGAGCGGGGCCCGGCGGAGAAGGTGTTCTACGAACCCCGCCACCCCTACACCTGGGGTCTGCTCGGCTCGATGCCGCGCCTGGACCGCGAGCAGCAGGAACGGCTGATCCCGGTCAAGGGCTCCCCGCCGTCGCTGATCAACATCCCGTCCGGCTGCGCCTTCAACCCGCGCTGCCCCTACGCGGACATCCCGAAGGACAACGTCACCCGCACGGTGCGCCCCGAGCTGACCGAGGTCGGCAGCCAGCACTGGGCCGCCTGCCACATGACGCAGGAGCAGCGGGAGCGTATCTGGACCGAAGAGATTGCGCCGAAGCTGTGAGCGAGGACAAAGCTGTGACCACTCCCGCGAAGAGCGAAGGCACGGCGGCCGTCAAGGACGGGGTCGCGCCGGGCGAGACCCTGCTGAAGGTGACGGGGCTCCAGAAGCACTTCCCGATCAAGAAGGGCCTGCTGCAGCGGCAGGTCGGTGCCGTGCGCGCGGTCGACGGCATCGACTTCGAGGTCCGCTCCGGCGAGACCCTCGGCGTCGTGGGCGAGTCGGGCTGCGGCAAGTCGACGATGGGCCGGCTGATCACCCGGCTGCTCGAACCGACCGCCGGCACCATCGAGTTCGAGGGCAAGGACATCACGCACCTCGGTGTGGGCGGCATGCGCCCGATGCGCCGTGACGTGCAGATGATCTTCCAGGACCCGTACTCCTCGCTGAACCCGCGCCACACCATCGGAACGATCGTCGGGGCCCCCTTCCGGCTCCAGGGCGTCGAGCCGGAGGGCGGGGTCAAGAAGGAGGTGCAGCGGCTGCTGTCGGTGGTCGGCCTCAACCCCGAGCACTACAACCGCTACCCGCACGAGTTCTCCGGCGGTCAGCGCCAGCGCATCGGCATCGCCCGCGCGCTCGCCCTGAAGCCGAAGCTGGTCGTGGCGGACGAGCCGGTCTCCGCGCTGGACGTGTCGATCCAGGCGCAGGTCGTGAACCTCATGGACGACCTCCAGGAGGAACTGGGCCTGACGTACGTGATCATCGCGCACGACCTCTCGGTCGTCCGGCACGTCTCGGACCGGATCGCGGTGATGTACCTCGGCAAGATCGTCGAGCTGGCGGACCGGGACTCGCTGTACCGGGCGCCGATGCACCCGTACACCAAGGCCCTGATGTCGGCGGTGCCGATCCCGGACCCGCGGCGCCGGAGCGCCAAGAGCGAGCGCATCCTGCTCAAGGGCGACGTGCCCTCGCCGATCGCCCCGCCGAGCGGCTGTCGCTTCCACACCCGGTGCTGGAAGGCGACGGAGATCTGCCGGACGACCGAGCCGAAGCTCGTGGAGCTCAAGCCCGGCCAGCAGGTCGCCTGCCACCACCCGGAGAACTTCGAGGACCAGGCCCCGCAGGACACCGTCCTGCTGACCGCGGCCAGGGAGGCGGCCGAACTGGTCTCCGACGAGGTCCTCGCGGAGTCGGCGGAGACGTCGGCGGCGGTGGCGGCGGAGGTCGCGGAGCAGACCGGGAAGCCTGAGCCGGTCAAGGCCGCGGAGCCCGCCGGGTCTGCGGAGTCCGGTGCGGACGCCGCCGAGAGCCAGGAGTCAACTGACAAGTAACGCATGACAAGTTGGCAAAGTCATGCACATGTTCGAACGGGAGAGTTCAGAGTCGTCCGTGTTCCGACTTATCGGCACACGCTCGAAAGGGACGGCTCATGAAACTCTCCCGTTCGGCACGTTTAGGGGCCCTCGCGACCGCGGCGGCCTCTTTCCTTGTCGTCGCCGCGTCCTCCGCCCCCACCCCGGGCGCCCCCGGCATCGGCGACTCCTACTTCCCGCTGCTCGGCAACGGCGGCTTCGACGCCCGGCACTACGCCCTCGACGTGGCGTACGACCCGGACACCGACCGCCTCGACGGCCGTACGACCCTCACCGCCCGCGCCACCCGGACCCTCTCGTCCTTCGACCTCGACCTGCAGAAACTCGAGGTCACCCGGGTCGAAGTGAACGGCAGACGCGCCGACTTCACCCGCGACGGCGACGAACTGCGCATCACACCCAAGACAGTTCTGCGCAAGGGCCGCGACTTCCGGGTCGCCGTCACCTACGGCGGCGTCCCCGAGGCCCTGAACGGCCCCATCGTCTTCGGTTCCGACTACGGCTGGATGAAGACCCCCGACGGCGTCTTCGTCGCCTGCGAACCCAACGCCGCCTCCACCTGGTTCCCCTCCAGCGACCACCCCGCCGACAAGGCCACCTACGACATCCGCATCAAGGCCCCCAGGGGCCTGACCGGCGTCTCCAACGGCCGGCTGGTCTCGACGTACGACAAGGGCAGCTCGACGTACACGCACTGGCGCGAGAGCAGGCCCATGGCGACCTATCTCGCGACGGCGACGATCGGGAAGTTCGACGTGAAGACGGGCCGGACGCCGTCCGGCATCCCGATCTACGTCGCCATCGACCCGGTGCTGGCGAACAGCAACAACGTCGACGTGTACGCCGTCACGGCCGCCGCCACCGACTACTGGTCGCAGGTCTTCGGTCCCTACCCCTTCGAGGAGACCGGCGCGATCGTCGACGACATGCCCGAGGCCGGGTTCTCCCTGGAGGTGCAGAGCAAGCCCGCGTACTCGGCCGTCCGCAACGAGACCACCATCGTGCACGAGCTGGCCCACCAGTGGTTCGGCGACTCGGTGTCGGTGGAGCGCTGGAAGGACATCTGGCTCAACGAGGGCTTCGCCACCTACGCCCAGTGGCTGTGGGCCGAGCACCAGGGCACCCGCAGCGCCCACGACTCCTTCCTGGCCGCCTACAACGCCCGCCCCGCCGACAACGCGTTCTGGCAGATCACCGTCGCCGACCCGCAGCGCGACACCATGTTCGCCTCCGCGGTCTACCAGCGCGGCGCGATGACCCTTCAGGCGCTGCGCGAGCGCATCGGCGACAAGGCGTTCTTCAAGCTGCTGCCCACCTGGACGCGCATCCACCGCTACGGCAACGCGAACACCGCCGAGTTCATCCGCCTCGCCGAGCGGGTCTCCGGCCAGAAGCTCGACGGCCTGTTCCAGAAGTGGCTCTACACGACGGGCAAGCCCGCCCTGTAGAAACCCCTGCGTAAGAATATGGGGTGCTTCAGCAACTGTTCAGCCCCTCCGTCCAGCACACGCTCGATCTCATCGGCATCTTCGTGTTCGCCATCTCCGGCGCGCTGCTTGCCGTCCGCAAGAACTTCGACGTCTTCGGCATCGCCGTTCTCGCCGAGATCACCGCGCTGGGCGGAGGGCTGCTGAGGGACCTGATCATCGGCGCGGTACCGCCCGCCGCCTTCACGGACCTCGGCTACTTCATCACCCCGCTGCTCGCCACCCTCCTGGTCTTCTTCCTGCACCCGCAGGTGGAGCGCATCCAGGTCGCGGTGAACGTCTTCGACGCGGCCGGTCTCGGCCTCTTCTGCGTCGCCGGCACGACGAAGGCGTACGAGTACGGACTGAGCCTCACCTCGTCGGCCACCCTCGGCCTCGCCACCGCCGTCGGCGGTGGTGTGCTGCGCGACGTCCTCGCCAATGAGGTGCCGTCCCTGCTGCGCTGGGACCGCGACCTCTACGCGGTCCCCGCGATCGTCGGCGCCACCATGGTCGTGCTGTGCATCCGCTACGACGCCCTCTCCCCGTTCACCAGCGGCCTCGCGGTCGTCACCGCCTTCGTCCTGCGCCTGCTCGCGATGAAGTACCACTGGCGAGCGCCGCGCGCGTGGAACCGCCGCTCGACGGTACGGGAGGAGTAGTGCCGCGCGCCCGGTGCTGGCCCATCTGCACCGACAGCCAGCGGAACGCCGGGACCACCTGCGGCCGCCACAGTGCCATGTTGTGGCCGCCCGCGCTCCTCGGGATGAAGATCACGTGGACCGTCGTCGGGGCCTTCGCGGTCTGTTCCAGGGCGACTCCCGCCTCGTAGCCGTCGCGCGGCTGGCCGGAGATGTACAGCGCGATGCGGGGCGGCGTGAGCGCCTTCCTCAGCAGCAGGTAGGGGTTGTTCGCCGCCCGGATCCGCAGGTTCTGCGCGGCGAGTGAGTTGCGTTCGCCGATCGGGTCGTTGTAGCCGGACATGCTGACGGCGGCCATGTAGCGGTCCGGGTGGGCAACGGCCAGCTTCACCGCGCAGTGCGCGCCCGCCGAGTACCCGGCGACCGCCCAGCCCCTGGGGGCGGGCTGGGCCCGGAAGTTGTCCGTGACCATCTTCGGCACGTCGATGCTCAGCCAGCTGTCGGCGTTGACGGTGCCGGGAATGTTGGCGCAGCCCGTGTCGACGCCGGCCAGCAGGTTGGTGCGCGGGGCGACCAGGATGAACGGCGAGACCTCCCCGCCGCGCATCAGCGGGGCCAGCTGCGCGGTCGCGTGCAGCGAGCCGAACCAGGCCTTCGCGGAGCCGGGGTAGCCGGGCAGCAGCTCGACGACGGGGAACTTGTGGTGGGCGTACTTCGGCTCGCCGTACTGGGGCGGCAGCCAGACGTAGACCTCGGCGTTGACGCCGGAGACGCGGCCCTTGAGCTGGGTGACGCGCACTCCGCGCATGCCCGGGCCGGTGGCCGCGGCGAAGTTCTGCCGCACCTTGGGCAACCGTTCCAGCGCGATGCCGCCGGTGCCGTCGGCGCCGAGGTTGGCGGCCTGCTGCACGTGGTTGCCGGTGCCGAGGAGGTCGGCCCAGTTGTCGTACAGGCTGTTGGCGTTGTTGACGAGGACGAAGACCAGCGCGACCGCGGTGCCCTGGGCGAACAGCACCATGAACATCCGGGCCACCGCACGCAGGGCTTTGGGCCCGCGCACCCGCGACCACAGGACGAGCGGCAGTATCAGGGCGACCGCGAACAGCACGATCAGGGTGTAGAGGAACGGAGTCCCGGTGAGGCTCATGTCCCCATAGAGGGCCGGGAGGAGGCCCGGGTTGAGGACGAGTGCGGACACTTACCGAGAAATTGCCGGTATCTCACCCGGGCGACGGCGCCGAGCACACGTGTCACACCGTCGTCATACTCAAAGCTACCGCTTAGTAATTTCCTGTTGTACGGTTCATCCATGCCAGAAGCAGCCTCCGCCGCGGCCCCGACGCGGGCCACGATCGGCGACAGCGAGTTCGACCGCGACACCGCGCTCACCGAGCGCGCCCCCGGCGTTTACGACATCGACCTCTCCGTCGGCTGGACCATCATCAACGCCGTCAACGGCGGCTACCTCCTGGCCGTCCTGGGCCGCGCCCTTGCGGACACGCTGCCGCACACGGACCCCTTCACCATCTCGGCGCACTACCTCACCGCGTCCCAGCCGGGCCCGGCGGTCGTGCGCACGGAGACGGTCCGCACCGGCCGCACCCTCTCCACCGGCCAGGCCTCCCTCCTGCAGTACGACGAGGAGGGCCGCGAGGTCGAACGCATCCGCGTGCTGGCCTCCTACGGCGACCTGGACGCCCTCCCCGACGACGTGCGGACGACCGCCGCGCCGCCCGCCATGCCGCCGCTGCAGGAGTGCTTCGGCCCCCAGGACGGCCCCTCGCCGGTCCCCGGCAGCTCGGCCATCACCGACCGCCTGATGATCAAGCTGGACCCCGCCACCCTCGGCTGGGCGCTCGGCGCGCCCTCCGGCAGGGGCGAGATGCGGGCCTGGTTCGGCCTTGCCGACGGCCGCGACGCCGACCCGCTCTCCCTCCTGCTCGCGGTGGACGCGCTCCCGCCGACCGCCTTCGAGATCGGCCTGAAGGGCTGGGTCCCCACGGTCGAACTGACGGTCCACGTCCGCTCCCGTCCCGCCCCCGGCCCGCTGCGCGTCTCCATCACCACCCGCAACCTCGCCGGCGGTTTCCTGGAGGAGGACGCCGAGGTCTGGGACAGCACCGACCGCCTGGTGGCCCAGTCCCGCCAGCTCGCCCGCGTCAGGCTCGGCTGAGCGGCTTCCGCCCCAGCCACGCCGCCAGCTCACCGTAGACGTCGGCCCCCGCGGGGGCCGGCACGGCCGAGGCGAAGGGGGTGTCCGCGTCCCGCTCGGGCTCGGACAGCACCCGGCGCGCCGTGGCGAGGGCGAACTCGGCCGGCTCCGGGTCGAGACCGAGCGGGTGGCCGAGGGACTCGGCGAGGTCCCAGGTGTGGGTCACCAGCTCCATCACATAGCCCGACAGGGCCGCCCGGCCCGGCACCTCGCCCCAGGGCACCCGCACCGGCGCCTCCATACGGGCGTCGCTCTCCCAGGCCTTGATCACCCGCGTGCGGACCTCCTCGTACGCCGTCGTCCAGTCCTCGTCCGCCACACCCTCGGCGAAGGGGTGCACGGCCATGCCGTCGCCGCCCTCGCCGACGACCGCGATGCGCAGGCTGCCGCCGACCATGTGGGACAGGAGCGTGCGGACGTCGAACTCCGCGCAGGGGGTGGGACCGTCGAGCTGCTCGGGGCGGACCGTCCGGATCAGCGCGGCCACCTGCTCGGTGGCGCGGGCGTACACGGGGCGGGGGTCGATGGCGTTCATGTGCTGCCTCTCTCTGGTGGGCCGGCCCGAAACCGGTGGGCCGACAACCGAAGAGTCCCTGCATAACCTGACAGTTTCCGTCAACATTTGCCGACGGGGTTCACGGCACCGGATCCTGGTGCCGTGAAAGCCGACCGCCTGCTGTCGATCCTGCTGCTCCTGCAGACCCGGGGCCGCGTCCCCGCGCACGAACTGGCGGAACGGCTGGAGGTGTCGGTGCGCACCATCTACCGGGACGTCGAGGCCCTGTCCGCCTCCGGCGTCCCCGTCTACGCCGAGCGCGGGCGGCACGGCGGCATCGAGCTGCTCGCCGGCTTCCGTACGGACGTCACGGGGCTGACCGCCGACGAGTCCCGCGCCCTGTTCATCCTGGCCGCCCAGGGCGCGCACGCGGCCCTCGGCCTGGACGCCGCCCTCGGCTCGGCGCTGCGCAAGGTGATGGCCGCGCTGCCGGCGCCGTACCGCCCGGCCGCCGAGGTGACCAGCCGCCGCATCCTCGTCGACGCCACACGCTGGAAGGGCGGTCCGCAAAGGGTCGTCGACCTGGACGTGCTGCAGGACGCCGTGTTCGCCGACCGGCGCCTGAGGCTGCGCTACCGGCACAGCGGGGAGCGGGAGCCGCGGACGTACACCGTCGACCCGTACGGGCTCGTCTCGAAGGCCGGGGTCTGGTACCTGGTCGCCGACCGGCGGACGGAGCCGCGGCTGTTCCGGGCCGACCGGGTGCGGTCGGCGACGGTCCTGGACGATCCCGTGCGGCGCCGGCCCGGCGTCGAACTCGCCGACGTCTGGGAGGCGTTGCGCCGCCAGGTCGAGGAGCGCCCGGGCGGGCTCGACGTCACCGTCCGGGTCCGGCGCGACCGCCTCGACATGTTCCTGCGCCTGAACGGCGCCCAGATCGTGCGGCTGCCGGACACCGACGGCGAGGGGGAGTGGGTGACCGTGTGGCTGTCGTACGGCGTGGCCGGGGAGGCGCGGCAGCTGCTGCCGTTCGCCGACCACGTGGAGGTCCTCGCGCCGCCGCAGGTGCGCGCGGAACTGGCCGCGGCGGCCGCCTCCGTCACAGCCCTGTACCAGCGGGCCGGGGACGCCGATTCGTGAACGCGCAGGTCGGTTCGGGTTTGTTGACGTCCGCTTTACCCGAATCACAGGCCGGCGACAGACCGCCCCCAAGGAAGCCCTAAGCGCCGTTGATTGAGTGCCCGCCTCAGGACTCCCTCATCCTCCTTGGAGTTGTTTCTCATGAAGCGTGTGGGTCTCGTTCCCGCGGTGGCGCTGCTGGCGCTCGCGCCTCTGGCTCTGGTGGCCTGCGGCTCCGGCGACTCCTCGTCGTCCTCGAACGGCGGAAACTCCGGTCGGCAGCAGGCGTGTTCGGCACCCGCCGGGAACGCCTCGGGCAGGCCGAGCGGTGCCCCCTCGGGCGCCCCGACGGGCACGGCCAGGCCGACCGGCAACCCCACGGGCATGCCCAGTGGCGCACCCAGCGGTGCGCCCGGCGGGGGTCAGGGGGGCGGTCAGGGCGGTCCCGGCGGCGGCATGGGCGGCTGCGGCGGCCCGGGCGGCGCCGCGCCGAGCGGCGCCCCCACCGGGCAGCCGGCGGCGTCGGTCACCAAGAGCTGACCGACGCGGCGGGCGTACGAGAGGGGCGGCACCCCCGTTCACCGGGGGTGCCGCCCCTTCGTGCCGTCCGGCGCCCCGACCCGTTCAGTCCAGCCAGTGCTGCCGCCCGATGCTGATCAGCCGCATCTGCCGGGTCGCGACCTGCGTGATCCGCTCCCGGTCCCCCTCGGTGCCGTCCAGCGCCTCCAGGAACAGCGAGGCGGTGATCAGCATCTGGTCCACGTACAGGTGGGCCAGCATCAGCAGGTCCTCCTCGCTCCAGCCCTCCGCCTCGAGGTCCTTGGCGAGCTCGGCGCTCACCTCCTCGGCGAACCGGGCCAGTTGGTCCCGGATCGCCTCCCGCACCGACTGAACTCCGCCATGTCGTTCCCGGGCGATAAAGCGGACATGTGCTGGGTACGCGTCAACATGACCGGCAATCAACTCAATGGCGCGTGCGATGCGTTCGTCACTGTTGTCCGCCGCGGTCACCGTCGTGCGGATCATGGGATGAAGGCTGCCCAGGGCCTCCTCGACCAGGGCCACGCCCAGATCCGCAATGGAGCGGAAGTGCCGGTAGAAGGCGGTCGGTGCGACGCCGACGGCGCGGGTGACCTCGCGCAGGCCGAGGCTGCTCAGGCTCTGCCCCTCCAGCAGACCGAGCGCGGCGTCGAGGAGCGCCTGCCTGGTCTTGAGTTTCTGGGCCTGCCGGATGCCGAGGGTGTGACTCATGTCATCCAGTTAAGAACTGTTCTCTGGATTTGGAAAGCGGGGGAACACGCTAGACTCTAGAGTCAGTGAACAACTGTTACTACAACTGTTCACCGAAACGTAACGAGAGCGTCCCTCGGGACGTGTCGAAGGGGGATCGATCCCATGCTGTTCCTGGTCGCCGCACTGATGCTCTTCGGCGCCGTGCTGGGCACCGTCGCCCACGCGCCGTTCACCTTCACCCTGGTCGCGGCCGCACTGATCGCCGCCTGGCTCGGCATCTTCGCGCTCCGCGAGCGCCACGGCCGCCGCACCCACTGACCCTGCCGCCCCTACGTCCTGCCGGGAGCTGACCCGTCATGCAACTCACCGCCCCTGCCAACGGCACCACCTCCGCCCCGACCCGTCGCGACGCCGACGGCATGGCCGTCGCGTCCTTCATCCTCGGCCTCGTCGGCCTGCTCGTCCTGAACGTCTTCCTGGGCCCGATCGCCATCGCCCTCGCCGGTGCGGCCCTGTGGCGCGGCACCAAGCGCCGCGGACGGGCCTTCCTCGGCCTGACCCTGGGCGTGGCCGACCTCGTGGTCCTGGCGGTCGCGATGGAGCTGTCCAACACCGTCTCCTGGAGCCTGTGAGCCGCGGCGGGCACCTCCCGGGGAGCCTGGCCCCGAGGCCGGCGACACCGGCCCCGTAGAATCGGGCCCACCATGGCTTACCTCGACCACGCCGCCACGACCCCGATGCTCCCGGAGGCGGCGGAGGCACTGACCGCCCAGCTGAGCATCACCGGCAACGCGTCCTCACTGCACGCCTCCGGCCGGCAGGCCCGCCGCACGGTCGAGGAATCCCGCGAGACCCTCGCCGAGGCACTCGGCGCCCGCCCGAGCGAGGTCGTCTTCACCTCCGGCGGCACCGAGGCCGACAACCTCGCGGTGAAGGGCCTGTACTGGTCCCGCCGCGACGCGGACCCGGCCCGCACCCGTGTCCTCGCCAGCCCCGTCGAGCACCACGCCGTCCTCGACACCGTGCACTGGCTCGGCGAACACGAGGGCGCCACCGTCGAGTACCTCCCCGTCGACTCCTACGGCCGAGTCCACCCCGACGCCCTGCGCGAGGCCCTCGCCCGCAACCCCGAGGACGTCGCCCTGGCCACCGTGATGTGGGCCAACAACGAGATCGGCACGGTCCTGCCGGTCCGCGAACTCGCCGACGTGGCGCAGGAGTTCGGCATTCCGCTGCACGCCGACGCCGTCCAGGCCTTCGGTCAGGTCCCCGTCGACTTCGCCGCCTCCGGCCTCGCCGCGATGACCGTCTCCGGCCACAAGATCGGCGGCCCGTACGGCATCGGCGCCCTGGTCCTGGGTCGCGAGTACACCCCCGTGCCGGTCCTGCACGGCGGCGGCCAGGAGCGCCACGTCCGCTCCGGCACCCTCGACGTCCCGGCGATCGCCTCCTTCGCCGTCGCCGGCCGCCTCGCCGCCGAGCAGCGGGAGTGGTTCGCCAACGAGATCGGCGCCCTGCGCGACAGCCTGGTCGAGGCGGTGCGTACGGCGGTGCCGGACGCCATCTACGGCGGGGACCCCGTCGACCGGCTCCCCGCCAACGCCCACTTCACCTTCCCCGGCTGCGAGGGCGACTCCTTGCTGCTGCTCCTCGACGCCCAGGGCATCGAGTGCTCCACCGGCTCCGCGTGCACCGCCGGCGTCGCCCAGCCCAGCCACGTCCTGCTGGCCACCGGCACCGACCCCGACCTGGCCCGCGGCACCCTGCGCTTCTCCCTCGGCCACACCTCCACGGAGGCCGACGTGGAAGCGGTCGCCAAGGCGATCGGCCCCGCGGTGGAGCGTGCTCGCGCCGCGGGGCTGACCTGAGTTCCGGCCGGTCTAGCTGTCCGTCACCATCAGGGACGCCATCATGCCCTCGTCCTCGTGCTGCAGCAGATGGCAGTGGAGCATGTACATGTAGGTGTTGTCGGAGAAGTCCGTGAACTCCATGGCGATCTCGATGGACCCGCCGCCGACCACCTCGTAGGTGTCGAACCAGCCGAGGTCCACGCCGGTCGGATCCTCGCCGTTGATGGAGATCAACTGGTAGGGCACGTCGTGGAGGTGGAACGAGTGCTCCAGCTGGGTGCCGTTCTTGATCGTCCAGATCTCCCTGGCGCCCAGCGTGGTGCTGATCATCGCCATGGACGACATGCTCGTCCCCGCCGACCCGTTGATCGTCATGGTCGTGCCGCTCTGGCCGAGCGTGATGGTCCGGGCGGTGAAGTCGCCGGTGTCGTACCGGTCGATGGTGTTGAGCGAGTTCGGCAGGTCGTCCGGGGTGTCGGTGCCGGACGCGGTGATCGCCAGCACGTCGTAGGTGCCGCTGCCGCCGCGCACCCAGCCGGTGGTGACGACCGCCTGGAGCGTGACCGCGTCCGACAGGTCCAGCACGAACTCCGCGCGGGCGCCGGCCACCAGCCGGATGCTGTCCACCTCGGTGGCCGCGGTGAGATAGCCCTGGTCGGTGGCGATCTGGTTCAGCGTGCCGCCGTCGCCGCGCTGGATGGTGATGATGTCCGACGGCGAGGCGTTGAGGCACCGGAACCGGGTGCGGGTCTTCGTCGCAGTGAACGTCAGCGTGGTGTCGTCGACGTTCGTGCCGTTCAGCAGCAGCGGGAAGCTCAGAGCGCTGCTCAGGTAGCCGGTGAGGTTGTACTTGAGGTCGCCACCGCTGTCGGTGGCCAGGCTCTGGAAGATGAGCGGGATGTCGTCGGTGCCGTAGGTGCTGGGCAGGTCGGCGGAGGCGGTGGAGCCGTCCTCCACGATGATCATGCCGGCCAGGCCGTGCACCGCCTGCTTCGCCGTGGTGCCAAGGGCGTGCGGGTGGTACCAGAGGGTCTTGGCCTCGTCCTTGACCGTGAACGTCGGGGACCAGGTCTCCCCGTCGGCGAAGGCGACCTGGGGGCCGCCGTCCATCTTGGCCGGGACGTGCGCGCCGTGGAAGTGGACGGTGGTGTCCTCACCCAGGCTGTTGGTGATGTCCAGCAGGACCGTGTCGCCCTTGGTCCACTTCATGGTGGGGCCGAGGAAGGACTGGTTGTAGCCCATCGTGTCGCTGGTGACCCCGGAGAGGACCTCCGCGGTGCCGGTCTTCGCCTCCAGAGTGAAGGTGGTGGTGCCGTCGGATGTGGTGCCCTCCAGAAGGTCCGGGACGGTGAGGGTGGCGGTTGCGGTCGCCGCGCTCGCCCTGTTCTTCCCCGCCTCGGTCAGCAGGGAGAGGGCGCCGCCCGCCCCCGCGACCGCCCCGAGTCCCACCCCGGCCATGCCGCCGAGGAACCTGCGCCGGTGCATGCCCTTGCCGCCGGCGGCCCGGCCGGCCTTGGTGTGCCTGGTCTTCTTCTCGCTCCTGCTGCCCGTGTCGCTCGTGCGGCGATCGGGCTCGGTGATGTCAGCCATGGCCCGGGATGCTCGACCCGAGGGCTGTGCGGGGACTGGGCCGAAGTTGGGAGCCGGCCGCGCGGGCTGTGAACGCGCCGTGAGCGTGAGCTCGCTCAACTCACTGGAAGATACTGCCGAGTTGGTGTCATGCAGGTCACCTCCGCCGGGCGGGACGCAACGGACACGCGGTGCACGCCCGCTACCCACAGCATCACGATTTCATCACCGGCCCCGGGCCTGTCCGGCCCGCCGTACGAGACCCATGTACCGGTCCCAGTCCCAGTACGGCCCCGGGTCGGTGTGGTCCGTCCCCGGCACCTCCACGTGCCCGATGACGTGCTCCCGGTCGACGGGTATGCCGTACCGCCCGCAGATCCCCGCCGTCAGCCGCGCCGAGGCGGCGTACATCGCGTCCGTGAAGGAGGATCTGCGTTCCACGAAACCCTCGTGCTCGATGCCGACGCTGCGTTCGTTGTACTGCCTGTTGCCCGCGTGGTACGCCACGTCCAGCTCGCGGATCATCTGGGTGATCCGCCCGTCCCGGCGGACGATGTAGTGGGCCGCGGCCTGGTGGGCGGGGTCCTGGAAGACCTTCACCGCGCTCGCGTAACCGCCCTGCGTCACATGGACGACCACCCGGTCTATCGGGTAGTCGTCCGGCCGGTCCGCCCGCCGGTAGTTCCCCGGCGAGGCCGCGATCCACCGCGCCCCCCGGAAGTCCACCGCGCCCGCCACCCGCGGCTTCTCCACGCCCGGCAGCCGCCACCACAGGTGCGACAGCTCCTCGCGCGCCAGCGCCGCGGTGCCGACGGCGGCGGCCGCCCCGCCGACGATCAGCGCGCGCCGCCCCAGCCGCCGGTCGGCGTCCCCGGACCTCTTCTGCGCCCCCATGTGATCGTCAACGGATACTCGCGGGCTCCGGTTCCCGGACCCCCGTACCCTTGAAGGGCTATGACTGACATCCCGCAGCCCATCCGCCCCCTCCGCGTCCTCGCCGCCATGTCCGGCGGCGTGGACTCCGCCGTCGCGGCCGCCCGCGCAGCCGAGGCCGGCCACGACGTGACCGGCGTCCACCTGGCGCTCTCCGCGAACCCGCAGTCGTTCCGCACGGGCGCGCGTGGCTGCTGCACCATCGAGGACTCGCGCGACGCCCGCCGCGCCGCCGACGTCATCGGCATCCCGTTCTACGTCTGGGACCTCGCCGACCGCTTCCGCGAGGACGTCGTCGAGGACTTCGTCGCCGAGTACGAGGCCGGCCGCACCCCGAACCCGTGCCTGCGCTGCAACGAGAAGATCAAGTTCGCCGCCCTGCTGGACAAGGCGCTGGCCCTGGGCTTCGACGCGGTCTGCACCGGCCACTACGCCAAGGTCGTCGAACTGCCGGACGGCTCCCGCGAACTCCACCGCGCCTCCGACATGGCCAAGGACCAGTCCTACGTCCTCGGCGTGCTCGACGAGAAGCAGCTCGCCCACGCGCTCTTCCCGCTGGGCGACACGGTCACGACCAAGGACGAGATCCGCGCCGAGGCCGAGCGCCGGGGCCTCGCGGTCGCCAAGAAGCCCGACTCGCACGACATCTGCTTCATCGCCGACGGCGACACCCAGGGCTTCCTGGCGAACCGGCTCGGCAGGGCCGAGGGCGACATCGTCGACGAGTCCGGCGCCAAGATCGGCACGCACGAGGGCGCGTACGGCTTCACCATCGGCCAGCGCAAGGGCCTGCGCATCGGCACCCCGGCCCCCGACGGCAAGCCCCGCTACGTCCTCGACATCTCGCCGGTGGACAACACGGTGACGGTCGGCCCGGCCGCCGCCCTGGACGTCACGGCCCTGACCGCCGTCCGGCCCCGCTGGTGCGGCGCCGCCCCGGCCGGCCCCGGCACCTACACCGCCCAGCTGCGCGCCCACGGCGGCGAGACCGAGGTCACCGCCGAACTGGCCGACGGCGAACTGCGGGTGACCTTCACCGAGCCGGTCCGCGGCGTCGCCCCCGGCCAGGCGATCGTCCTCTACGACGACACGCGCGTGGTCGGCTCGGCGACGATCGCGACGACCACGCGCGCGAGGACGACGACCTCGGTCGGCTGACCCCTCAGAGGAACTCGGCCAGCGCCGGCGCGAGAACGTTCGGGTCCACCATGTGGGTCTGGCCCTCCAGTACCCGGTACGTCCCCCGGGGCACGGCTTCGGCCACCGCCCGGGCGGCCTCGCGCATCCACGCGGGGCTCGCGCCGCCCCCCAGCGACAGGACCGGCGCCTCGATCCCGGCCAGCCGGGCCTCGGGCACCAGACCGTCGCCCAGCACGGCGTCGTCGTACGCGAGGGTCGGCGCGATCTCCTCCATGCCGGGCCACATGGGGGAGTTCCGGGCGCCCTGGATCATCTGCTCGGCCAGCCCCGTCAGCCGGAGGAACAGCTCCACGGCGTCACCGCGCCGGCCCGCGCCGAGTGCCTCGTTCAGGTTCCGCGTGTACTCGGCCCGCTCCTTCGCGCCGCCCTCGTAGACGGCGTACGGCACCTCGTACACGGCGACCCGCCGCACCGGCAGCCCGCTCGCCGCAGCCTCCAGCACGAGCGCGCCGCCCGAGGAGATGCCGTACAACGACGCCTGGCCGCCCACCGCGTCGATCAGCGCCGCGAGGTCCTCCACCTCCCGGGCGACCTCGTAGGGCTGGGTGTCCCCGCTCTGCCCGCGCCCGCGTCGGTCGTACCAGACGGTGGTGAAACGCTTCGCGAGGAGCCCGGCGAGAGGGGCCACGGTGGCGCCCGTCGACATCGCCCCGCTCACGAGGACGACCGCCGGGCCCTCGCCGGCGCGCTGGTACGCGAGGGAGGTGCCGTCGCGCGAAATGGTGTTGTTGTCCATGTCTGTGGAGACTGCCCCACCGCGGCGGAATAATCGCCCTCAGACGCTCACGACACCTCGACTTCGTAGAAGCAGAGGTGATCCTTGATCCGCGCGACCGACGGCTTGGGATCGGGATACGACCACACCAGATCCGGCGCGTCCGGCAGCGACCAGTAGGACGCGGTGCCCTTGAACGGGCAGTAGGTGTGGGTCTCGGAGGGCTTCAGCAGGTCCAGCCGAACGTCCTCGGGGGGTATGTAGTACCGCACCGGACAGCCCGTCTCCCTGAGTATCAGAGGGCGTTCGCTCTCCGCCAGTACCTGATCGCCATGCACCACGCGCACGGGCCGGTCGCCTTGCTCGATGGTGATCGTGTGTCCTTGGGTCATGGAGGGAGAAGCGTTCGCGGGCCCCCGGTTCTTCCCGCGTACCGTGACCCCATGCGTATCTGCGTCTTCCTCTCCGCCGCCGACCTCGACGACCGCTACACCGGACCCGCGCGCGAGTTCGCGGAACTGCTGGGCAAGGGCGGCCACACGCTCGTGTGGGGCGGCTCGGACGTCGGCCTGATGAAAGTGGTCGCCGACGGCGTGCACGCCGCGGGAGGGCGGCTGTGCGGGGTCTCCGTGGACTTCCTCGCGGCCAAGGCGCGGCCGGGCGCGGACGAGATGGTCATCGCCCGCGACCTCGCCGAGCGCAAGCGGCTGCTGCTGGAGAAGTCCGACGCGGTGGTGATCATGGTCGGCGGTACGGGCACCCTCGACGAGGCCACCGAGATCCTGGAGCTGAAGAAGCACGGCCACACCGAGAAGCCGGTGGTGCTGCTGAACACCGCGGGCTTCTACGACGGCCTCAAGGAGCAGTTCCGCCGCATGGACGACGAGGGCTTCCTGCCGCGCCCGCTGACCGACCTGGTGTTCTTCGCGGAGGAGCCGGTGGGGGCGCTGGCGTACCTGGAGGAGAGCCAGGGCATCGAGTAGCCGCCCGCGGGTGCGAGCATGGCGGGCATGGCTACACATGTGATCACCGGGGCGGGCTCCGGCATCGGCGCGGCCGTCGCCCGCCGCCTCCACGCGCGCGGCGACGAACTGGTGCTCCACGCGCGCGACGCGGGACGCGCGAAGGAGCTGGCCGCCCGGTTTCCCGGCGCCCGGACGCTCGTGGGGGACCTCGCCGACCCGGACAAGCTGTCCTGGGCGTTCTCGCACCAGGCACTCCCGGACCGCGTGGACTCGCTGCTGCACATCGCCGGCGTGGTCGACCTCGGCCCGGTCGGCGAACTCACCCCCAAGGCCTGGCGGCACCAGCTCAACGTCAACCTGATCTCCCCGGCCGAACTGACCCGCCACTTCCTGCCCCAGCTGCGGGCCGCCCGCGGGCACGTGGTGTTCGTCAACTCCGGCGCGGGCCTGGCCGCCCACGCCGACTGGTCCGCGTACGCCGCCTCCAAGCACGGCCTCAAGGCCCTCGCCGACTCCCTGCGCCACGAGGAGCACGGCAACGGCGTCCGCGTCACCTCCGTCTACCCGGGCCGCACCGCCAGCCCGATGCAGGCCAAGGTCCACCAGCAGGAGGGCAAGGAGTACGACGCCGCCCGGTGGATCGACCCCGAGTCGGTCGCCACGACGATCCTGATGGCGGTCGACCTGCCCGAGGACGCCGAGGTCAACGACCTGACGGTGAGGCCGGGCCGGTGACCGCGACCCTGTTCGGCCCGGCCACCGGCATCGGCTCCCTGCCCGGCGGTGACGCCCGGGAGGCCGTCAAGGCGGTCACCGGCACCTTCGAGGACTTCCCCCACCTGCCCGAGCTCCCCGCCCGCGGCCCCGGCGCGGACATGATCGGCCGCACCGCCGGGATGCTCGTCGAGCTGTACGCGCGCGTGGAGCCCAGTGGCTGGCGGCTCGGGGACCGTCCGGGACGCGACACCAAGCGGGCGCGGTCCTGGCTCGTCGAGGACCTCGACGCCCTGGAGGAGTTCACCCAGGGCTACGAGGGCCCGCTGAAGGTGCAGGCGGTGGGCCCCTGGACGCTCGCGGCCAACCTGGAGCTGAGGAACGGCGAGGCGGCCCTCGGCGACCCCGGGGCGTGCCGGGACCTGGCCGCGTCGCTGGCCGAGGGCCTGCGCCTGCACCTGGCCGAGGTCGGCCGGCGCATCCCCGGCGCACGACTCGTCCTCCAGCTCGACGAACCGTCCCTCACCGTCGTGCTCCGCGGCCAGGTGAGGACCGCCAGCGGCTACCGCACCCACCGGGCCGTGGACCGGCAGGTCGTCGAGGCGACCCTCCGCGACGTCCTCGGGGTGCACGGCGACGGCCCCACCGTGGTCCACTCCTGCGCACCGGACGTCCCCTTCGCCCTGCTGCGAAGGGCGGGCGCGGCGGCGGTCTCCTTCGACTTCTCGCTTCTCACCGAGCGTGACGACGACGTGATCGGCGAGGCGGTGGAAGGCGGCACCCGGCTGTTCGCCGGTGTCGTGCCGGGGACGGACGGCCCATTGTCGGACCCTGCCGGTAGCGTCATGGGTGTCAGGACGTTGTGGCGCAGGCTGGGGCTGCGGCCGGGGCTTCTCGCGGAGGCGGTCACGATCACGCCGTCGTGCGGACTCGCGGGCGCTTCCCCCGCCTACGCGCGCGGGGCGCTCGCCCACTGCGTCCGGGCGGCGAGATCCCTCGCGGACAACCCAGAGTAACGGGAGGACAACACGGTGGCCGGCGACAAGCAAGCGGAGACGACGGTGCCCGCCGAGGCACGGGAGAAGCACGCGCAACTCGCTGAGCAGATCGAGGAGCACCGCTTCCGGTACTACGTGAAGGACGCCCCGGTCGTCAGCGACGCGGACTTCGACAAGCTCCTGCGTTCCCTGGAGGCGCTGGAGGACGAGTACCCGGAGCTGCGCACCCCGGACTCGCCGACGCAGAAGGTCGCGGGCGCGTACGAGACCGAGTTCACCTCCGTCGAGCACCGCTCGCGCATGCTCTCCCTGGACAACGCCTTCAACGACGAGGAACTGGCCGCCTGGGCGGACCGCGTCGCCAAGGACGTCGGCGGCTCCGTCTACCACCTGCTGTGCGAGCTGAAGGTCGACGGCCTCGCCGTCAACCTCACCTACGAGCACGGTCGTCTCACGCGCGCGGCGACCCGCGGCGACGGCCGTACCGGCGAGGACATCACGCCCAACGTCCGCACGATCGCGGAGATCCCGGACCGCCTCGAGGGCGAGGAGGTCCCCGACCTCGTGGAGATCCGCGGCGAGGTCTACTTCCCGATGGAGAAGTTCCTCGAACTCAACGAACGGCTGGTCGCCGCCGGTGACAAGCCGTTCGCCAACCCCCGCAACGCGGCCGCCGGTTCGCTGCGTCAGAAGGACCCGCGGGTCACCGCGAGCCGGCCGCTGCACATGGTCGTCCACGGCATCGGCGCCCTGGAGGGCTTCGGGGGCATGAACCGCCTCTCCGAGGCGTACGACCTGCTCAAGACCTGGGGCCTGCCGACCTCCCGGCACAACAGGGTCGTCGACGGCCTCGACGGCGTACGGGAGTTCATCTCGTACTACGGCGAGAACCGGCACTCCGTGGAGCACGAGATCGACGGCGTCGTCGTCAAGCTCGACGAGATCCGCCTCCAGGGCCGCCTGGGCTCCACGGCCCGCGCCCCGCGCTGGGCGATCGCCTACAAGTACGCGCCGGAAGAGGTCAACACCAAGCTCATCGACATCAAGGTGGGCGTCGGCCGCACCGGTCGCGTCACCCCCTACGCCCAGGTGGAGCCGGTCACCGTCGCGGGCAGCGAGGTCGAGTTCGCCACGCTGCACAACCAGGACGTCGTCAAGGCCAAGGGGGTGCTCATCGGCGACACCGTGGTCATCCGCAAGGCCGGTGACGTCATCCCGGAGATCCTCGGGCCGGTCGTCGACCTGCGGGACGGCAGCGAGCGGGAGTTCGTGATGCCGAGCGAGTGCCCGGAGTGCGGCACGCCGCTCAGGCCCATGAAGGAGGGCGACATCGACCTCCGCTGCCCCAACGGGCGCACCTGCCCGGCCCAGTTGCGGGAGCGGGTCTCCTACCTCGCCGGCCGCGAGTGCCTGGACATCGAGCACTTCGGCGACGTGGCCGCCGCCGCGCTCACCCGGCCGCTGGAGCCGGCCGACCCGCCGCTCGTCGACGAGGGCGACCTCTTCGACCTCACCGTGGACAAGCTGCTGCCCATCAAGGCCTACGTCCTGGACCAGGACAGCGGCCTGCCCAAGCGGGACCCCAAGACCGGTGAGGAGAAGGTCGTCACGGTCTTCGCCAACCAGAAGGGCGAGCCGAAGAAGAACACCCTGGCGCTGCTGGAGAACATCGAAGCGGCCAAGAGCCGTCCCTTCGCCCGGTTCCTCAACGGCCTCTCCATCCGCCACGTCGGCCCCGTCGCCGCGCAGGCCCTCGCCCGCGAGTTCCGCTCCATCGACCGGATCGAGCAGGCCTCCGAGCAGGAGCTGGCGAGCACCGACGGCGTCGGCCCGATCATCGCCGCCGCTCTCAAGGAGTGGTTCGCCGAGGACTGGCACCGGGAGATCGTGCGCAAGTGGAAGGCCGCCGGAGTCCCCCTGGAGGACCAGTCGTCCACCGAGGACGAGGGCCCCCGCCCTCTGGAGGGCCTCACCGTCGTCGTCACCGGCACGCTGGAGAACTTCACCCGCGACGGCGCCAAGGAGGCGCTGCAGACCCGCGGAGCGAAAGTCACCGGTTCCGTTTCGAAGAAGACGTCCTTCGTCGTCGTAGGTGACAGTCCGGGTTCGAAGTACGACAAGGCGATGCAGCTCAAGGTGCCTGTGCTCGACGAGGACGGCTTCACCGTCCTGCTGGAACAGGGACCGGACGCGGCGGCCGAAGTTGCGCTTCCGACAGAGGAGTAGCGGTTGAAGGCCACCCGTTCGGCGCATACCAGATGCATACGGGTGGCCGGGGTCATTCGGGCAACCGTCTGCGACCGCTGCCCGTGGAAGCCTTCTGCGGCCTACTGTTGAGATGTGCGCCTGCCGTGCCCAGCTGCGGTCGGGGCATCCCCGTGCTCCTCGTGGGCAAGGGGAAGGGTTTTCCAACGCGGCGCCGTGGACGGATGTCGGGCATCGGGCCGCGTGGCGTGGGCACCGCCGGCTGTGAGAGGGACGGGAATGGAACCGACCGAGAGCGCCGCCCCGGACTCACGGCTGCGCCGACGCCGGTTCACCGGTGTCTGGCGGCCGAGCCGGTGGACCGGGCGGCCGTCGGAGCGTCCGGGCGCGGAGGGGCGCGGCACCGGACAGTACACCGTGACGGACGTCCGTGGCGTGCCCCCGCTCGGCACCGGCCATCCGCCCGCGTCGCCGGACGGCACCGACCACGAACGGCAGCTGTCCTGGCCGGCGCTGCCCGCGGCGGTCGTCTCGGCCGCCGCGTTCGTCCTGGGCGCCGGGTTCTACCGGGCGTTCACCGGCACGCACGCGCTCTTCCCGTCCGGCACGGTCGGCTGGTCCCTGGCCGTGCTGACCGGCATCATCGTCGGTCATCTGGTGATGCTCGGCCGCTCCCGCTGGTGGGGCGGCACGGGCTCCGGCGCCGCCCTCACCCTCGCCGTCCTGATGCTCTACGGCTGGGTCGCGGCCGGCATGGTCAGCCTCACCGTCGTCGTGCTGGTCGGCATAGCCAGGCGGGGACGCTGGAGGGCCGGCGTGCTGCACGGCTCGGTCGACATCCTCGGCATCGGCGCCGGCGCCCTCGTGCTCGGCGCCTTCGGCCGGGTGCCGTCGGTCGAGAAGCCGTGGAACCCCGACACCTGGACGGTCTACACCGCCCCCGAGGTCGTCCTGGTCGCCACCGCCTACCTCCTGGTCACCCGCACCCTGCTGTGGTACCTGCACGCACCGCGCGGCGGACTGCCCACCGTCGCCCGCACCGCCCTGGTCAGACAGGGCCTGGTCGCGGTCGCCCTGCTCGGCATCGCCCCGCTGGTGTGCGTGGTCGCCGTCGCCCAGCCGGTGCTGCTGCCGCTGTTCGCCATCCCGCTGATCGCCCTCGACTCCACCCTGTGGATCGCCCGCGCGCGTGCAGAGGAGCAGCTGCGCGACCCGCTGACCGGGCTGCCCAACCGGCAGTGGCTGCTGGAGCGGATCTGGACCGCGCTCGACGACGCCGAGCGCATCGGCGCCCGGTCCGCCCTGATGCTCATCGACCTGGACCGCTTCCGGTCCGTCAACGACACCCTGGGCCACCTCGCCGGTGACCGGCTGCTGCTGCAGATAGCCGACCGGCTGCGGGTCGCACTGCCGCGCGGGGCGGAGGCCGCGCGGCTCGGCGGCGACGAGTTCGCCGTTTTACTGCCCGTAGCCGACTCCACGACGTCCGCGACCCGGGTCGCCCGCGGCCTGGTCACGGCGCTCAGCTCCCCGCTCGACCTCGACGGACTCACCCTGGTCCTGGAGGCCAGTGCGGGCGTCGCCGTCTTCCCCGACCACGCCCTGGACGCGGAGGGGCTGCTGCGGCGGGCGGACGTGGCGATGTACCAGGCGAAGCGGGACCGCACCGGGGTGGAGGTGTACGAGTCCAAGCGGGACTCGAACACGCCGGACCGGCTGGGGCTGCTGGGCGATCTGCGGCGCGCGCTGGACGCGCACGAGGTGCAGCTGCACTACCAGCCGAAGGTCCGCTTCGACGGACAGGTGGCGGGGCTCGAGGCGCTGGTGCGGTGGGTGCACCCCGAGCGGGGGAAGGTGCCGCCGGACGAGTTCATAGCGATAGCCGAGTCCTCGGGGCTGATGCCCCATCTCACGGAGTACGTGCTGGAGACGGCGCTCGGGCAGGTCGCCGAGTGGCGCTCGCAGGGTCTGTACGTGCCGGTGGCGGTCAACGTCTCGCCGCGCGATGTGCACACGCCCGGGTTCGCGGGCTCGGTGGCCGCGCGGCTCGCCCGGCACGGCGTGCCCGCGGGCGCGCTCCAGCTGGAGATAACGGAGCACGTGCTGCTGGAGGACCCGCAGCGGGCCGCGGACACGCTGGCCGGGCTGACCGCGCACGGCGTGAAGATGTCCCTGGACGACTTCGGAACCGGCTACTCGTCCCTGGTCCACCTGCGCCGGCTCCCGGTCAGCGAGCTGAAGATCGACCGGTCGTTCGTCGCGCGGCTGGCCGTCGACACCGAGGACGCCGAGATAGTGCGCTGCACGGTCGACCTCGCCCACTCGCTCGGCCTGCTGGTCGTCGCGGAGGGTGTGGAGGACGACGAGACCTGGGAGCGGCTGCGGGACCTCGGCTGTGACGCCGTACAGGGCTGGCTGGTGGCCGCGGCCATGCCACCCGAGGAGACCACGGCATGGCTGCGCGCCCGCGGCTCCCGCGGCTGGCAGCGCCCACGGGCCGCCCTGCCGGCGGCCGAGTAGCGAGTAGCCCCACCCGCCCGCACGGACCTCAGACTGCGGCCGTGAAATGCCCGATCAGCAGGGCCAGTCGCTGGTCGTGGGCCCGCTCCGGGAGGCGGCCGCTGCGCATCAGCGTGACCAGGCCGTGCAGTCCCGCCCAGTAGGTCTCCGTCAGCAGGCCGATGTCCTCGCCCTCCGCCGCGATCGGCTCCACCACCGCGACCAGCTCCCCGAACGCCTCCTGCAGCGGTGCCGGGGCCTGCGGGGTGGCGAACGGCAGGTCCACCGCGTGGGTGAACATCGCGTCGTACAGGGCCGGCCGCCGACGTCCGAAGGACGCGTACGCCTCGCCCACCGCCGCAAGCGCCTCGCGTGGGCCCTCGGCCGCCGTACGCGCCGCCCGTAGCTCCACCGCGAGGTCCGCGCAGCCCTGCACCGCGACCGCCGCCATGATCGCGTCCTTGCCCTTGAAGTGGCTGTAGAGGACCGGCTGGCTGTACTCGATCTCCGCCGCCAGGCGGCGGGTGGTCACCGCGTCCCAGCCCTCGGTCTCCGCCAGCTCCCGCGCGGCCGTGACGATCAGCCGCTCGCGTTCCGCTCGTTCGCGCTCCCGGCGCGTCTGAATCGACATGCCAGGAATTCTAGCAGTGCTAGCGGTTCTGTCGATGCTCTGCTAGCGTCGATTGCGTTCCTAGCGCTGCTAGCAAAAGGAGAACCGTCATGACCGTGGCCGCCTACACCCTGGCCGTCCTGCTCGACCTGTTCTGCCTGTTCCTCGGCTACCGCTTCCTGTTCCAGCCCGGCCCCGCCGCCGCCGGTTACGGCGTCCCGGCCGACCCCGCGGGCGACGCCGGCGCCTACCTCTCGATCAAGGGGTCCAGGGACGGCGCCCTCGGTGTCGTCGGCCTCCTCGTCCTGGCCTTCGCCGGCGCGCACGCCGAGGCCTGGTTCATGGTCGGCGTCTCCCTCATCCCGTTCGGCGACACCCTGATAGTCCTGCGCAACGGCGGCGCGAAGGCCGTGGCGTTCGGGATCCACTTCGCCACCGCGATCGTTGTACTCATCAGCGCCGCACTGCTCTTCGTGGTCTGACGGCGTCCGCAGGCGAGACACAGGGGGAACCGAGAAAATGTCGCTGTTCGTGCCGAAGTTCGACGAAACCGTGCTGGTCCGCGACGCGGAGGCCGAGGTGGTCGGGTCAGACCCCGTCGCCGTGCGGCTGCTGGCCGACAGCAGCGCCAGCGGCGGCGCGCTGTCCACCGTGCGCGTCACCCTCGCCGAGGGCGCCGACGGAGCCCGCCCGCACGTGCACCACAACTCCGCCGAGATGTTCTACCTGCTCGACGGCGCCGCCGAGGTCCTCTCCGGCGACGACGTCGTCACCGCCGAGCGCGGCGACCTGATCATCGTCCCGCCGGACCGGCCGCACGCCTTCGCCGCCGCCCCGGGCGCCACGGCGGACCTGCTCATCGTCATCACACCGGGAGTGGAGCGCTTCGAGTACTTCCGCCACCTCCAGCGCATCCGCCTCGGCGAGGCCACGGTGGAGAGCGTCCTGGAGGTCCAGGACCTCTACGACAACCACTTCCTGAAGAGCCAGGCCTGGGACGCCCGACGCTGACCGGGGAAACCGTTTAACGGCCGGAGGGCCCAGCCCCCTAGGATTGGGGCTTGTCGGCACATTCCCATCTGCCGCGCGACGCCTGGCACGCACGCTCGCCGCGTTGCCGAATCGTCCACGTGGCTCCGCCACGAGGACGCTCCGGCGCCTTGCGATCGCACGCACCAGACGCCGCGCGGCCCGCCCTCCGGGCGGACGACGGGAATGTGCCGACAAGCCCCGGCCCCAAACCACACACACTCACCCCAGAGGAACGCTGCATGCCTGGCATCACGCGCGAGGAGGTCGCCCACCTCGCCCGGCTGGCGCGTCTGGAGCTGAAGCCCGAAGAGCTCGAACACTTCGCGGGACAGCTGGACGACATCATCGGCGCGGTCGCCCGCGTCAGCGAGGTCGCCGACCAAGACGTACCGCCGACCTCGCACCCGCTCCCGCTGACCAACGTCATGCGGCCGGACGAGGTCCGTCCGTCGCTCACCCCCGAGCAGGCGCTCTCCGGCGCCCCGGCCCAGGAGCAGCAGCGTTTCAAGGTGCCGCAGATCCTGGGGGAGGACTGATCACGATGACGGACATCATCAAGCTCACCGCCGCCGAGACCGCCGAGAAGATCGCTTCCGGCGAGCTGACGGCCGTCCAGGTCACCGAGGCCCACCTGGCCCGCATCGAGGCCGTCGACGAGAAGGTGCACGCCTTCCTGCACGTCGACCGCGAGGGCGCCCTCGCCCAGGCGCGGGCCGTGGACGCCAAGCGCGAGCGGGGCGAGAAGCTCGGCCCCCTCGCCGGCGTCCCGCTGGCGCTGAAGGACATCTTCACCACCGAGGGCATTCCCACGACCGTCGGTTCGAAGATCCTCGAGGGCTGGATCCCGCCGTACGACGCCACCCTCACCAAGCGCCTCAAGGCCGCCGACGTCGTCATCCTCGGCAAGACCAACATGGACGAGTTCGCCATGGGGTCGTCGACGGAGAACAGCGCCTACGGCCCGACCGGCAACCCCTGGGACCTCACCAGGATCCCGGGCGGTTCCGGCGGCGGCTCCTCCGCCGCGCTGGCCGCGCACATGGCGCCGCTGGCCATCGGCACCGACACCGGCGGTTCCATCCGCCAGCCGGCCGCCGTCACCGGCACGGTGGGCGTGAAGCCGACGTACGGAGCGGTCTCCCGCTTCGGCATGGTCGCCTTCTCGTCCTCCCTCGACCAGGGCGGCCCCTGCGCCCGTACGGTCCTGGACGCGGCCCTCCTCCACGAGGTCATCGCCGGCCACGACCCGCTGGACTCCACGTCCATCGACGCCCCCGCCCCGCCGGTCGTCGAGGCCGCCCGCAACGGCAGCGTCGAGGGCATGCGCGTCGGCGTCGTCAAGCAGTTCCGCGGCGAGGGCTACCAGGCCGGTGTCATCCAGCGCTTCGACGAGTCCGTCGCCCTCCTCAAGGAGCTGGGCGCCGAGATCGTCGAGCTGGACTGCCCGTCCTTCGACCTCGCGCTGTCGGCGTACTACCTGATCGCGCCCTCCGAGTGCTCCTCCAACCTCGCCCGCTTCGACGGCCTGCGCTACGGCCTGCGGACCGGCGACGACGGCTCGCACTCCGCCGAGGAGGTCACCTCCCTCACCCGTGAGGCGGGCTTCGGCCCCGAGGTCAAGCGCCGCATCATGCTGGGTACGTACGCCCTGAGCTCCGGCTACTACGACGCCTACTACGGCTCCGCGCAGAAGGTCCGCACGCTCATCACGCGGGACTTCGAGAAGGCCTTCGAGCAGGTCGACGTCATCGTGTCGCCGACCACGCCGACCACCGCCTTCGCGATCGGCGAGCGTGCCGACGACCCGATGGCGATGTACCTGGCCGACCTGTGCACCATCCCGACCAACCTCGCGGGCAACGCGGCCATGTCGCTGCCCTGCGGTCTCGCCCCGGAGGACAACCTCCCCGTCGGTCTGCAGATCATCGCCCCGGCCCTGAAGGACGACCGGCTCTACAAGGTCGGCGCCGCCGTCGAGGCCGCCTTCGTGGAAAGGTGGGGGCACCCGCTCCTGGAGGAGGCTCCGTCGCTGTGAGCAAGCTGTCCAAGGCCAAGGACTTCAAGAAGTCCAAGTCCGGCACGTACCTGTCCATGGCCACCACGGCCTTCGGCGCCGTGGCCGTCGTCAAGCAGATCAAGAAGGCCCGACTGGAGAACGACACGCTGCGGCTGATCGACGCCACCGTCTCCGCCGCCGCGATCGTCACCGGCCTCGCCATCCTGTACCGCGAGCTGAAGCGGCTGGGCGACGACGACGTCCTGCTGGGCTGAGAGGGAAGTTTCACCGTGACCACCACGACCGACCTGGTGTCGTACGAGGACGCGCTGGCGTCGTACGACCCCGTCATGGGCCTCGAGGTCCATGTCGAACTCGGCACCAAGACCAAGATGTTCTGCGGGTGTTCCACCGAACTGGGCGCCGAGCCCAACTCGCAGACCTGTCCCACCTGCCTCGGCCTGCCCGGCGCGCTCCCGGTCGTCAACGCGATCGGCATCGAGTCGGCCATCAAGATCGGTCTCGCGCTGAACTGCGAGATCGCCGAGTGGTGCCGCTTCGCCCGGAAGAACTACTTCTATCCGGACATGCCGAAGAACTTCCAGACCTCCCAGTACGACGAGCCGATCGCCTTCAACGGCTACCTCGACGTGCAGCTGGAGGACGGCGAGACCTTCCGTGTGGAGATCGAGCGCGCCCACATGGAGGAGGACACCGGCAAGTCGACCCACGTGGGCGGCGCGACGGGCCGCATCCACGGCGCCTCGCACTCGCTGCTGGACTACAACCGCGCCGGCATCCCGCTCATCGAGATCGTCACCAAGCCGATCGAGGGCGCCGGCGAGCGCGCTCCCGAGGTCGCCCGGGCGTACGTCCGTGAGCTGCGCGAGCTCATCCGGGCACTCGGCGTCTCCGAGGCCCGCATGGAGATGGGTCAGATGCGCTGCGATGTGAACCTGTCGCTGCGCCCGAACGGCACCGAGAAGTTCGGCACCCGCTCGGAGACGAAGAACGTCAACTCGCTGCGGTCCGTGGAGCGCGCGGCCCGCTTCGAGATCCAGCGGCACGCGGCCGTGCTGTCGTCCGGCGGCACGATCGTGCAGGAGACCCGGCACTTCCACGAGGACACGGGGTCCACGACCTCGGGCCGGGTGAAGGAGGAGGCCGAGGACTACCGGTACTTCCCGGAGCCGGACCTGGTACCGGTCGCCCCGTCCCGCGAGTGGGTCGAGGAGATCCGCGCCGGGCTGCCGGAGCTGCCGCTGGCCCGCCGCAACCGGCTGCTCGCCGAATGGGGCATCTCCGCCACCGACATGCAGGCGATCCTCAACGCCGGTGCGCTGGACCCGATCGTCGCCACGATCGACGCCGGGGCCGACGCGGCCTCCGCCCGCAAGTGGTGGATGGGCGAACTGGCGCGCAGCGCCAACGAGTCGGGCAAGGCGCTGGACGAGCTGGCGATCACCCCGGCGCAGGTCGCCCGGGTCACCGAGCTCGTCGCGAAGGGCGACCTGAACGACAAGCTCGCGCGCCAGGTCATCGAGGGCGTCCTCGCGGGCGAGGGCACCCCGGACGAGGTCGTCGACAAGCGCGGTCTGAAGGTCGTCTCCGACGACTCGGCGCTGGGCACCGCGGTCGACGAGGCCATCGCCGGCAACCCGGGCATCGCCGACAAGATCCGCGGCGGCAAGGTGGCCGCGGCCGGCGCCCTGGTCGGCGCGGTCATGAAGGCGACCCGTGGCCAGGCCGACGCTGCCCGCGTCAAGGAGCTGATCCTTGAGAAGCTGGGCGTCAGCGAGGGCTGAGGGACACCTCACAGGCGGTGCGGCCCCGGAGACATGGTCTCCGGGGCCGTACGACTTACTGCCTACGGCGTCCCACGACCCGTACGAAGCCCAGCGCGCGGCCTTCGTCGGCGCGCACCATCTCGCCGACGCGGCGGGCCATCGTGCGGTGGAACTCCTCCGGGCTCTCCTCGGCGACCACCTCGCACCACAGCAGCCAGTCCTTCCAGCCGTCCTGGAGCCAGTCGGCCGTCTCCACCTCGACGGCGCCGCTGCGGGTCCAGTGGCGGCGCCACCAGTCGGCGGTGTGGAAGCACCAGAAGTCGGGCTCCCACCAGGCCTTGAGATGCTCCGGCGGCTCGGCGCCGGCGATCTCCTCCCGAAGTGCCGGTACGACCACGCCGATCCGCCCGCCGGGCTTCAACAGCCGGGTGAGGGTGGGCAGGTAGAGGTCGTCGGTGCCGAAGTACTGGTACGCGTCGATGGACACGATCGCGTCGAAGCCGCCCTCCGCGAAGGGCAGATCGTGCGCCTCCGTGTGCACGGGAAGCACCCGGTCGGCGAAGCCCGCCTCGGCGATGCGGCGGGCGTTGTCGTCGGGCTTGACCCACAGGTCGGCGGCGGTGACCTGGGCGTCGAACTCCCTGGCCAGGAAGACCGAGGTCATCGCCCGGCCGCAGCCGAGGTCGAGGACGCGGGCACCGGGGCGCAGGGCGTCCAGGCCGAGGGCGGGGGCCAGCCACTCCAGCAGCCACAGGGCGTTGGGGCCCATCTGGTTGTCGACGACCCAGCGGGCGTCGTAGCCGCTGCTGCGCGGGTAGTGGGGGTGGTTCAGACGGTCAGAAAGGTCGTCGTTCGTGGTCCTGGTGTCGGACATCGTTGAACGGGCTCCTTGGGATCTTCGTAGGGGAAGTCGATGCGTAGGAGCTCGGTCGGACCTTCAAAAAATGCACCCGCTTCGGTCGTCGGCGAGGAGCCGGTGACGGCTGTCCCGCGGAAGCTAGCAGGTGTGCCCTTCGCCCCGCAGCCGGTTTCCCGGGGGGACGCGCTACGCTCGCCCGCCATGAGCGGACGAGATGATTCCGAGATACGGGACGTCGAGGACGACATGGCCTACGACGCCCGCCGGGCCCGCTGGACGGCGGCCGGCACAGGCATGCTGCTGACCCTCGCCGGGCTGGCCGCGTCCCTGCTGCGCCTCACCGGCTCCGCCCCGGCCCTGGTGCCCGGCGCCTACGGCTTCGGCGCCGCCGTGTGCGCGCTCGCCTCGGTGCTGGGCTCCCGCGGGCACACCCGGCGCGCGCTGTGGTTGCTGGTCGCCGGGGTGATGGTGATGGCGCTGGGAGATCAGTTCGATTAGGTGACAGAGTGTCCGTTACTGTCCTGTGATCTGCCTCCCACTCTTGTGAACAAGGCCACCAAACACATAAACGATCACATCTGCCTGCAAATATGGACCTCGCATTGCTCATGTGTTCTTTGCGGGCTGTTCATGTTGTGAACGACTGTTCCTCGACTGTTCCCGGTCAAAGATCCACAAATCGTCCCCGGGAGCTCGTTCGTGGCAGCCCTTGCACGCTGGTGTGTCCGGCACCGCCTCGTCGCGGTGCTGCTCTGGCTCCTCGCCTTCGGCGGGGTGAGCGCGGCCGCCGCCGTCACCGGCTCGGCGTACTCGAACGACTACGAGGCCCCCGGCACCGAGTCGGGCGCCGCCACCAAGCTGCTGCAGCGGGGCTTCCCCGGCCTCGGCGGTGACAGCGACACCGTCGTGTGGCACGTGAAGTCCGGCACCGTCCGGGCCGCCGACGTCGAGCAGACGATGAACCAGACCCTGGACAAGATCGCGGACCTGCCCGGCGTGGCCTCCGTGAGCAGTCCCTACGACGGCCAGGGCGCCGGCCGGATCAGCTCCGACGGGCACACCGCGTACGCCACGGTCACCTTCGGCCACCGCGTGGAGGACATCAGGAAGTCCGAGGTGGAGGCCGTCGTCCGCACGGCCGAGGCCGCCCGGGCGGACGGCCTCCAGGTGGAGCTGGGCGGCAGCGCCGTCGCGCTCACCGAACCGAGCGGCGGGCACGTCGCCGAGGTGGTCGGGGTGGTCGTGGCGGCCGTCGTGCTGTTCCTCGCCTTCGGCTCGCTCGCCGCCTCGGTGCTGCCCATCGCCACCGCGCTGGTCGGCGTCGGCACCGCGTACGCCTCGATCGTGCTGCTCGGGCACGCCATGACCGTCGCCGACTTCGCGCCCATGCTCGGCATGCTGATCGGACTCGGCGTCGGCATCGACTACGCGCTCTTCATCGTCACCAGACACCGGCGCGGGCTCAAACGCGGGCTGTCGGTGACCGAGGCCGTCACCAACGCGGTGACGACCACCGGACGGGCCGTGGTCTTCGCGGGCGCCACCGTTTGCATCGCCCTGCTGGGGATGCTGATCCTGCGGCTCGGCTTCCTCAACGGCGTCGCCATCGCCGCCTCGCTGACCGTCGTCCTCACGGTCGCCGCCTCCGTCACCCTGCTGCCCGCCCTGCTGTCCCTCATCGGCATGCGCGCCCTGAGCCGGCGCGAGCGGCGACGGCTGGCCGAGCAGGGACCGCAGCCGGAGCTGCCCACCGGACTCGCCCACCGCTGGTCGGCGTTCGTCGAGCGCCATCCCAAGATCCTCGGCGTGGTGGCGCTGGCCGTGATGGCGGTCCTCGCACTGCCCACCCTCTCCCTGCACCTGGGCACCTCCGACCAGGGCAACCACCCGAAGTCGTCCACCACGAGGCAGGCCTACGACCTGCTCGCCGAGGGCTTCGGCCCGGGCGTCAACGGCCCGCTCACCGTCGTCACCAAGGTCAACGGCGCCGAGGACCGGCTCGCCCTCGACAACCTCGACGCCACCATCCGCACCACCGAAGGCGTCGCCTCGGTGAGCCCGGTGACCTACGGCGGCTCGGAGACGGCCTACTTCACGATCGTGCCGACCTCGGAGCCGCAGTCCCAGAAGACCAGCGACCTCGTCGACCGGCTGCGCACCGAGGTGCTGCCGCGCGCCGAGACCGGCACCGCGCTCGACCTCCACGTCGGCGGTGTGACGGCGTCGTACGACGACTTCGCGGGCGTCATCGTCGGCAAGCTTCCCCTGTTCGTCGGCGTGGTCATCGGCCTCGGCTGCCTGCTCCTGCTGCTCGCCTTCCGCTCCATCGGCATCCCGCTGAAGGCCGCGGCCATGAACGTCGCCGCGGTCGCCGCCGCCTTCGGCATCGTCGTGGCGATCTTCCAGTGGGGCTGGGGGAGCGAACTGCTCGGCCTCGGCCGCGCGGGCCCGATCGAGCCCTTCCTCCCCGTGATCATGGTGTCCGTGCTCTTCGGGCTCTCCATGGACTACCAGGTCTTCCTGGTCAGCCGGATGTACGAGGAGTGGCTGGAGACGGGCGACAACCGGCGGGCCGTACGCGTCGGCCTCGCCGAGACCAGCCGCGTGATCAACTCCGCCGCGGTCATCATGATGTCGGTCTTCCTTGCCTTCGTCCTCAGCGGCGACCGCGTGATCGCCATGTTCGGCATCGCGCTCGCCTCCGCCGTCGCCCTGGACGCCTTCGTCCTGCGCACCCTGCTGGTGCCCGCCCTCATGCACCTGCTCGGCGGCGCCAACTGGTGGCTGCCCCGCTGGCTCGACGCCCGGCTGCCCCGCATCAGCATCGAGCCGCCAGATTGCCGTGCCGCCCATGAAAGGCTGGCCGAGGCGACGGACGCCGAGGTGGCGGACGTACTGGCGGAGGGGGAGCAACGGGATGTACGCGATATCACTGGGTGACGGCGCCGAGCTGCGGCCGCTGGAGCCGTGGCACGCCGAGGAGTTCCTGGCGCACCTGGAGCGCGGCCGGGAGTTCATCGGGCGGTTCATCCCGTTCGGCTCGCAGGCCGTCGACCTGCCCTCGGCACGCGAGACGCTCCAGCGGTACGCCGACATGCGGGCCGCCGACACCGCCTCGCACCATGGCATCTGGCTGGACGGAAAGCTCGTCGGCGGGGTGCTCACCCTGAACTTCGACGCGGCGACCGGCAACGCCGAGGTCGGCTGCTGGCTGGAGCCCGCCGCCACCGGGCGCGGCCTGATCACCCGGGCGATGCGGATACTGATCGACTGGGCGGTCGAGGAACGCGGCATCCACCGCGTCGAATGGGTCGCCGCCTCCGGCAACGTGCCCAGCCTGAACGTCGCCCGGCGCCTGGGGATGACCCGCGATGGCGTACGGCGCGAGGCGCACCCCTATCGTGGGGAGCGGCACGACCTGGAGGTGTGGTCGATCCTCGCCCCGGAGTGGCGTCGAGCACGCGCGAGTGCCGCACACAACGATCATTAAGATCCCTCTCAGAGAGCGTCCGTACGGTGCCAGACATGGGAACCAAGACAGTTGACGAGGCCGGCACGACCGAGGCCACCGAAGTGAAGCCCGAGGACGAGGCGGCGGCCGCCGCCGAGGCCGAGGCCGCCGAGGAGACCGAGGAGGCGACCGCCGAGGCCGACCTTGTCGAGAGCGGCTCCGAGAGCGCTCAGGAGGGCCCCTCCGGCGTCGGCCAGGGCGCGGGCGCGGTCGTCGCCGCCGCGCTCGGCGTCGTCTCGCTCACCGGGAGCTGGGTCGGCACCGTGGCCGCCGCCCGCCAGACCCTGGTGGGCCAGCTGCAGACCTCGTCCTCGGCGAGCGTCGCCAAGCAGATCAAGGCCGTGTACGGCGATGCCTGGCAGGCCAGCGCCTTCTGGGGCGGCGTCTTCGCCCTGTTCGCGCTGCTCGTCGGCGTCGTGGTCCTCGTCCGGCCCGCGTTCGGCGCCCCCGGCAGGCCGCAGGCCGCCTGGATCAAGTCCGTCGCCTGGGGCGGGGTCGCGCTCGGTGTCATCGGCCTGCTCCTGGCCGTCCTGAAGTACACCGACGTCCTGCTCGGCCTGCCCTCCGCGGGCTGAGTCACCGCAGGTCCACAGGGGTCTTAGGCGGTCCGTAAGCACCTTACGGACCATCTGAGGCCCCTTAGGCGCGTCTAAGGCCCCGGGCACCCCGCAAGATGCGGAACTCTCCCGATGTGACGCACCCCCCTTGGAGACGAAAGTTGAGGCATCGCAGCAAGCGAAGCCGGAAAACAAGCTCCCGAGGGGACACACCATGTACGAGTACGAGATCGCGCAGTTCCGTTCCGCCGAACTGATCCGCCGCGCCGATCACGAGCGCCTCGCCCGCGAGGCCGTCCGCGGAGCCCGCCGCGAAGCAGCGGAACGCTCCACGGAGACCGAGTCCCATACCTCCCGCCACCGCCGCCCAAGGTTCGCCAGGGCAGCGTGACCACGGGGGACGCCGGACGGGCACTTCCAGCCCGTCCGGCGCACTCGGATGACACCGGGCAGGCCAATCCAGCCCGTCCGGCGTCTGAGGACGAGGCCGGGCAGAGCGATCCGGCCCGTCGGGTGCAGGGGGACGAGGCCGGGCAGAGCGATCCGGTCCGTCCGGTGCAGGGGGACGACGCCGGGCAGAGCGATCCGGCCCGTCCGGTGCAGGGGGACGAGGCCAGGCGGGCCAATCCGGCCCGTCCGGTGCAGGGGGACGACGCCGGGCAGGCCAATTCAGCCCGTCCGGCGTTTGAGGACGAGGCCCCTTCAGGGCCGAAGCGGGGGTCTGGGGGCGGCAGCCCCCAGGGGACGGCAACCCAGACGCCGGGCAACGCCCACCAGGACGGCACCCCGAAAACCGTTCCCCCCGCATCCGCCCCGCATGCCATGCTCGCGTCCGTGGAGACCAGGTCCGTCAGTCCCGTCTTCGTCGGCCGAGCCGAAGAGCTGGGCACCCTGAACGCCGCGCTCGCCCGTGCCGCCGCGGGCGAGCCGCAGGCGTTGCTGATCGGCGGCGAGGCGGGCGTCGGCAAGACCAGGCTCGTCGAGGAGTTCGCCACCGAGGCCTGCCGCCGCGGCGCCGTCGTCGCCCTCGGCGGCTGCGTCGAGATCGGCGCCGACGGCCTGCCCTTCGCCCCGTTCTCCACGGCCCTGCGCGCCCTGCGCCGCGAACTGCCCGAGGAACTGGCCGCCGCGGCCGCCGGCCAGGAGGAAGAGCTCACCAGGCTGCTGCCCGAACTGGGCGACCCCGGCTCCGGACGCCACGACGAGGAGGGCATGGCCCGCCTCTTCGAACTCACCGCCCGCCTCCTGGAACGCGTCGCCGCCGACCGCACGGTCGTCGTCGCCCTGGAGGACCTCCACTGGGCGGACGCCTCCACCCGCCACCTCCTGGCCTACCTCCTGCGCACCCTGCGCTCCGGCCGCCTCGTCGTGCTGGCCACCTACCGCGCCGACGACATCCACCGCCGCCACCCGCTGCGCCCCCTGCTCGCCGAACTCGACCGCCTGCGCACGGTCCACCGCATCGAACTCGCCCGTTTCACCCGCACCGAGGTCGGCCGTCAGCTCGCCGGCATCCTCGCCGCCGAACCGGACCCCGGGCAGGTCGAGGAGATTTTCGAACGCTCCGACGGCAACGCCTTCTTCGTCGAGGAACTCGCCGTCTGCGCCACCGAGGGCTGCGGCACCGGCCTCACCGACTCCCTGCGCGACCTGCTCCTGGTCCGCGTCGAGCGCATGCCCGAGAGCGCCCAGCGCATCGCCCGGATCGTCGCCGAGGGCGGCTCCACCGTGGAGTACCGGCTGCTCGCGGCCGTCGCCCGGCTCGCCGAGGACGACCTCATCGAGGCCCTGCGCGCCGCCGTCAACGCGAACATCCTGATCGCCACGCCCGCCGGCGACGGCTACCGCTTCCGCCACTCCCTGGTCCGCGAGGCCGTCGGCGACGACCTGCTGCCCGGTGAGCGCTCCCGCCTCAACCGCCGCTATGCCGAGGCCCTGGAGGCCGACCCGACGCTCGTCCCCGCCGACGAGCGCGTCATGCGCCTGGCCAGCTACTGGTACCACGCCCACGCCCCGGCGAAGGCCCTGCCCGCCGTCCTCGACGCCTCCGTCGAGGCCCGGCGCCGCCACGCCTACAGCGAGCAACTGCGGCTCCTGGAACGGGCGATGGAACTGTGGGACACCACTCCCGAGGCGGTCCGGGACGAGCTGCGCCCCATCGACTACACCGAGGTCTACCCTCCCTGCGGCTGCGACCCCGCCACCACCCCGCTGCGCTACCTCGACCTGATGGCCGAGGCCGCCGTCGCGGGTCGGCTGTCCGGGGAACGCGAACGCGCCCTGAAGATCACCAAGCGGGCCCTGCACCTCCTGGAGGAGGAGGGCGACCCGCTGCGCGCCGCCTGGTTCTGGGTCCAGCGCGCCGTCATGGTGCAGAACCTGGCCCGGGGCGACGGCTGGAAGGAACTCGCCACCGCCCAGGAGCTCGTGCGCGGCCTGCCGCCCTCCGAGGTGCACGCCGAGGTGCTCACCCACGTCGCCGGCTGGTCGATGCTGCGCGCCCCCGGCCCCGAGGCCCTGTCCGCCGCCGAACGCGCGGTGGAGTACGCCCGGATGGTCGGCGCCCGCGAGACGGAGATGAACGCCCGTCTCACACTCGGCACCCTGATGGTCGACTCGGGAGACGTGGAAGCGGGCCTCGCCGTGATGGGCGAGGTCAAGGAGCAGGCGCAGCGGGACGGCATCGCCACGGTCGCCGGCCGCGCCCACGTCAACCTGCCGTCCGAGCTGGAGGCGGTGGGACGCTCGCGCGAGGCCGTCCCCGTCCTCGAGGAGGGCACCGCCTACGCGCGCCGGTACGGCCTGCTGAACACCGAGGCGTGGGTGTGGTCCAACCTGTCCGACTCGCTGTACTCCCTGGGCCGTTGGGACGAGGCGGTCGAGGCGGCGCAGAAGGCGCTGCGTCGGGGGCAGAGCGCCAAGCCGCAGGGCGCGGCCGCGCTGAAGCTCGCCCAGGTCGCCCTGGGCAGGGGCGACGTGAGCGAGGCGGCACGCCAACGCGACGCCGCCGAGCGCTACTTCGGTACCCACGACCCCATGCCCCAGCAGTCGCTGCCCCTCGCCGCCCTCACCGTCGGCGTCGCCGCGGCCGAGGGCCGTCTCCTCGACGTCCGTGCCGAAGTACGGCGCAGCCTGGACGGCGGCGTCCCGCCCGGCACCCAGCGCTACGTCTGGCCGCTCCTGCTGGGCGCCGCGACCGCCGAGGCCGAGGCCCGCGCGCTGCCCGCGGCCCGGCAGGGCCGTACCGAGGCGCTCGAGGACCTCTACGAGGCCGGCAAGCGGCTCACCACCGTCGTCCCCGTGTGGCTCGCCCATGAACAGTGGGTCCGTGCCGAACTCGCCCGCGCCGAGGGCCGGGACACCGTCGACACCTGGTCGCAGGTGGTCACCGCCTTCGAGAGCCTGGACCGCCCCTACGACCTCGCCCGCGTCCGCCACCGGCTGGCCGCGGCGCTGCTGGGCGCGGGCGGCGACGACGAGCGCGACCGGGCCACGGAACTGCTGCGCCTGGCCCATGCCGTCGCCGCCCATCTCGGTGCCCGCCCGCTCGGCGACGCCGCCGCCCTCCTCGCCCAGCGAGCCCGTCTGGTCCTGACCCGCGTCCCGGAACAGCGGCCCACGGACCCGGCCGAGGCCCTCGGCCTGACCAGCCGCGAGCGCGACGTGCTGCGTCTGGTCGCCGCCGGCCGCACCAACCGCCAGATCGCCGAGGAGCTGTTCATCTCGCCGAAGACGGCCAGCGTCCACGTGTCGAACATTCTGGGCAAGCTCGGCGTCTCAGGAAGGGGGGAGGCGGCGGCGACGGCACACCGGCTGGGGCTGTTCGCGGCAGACGCGCTCGACCCGGCCCGGTGAGGCACCGACGAGGAGGCAGGGACCGTGTTCAACGCATTCGAGGAACTGTTCGCACCGGGCCGCAAGCACACCCACGACGAACGCAAGCGGCTGGAACTGACCCGCGAGGACGTCGGCGACAACGACCCCGGACGCGGCCCGATAGACCTCGACTCCGGCAAGGTCGTCATACGCCCGACCGAGACCGCCGACGAGGAGGACCCCGGGGAGTGACGCCGGGCCCCTACTTCACCTGCACCTCCAGGATCCGGTCGTCGCCGTTCTTGGGCGAGCCCCGTCCGTCGGTGTTGCTGGTGGTCAGCCACAGCTTGTCGCCGCCCGCCGGGACCACCGTACGCAGGCGGCCGTACGTGCCGGTGAGGAAGGCCTGCGGGTCGGCCGACGCCTCGGTGCCCTTCAGGGGGATCCGCCACAGACGCTGTCCCTTCAGGCCGGCCATCCACACCGAGCCCTCGGCGTAGGCGAGGCCGCTGGGGGAGGCGTCGTCGGTGTGCCACTGGGCGAGGGGGTTCTGGTACTTGCCGTCGGACGACCTGCCCTCGGCGTTCGGCCAGCCGTAGTCGGCGCCCGGCTTGATCGCGTTCAGCTCGTCCCAGGTGTCCTGGCCGAACTCCGAGGCGAACAGGCGCTGTTCGGGGTCCCAGGCCAGGCCCTGCACATTGCGGTGGCCGTAGGAGTAGACCGGCGAGTCGGGGAAGGGGTTCCCGGGGGCCGGTTCTCCCTCGGGGGTCAGCCGGAGGATCTTGCCGCCCAGGGACTTGGTGTCCTGGGCCAGACCGCGGTCGCCGCTCTCGCCCGTGCCCGCGTACAGCATGCCGTCCGGGCCGAAGGCGATCCGTCCGCCGTTGTGGATGTAGCCCTTGGGGATGCCCTTGAAGATCGTGTCCGGCGCGCCGAGCTGTTCGCCGGCGGGCTTCTTCGGGTCGTACAGCACGCGGACGATGCGGTTGTCGGAGGCGGAGGTGAAGTAGGCGTAGACCATGTGGTCCGACGCGTAGTCGGGGGAGAGGGCGATGCCGAGGAGGCCGCCCTCGCCGGCCGGGGAGACACCGGACACCTTGCCCAGCTCGGTCTTGCCGCCGGTCTTCTCGTCGACCCTGGTGATCGTGCCCCGGTCGCGGGAGGCGACGAGGAGACCGCCGCCGCCGGGGAGCGCGGCCAGGCCCCACGGGGTGTTCAGGCCCGTGGCGACCGTGCGCACCACCTTGGCCGAGCCCTTGGCCGGCGGGGCCTGCTGGGCCGCCTGCTTCGAGGGGGAGGCGCTCGTGGCACCGCCGCTGCCGCCGGAGGAGCCGCTGCCGTCGCCGCCGGAGGAGCAGGCGGCCGTCAGCAGGAGCGCGGTCGTGGCGAGTAAGGCCGGCACAGCTCGTCGTAGCACGGTCCTGGTCCCTTCGATGCGGCGGTCGGGCGGCGGGCTCTCCTTGTCCTACGACCGCTCGCGCCCTCCAGGTTCCCGGTCGGGCGGTGTCGAACCTCCGGCCGGCGCGGGCACGGCCGCGGATCCGCGGCCGCTCAGTCCCAGGATCCCTGCGCCCTCGGCAGCTTCGCCACCTCGGCCAGGTCCTGGGGGGACAGCCGCAGACCGGCCGCCGCCGCGTTCTCGGCCGCCCACCGCTCCCGCTTGGTGCCCGGCACGGCGACCACGTGCCGGCCCTGCGCCAGCACCCACGCCAGGGCCACCTGCCCCGCGGTCACGTCCTCCCCGTGCCGGGCCGCGACGCGGCGCAGACCGGCCACGATCGGCTGGTTGGCGGCCATCATCTCCGCCGTGAAGCGCGGGTGCCGGGCGCGCACGTCGTCCGCCTCGAACCCCTCGCCGGGGGTCAGGGTCCCGGCGAGGAAGCCGTTGCCCAGCGGCATCGCGGCCAGGAAGCCGACGTCACGCGCCTCGCACCACGGCAGCAGCACGTCGAGGGCGTCCGGCGACCACACCGACAGCTCGGCCTCCACCGCGCTCACCGGGAACACCTGTTGCACCCGCTGGAGCTGCAGAATCGTTGCGTCGTGCAGCCGGCCCCCCGAGCGACGGCCGCCGCGGGCACCGACCGCGCACAGCCCCAACGCCCGTACCTTTCCCGCCCGTACGAGCTCCGCCATCGCGCCCCACGTCTCCTCCACGGGCACCTCGGGGTCCGCGCGGTGCAGCTGGTACAGGTCGATGACGTCCGTCTGCAGCCGCCGCAGCGACGCGTCGCAGGCGCGTTTCACATAGCCGGGGCGGCCGTTGGCCACGATGTGCTGCTCGCCGACCAGCAGTCCGACCTTCGTCGACACGAACGCGTCCGCGCGCCGCTCCTTGAGCACCCGCCCCACCAGCAGCTCATTGGTGAACGGGCCGTACATGTCGGCGGTGTCCAGGAGCGTCGAGCCGGAATCCAGCGCCCGGTGCACCGCCCTGAGCGACTCGTCGCCCCGCCGCCGCGAGGCGCTGTACGCCCAGCTCATCGGCATGCACCCAAGCCCGACGGCCCCCACCGCGAGTGCCCCCGCGCCGATCGTCCTGCGCTCCACCTGCCCGTGACCCTCCCTCTGCCGAGCCCCCAACCTAACCTCTGCACCCTCATGGCCCTGACATAGCCTCCTGTCATGACTGCTGACGTGTGGCTTCCCATCCCGCCGGAGGAGATCGAGAACCTTCCCGCGGGGCCGAACTACCTCTTCTGGAACGGCGAGCAGGACTACCCCGCGGACCCGGCCGACTGCCTCTTCTACGTCGTCCCCTACATGAAGTCCGCCGAGGTCGCCGTACGGCCCCTGCCCGAAATGAGCTCCGTGCAGGTGGTGCAGACGCTGTCCGCCGGGATCGACAACGTGCAGCCCGGGCTGCCCCGGCTGCGGCCGGGCGTGCAGGTGTGCAACGCGCGCGGGGTTCACGAGGCGAGCACCGCCGAACTCGCGCTCACCCTGATCCTCGCCTCCCTGCGCGGCATCCCCGACTTCGTGCGCGGACAGCAGCGCGGGGAGTGGCTGGGCGGGTTCCGGCCGGCGCTCGCCGACAAGAGCGTGCTCATCGTGGGCTACGGCTCGATCGGATCCGCGATCGAGGACCGGCTCGTTCCGTTCGAGGTCGCGCGGGTGGTGCGCGTCGCGCGCTCCGCGCGCACGACGGAGCGCGGGCCGGCGCACCCGCTCACCGAGCTGCCCGCCCTGCTCCCCGAGGCAGACGTCGTCGTCCTCATCACGCCCCTCACCGACTCCACCCGCGGTCTGGCCGGCGCCGACTTCCTCGCCCGCATGAAGGACGGCGCGCTCCTCGTCAACGTCGCGCGCGGGCCCGTCGTCGACACCAAGGCGCTGCTCGCCGAACTCGAGACCGGCCGGATCACCGCCGCCCTGGACGTCACCGACCCCGAGCCGCTGCCCGCCGAACACCCCCTGTGGCGTGCCCCCGGTGTGCTCATCAGCCCCCACGTCGGCGGCCCCACCTCCGCTTTCCGGCCCCGCGCCGAGCGGCTTCTCGTGGACCAGTTGACCCGGTTCTTGAACCGGAAGCCGCTGCGCAACGTGATCCTTAGGACAGGTACAACCGGCGCGTGACCCCGACGACTTGAACGTCCCGCGCGCGACCCACGCGACGGGCGCAACAGGCGTGTAATCCATTTCCGGTACCCTCCGCAACCTCACGGACGCGGTCCGTACTCACAACGCCGCTGGTCGTCACGGAGCGTAGAGGAACTATGTCCCTGAGTGACGAGACTGGTGTATCGTCCCGACAGGGGCTGCGCCGCGCACCGTTCGGCGCCGGGGATGGACATTGCAGACTGTGATGGGGGGCGACGGGCGATGCACGGCCTATGGGCGAGCGATCCGACGCGGCGGGGCCGCCGGCGGCGACCCTGGCGCACGGCCGCGCGCAGACGCGGTCACCACGGCAGTCATGGCTGTCGTCACAGCCACCACCGCAGGCACAGCAGCCGCAGGAGGCATGCGCACCGGGACCCGAGGGACCCCGGAGCCGCGCGGACCGGGAGGGCCCGGTGAACTCGCCGTCTGTCACCACCACCCTCGACGGAGTGCTGCGGGCACAGCCCGCACCGGGGGCACGGCCGACCCGTCCGCCGTCCGACGGTGGCCGGACCGGCCTCGTTCCCCAGCTCGTCCTGGCCACGGTCTGCGCGGGATACGCCGTCGGGTCCGCGCTCGGCTGGGGTTCGCAGGAACTCGCCGACATCATGGGTGACTTCGGGCTCAGCGCGGCCGCGGCCACCGCCGCCGTGTCCTGCTTCCTCTACGCCTACAGGCACTGCGCGCGCTTCCGTTCCGCCTGGCTGCTGTTCGCCCTCTCCTCGGCGATGGCGGCCCTGGGCAACGGAGTCTGGGGGTGGTACGAGGTCGTCCTGGGCGAGAAGGTGCCCACCGTCGGCTACGCCAACGTCTTCTTCGTCGGCTTCGCGCCGCCCGCCATCGTGGGCCTGCTCGTGCTCGCCAAGCGGCCGGTGACGAAGGCCGGCTGGATGTGCCTCGGGCTGGACGCCTGGCTGATCGGCGGCTCGCTGCTCACCCTGTCCTGGAGCCTCGCGCTCGCCAAGACCGCCGAGGCCGACGGGCCGCACCTCGCGCGCAGCGCGCTGCTGCTGGCCTACCCCCTGCTGGACATCGCCCTGGTCAGCGTGGTCCTCGCGCTGCACTTCAGGCGCACGGCCGCGAACCGGGCGGCGATCAACACCGCCATCGGCGCGCTCGCGCTGACGGTCATGTGCGACGCCCTGTTCAGCTCCCCGCTGCTGCAGAACAGCTACCGGTCGGGCCAGTTGCTCGACGCGGGCTGGTTCGCCGGCTCGCTGCTCCTCGCGTACGCCCCCTGGACCGCGCCCCGGCAGGGGCAGGAGTCCGCGGAGGGCGACGGCCACACGCGCGTGGTCCACGAGCACCTGCCCGGCCCGCACGGCGGCACCCACCAGCACCACGCGCCCCCGCAGGGAGGTGATCGCCCCCGGTACCCGGTCGCCCGGCCCATCGCCGGCTCCCTGGCCGCGCTGACGCCCTACATGGCCGCGGCCGTCTGCACCTTGGGGATCCTCTACAACGTCCTCAACGGCAGGAAGCCCGACCCGACCGTGCTCGTCACCGGCGGCACCGTGGTGCTCGCCCTCGTGGTGCGCCAGGGCATCATGCTGCTCGACAACATCACCCTCACCCAGGAACTCGCGCAGAAGGAGAACCACTTCCGCTCCCTGGTGCAGGGCTCCAGCGACGTCATCATGATCGCCGCGCCCAGCGGTGTCCTCAGGTACGTCTCCCCGGCCGCCGCCGGGGTCTACGGACGGCCCGCCGAGGAACTGGTGGGCACCGAGCTGGCCGGCCTCATCCACCCGGAGGACCTGGGCTGCGTGGTGCACGAGGTGCGCCGCTTCCTCGCCGCCAGTCCCCAGGACGAACCCACCACCCGCATCGAGTGCCGCTTCCGGGCCGGCGGTGGGGGCTGGCTCAACGTCGAGTCCACGGTCAACCGCCACCACGGCGGCCTGATCTTCAACAGCCGGGACGTGACCGAAAGAGTGCGCCTGCAGGCGCAGTTGCAGCACAACGCCGAGCACGACCCGCTCACCGACCTGCCCAATCGCGCCCTGTTCACCCAGCGGGTCCAGCAGGCGCTGTCCGGCCGGCGGGCCGCCGACCGGGCGTCCCTGCGCGGCACGGCCGTCCTCTTCATCGACCTCGACGGCTTCAAGGCCGTCAACGACACGATCGGGCACCAGGCCGGGGACGAACTCCTCGTCCAGGCCGCCCGCAGGCTCCAGGACGCGGTCCGGCAGGGGGACACCGCCTCCCGGCTCGGCGGCGACGAGTTCGCGGCCCTGATCGTCGGGGACGGCACCCGTGACCGCGCCGCACGCGAACGGCACATCCTGGAACTCGCCGACCGGCTCAGAATCACCCTCTCCCAGCCCTACCTCATCGACGGCAACGATGTCCGGGTGGCCGCGTCCATCGGCGTCGCGTTCGCCGAACAAGGCCTCGGAGCGGGCGAGTTGCTGCGCAACGCCGACCTCGCCATGTACCGTGCCAAGGCCGGCGGCAAGGGCCGCGTCGAGCTGTACGCACCCCAGATGCAACAGGACGTCGTCCGCAAGGCGGAACTGGCCACGCGCCTGCGGGCCGCGCTGCACGACGGCGAGTTCGCCCTGCTGCACCAGCCCGTGGTCTGCCTGGAGAACGGCCGGATCGCATCGGTCGAGGCACTGGCGCGCTGGCGGTCCTCGCAGGGAGTGCTGTTCACACCCGCGGAGTTCCTGCGGGTCGCCGACGAGGGCGACCGGACGCAGGAGCTCGGCCGCTGGATCCTGGAAGAGGCGGTCGAGCAGGCCGTCGAGCGCACCGCCACGGGCCTGGCCGTGCCGGTCGCGGTGCGGGTGAGCGCGCGGCGCCTGCTGGACCGCTCGATGCCGCTCGGCTCCGTCGAGGCCCTGCTCACCCGGCACGGCCTGCCGTCCGGCGCCCTGGTGATCGAGCTGTCCGACACCGACGCCAAGGTGTCCATGGACGAGCTGGAGCGCCGGCTGTCCGCCCTGCGCAGACTCGGCGTCCGGATCGCCCTGGACGGCTTCGGCAGCGGCCACGCGGCGATCACGGCGCTGCGCAGACTCCCCGTCGACGTGCTGAAGCTCGACCGCAGCCTGGTCGAAGGCGTCGTCGAGTCCGCGCGACTGCACAAGATCACCAGTGGGCTGCTGCGGATCGCGACCGACCTCGGGCTGCAGTCCGTGGCCGACGGCGTGGACCTGCCCGAGCAGGTCGTCGCCCTGCGCGCGATGGGCTGCACGCACGGCCAGGGCATGGCCTTCTCCGGGCCGCTGGACGAGTACCGGCTGCGGCGGGCGCTGGGAACCGGCCATTATCCGGTGCCCCACGGGCCGATCGAGCCGGCGTTCGCGGGCGGCGGTGGAGGCGAACGGACCATGGAAAGGGGCCCGGGGGCGTACACCGGTGGAGTGCCGGTCGTGCTCGGCCGCGGAACCGCCCTGCGCTCACATGATGAGACTCCCGTCCCACCCACTTGACACGTGGTGCGCGTCGGGGGGAGGGTCAGTGCCATGCGCACCCGAATTCTCGTACTTGGAAAGCGCGTCGGCTGACGCTGAGCCCACCATCGCTCAGCGACCTCCACCCGGCGCGCTCCCCTCGCTTGCCTTACGGCACGAGGGGTTTTTTGTTGCACAGGCGCTGTCCGTGCAACAGCCGAACACCGTACAAACCTCGCAAAAACCCTCAGCATCGAGAAGAGACTGACGATGACCGAGCAGGCCACCGGGGCCAATCCGCAGCCGCGGCCCCGATCCGGAGGACACCAGTCCGCCCCCGAGCACGTCACGGGTGCGCAGTCCCTCATCCGCTCTCTCGAGGAGGTCGGGGCCGACACGGTATTCGGCATTCCCGGCGGCGCGATCCTGCCCGCGTACGACCCCCTGATGGACTCGACCCGGGTGCGCCACGTCCTGGTCCGGCACGAGCAGGGCGCCGGCCACGCGGCCACCGGCTACGCGCAGGCCACCGGCAAGGTCGGTGTCTGCATGGCCACTTCGGGCCCCGGCGCCACCAACCTGGTCACCCCCATCGCGGACGCCCACATGGACTCGGTGCCGCTCGTGGCGATCACCGGGCAGGTGGCCTCCAAGGCGATCGGCACGGACGCCTTCCAGGAGGCGGACATCGTCGGCATCACGATGCCGATCACCAAGCACAACTTCCTCGTCACCAAGGCCGAGGACATCCCGCGGGTCATCGCGCAGGCCTTCCACATCGCCTCCACCGGCCGCCCCGGCCCGGTGCTGGTCGACATCGCCAAGGACGCCCTGCAGGCGCGCACCACGTTCTCCTGGCCGCCGGTGATGGACCTGCCCGGCTACCGCCCGGTGACCAAGCCGCACGCCAAGCAGATCCGTGAGGCCGCGAAGCTCATCACCTCCGCCAAGCGGCCCGTCCTCTACGTCGGCGGCGGTGTCATCAAGGCACAGGCCACCGCCGAGCTCAAGGTCCTCGCCGAACTCACCGGAGCGCCCGTCACCACCACCCTGATGGCGCTCGGCGCGTTCCCCGACAGCCACCCGCTGCACGTGGGAATGCCGGGCATGCACGGTGCGGTCACCGCCGTCACCGCGCTGCAGAAGGCCGACCTGATCGTCGCCCTCGGAGCCCGCTTCGACGACCGCGTCACCGGCAAGCTGGACAGCTTCGCCCCGTACGCCAAGATCGTCCACGCCGACATCGACCCCGCGGAGATCGGCAAGAACCGCGCCGCCGACGTGCCGATCGTCGGTGACGCGCGCGAGGTCATCGCCGACCTCATCCAGGCCGTGCAGAAGGAGCACAGCGAGGGCCACCAGGGCGACTACAGCGCCTGGTGGAAGGACCTGTCCCGGTGGCGGGACACCTACCCGCTCGGCTACGACCTCCCCGAGGACGGCTCGCTCTCCCCGCAGCAGGTCATCGAGCGCATCGGACAGCTCGCGCCGGAGGGCACGATCTTCGCGGCGGGCGTCGGCCAGCACCAGATGTGGTCCGCGCACTTCATCCAGTACGAGAAGCCCGCGACCTGGCTGAACTCCGGCGGCGCCGGCACGATGGGCTACGCGGTCCCGGCCGCGATGGGCGCCAAGGCCGGCGCACCCGGCCAGACGGTCTGGGCGATCGACGGCGACGGCTGCTTCCAGATGACCAACCAGGAGCTCACCACCTGCGCCCTGAACAACATCCCGATCAAGGTCGCCGTCATCAACAACGGCGCCCTCGGGATGGTCCGCCAGTGGCAGACCCTCTTCTACAACCAGCGGTACTCCAACACCGTGCTGCACTCCGGCCCCGACGACGTCAACCCGGAGGCCAGGGGCACCCGCGTCCCCGACTTCGTGAAGCTGTCGGAGGCCATGGGCTGCTACGCGATCCGCTGCGAGTCCCCGGACGACCTCGACAAGGTCATCGAAGAGGCGAACTCCATCAACGACCGGCCCGTCGTCGTCGACTTCATCGTCCACGAGGACGCGATGGTGTGGCCGATGGTCGCCGCCGGCACATCCAACGACGAGATCATGGCCGCCCGGGACGTTCGCCCCGACTTCGGCGACAACGAAGACGACTGAGCGAGAGAGACGTAAAAGACCATGTCCAAGCACACGCTCTCCGTCCTGGTGGAGAACACCCCGGGCATCCTGGCCCGGATCGCCGCCCTCTTCTCCCGCCGCGGCTTCAACATCGACTCGCTCGCCGTCGGTGTCACCGAGCACCCCGACATCTCCCGCATCACCATCGTCGTCAGCGTGGACGACCTCCCGCTGGAGCAGGTGACGAAGCAGCTCAACAAGCTCGTCAACGTGCTGAAGATCGTCGAGCTGGAGCCCGCTCAGGCGGTTCAGCGCGAACTCGTTCTGGTGAAGGTGAAGGCCGACAACGAGACGCGCTCCCAGATCGTGGAGATCGTCCAGCTCTTCCGCGCCAAGACCGTCGACGTCTCCCCGGAGGCCGTGACCATCGAGGCCACCGGCAGCAGCGACAAGCTGTCCGCCATGCTCAAGATGCTGGAGCCGTTCGGCATCAAGGAGCTCGTGCAGTCCGGCACGATCGCGATCGGCCGCGGAGCCCGCTCCATCACGGACCGCTCGCTGCGCGCCCTCGACCGCAGCGCATGAGGCGTACGGGCGGTTTCGGCCGCCCGTATACCGAGACCCCGAGACTTCCCTTCCGCCCGCCGTCATACGGTGGGACGCAACACCTGCACACAAGGAGAGAACCCAAAGTGGCCGAGCTGTTCTACGACGCCGACGCCGACCTGTCCATCATCCAGGGCCGCAAGGTCGCGGTCATCGGTTACGGCAGCCAGGGCCACGCCCACGCGCTGTCGCTCCGTGACTCGGGTGTCGACGTCCGTGTCGGTCTGCACGAGGGCTCCAAGTCCAAGGCGAAGGCCGAGGAGCAGGGCCTGCGCGTGGTGACGCCGGCGGAGGCCGCCGCCGAGGCCGACGTCATCATGATCCTGGTCCCGGACCCGATCCAGGCCCAGGTCTACGAGGAGTCCATCGCCCCGAACCTGAAGGACGGCGACGCGCTGTTCTTCGGCCACGGCCTGAACATCCGCTTCGACTTCATCAAGCCCCCGGCGAACGTCGACGTGTGCATGGTCGCCCCCAAGGGCCCGGGTCACCTGGTGCGCCGCCAGTACGAGGAGGGCCGCGGCGTTCCGTGCATCGTGGCCGTCGAGCAGGACGCCACCGGCAACGGCTTCGCGCTGGCGCTGTCGTACGCCAAGGGCATCGGCGGCACCCGCGCCGGTGTCATCAAGACGACCTTCACCGAGGAGACCGAGACCGACCTGTTCGGTGAGCAGGCCGTCCTGTGCGGTGGCACCTCCGCCCTGGTCAAGGCCGGTTTCGAGACCCTGGTCGAGGCCGGCTACCAGCCGGAGATCGCCTACTTCGAGTGCCTGCACGAGCTGAAGCTGATCGTCGACCTCATGTACGAGGGCGGCCTGGAGAAGATGCGCTGGTCCGTCTCCGAGACCGCCGAGTGGGGCGACTACGTCACCGGCCCGCGGATCATCACCGACGCCACCAAGGCCGAGATGAAGAAGGTCCTCGCCGAGATCCAGGACGGCACCTTCGCCCGTGAGTGGATGGCCGAGTACCACGGCGGTCTGAAGAAGTACAACGAGTACAAGCAGCAGGACGCCGACCACCTGCTGGAGACCACCGGCAAGCAGCTGCGCAAGCTGATGTCGTGGGTCGACGAAGAGGCGTGACCTCTCTTCCCGTGGCGGCGCCCTCGGCTGAGGGTGCCGCCACGGGGCTCCGCCCCGGATCCCGCTCCTCGATCTCCCCCACTGCCTCAAGGGCGTGGGGGGACCCCCAAGGGGCTACAAAATGGCGCGTCTCGTCCGGGTGATCCTTCCGAAGAGGCGCAGGACGACCGCCGTCGCGCCACTACACTGCCGTACTACATACGCGTCAGGCCCACAGCGTCGTGCGTCTTCCACGCGGCTAGCCAACCTCCACCGCCTGCGGCCGTCGGGACGGCCGTCCGCATTGGACTTGTGAGGACTCACGTGAGCTCGAAACCCGTCGTACTCATCGCTGAAGAGCTGTCGCCCGCGACCGTGGACGCGCTTGGCCCCGACTTCGAGATCCGGCACTGCAACGGAGCGGACCGAGCCGAACTGCTCCCGGCCATCGCCGACGTCGACGCGATCCTGATCCGCTCGGCCACCAAGGTGGACGCCGAGGCCATCGCCGCCGCGAACAAGCTGAAGGTCGTCGCACGAGCCGGCGTCGGCCTGGACAACGTCGACGTCTCCGCCGCCACCAAGGCCGGCGTGATGGTCGTCAACGCCCCCACCTCGAACATCGTGACCGCCGCCGAGCTGGCCTGCGGTCTGCTCGTCGCCACCGCCCGCCACATCCCGCAGGCCAACGCCGCGCTGAAGAACGGCGAGTGGAAGCGCAGCAAGTACACCGGCGTGGAGCTGGCGGAGAAGACGCTGGGTGTCGTGGGCCTGGGCCGCATCGGTGCCCTCGTCGCGCAGCGCATGTCCGCCTTCGGCATGAAGGTCGTCGCCTACGACCCCTACATCCAGCCCGCCCGCGCCGCGCAGATGGGCGTCAAGGTGCTGTCGCTGGACGAGCTGCTCGAGGTCTCCGACTTCATCACCGTCCACCTCCCCAAGACCCCCGAGACCCTCGGCCTCATCGGCGACGAGGCGCTGCGCAAGGTCAAGCCGAGCGTGCGCATCGTCAACGCCGCGCGCGGCGGGATCGTCGACGAGGAGGCGCTGTACTCGGCGCTGAAGGAGGGCCGGGTCGCCGGCGCCGGCCTCGACGTGTACGCCAAGGAGCCCTGCACCGACTCCCCGCTCTTCGAGTTCGACCAGGTCGTGTGCACCCCGCACCTCGGCGCGTCGACGGACGAGGCCCAGGAGAAGGCCGGTATCGCCGTCGCCCGCTCGGTGCGCCTCGCCCTCGCCGGTGAGCTCGTGCCCGACGCGGTGAACGTCCAGGGCGGTGTCATCGCCGAGGACGTCAAGCCGGGTCTGCCGCTCGCGGAGCGCCTCGGCCGCATCTTCACCGCGCTCGCCGGCGAGGTCGCCGTCCGCCTGGACGTCGAGGTCTACGGCGAGATCACCCAGCACGACGTGAAGGTGCTGGAGCTGTCCGCCCTCAAGGGTGTCTTCGAGGACGTCGTCGACGAGACCGTCTCCTACGTCAACGCCCCGCTGTTCGCCCAGGAGCGCGGCGTCGAGGTGCGGCTGACGACCAGCTCGGAGTCGGCCGACCACCGCAACGTCGTCACCGTCCGCGGCACCCTCGGCAACGGCGAGGAGGTGTCGGTCTCCGGCACCCTGGCCGGCCCCAAGCACCTGCAGAAGATCGTCGCCGTCGGTGAGTACGACGTCGACCTCGCGCTCGCCGACCACATGGTGGTGCTGCGATACGAGGACCGTCCCGGTGTCGTCGGCACGGTGGGCCGCATCTTCGGCGAGGCGGGCATCAACATCGCGGGCATGCAGGTCTCCCGCTCGGTCGCCGGCGGCGAGGCGCTGGCCGTGCTGACCGTCGACGACACGGTGCCCTCCGGGGTGCTGGGTGAGGTGGAGACGGAGATCGGAGCGACGTTCGCTCGATCCGTGAACCTCGTCTGAGGTTGCGGTAGTTCTGGGGGCTGCCGCCCCCAGGCCCCCGCTTTCGGCCCTGAAGGGGCCTCGTCCTCAAACGCCGGACGGGCTGAGAGTGCCCGTCCGGCGTTCGTGCGTTCCGTCATTCGTCGTCGACGCGGATTCCGCGCAGCGCCCGCGCCGCCAGCACCGCCGCGCCCGCCAGCAGCAGCGCCCCCGCGATCGCCGCGCCCTGCATTCCGCTGGTGAAGGCCTCCCGTGCCGTGGTCGCCAGTCCCGGGATCCGGTCGGCGACCGCGAGCGCGCCGCCCAGGGTCTCGCGGGCCGCGTCCGGTGCCGAGGCCGGCATGTCGTGGCGGTAGATCGCCGTGCCGATCGAGCCGAGGATCGCCATGCCCAGCGCCCCGCCGAACTCGCCGCCGGTCTCCATCAGGGAGGACGCCGAGCCCGCGCGTTCCACCGGGGCGCTGCTCAGCGCCAGGTCCGTGATCTGGGAGATGACCATGACGATGCCGGAGGCGAGGACGCCGCAGGCGACCAGGACCAGCCAGAGGGAGTCCGTGTCCGCGAGGGAGAGCAGGGCGTAGCCGCAGGCCCCGATGGCGAAGCCGGCGGTGACGACATGGGCGCGGTCGACTCCCTTGTGGACCAGGGAGGTCGCCATCGGGGCCGCCATGCCGATCGGCACCGAGGGAAGCAGTGCCCACAGGGCCGCCTCCATCGCGCTCTTGCCGAGCACCGACTGCAGGTACTGCGTGGTGAAGTACGCCGAGCCCATCATGGCGAACGAGCCGATGAGGTTGAGGACCACGGAGGGGGCGAAGCCGCGGCCGCGGAAGAGGGCCGGGTCGATCATCGGTGAGGCCGTGGTGCGCTGGCGGTGGACGAACGCGGCCGCGAAGAGCAGGCCGACGGCGACCGAGACGACGTACTGCGCGTGCCAGCCCTCGGACGGGATCTCCTTCAGGCCGTAGATCACCGGGAGCACGCCCGCCATCGACAGCGGGACGCTCGGCCAGTCGAAGCGGCCGGGGTTCGGGTCCTTCGACTCCGGCAGCAGGAACGGGCCCAGGATCAGCAGCAGGGCCATCGCCGGCAGGTTGACCAGGAAGACCGAGCCCCACCAGAAGTACTGGACGAGGACCCCGCTCATCACCGAGCCGAGCGCGATGCCCGCGGTCATCACGCCGGACCACAGGCCGATCGCCTTCGCACGCTGGGCGGGGTCGGTGAACATGGTGCGGATCAGCGCCATCGTTGAGGGCATCAGGGTGGCGCCGCCGATGCCGAGGACCGCGCGGGCCGCGATCAGGGTCTCGGCGCTGTCGGCGTAGGCGGCGATCACGGAGGCCGTGCCGAAGGCGGCGGCGCCCAGTAGCAGGAGCCGGCGGCGGCCCATGCGGTCGCCCAGCGAGCCCATCGTCATCAGCAGGCCCGCCAGGACGAAGGCGTAGATGTCGAAGATCCACAGCTGCTGCGTGCCGCTCGGCTCCAGGTGCGCGCCGATCGCCGGGATCGCGAAGTAGAGGACCGACACGTCCATCGAGACCAGCAGCAGCGGGAGCATCAGCACGCCCAGGGCGGTCCATTCGCGGCGGCCGGCGCGGGCGGTGCCGGTCGCGGTCGCGGTGGTGCTCGTCGTGTTCGTCATGCCGAGGAATGTACGCACGTATTAAACGTCTGTCTAGAACGTTTGTATAGATCAATCGTCTAGGACGGTTGTATGGATCGGGCGGTAGGGTGGTCGGCATGGGACACCGTGAGGATCTGCTCGAGGGCGCCAAGCGCTGCCTGCTTCAGAAGGGGTTCCTGCGTACGACCGCGCGGGACATCGTCAAGGAGTCGGGGACCAACCTCGCCTCCATCGGCTACCACTACGGCTCGAAGGACGCGCTGCTGGCCCAGGCGTACATCGCGCTGGTGGAGGACATGTCCTTCGAGGGGGACGCCGGCATCGAGGGTGCGCCCGGGTCGCTGGAGCGCTTCCGGGAGGTCTGGTCCAACATCGTCGACTCCATGCGGGAACCCGGGTCGATGTGGCGGCTCAGCATGGAGATCATGGGCATGGGCGACCGGCTCCCCGAGGTGCGCGAGCAGCTGTCCCGCGCGCAGCGCGAGGGCGGCCGGGGGCTGGTCTCGCTGCTGCAGGGCGTGCCGGAGGAGGAGGTGTCGGACGAGACCGCCGACAGCCTCGGCCGGTTCTACATGACCCTGATGTCGGGGCTCATCTCGCAGTGGACGTTCGACCCGAAGACCGCGCCCGACGCCGACTCGCTCACCGACGGACTGCGCCAGGTGATCGAGGGAGTCAGGAACGGCTGAGCCGCGCCGGGCGAAGGTCCCGCAGGGCCGGGGCCAGCGCGACCGACATCAGGAACGCCGTCATCGTGAACGCCCACGGGTAGCCGGTCGCCCCGGCGAGTACGCCGAAGCCCGCGGCGCCGACGCCCATCCCGCCGTCGTACGCCAGGTTCCACAGCGCGCTGACCGTGCCGTACGAGGACGGCGAGACCCGGGCGTACATGAGCGCGAGGGTGGAGTTCTGGGCAATGCCGAACCCGGCGCCGAACAGGGCGGTTCCGGCGACCACGGCGGCCGGGGTGCCGGTCGTCGCGGTCACGGCGACGCCCGCCGCCGACAGGAGCAGGCCGGGCACCACGAGCCGGGCGCTGCCGTGCCGGTCGCCGTGACGGCCCGCCAGCCAGCGGGTCGCCGTCGCGGCCGCGGGCTGCACGAACAGGGCCAGCGTGACGACACCGGAGTGCGCCTTCGGAACGGCCAGCGGCAGGAAGGTGACCATGATCCCGGCGGCCGTCGCGGTGGTCGCGAAGACGAGGACCGGGCGGAGCAGGGCGCCGGTGCGCAGGCCGCGCAGGACGCCGACGGGCCGGTCCTCGCGGGGCGCTCCCGTCTTCCGCGCGTCCGCGGCCGGCAGTCCCAGCACCGAGACCGTCGCGGCGAGCGCGGCCGTCCCCCCGGTCACGGCGACCGTCCCGTATCCCGCGTGCGTCACCAGCCACAGGCCCAGCGGCAGCGCGACCAGGGACGGCACCCCGGAAACCACGCCCACCAGGGCCAGCCCCTCGCCCCGGCGCTCGGCGGGAATGAGGGTCGCGGTCAGCGCACCGCCCGCGACGATCGTCAGCGCGAAGCCCAGACCGCGCAGCAGGCACACGGCGACGACCCACGCGATGTCCGACGAGAGAGTCAGCACCAGGGCCGGGGCGCCGAGCAGGACCAGGCCGGCCATCAGGGTCGGACGGTAGCCGTGGCGGGCGACCAGACGCGGGGTGACCAGTTCGCCGAGGACGGTGGCCAGCATCAGGGAGCCGGTGGCCAGACCCGCCGCGTTCCCGCCGCCCGACCCGGCCGCGTAGGCGGGGACGACCGACAGCAGCAGGAAGAAGCTGACGCTCGCGCCGACCAGACTCACGAAGCGCAGCAGCAGGGGCCGGGTCAGCAGCGACGGCCGTGCAGGGGCCGTCCGGGGAGGGCAGTTCGCCGAAGTCGTCATACCGTCGACGGTAGAGACGTACCGGCCCTCCGCTAAGCTCCAATTCCATGCCAGTGCAGTGGGCCGGTTTGTCACCCGAGCTGCTTTTGAACCTCGACCGGGAGAGCGGGCAGCGGCTGTCCGCGCAGCTGGAGGGCCGGCTGCGGGACGCCATCCGGTCGGGGCGGCTGCGGGCGGGCGAGCGCCTGCCGTCCTCGCGGGAACTCGCGCGGATGCTGAGCGTGTCCCGGGGACTCGTCCAGGACTGCTACGCCCAGCTCCAGGCCGAGGGCTACCTCGTCACCCGGGTCGGCTCGGCCACCCGCGTGGCGGCCTGCGCGCAGGTGCCGCAGGCACCCGTGCCGTCGCCGTCCGACGCCGGTCCCCGCATGATCGCCGACTTCCGCCACGGCGTACCGGACCTGACCTCCTTCCCCGTCTCCGACTGGCTCTGGGCGACCAGGGAGGCGGCGCGGCGCATGCCGACCGCCGAGCTCGACTACGGCGATCCACAGGGAAGTCGGGCGCTGCGCGAGGTCGTGGCCGGGTATCTGGGCCGGGTCCGGGGCGCCGCGGCCGACCCCGCAGGTACCGTCGTCTGCTCCGGCTACGCCCAAGGGCTGAGCCTCGCCCTGCGCGCCCTGGCCCGTGCCGGAGTGCGGGTCGTGGCCTACGAGGATCCGGGCGGTCCTGCCACGGCGACGGCGGCCGCGGAGGCGGCGGGGCTGACGGCGGTACCGGTCCCGGTGGACGAAGAGGGCCTCGACGTGACGGAGTTGGACGCCACCGGCGCTCGGGCGGTGATCGTCACCCCGGCCCACCAGTGGCCGACGGGCGTGGTGCTGGCACCCTCCCGCCGCCATGCGCTGATCGAGTGGGCGGCGCGCCGGGACGCCTACGTCGTCGAGGACGACTACGACGCCGAGTTCCGCTACGACCGCGGACCCGTGGGCGCGCTCCAGGGGTTGGCCGCGGACCGGGTGATCTCCATCGGCACCGTGAGCAAGTCCCTCGCGCCCGCGCTCCGTCTGGGCTGGCTGCTGTGCCCGTCCGCCCTCCTGGAGGCGGTCGTCGAGCACAAGCGCGTCGCCGACCGCGGCTCACCCACCCTCGATCAGCTGGCCCTCGCCCGCCTGATCGAGTCCGGCCGCTACGACCGCCACCTGCGCCGCATGCGCACGGTGTACGCCGTCCGCCGCACCACCCTCGTCGCCGCCCTCGCCCGACACGCCCCCGCGGTACGGCTGTCGGGCCTGGCGGCCGGGTTCCACGCGGTGGCCCATCTGCCCGAGGGCGCACAGGAGTCGAGGGTCGTGGCGCAGGCCCGCGGCCGGGGGGTCGGTCTGTACGGCATGAGCGCCTGCCGGACCTCCGGCGCCGCGGTTCCGCCGCAACTCGTCCTGGGCTTCGGCCATGTGACGCAGAGCGCGATCACCGAGGGCGTGGCGGCCGTGGCGGACCTTCTCCGCGAGACGTGAGGGAGAGGGGCTACAGCCGCGCCCCTTTGAGCGCCATGTGCAGCAGCAGCCGGTCCTCGCCGTCGTCCAGGTCGAGGCCGGTGAGCTTCTCGACGCGGGAGAGACGGTAGTAGAGGGTCTGGCGGTGGATGCCCAGTTCCGCCGCCGTGCGGCCCGCCTGGCCGGCGCGGTCGAGGTACACCTCGGCGGTGCGGGCCAGTTCGCGGTGGGCTGGGGAGAGCAGGGCCTGTACGGCGGGATCGTGCGCCGTCTCCGGGGGCAGTGCGGTCAGCAGCCGGAACGGGCCGATGTGCGCCCACTCGGCGACCGGGCCGAGCCGGGGCTCGGCCAGGGTCGCCCGCGCCGCGGCCGACGCCTCCCGCCAGGACGTGCCCAGTTCCGCCAGGCCGGCGCGCGCGGTGGCGATCCCCGCGGCCGCCCGGGCCGGGCCCAGCCGCCCCGCCCGCTCCAGCAGCCGCCCCGCCGCCGACGTCGCCGGCGTCGGCACGTCCGCCGAACGCAGCCGCACCAGCAGGGCCAGGCACTGGTCGGCGGCCGCCCACGGCAGTGTGCACAGCGCCGTCGCGCCCGGCACCGTACGCACCGAGGGCGCGTCGTCCGGGTCGGCGGAGGGCCAGGGGGCCACGCAGACCATCGTGTGGGGGCCGTCGGCGCGGGAGCCGAGAGCGGTGCGCAGCTCGGCCACCGCCATCTCCCGCCGCCAGTCCCGCTCGGCGGTCAGCACCGCGCGCAACTCCCGGGTCAGGTCCGCGCCGTGCTGGGCCTCGTCGGCGAGCAGGGCGCCGATGCGGACCGTGACCTCCATGGCGGCCGTCAGCTGCCGGTCGGTCGGGCCGGGGTCGGAGTCCAGCAGCCAGACATAGCCGAGGACGATGCCACGGTGGCGTACGGGCAGACAGATCCGCCCCCGGTACACGCCCGCCTCGGGCGTCGGCGGGATACGGACCGGGCCCGTCGCCCGGGTGATGCCGAAGCCCTCGAACCAGGTGCGGACGGCCGCGGTGGAGCGCCGGGTGAGGATCGAGCGGGTGCGCACGGGGTCCAGCGCCGACGCGTCCAGCTCGTCCTCGCTGTCGTACGCCCCGAAGGCGATCAGCTCGAAGTCGCGGTTCTCCAGCGTCGCGGGGGCGCCGAGGAGCTCCGAGATCTCGTCGACCAGTTCCTGGTAGTCACCTGTGTTGTCGGCCGTCACACCGGCATTCTCCCGCACGACCGCAGCCTCTTCATACATCTGTCTGAGATCTGCGGCACGGATGCGTGACAGCTGTCGATGGCTGACGATCGGAGGGATCCTTAGGTTTCACGGTGGTTCTATCTGCTGGTTTGTGGAGGTGCCCCGTGCTGGGTCCCGTGATTCTTGCCGCGTCGCGCAGCGACCGGATGCGACGCCTGATCTCGGCGGCCCCGGTGACCAAGCAGGTCGTCGAGCGCTTCATCCCGGGCGAGACGGTCGACCAGATCGTGCCGATCGTCCGCGAGCTCACGGGCAGGGGCCTGGAGCTGACCATGGACGTCGTGGGCGAGGACATCACCCGGCCGGAGCAGGCCGCCGCCGCCCGCGACGCCTACCTGGAGCTCGTCGAGCGGCTGGGCGAGCTGGAGCTGGGCGACCGCGCCGAGATGTCGGTGAAGCTGTCGATGTTCGGCCAGGCGCTGCCGGGCGGCCACGAACTCGCCCTCGCCAACGTCCGTCCGGTCGTCGAGGCGGCCGCCGCCATCGGCACGACCGTCACCCTCGACGCCGAGGACCACACCACCCTCGACTCGATGTTCGCCATCCACGAGGAGCTGCGGAAGGACTTCCCGCAGACCGGCTGCGTCATCCAGGCCTACCTCTTCCGCACCGAGGCCGACGCCCGCCGCCTCGCCGCGGCCGGCAGCCGGGTGCGGCTGGTCAAGGGCGCCTACAAGGAGCCCGCCGAGGTCGCTTACCAGCAGAAGCACGAGATCGACAAGGCGTACGTGCGGATCCTGCGGATTCTCATGGAGGGCGAGGGGTATCCGATGATCGGCTCCCACGACCCGCGTCTGATCTCCATCGGGCAGGAACTGGCCCGCCGGGCCGGCCGCAAGCCCGACGAGTACGAGTTCCAGATGCTCTACGGCATCCGCGGCGACGAGCACCTCCGGCTCGCCGCCGAGGGCCACCGCATGCGCGTGTACACCGCGTACGGCACCGACTGGTACGGCTACTTCATGCGCCGACTCGCCGAGAAGCCCGCCAACCTGCGGTTCTTCCTGCGCAGCATGATCACCAAGGGCTGAGGCAGCCCCCTCCCGCCCCCCTCCCCGCGACACCCGCTCACGTACAAGGAGTTACGGAACCCATGGACGCTGTGACCCAGGTCCCCGCCCCCGTCAACGAGCCGGTGCACGGCTACGCCCCCGGTTCGCCCGAGCGTGCCCGGCTGGAGGCCAAGCTCAAGGAGCTCGCCGAGAACCCGATGGACCTGCCGATGACCATCGGCGGCGAGAAGCGGATGGGCGGCGGCGAGCCGTTCCAGGTCGTCCAGCCGCACAACCACAAGGCCGTCCTCGGCACCCTGCGCCACGCCACCCACCAGGACGCGCGCGACGCCATCGACGCGGCCCTGGCCGCCGCCCCGGCCTGGCGTGCGATGACCTTCGACGACCGCGCCGCGATCATCCTGCGCGCCGCCGAACTGCTCGCCGGCCCGTGGCGCGAGACCATCGCCGCGTCCACCATGCTCGGCCAGTCGAAGACCGCCCAGCAGGCGGAGATCGACAGCCCCTGCGAGCTCGTCGACTTCTGGCGCTTCAACGTCCACTACGCCCGCCAGATCCTGGCCGAGCAGCCCCCGGCCAACTCCCCGGGCGTGTGGAACCGCCTCGACCACCGGCCGCTGGAGGGCTTCGTCTACGCGATCACGCCCTTCAACTTCTCGGCGATCGCGGCCAACCTGCCCACCGCCCCCGCCCTCATGGGCAACGTCGTGGTGTGGAAGCCCTCCCCGACCCAGACCCACGCCGCCGTGCTGCTGATGGAGCTGCTGGAGGAGGCGGGTCTGCCCAAGGGCGTCATCAACCTCGTCACCGGCGACGGCATCGCGGTCTCCGAGGTCGCCCTGGAGCACCGCGATCTCGCCGGCATCCACTTCACCGGCTCCACCAAGACCTTCCAGTACCTGTGGAAGACGGTCGGCAACAACATCGAGAAGTACCGCTCCTACCCGCGGCTGGTCGGCGAGACCGGCGGCAAGGACTTCCTGGTCGCCCACCCGAGCGCCGACCGCGCGGTGCTGAAGACCGCCCTCACCCGCGGCGCCTTCGAGTACCAGGGCCAGAAGTGCTCGGCCACCTCCCGCGCCTACATCCCGGCGTCCATCTGGAACTCCGGCTTCAAGGAGGAGTTCGCGGCCGAGGTCGACTACCTGACCATGGGTGACGTCACCGACCTGGCCAACTTCATCGGCGCCGTCATCGACGACCGCTCCTTCGCCAAGAACAAGGCCGCCATCGACCGCGCCAAGTCCGACCCGACCTGCACGATCGTCGCGGGCGGCACCTACGACGACTCGGTCGGCTACTTCGTCCGCCCCACCGTCGTCGAGTGCACCGACCCGGAGAACGAGGTCTTCCGCACCGAGTACTTCGGCCCGTTCCTCGCCGTGTACGTCTACGAGGACGACAAGTACGACGAGATGCTGACGCAGATGGAGTCCGTCTCCGACTACGCGCTCACCGGCTCGGTCATCTCCAACGACCGCGCGGCGGCGGCGTACACGATGGAGAAGCTGCGCTACGCGGCAGGCAACTTCTACATCAACGACAAGTCGACCGGCGCCGTCGTCGGTCAGCAGCCCTTCGGCGGCGGCCGCGCCTCCGGCACCAACGACAAGGCCGGCGCCCCGCAGAACCTGCTGCGCTGGACGCTGACCCGCGCCATCAAGGAGACCCTGGTCCCGCCGACCGACTACACCTACCCGCACATGGGCTGACACCCGCGGACACACGGACGGGCCGGGTCGCGGCGACCCGGCCCGTCCGCGTGCTCAGCCGGGCATCTCCGTCCGCTCCCACCACTCGTACACCGGCAGGGTGCCCTCCGCGGTGTCGGCCTGCCGCGGAGTGGGGCGGAAGTGCTCGTAGCCGTTGCGGAGTTCGATCTTCAGGTCGGCGCCGGGTGTGGTGACCGCGACGATGCGCGCGGGCAGGTCCCGCGGACCGCCTTCGAGAAGTGCCTTGACCTTGTCGTTCATGACCTCACCGTTCCCTGTGTCGGATCGGATGCTCCTGCCGGCCGGGAGTCAGTCCGGCAGGACGAGTACGAGGCCGCCCTTGGCGTGCTGGGCCTCGCCCAGTTCGTGTGCCTTGGCCGCCTCGGCGAACGGCACGGCCGCCTCGACGTGGACGCGGACGCGGCCGCTCGCGAGGAGGGCCGCGACCTTGGCGAGGCGTTCCCCCGAGGGCTCCGCCTGGACGATCGCGAAGCGCATCCCGCGGGCCTCCACGTCCTCCGGGGACAGGCCGAGGTCGCCCGGGACCGCCGAGAGCAGCAGGCCGTTCGGGCGGAGGGTGTTCAGGGTGCGCGGCCCGAAGTCGCCGCCGACCAGGTCGAGGGCCGCGTCGATGTCGTGGACGGTGTCGGAGAAGTCCACGCTCGTGTGGTCGACGAGTTCGTCGGCGCCCAGGTCGTACAGGAAGCCGTGGCAGTCGGCGCGTTCCGTCGCGACGACGTACGCGCCCTCCGCCTTGGCGAGCTGGACTGCGGTGTGACCGGTGCCGCCGGCCGCCGCGTGGATCAGCACCCGGCTGCCGGGACCGATCCGGGCGATGTCGATCAGGGCCTGCCAGGCGGTCAGGGCCGCCGTCGGCGCGGCGGCCGCGTGGACGTGGTCGACGCCGGCGGGCTTCGCGGCGAAACGGTCGGCGGCAGCGGTGACGTGGCCGGCGTATCCGCCGCCGTCGATCATGCCGAAGACCTCGTCGCCGGGGCGGAAACGGGTGACGGACCCGCCGACGGCCTCCACGGTGCCGGAGACGTCCCGGCCGAGGACGAACGGGGGCTCCCCGAGGAGCGGGGCGGTGCCGGAGCGCACCAGCAGGTCGACGGGAGCGATCCCCGCGGCCCGTACCCGCACCAGCACCTCGTCCGGGGCCGGCGCGGGGCGGGGGCGGTCCTCGACGGTCAGGACCTCCGGTCCGCCGAAGCGGTGCTGCGTGATCACAGTTGTGCGGGGTTGTTCCGTGGCCATCGGGTCTCCCTCCCGAGTACGGACCGAGTACGGACCTGCGGCCGACCCGCACGGTCCGTCCATCGTGGCCCCCGGGCTCCGACCCGTACATCGTCCCAGACTTCCCCGGCGTCCGCCGCCTCGAAAGCGCAGCTCAGAGCCGTGTGACCCAATCCACCGTCTCAGATAGTAGGAAGTCCGAGTAATTGTGGAGACAGACACGGTCGGCTCCCTTAGCTTTGTAGGAGCCGAACGTCTCGCTCGACAAGCGAATGGCGGTCCGGAGCCGGGCCCCGAGCAGGTCACCCCTGCGGCACCGCTCCCCGCCCCTTCCGGCGTCTCGTAACCCCCTTTATGGCACTCCCCGATGTCGAAGGAGTCGATTTCCCATGGCCGAGACGACCGCCCGCCGCCGAGTCCGTCACACCTCCCGTACGAGCGAGTCCGACCGCAAGGCCGCCGCAGCCGCCCTCCAGCGCGCCCTTGACCGCAGGGACAACGGCGGTTCGACCGGCCACTGAGCCGGGCATCATCCACCAGCCGGGAGCCGCCCGTACGGGGTGCGGCGCGGACTCACACTCCGCGCCGCACCTCGAAGTGGTCGATGCGCTCGCCGTTCTGCGCCAGCGCCGACACCCTCAGGACCGGCCGGAGGCCGTTCACCGCCTCCACCGACAGCAGCGAGAAGCCGCGGTAGCGCACCCTCGACCACTCCACCGTCTCCTTGGCGGCCGACCGTGATCCGGTCCACGGAAGGTGCCGACGGGCTCGTGGCGCGTCACGAGCGGCTCGTAGCTCTCCCGCACCCCGGACGGGAAGCCGTACAGGTCCCGGCCCCCGCCGCCCGCGGTGACGTAGACCGTCCCGTCGCGCGTGGGGTCCGTCGAGGCGCCGATGGGGACCGCGCGTCCCACCGCGCCGCCCCGGACGGCGTCCGTCCGCTCGTAGACGTGGTTGTGCCCGTTGATCACCAGATCCACCTGGTGCCGGGCGAACAGCGGCAGCCACTCGGCGCGCACCCCGCCGTCGGAGGCGTGCGTGGACGTCGAGTAGGCGCAGACACAGAGGTGAACGAGGGATGACGCGTTGACGTGGGCGTCCTCCGATGTCCGTATCGCGGACAAGCCATGTCATCCCATGGGACGAGGAGTAGGGTGCCGACATGTCTCGCAGCATCGATCTCGCAGTGATCCCCGGTGACGGCATCGGGCAGGAAGTCGTGGCCGAAGGCCTCAAGGTCCTCTCCGCCGTCCTCCCGCAGGATGTGAAGCTGGAGACCAAGGAGTACGACTTCGGCGCCAAGCGCTACCACGCCACCGGTGAGACCCTCACCGACGCCGACCTCGACTCCCTCAAGGGGCACGACGCCATCCTGCTCGGCGCGATCGGTGACCCGTCCGTGCCGTCCGGCGTCCTGGAGCGCGGCTTCCTGCTCAAGCTCCGCTTCGCCTTCGACCACCACGTCAACCTGCGGCCGAGCAAGCTGCTCCCGGGTGTGGCGACCCCCCTCGCCGGTGAGCCGAGCATCGACTTCGTCGTCGTCCGCGAGGGCACCGAGGGCCCGTACACCGGCAACGGCGGCACCATCCGCAAGGGCACCGAGCACGAGGTCGCCACCGAGGTCTCCGTCAACACCGCCTTCGGTGTGGAGCGCGTGGTCCGTGACGCCTTCGCCCGCGCCCAGGCCCGCCCGCGCAAGAAGCTCGCGCTGATCCACAAGAACAACGTGCTGACCTTCGCGGGTCACCTGTGGACGAACGTCTTCAACAAGGTGGCCGCGGAGTTCCCCGACGTCACCACCGAGTACATGCACGTGGACGCGGCGACCATCTACCTGGTCACCCAGCCCGAGCGCTTCGACGTGATCGTCACCGACAACCTCTTCGGCGACATCATCACCGACCTCGCCGCGGCCGTCTCCGGCGGCATCGGCGTCGCCGCGAGCGGCAACATCAACCCCTCCGGCGAGTTCCCCTCGATGTTCGAGCCGGTCCACGGTTCCGCGCCCGACATCGCCGGCCAGGGCAAGGCCGACCCCACCGCCACGGTCCTGTCCGTCGCCCTGCTCCTGCGCCACCTCGGCTACGAGGCCGAGGCCGCCCGCATCGACGAGGCGGTCTCCGCCGACCTGGCCGAGCGCACCGGCAAGCCCGCTCGCAGCACGTCGGAGATCGGCGACGCGCTGGCCGTACGAGTAGCCGGCTGACCGGGCGGATCACTCGAAAAGATTCGAAGCCGCCGGGTCACTCGCACCCGGCGGCTTTCGCATGTCCCCCGCCGGGTGCCACCATCATCCCCTGGGTCGCATTCACGCCGTTTTCTTCCCCGGCTCCCCGCTTGCGATAATCGACCGCGGAGCCGCGGATTGAGGGAATGCTCGGACGTCCTAGCACTGGCCACTGGCAGTGAGGGGCGTGGCGCGGCCCGTCACTACACAACCGGTGAAGGACAACCACTCATGACGACGCCCACGATCGAGCTCAAGCCCTCCGCCAGCCCGCTCTCCGACGCCGAGCGCGCGGCGATCCTGGCGAACCCCGGGTTCGGCCGCCACTTCACCGACCACATGGTGACGATCAAGTGGACCGAGGGCCGCGGCTGGCACGACGGCCAGCTCGTCCCGTACGCCCCGCTCTCCCTCGACCCCGCCACCATGGTCCTGCACTACGCGCAGGAGATCTTCGAGGGCCTGAAGGCCTACCGTCAGCCCGACGGCTCCGTCGCCACCTTCCGCCCCGAGAAGAACGCCGAGCGCTTCCAGCGCTCCGCGCACCGGCTCGGCATGCCCGAGCTGCCGGTCGAGACGTTCATCGAGGCCTGTGACGCCCTGGTCCAGCAGGACAAGGCGTGGGTGCCCGCGCACGGCGGCGAGGAGTCGCTCTACCTCCGCCCGTTCATGATCGCGACCGAGGTCGGCCTGGGCGTCAAGCCCGCCAACGAGTACCTCTTCCTGGTCATCGCCTCCCCGGCCGGCGCCTACTTCCCCGGCGGCGTCAAGCCGGTCACCATCTGGCTCTCAGAGAACCGCGTCCGCGCCGTCCCCGGCGGCACCGGCGACGCCAAGACCGGCGGCAACTACGCCGCCTCCCTGCTCGCCCAGGCCGAGGCCGCCGCCAAGGGCTGCGACCAGGTCTGCTACCTCGACGCGGTCGAGCACAAGTGGGTCGAGGAACTCGGCGGCATGAACCTGTACTTCGTGTACGGCAACAAGATCGTCACGCCCACCCTGACCGGCTCCATCCTGGAGGGCGTCACCCGCGACAGCCTCCTCGCCGTCGCCCGCGACCTCGGCTACGAGTCCGAGGAGGGCCGCGTCTCCATCGACCAGTGGCAGGCCGACGCCGAGAACGGCACCCTGACCGAGGTCTTCGCCTGCGGCACGGCGGCCGTCATCACCCCCGTCGGCACGGTCAAGCGCGAGAGCGCCGAGTGGCAGCAGGCGGGCGGCGAGCCCGGCGAGGTCACCATGAAGCTGCGCGAGGCCCTGCTGAACATCCAGCGCGGCACGTCCGAGGACAAGCACGGCTGGATGCACCGCCTCGGCTAGTCCGCGAACCCACCGGCCGGCGGTGCGCGTCGGGCACCGCCGGCCCTGTGCGAGGTGGTTCAGGTGGCCGCTGGGGGCTGCCGTCCCCAGGCCCCCGCTTCGGCCTATACGGCCTCGTCCTCAAACGCCGGACGGGCTGGAACATCTGACGTCTGCTCAGAGCGAGCCCTCGGTTGCAACAGCAGGTACACCGCGCCGCCCACCAGGCCCGACAGGACGAAGCTGCAGTCCACCCCGCCCGTCAGTGACAGCAGTGGCCCCTCGTACGACGGGAGGGACACCGCCAGCAGGCCGACCGCGGCGCCCACCGCCCAGGAGACCGTCGCGGGGATGTTCCAGCCGGAGCGGTACCAGTAGATCCCGCCCCGCGAACGGCGGTTGAAGACCTGGAGCGCGTCCGCGTCGTACACCCCGTGGCAGCGCGCGAAGCCGATCAGGGTGATGACCGCCCACGGGGTGCCGATCGCGGTCAGCAGCAGGACGAAGGACGTCATGGCGTCCTGGGCGGACGAGTAGAAGTGGCCCACGAAGACACAGGCCGTCGCGACGACGGCGACCGTGCAGGTGGCGCGGGCCCGGGACGCGCGCGGCAGGATCGCGTCCAGGTCGAGGCCCATGGAGTACAGCATCAGACCCGCGTTGCCCACCGAGCCCGCCGAGGCCGCGAGCAGCAGCGGGGGCAGGTACCAGGCGGGGGACGCCGCCACCAGCGGGCCCGCGTAGTCCGTCGCCGCCCGTGCCGCGTACGCGGTGAAGGTGCCGAAGAGCTGGGGGACCAGCAGGCCGAGGATCAGCCCGAGCCAGGTCGCATGCAGCACCCGGCGGGAGGAGTGGCGGGCCGGTGAGATGTAGCGGGTGTAGTCGCCGAGCAGCGTGATGAAGGCGATCGGACCGGACAGACCTGCCGCCACCGTCGCCAGGAACCACGTCGGCCAGAAACCGCCCAGCAGATAGCCGCCGGTCTGCGGGAGCGCGGCGGTGGTGAAGTGCGGGGCGTAGGCGACGACACCGAGCGCCAGCAGAGCGGTCATTCCGATCGCGAGGACCCGGGACATCGCGAGCAGCACCCGGTAGCCGTACACCGCGCCCGCGACGGTGGCCCCGGCGAGCAGCGCGTAGACGAGGGCGTACGCCACCGAGTCCACCGGCAGCCCGAACATCCGCCGCAGGACGCCCACCATCACGTCGCCGCCGATCCACACGGTCAGCGCGGTGTAGCCGAGGGCGAGGAGCAGGCCCACCACCGAGCCGACCAGGCGCCCCCGCACGCCGAACTGGGTGCCGGAGGAGGTGGACAGGTTGGTGGCGGTGCGCAGGGAGATCAGGGCGAGCGGCGCGGTCAGGGCCGTGCCGGCCAGGGTGCCCACGACGATCGAGCTCAGCGAGGCCCACCAGTCCAGGCCGAAGGACGGCGGCAGCCAGCCGAAGATGATCACCCCCAGGCAGAGGTTGGAGCCGAGCAGGATCGAGACGAGGTCACGCGGCCCGCTGGTGCGTTCCTCTTCGGGGACGGTGTCGACTCCGCGCTGTTCCATCGCGATCGGCATGGTGGGTCTCCCTCGGTTTGAGTGCCGCTCAATGTGAACCGGACCCAGACGCCGCGTCAAGCGTTTCATCTCGGGGATTCATTGTTTAGAGTGTCGCTCTAAAGGAGGGATGCGAGATGAGACTCACCCCCACGGAACGCGACCGCCTGCTGCTGTTCGGGGCCGCCGAGCTGGCCCGCGCCAGGCGCGCCCGCGGCCTCAGGCTCAACGTGCCGGAGGCGACCGCGCTCATCGCGGACACCGTCTGCGAGGCCGCCCGGGACGGCGCCCGTCTCGCCGAGGCCGTCGAGCGCGCCCGGTCGGTCCTCGGGCCGGCCGACGTGCTGCCCGGCGTCGCGGACGTCGTCACCGAGGTGCACGTGGAGGCGGTCTTCGACGACGGCTCCCGGCTGGCGGTCGTCAGCGACCCGATCGGTGGCGGCGCGCTGGGGGAGGATGCGCCGGGCGCCCTGCTGCCCGGGCCCGAGCACAGCGAGCCCCCGGCGCGGCTGCGGCTGACGGTCACCAACACCGCGACCGTGCCCGTCTCCGTCACCTCCCATTTCCATTTCTTCGAGGCCAACCCGCGCCTGGACTTCGTACGGGAGAAGGCCTACGGGATGCGGCTCGCCGTGCCCGCCGGGTCGTCGGTGCGGTTCGGGCCGGGGGAGTCGCTCGAGGTCGGCCTCGTGCCGATCGGGGGCGCCCGGATCGCCATCGGCTTCGCCGGGCTCGTCGACGGGCCGCTGGACGCCCCCGGCGCCCGCGAGGAGGCGCTGCGCCGCGCCGCGGCCTGCGGCTACCTGGGCGTCGGTGCCGAGGGGGCCGCGCGATGAGCCGCCCCGGAGGACACCCCGCCGAGGCCCGCCGCCTCACCCCCCACGAGTACGCCGCCACCCACGGACCCCGCGCCGGGGACCGCATCCGCCTCGGCGACTCGGGGCTCGTCGTCCGCGTCGAGTCCGACTCGCAGCGCCCGGGGGAGGAGTTCCTGGCCGGGTTCGGGAAGACCGCCCGCGACGGACTGCACCTGAAGGCCGCCGCCGTGCGCGAGACCTGCGACGTGGTCGTGTCCAACGTCGTCGTCATCGACGCCGTGCAGGGGATCCGCAAGGTGTCGATCGGTATCCGCGAGGGCCGGATCTGCGCCATCGGCCGGGCCGGGAACCCGGACACGCTCGACGGGGTCGACGTCGTCGTGGGGACCGGGACGTCCATCGTGTCCGGCGAGGGGCTGATCGCCACCGCCGGTGCCGTGGACACGCACGTCCATCTGCTGTCACCGCGGATCATGGAGGCCTCGCTGGCCTCCGGAGTGACCACGATCATCGGCCAGGAGTTCGGGCCGGTGTGGGGCGTCGGCGTCAACTCGCCGTGGGCGCTGGGGCACGCGTTCAGCGCCTTCGACGCCTGGCCGGTCAACATCGGCTTCCTGGGCCGGGGTTCGTCCTCGCACGAGGCGCCGCTGGTCGAGGCGCTGGCGGAAGGTGGTGCCTCGGGGTTCAAGGTGCACGAGGACATGGGCGCCCACACGCGGGCGCTGGACACGGCGCTGCGGGTCGCCGAGGAGCACGACGTCCAGGTCGCCCTGCACAGCGACGGGCTGAACGAGTGCCTCTCGGTCGAGGACACCCTGCGGGTACTTGAGGGGCGCACCATCCACGCCTTCCACATCGAGGGCTGCGGCGGCGGACACGTCCCCAACGTCCTGAAGATGGCCGGAGTGCCGAACGTCATCGGCTCCTCCACCAACCCCACCCTGCCCTTCGGCCGGGACGCGGTCGCCGAGCACTACGGCATGATCGTCTCCGTCCACGACCTGAAGACCGACCTGCCCGGCGACGCCGCCATGGCCCGCGACCGCATCCGCGCCGGGACCATGGGCGCCGAGGACGTCCTGCACGACCTGGGCGCGATCGGCATCACCTCGTCCGACGCGCAGGGCATGGGGCGGGCCGGCGAGACCGTGCGCCGTACCCTCGCCATGGCCGGGAAGATGAAGGCCCAGTTCGGCGCCCCGGACGAGCACGACAACGAGCGCGTCCTGCGCTACATCGCCAAGCTGACGATCAACCCGGCCATCGCGCACGGTCTTTCGCACGAGGTCGGCTCGATCGAGGTCGGCAAGCTCGCCGACATCGTGCTGTGGCGGCCGGAGTACTTCGGGGCCAAGCCGCAGCTGGTGCTGAAGGCCGGATTCCCGGCGTACGGCGTGGTCGGCGACCCGAACGCGGCCACCGACACCTGCGAACCCCTCGTCCTGGGACCGCAGTTCGGGGCGTACGGCGCGACCCCGGCGGACATCTCCGTCGCGTTCGTCGCACGGGCGGCCCTGGAACAGGGCGACGACCGCATGCCGACCCGGCGCCGGCGGGTGGCCGTGCGCGGCACCCGCGGCATCGGGCCCGCCGACCTCCGGCTCAACTCCCGTACCGGCGCCGTGGACGTCGACCGGCGCACCGGCCTGGTCACCCTCGACGGCGAGCCGATCGGGTCGGAACCCGCCGACTCCGTCTCCCTCAACCGCCTCTACTTCCTCTGACAAGGACCCACCATGTCCGCTGCCGCCGACGGTTTCCGCATGCCCGCCGAATGGGCCCCGCACGAGCGCACCTGGATGGCCTGGCCCGGCCCCAACCCCACCTTCGACGACCCGGACGACCTCGCCGCCGCCCGGATCGCCTGGGCGTCCGTCGCCCGTGCCGTCCGCCGCTTCGAGCCGGTGACGGTGGTGTGCGGCCCGGGGCAGTCGGCGGACGCCCGCGCCCTGCTCGGCCCGGGCGTCGACACCGTCGAGCGCGACCTCGACGACGCCTGGATGCGCGACATCGGCCCGACCTTCATGACCGACGGGCGTGAACTGGCCGCCGTGGACTGGACGTTCAACGGCTGGGGCGCCCAGCACTGGGCCCGCTGGGAGCACGACGCGAAGATCGCCGCGCATGTGTCGGACCTCGCGGGCGCGCGGAGTTACGCCTCGAAGCTCGTCAACGAGGGCGGCGCGATCCATGTCGACGGCGAGGGGACGGTGCTGCTGACGGAGACGGTCCAGCTCGGTCCGGAGCGCAACCCCGGCTGGACCCGGGAGCAGGTCGAGGCGGAGATCCACGGGATGCTCGGCACCCGCAAGGCGATCTGGCTGCCGCGCGGACTCACCGGCGACTACCCACCGCACGGCTTCGGCACCCTCGGCCACGTCGACATCGTCGCCGCCTTCGCCGGCCCCGGGGTCGTGGTCGCGCACTCCCAGCCGGACCCCGCCCACCCCGACCACGAGGTGACCGAGGAGGTCATCGGTCTGCTGCGGTCCCAGACCGACGCCCGGGGCCGCCGGCTGGAGGTGGTCGAGGTGCCGGCCCCGACCGTCCTGGAGGCCGACGGCCACTGGGCCGACTACTCCTACATCAACCACTACCTCTGCAACGGCGGCGTCGTCCTGTGCGGCTTCGACGACCCGCGCGACGAGATCGCCGCCGGGATCTTCCGCCGGCTGTTCCCCCGTCGGACGGTGACGCTCGTCGACGCCCGTACGATCTTCTCCGGTGGCGGTGGCATCCATTGCATCACCCAGCAGCAGCCGAGGATCTAGGAGCAACTCATGGCCGGTGGGCGCAGACAGGCCCCGCCCCGGGAGGACGTCCTCGCCGCCGCCATGGCCATGATCGCCGAGGGCGGTCTGGAGCAGCTGACCATGGCGGCGCTCGGCCGCGAGGTCGGGATGAGCAGCGGACACCTGCTCTACTACTTCCACTCCAAGGACGAACTGCTGCTGCGGACCCTGGAGTGGAGCGAGGGCCGGCTGGGCGCCGAGCGCAGCCGGCTGCTGGCCCGCCGGGGCACGGTCCGCGAGCGGCTCGACGCCTATGTCGACCTGTACGTCCCCGACGGCCACCGCGACCCGCACTGGACCCTCTGGCTGGAGGTCTGGAACCGGTCGCGGGGCGCCGACGAGGACGCCCGCGACCGCCAGGCCGCCATCGAGGGCGCCTGGCACCGCGACCTCGTGGCGCTGGTCGCGGAAGGCGTCTCGCGGGGCGAGTTCCGCCGGGTCGACCCCGACCGCTTCGCCTCCCGGCTGCGGGCGCTGCTGGACGGCTTCTCCATCCATGTGGCGATCGGCCTGCGGGGCACCGACCGGGACCAAGTTCTCGGCCATGTAAGGGAGTTCCTGGACGACTCGCTACCATCGCCGGGACTCGCGGACGACTGATTAGCCGCCCGGGTTGTACGTAATGGGGCGGATTGACCCGAGGTGCGATCTGCGCACCGGCCGCACGGAGCGGGTCGCAGAGGGCCCGGCGAGTCGTCCGGCGCTCAGCGGCGACGGCCGGTCTTCGCGACCTCGGCGGCGCTCGCCCGGGGGGACGACAACGACGCCGACGACATCTACGTCCTGGACCGCCGCACCCACCGCACCGAACGGGTCAGCTTCGGCCACCCCGCCGGCTGGGGCGCCAACGCGATGCCGACCATCAGCGCGACGGCCGCGTCGTCGCCTACGTCACCTCCGCCCCGGACGTCGTCCCCGGCGACGACAACGGACGCAACGACGTCGTCGTCCACGACCGCAGGACGGGCAGGGACGAACTCGTCCAGTACGCGACCTCCGGGGCCCTCGGCTCCGCCGACGCCTTCTTCCCCTCCCTCAGCGCGGACGGCCGCTACGTCTCCTTCGACACCCCGGCCCCGCTCGTCCCGGATATCGTCGTGTCCAAGACCAGGCCGGTCTACCTGCGCGACCGGCGCACTCGGACCACGGACCTGATCAGCCGGCCGACGAAGTACGACTACAAGTCCTACGCCGACGCCTCCCCCCTCATCGGCGACGGCGGCAGGATCGCCTTCGAGTCCAGCCTGTACTCCCTCGTCCCCGACGACACCAACAAGGCCCCCGACGTCTTCGTGTACGACCGGGCGGCGCGGACCACCGTCCGCGCCAGCACGGCGGCCGACGGCACCCAGGCCGACGGGCCGAGCGTCGGCGCGAGCCTGAGCGCCGACGGGCGCCAGGTGGCGTTCACCTCGACCGCCGACAACCTCGTCCCCGGCGACACCGACGGCGTCGCCGACGTCTTCGTCAAGGACCTGGCCACCGGCGCGGTCACCCGCGTCAGCCTCGGAGCCGACGGCGCCCAGGCCGACGGCGCCCAGGCCGACGGCGCCTCCACCGCCGCGTCCCTCGACGCCCACGGTCGCCGCGCCGCCTTCCCCTCCACGGCCACGAACCTCGTCCCGGACGACACCGACGGGGTCGCCGACGTCTTCGTGAGCCGCCCGCGTTGACCACGCGGAGTTCGCATACTGAGACGACCGGTGAGCGCGGGGGCGGTCTGTGCCAGACTTCCCCCGTGCTCTCGTTCGCCACGATTATTGGCAGCAGGCGCGCCGGTCCGCAGTGACCGCCACGTACGACCAGGTACGGGCGGACACCGTCGTCCTCGACCCGCGCGCAGACCTCTCGCACCCGCGAGAGGTTTTTCGCATTTCTGGCCCACCTGCAGCCGGAGGCCCAGCGCGAGGGATCATTGGAGGACGGTGGAGCCGGTCATTCCGGTACGACCGAGATCCAACACAGGAGCCTTGACACCATGACCGAAACCAGCGAGCTCGACGATTCGTTCCACGTCTTCGACACGACCCTGCGCGACGGCGCGCAGCGTGAGGGCATCAACCTCACCGTCGCCGACAAGCTCGCGATCGCACGGCACCTGGACGAGTTCGGCGTGGGCTTCATCGAGGGCGGCTGGCCCGGCGCCAACCCGCGGGACACCGAGTTCTTCGCCCGCGCCCGGCAGGAGATCGACTTCCGTCACGCCCGGCTCGTCGCCTTCGGCGCCACCCGCCGGGCCGGAGCCAAGGCGAGCGAGGACCCGCAGGTCAGGGCGCTCCTGGAGTCGGGCGCCGAGGTGATCACTCTGGTCGCCAAGTCCCATGACCGCCATGTCGAGCTGGCGCTGAGGACGACGCTGGAGGAGAACCTGGAGATGGTCCGCGACACCGTCTCCCACCTGGTCTCCGAGGGCCGCCGTGTCTTCGTCGACTGCGAGCACTTCTTCGACGGCTACCGCGCCAACCCCGAGTACGCCAAGTCGGTGGTACGGGCGGCCTCCGAGGCCGGCGCCTCCGTCGTGATCCTGTGCGACACCAACGGCGGCATGCTGCCGGCTCAGGTCCAGGCCGTGGTCTCCACCGTGCTGGCCGACACCGGCGCCCGGCTCGGCATCCACGCCCAGGACGACACCGGCTGCGCGGTCGCCAACACCCTCGCCGCCGTGGACGCGGGCGCCACCCACGTGCAGTGCACCGCGAACGGCTACGGCGAACGCGTCGGCAACGCCAACCTCTTCCCGGTCGTGGCCGCCCTGGAGCTGAAGTACGGCAAGAAGGTCCTGCCCGAGGGCAAGCTGCGCGAGATGACCCGCATCTCGCACGCCATCGCCGAGGTCGTCAACCTCACCCCCTCCACCCACCAGCCCTACGTCGGCGTCTCCGCGTTCGCCCACAAGGCCGGCCTGCACGCCTCGGCCATCAAGGTCGACCCGGACCTGTACCAGCACATCGACCCCGAACTGGTCGGCAACACCATGCGGATGCTGGTATCCGACATGGCCGGCCGCGCCTCCGTCGAGCTCAAGGGCAAGGAGCTCGGCGTCGACCTCGGCGGTGACCGCGAGCTGGTCGGCCGGGTCGTGGAGCGGGTCAAGGAGCGCGAGCTCAAGGGCTACACGTACGAGGCCGCCGACGCCTCCTTCGAACTGCTGCTGCGCGGCGAGGTCGAGGGCAGGCCGCTGAAGTACTTCGAGGTCGAGTCCTGGCGCGCCATCGTCGAGGACCGCCCCGACGGCACCCACGCCAACGAGGCCACGGTCAAGCTCTACGCCAAGGGCGAGCGCATCGTCGCCACCGCGGAGGGCAACGGCCCGGTCAACGCCCTCGACCGCGCCCTGCGCGTGGCCCTGGAGAAGATCTACCCGCAGCTGGCCAAGCTCGACCTCGTCGACTACAAGGTCCGCATCCTGGAGGGTGTCCACGGCACCCAGTCCACCACGCGCGTGCTGATCGCCACGTCCGACGGAAGCGGCGAGTGGTCCACGGTGGGCGTGGCCGAGAACGTCATCGCGGCATCCTGGCAGGCGCTGGAGGACGCGTACACCTACGGTCTGCTGCGGGCCGGGGTCGAACCCGCCGAGTGACTGTCCCGGTGGCGGGCGCGGCGCCGGACGTCAGCCGCGGCTGAGCGTGCGCGTCACACCCGCCACCACCGCAGTCGTCAGGATCCAGCCGATGCCCACCAGCCCGTACGCGAGCGCCTGCACGCCCGCCTGGTTCCAGTGCCAGTCGCCGCGCATCCCCAGTCCGCCGACCGGCACCAGCAGATCGAGGGCGTACACGACCGGGTTGAACGGCCCTCCCTCGCCGGGCTTGTTCCGTACGGGCCGGTGCGCGTTGAAGACAAGCGAGCCGATCAGGGTGAGCAGCGCCAGCCACAGCCCCGCGAGCCACGGCCGGTAGCCGTACCCGACCACGCCGTCCAGCAGCCAGCCCCACAGCCGCCCCGCCGGTCCCAGCGTCGCCCGCCGGCACCGCTCCCGTACGAGCAGCACGCGCCGCGCCTCGTCCTCGTGCCCGGACCGGCGGTAGTGCGAGGCGAGCTGCTCATAGGGCTGGGGCGCGTAGACCGGCTGGCGGCGCAGCCAGGCGAGGCGGTTGGTGACGTCCTCGCGCCGGGTGGCGGCGGTCTCGCCGAGCCAGTCGTACGTCAGCCCGTCCAGCCCCAGCGACAGCGGCCAGGTCGCCGGGTCGTCCTGGAGGCGGGCCGCGTGCGCGGTACGCAGGTTCACGCTCCCCGCCGGTCTGCGCGCGAACCGCAGGTCGAGCGCCCCCACCTGCATGCCCACGCACATCAACGACGAGCCGGAGCCGAGGAGTTCGGCGTCGTTGAACGACACCAGGTCCTCCGCCCGCACCCCGCGCAACCGCACCCTGCCGTCGGCCCGGAACCCGTGCGACAGCCGTACAGTGGACGCCTTAAGGGCGTCGCCGTGGAACGCGAACCGCTCCGGATCCCCGACCGTGATCCGCGCCCCGCGCATCCACACCCCGCCCGCCAACTCGGCCCCGGGAAAACTCACTTCGCCCTCGGCGACGAAACCGTCCTCGCAGAACACCCCGCCCCGCGTCACCAGACCGCCGCCTTCGAGCGCCGTCCGCCCCGGTGCGATCAGGTGCGCACCGTCGAGTCGCGCTCCGCCGGCGATGTCCGCGTGCACCAGGTCGACGGCACTGCCGAGGCCGTCGGTCTCGCCGACGGTCGACCGGCGCAGGTCGAGCCGGCCGCCGACATGGGCGGTCGAGGCCCGCAGCCCCGGCAGTACGCAGTCCACCAGCTCGAAGGCGAGCGTGCTCGCCCCCTCCAGCGTCACCGGCCCGTCGAACCGGCACCCCTCGAACCGCACGGCCCGCCGTATCCCGGCCCCGTCGAGCCGTAGCTCCCCGGTGACGCGGGCGTCGCTCAGCAGGTACGGCCGCCCGTCCGCGCCCTCGTCGAGGATCTCCCGCCTGACGCGGTCGGCGTCGACTGCGCTGCTCACGGCTCTCCTCGCGGCGGTCCGATGGGCCTCAAGACTATGCCGGGGACGTGGACGCGGGCCGGGTCCCTACTGAAGTCTCCACTTCTGGTTGGCGGCGCCCGTGCAGCTCCAGATCTGCGTACGGGTGCCGTTCGCCGATGAGTTGTCGGTCACGTCCAGGCACTTGTTCGCCGCGGTGTTCACGACGTCCCCCGTGGAGGAGTTGTACGACCACTGCTGGGCGCCGGTGCCGTTGCAGTCGTACAACTGCACCTTGGCGCCGTCCGCGGTCGAGGCGGAGGTGACGTCGAGGCACTTGCCCAGGGCGCGGATCGACCCGTCGCCCTGCACGGTCCACTGCTGGGCGGTGGAGCCGTTGCAGTCGTAGAGCTGGACGGCCGTGCCGTTCGCGCTCGAACCGCCCGCCACGTCCAGGCACTTGCCGGCCAGGCCCACGAACGCGCCGCTCGCGCTGCCTCCGCCGGACTGGGTGCCGTTCCAGGTGAAGGTGGCCGAGGTCTTGCCGGGCAGCGAGTAAGTGGCGTGCTGCGAGCCCCAGTTGATGGTCACCGTCCTGGCGCTGAAGGCGTCGTTGTAGGCGATCAGCGCCTTGGAGCCGTCGGGGTTGCGCCAGGCCACGTTCGGCACGTTCGTGGACGCGGTGGAGGCGATGCGCTGGGCGCCGGGCCGGACGAACTTCGTCAGCTGGCCCATCGTGTAGTACTCGACGGTGTAGTCCACGGTCCCGCTCGCGCCGTCGCCGTTGTGCACGGTGATCAGGCCGGTGCAGGTGCCGCAGCCGCCGTTGTGCGGGCCCATGTTCTGGTCCACAGCGAGGGACCACTTGGTCACCGACTTCGCCCAGTTGCGGGTGTAGTCGATGATGTTGTTCATGTCCTCGCGCTGCTGGTTGGCGATCCAGGTGCCGCCGGAGTGCTCGGTGCCGAACGCGTCCAGGTTCGGGTACTGGTTGTGGACCGAGGTCTGCTTGGAGACGTCACCGCCGTAGCCGTGCCAGGCGATGCCGCCGAAGTTGGGGTGGTTGCGGATCGCCGTGTCGTCGACGGACGCCGCCGCGTAGGAGTCGTAGACGTCCCAGTTCCAGTCGTGCGCCAGGACCTTGGTGGACAGGCCGGCGGACTGCAGCTTCGGCAGCAGCTCGCTCTTGAGGAAGTACTGGATGCCGGAGGCGTTCCAGCTCATCGAGGGATAGCCGGAGCAGCAGGTCGGCTCGTTCTGCGGGGTGACGTAGGAGACGTTCACGCCCTGGCTCCTGTACGCCTGGAGGTACTTGACGAAGTAGTTCGCGTAGGCGCCGTAGTCCTCCGCCTTCAGCCAGCCGCCGTTGAGCGAACCGCTGTCCTTCATCCAGGCCGGAGCCGTCCACGGCGAGGCCATGACCGTCACAGAGGGGTTCAGCTGGAGCGCCTGCTTGGTCAGCGGGACGACGTCGGCGAGGTCGTGCGCGATGGAGAAGCTCGTCAGGTTCGGGTCGGTCTGCCCGGCCGGCACGTCGTCGTAGGTGTAGCCGTAGCGCGCGAGGTCCGAGGCCCCCATCGGATTGCGCAGGAACGACAGGCCGATGCCGTCCGTCGGCGAGAACAGCTTCCGCATGGTGGCGTCGCGTGTGGCCTGCGACAGCGCGCCGCTGGAGTTCATCAGCCAGGCCGCGGTGTCCGTGAAGGACGCGCCGCCGCCGGTGAAGGTCTGGTACCGGGTGTTCTCGTCGACGGTGATGTTCTCGCCGCCGCCACCCGTCCCGGACTGGAAGGCGAACGGCGTCTGCGGCTGGAGCCCGCGCGTGACATGGCGTCCGGCGGAGTCGTCGGTGGTGGTGAGCCAGGCGGTGACCTGTTCACCGGCCGCGTGTGCGGGGGGAACGGCCGCGGTGAAGCCGGCCGCCGAGAGCACTCCGGCCAGCAGCAGCCGGAGTGTGTGGGGGGTTTTTCTCATGGGGGTGCATCCCTTCCTGACGAGACGTCTTGACGGGTCTGCGGGGCCTTAGTTAACTCACGGCGTGATCTAAGTCATGAGTGAACAGCTCGAGCCAGAGTGAACCAGAGAGTCGAGGGAAGGTCCATGCCAAGAACCGCCCTGCTCGTCTCCGCGGCAGTGCTCGCCGCACTGCTCTCGCCGACCGTGTCCCAGGCGGCCGACGACCCCGCACCCGTCCCCGTCGACCGCTTCGAGGGCGAGGTCCCCTTCGCCTCCCAGCCGGCCGAGGGCATCTTCACCTGGGGCGGCGACAGCGACGATCCGCCCGCTCTGCAGCTGACCGGCAGACCCGACGCCCCCGAGGGCGCCAAGGTCCTCACCGGCACCTACGACATCAGCGGCTACGGCGGCTTCACGCACGACTTCGCCGCCACCGAGCCGGGCCACGACTGGTCCGCGCACAAGGGCATCCGCTTCTGGTGGGACGGCCAGGGCAACGGCAAGAAGATCGCCTTCGAGATCAAGGACGGCGGCGCGAACGGTGAGGCCTCCGAACTGTGGACGACGTCCTTCACCGACGACTTCACCGGCTGGAAGCAGATCGAGATCCCGTTCACCGACTTCCAGTACCGCACGGACTACCAGCCCGTCGGCGGCATCGACCACGTCCTCGGGCTGACCTCGATGTGGGGCTACGCCCTCACCCTCCCGGTCGGCGTCCAGGGCCGGTTCGCCATGGACGACGTGGAGCTGTACGGCAAGGCCGACCAGTCGCTGCGCGCCTCGGTCACCGCCGACTCCGCCGTCCACCCGGTGCGCGAAGGCGGCACGGCCACCGTCCGGTTCACCGTCGCCACCACGGGCTCCGCCCCGCTGGACGAGCCCGTCACCGTCACCTACGAGACGGCCGCGACGGGCACCGCCGAGCCCGGCAAGGACTACACCCCGGTCTCCGGCACCCTCACCTTCCCCGCGGGCACCGCCTCCGGCGCGACGCGGACCGTCAAGGTGGCCACCCTGCGCGACAAGTCCGCCGGGACCGCCGAGACGATCCCGCTCAAGCTCACGGTCACCGGCGCCAAGGCCCCGGCGGAGAACCCGCAGATCGTCATCGACGCGCACGGACTGCCGTATCTCGACGCCAAGTTGCCCGTGAAGAAGCGCGTCGCCGACCTCCTCTCCCGCATGTCCTTGGCGGAGAAGGCCGGGCAGATGACCCAGGCCGAGCGCGGCGCGGTGGGTGAGGGCGCCGACGTCACCGGCTACGACCTCGGCTCACTGCTCTCCGGCGGCGGATCGACCCCCACGCCCAACACCCCCGCGGCCTGGGCGAAGATGATCGACGCCTTCCAGCTCCGGACGCAGGCCACCCGCCTGCAGATCCCCCTGGTCTACGGCGTCGACGCCGTGCACGGCCACAACAACCTGGCCGGCGCCACGATCATGCCGCACAACATCGGCATCGGCGCCACCCGAGATCCCCAACTCACCCAGCGGACCGGCGAGGTGACGGCCAGTGAGGTCCGTGCCACCGGCGTCCCCTGGGACTTCGCCCCCTGCCTGTGCGTCTCCCGCGACGAACGCTGGGGCCGCGCCTACGAGTCCTTCGGCGAGGACCCCGCCCTCGTGGAGTCCATGGAGACGATCATCCAGGGCCTCCAGGGGCGCGCGGACGGCAGGGACCTGAGCCGCGACGACAAGGTTCTCGCCACGGCGAAGCACTTCGTCGGCGACGGCGGCACCGAGTACGGCTCCTCGACCACCGGCACGTACACCATCGACCAGGGCGTCACCAAGGTCACCCGGCAGCAGCTGGAGGCCGTCCACCTGGCGCCGTACCGGACGGCCGTCGACCGCGGTGTCGGCACGGTCATGCCGTCCTACTCCTCGCTGGACGTCCTCGGCGACGGACAGGGCCCGGTGAAGATGCACGCCCGCGCCGACATGATCAACGGCGTGCTCAAGGGCCGTATGGGCTTCGACGGGTTCGTCATCAGCGACTGGAACGCCATCGACCAGCTCCCCGGCGACTACCCGGCGCACGTCCGCACCGCGGTGAACGCGGGCGTCGACATGATGATGGTGCCGTACTCCTACAAGGACTTCACCGCCACCCTCGTCGACGAGGTGAAGGCCGGCCGGGTGAGCGGGAAGCGGATCGACGACGCCGTGTCGCGCATCCTCACCCAGAAGTTCCGGCTCGGACTCTTCGAGCACCCCTACGCCGACACCGCCAACGCCTCCCGGATCGGCTCCGCCGCACACCGGGCCGTGGCCCGGCAGGCGGCCGCCGAGTCGCAGGTGCTGCTGAAGAACGCGCACGGCGTGCTGCCGCTGAGGAAGAACCAGAAGGTCTACGTCGCCGGGTCCAACGCCGACGACCTAGGCAACCAGACCGGCGGCTGGACCATCACCTGGCAGGGCGCGTCCGGCACCCACACCAAGGGCACCACCATCCTCGACGCGATGCGCAAGGACGGGGACGTCACCTACTCCAAGGACGCCTCCGCGCCCACCTCCGGCTACGACGTCGGCGTGGTCGTCGTCGGTGAGACGCCCTATGCCGAGGGTGTCGGAGACGTCGGCAACGGCCACGACCTCCAGCTCTCCGCCGCCGACAAGGCCGCCGTCGACAAGGTGTGCGCCGCCATGAGGTGCGCGGTGCTGATCGTCTCCGGGCGCCCCCAGCTGATCGGCGACCGGCTCGGCGCCATCGACGCCCTGGTGGCGTCCTGGCTGCCCGGCACCGAGGGCGACGGCGTCGCCGACGTGCTCTACGGCAAGCGGCCCTTCACCGGCCAACTGCCCGTCACCTGGCCGAAGTCGGAGGCCCAGCTGCCGATCAACGTCGGTGACGCCTCCTACGATCCGCAGTTTCCCTACGGCTGGGGCCTGACCACCCTGACCAAGGTGCCGCAGGGCGGCGCGGGCACCCTCAGGGCCCTCGCGGCGGCAGCGGCCCTCGCCGAGCGGGCCGGCGCGGACAAGGCCGGCCGGGCACTGGTGGCCAAGGCCCGGCTGATCGTCCAGCAGAAGGCGGGCCAGAACATCACGCAGGCGCTCGCGAAACCCTTCGCCGACGCCGACCACCTCTCGCTCACCGGGCGCTATGGGGCGGCCGTCCAGCGCCTGGCGGCGGCCTGGAAGGCGGTGGACTGACCCGCGCCGATAACCTGATTTGGGAGGCTTCGGGTAGCTTCGAACCATGAAGGCCGTCGTACGGACCCGAAGCCTCCCCGGGCTGCTGCTGGCCCTGGTGATCGTCCTGCTGACCGTGACAGCCCCTCGGGCACAGGCCACGACCGGCATCTCGACGATCGCCGACGCCCTGCGCAGGAGTCCGGTCTACGTCGACCCGGCGGCCTCCGCCCAGCTGTCCGCCGGTGACGCCGACGCCCTGGCCAAGAAGATCAGAGACGCGGACAAGCCCCTGTTCATCACCGTCCTGCCCGCCGACTACCCGACCCGGAACCTCTTCACGAACCTGCGCACCGCCACCGGCATCACCGGCCTCTACGGCATCCGCCTCGGCGACCGCTTCGACGCCCGCGCCGACTCCTCGGTCCTGCCGCGCAGCGCCGTTCAGAACCTGGTCGGCAGCGTGCAGAGCGAGGACGCGGCGGCCCAGCTGAACGACTTCGCCGACCGTGCCCTGGCCAACATGGGCGGTTCGGCTCCGAGCAGCTGGGGCTCCTCCGGCGGCGGAGGCGGACTGTCGTCCACCGCGCTGATCACCGTCGGCGTGGTCCTGGTCGCCGGGGGCGGTGGCGCCTACGCGCTCGTACGCCGAAACAGGCGCCGCCGGGCCGAGGAGCAGCGGGCCGCGCTGGAGCGGCTGAGGGTCGTCGTCGACGAGGACATCACGGCCTTCGGCGAGGAGCTGGACCGGCTCGACTTCCACCCGGCGGAGGCCGGCGCGGACGACGCCATGCGCGCCGACTACGAACGCGCGCTGGACTCCTACGAGCAGGCGAAGTCGTACATGGCAGCCGCGACGAAACCCGAGGACGTCCGGTCCGTCACCCAGGCGCTGGAGGACGGCCGCTTCAGCCTCGCCCAGCTCGCCGCCCGCCGCGAGGGCCGCCCGCTGCCCGAGCGCCGGCCGCCCTGCTTCTTCGACCCGCGCCACGGCCCGTCCGTCGCGGACGCCACCTGGACGCCGCCCGGCGGCGCCGCGCGCGAGGTGCCCGTCTGCGCCGCCGACGCCACCCGCCTCGCCGACGGCCGCGACCCCGTCGTCCGCGAGGTCGACACGGACTACGGCCGCCGCCCGTACTGGGATGCCGGCCCGGCCTACGGCCCCTGGGCGGGCGGCTACTTCGGCGGCGGACTGCTCCCCGGCCTCCTCGTCGGCACCCTCCTCGGCAGCATGATGGCCACCCCGTCCTACGCGGCCGACTACGGCTCCGGCTACGGCGACTTCGGCACCGGCGGCTACGACGGCGGCGACGTCTCCGGCGCGGACTTCGACCCCGGCGACTTCGGCGGCGGCTTCGGCGACGGAGGCGGAGGCGGAGGCGACTTCGGGGGAGGCGGGGACTTCGGCGGGGGGTTCTGAGGTCTCGCCTCAGCCGTCTTCCGGCAGCGGGACCTCGGCGTTCGCCAGCCGTTCCATCACCCCCGCCGCCAGCGCCAGCACCCCCCGCTCGGTCTCGCTCAGCGTCTCCAGCGCCACTGCCAGCCACGCGTCACGCTCGGCCATGTCGTGTTCCAGGGCCCGGCGCCCGTCCTCGGTCAGCGAGAGCACGGACCGCCGCCGGTCCGTCGCACCGGGCTCGCGGACGATCAGGCCCTCCGCCTCCAGCTCCGCGAAGACCCGGGTCAGCGACTGCGGCCGCTGCCGCTCGGCCGCCGCGACCTCACCGGGCGTGGACGGCCCGTGCCGGTACAGAAGCCCGAGAACCGACAGCTGGTTGGGACTGAGGCTTCCGTCGCCCAGCTTGGACAGAATGCGGCTGACGTGCTTCTTCACGGTCTCCTCGCCCACCCGCAGGCGCTCGGCGAGCTCCGGGTTGGACAGGCCCTCCGCGAGCAGCCGCAGCACGTCCGTCTCGCGCGGGGTGAGGACGTCGAGGGCGCCCCCGGGCCGGTGCCCGGGGGCGCAGCCGTGCGAACTCGGCGATCAGCCGCCGGGTGATCGCGGGCGCGAGCAGGGCCTCGTCGGCGGCCTCGACCCGCACCGCGTCGAACGGCCGCTCGGCAGTCACGTCCTTGAGCCGGAAAGGGGCAAGGCGGGAACATCACCGCGGGCCTGGGCCTGCTCTACGTCGTCCCGCTCCTGGCGGACCTCCTGCACTCCCACACCTGGCAGCACCGCCTCCAGCGCTGCCCCCCATGCCTGCCGCCCTCTTCGTCCAGGCGACCCGCGACCTGGCCTCCTCCCGATCGGCCCATGGGCGGGACTGGGCGTCCTGGCGGCCTACGCGGTGGGGCTGCCGGCGGCGGGGGCGCGCTGTTCGGACTGCGGGACGCCCAGGGGCGGGCCCGGGCCGATGGAGGACAGAAACCGACCTACTTCGCTCCTACGGTGTCGCCATGACCCCGAGCGACGACGCCGAATCCCGTGCCTTCGCCTCCGCCGCCGCCCTCGACGCCTGGCTGGCCGCCCGCCCCGCCCCGCATCCCGGCCTGTGGGTGAAGGTCGCCAAGAAGGGCTCGGGGATCGTCTCCGTGAACTGGGCGGAGGTGAACGACGTCGCCCTGTGCCACGGCTGGATCACCGGGCAGCGCAAGGCGCTCGACGCCTCGTACTTCCTGCAGAGGATCACCCCGCGCAGGCCGGGGAGCCTGTGGTCGATGGTCAACGTGCGGCGCGTGGCGGAGCTGACCGAGGCCGGCCGGATGCGGCCGGCGGGGCTCGCCGAGGTGGCGGCCGCGCGGGCGGACGGACGGTGGGCCGCAGCGTACGCCTCCCAGCGGGAGGCCGAGGTGCCGGACGACCTCGAGGCGGCGCTGGCAGGCGACCCGCGGGCCAGGGCCGCCTTCGACGGCCTCGGGCGGACCGACCGCTACCAGGTGATCCTCGCGCTGCTCACGGCCCGTACCCCGAAGGGACGGGCGGCCCGGCTGGCGGCCGCCGTCGCCCGGCTCGGCCGGGAGGCTCCGCCCCTGCGCACCTGACCGGAACGGACCGAGCGCCCGCCTCCCTGGCCAGGGTCGGCGGGCGCTCTCGGGTGCGCGTGCGGGGAGACCCCGCACGGTACGGCGACGCGTCAGGCGTTGCGGATCGCCGAGATGTCGAAGTTCAGCTTGATCTTGTCGGAGACCAGCACGCCACCCGTCTCCAGCGCGGCGTTCCAGGTCAGGCCCCACTCGGAGCGCTTGATCTCCGCCTTGCCCTCGAAGCCGACGCGCTCGTTGCCGAAGGGGTCCCTAGCGGCGCCGTTGAACTCCAGGTCGATGGTGACCGGCCGGGTCGTGCCCAGGATCTCGAGGTCACCGGTGATGCGGTAGTCGTCGCCGCCCAGGGATTCCGCCTTGGTGGAGCGGAAGGTCATGGTCGGGAACTCCTCGGTCTTGAAGAAGTCCGCGCTCCGCAGGTGCCCGTCACGGTCGGCCGACCCGGTGTCGATGCTCTCCATCTTGACGTCGATGGAGGCGGTGGAGGCCGACGGGTTGCTGCCGTCCAGGTGCAGCGAGCCGCTGAAGTCGCCGAACTTGCCCTTGACGTTGGTGACCATGGCGTGCCGGACGGTGAAGCCGATCGTGGAGTGCGCCGCGTCGATCGTGTAGTCGCCGGTCAGGGTGGTGAGGTCGGTGCTCATGAGGTGCTCCTTCGAGGGGATGTTGAATGTTGAACTACTCAACGCGCACGACGGTAGTCCTATTCCGTTCAACTTTCAACATCATCCGTGAAGTGTTGGCGGGCCGACCGGAAGGTGGTAGATGCCCAGGGCATGACCTCCGTCGTAGAGACCTCATGAGACCCACCCGTCGCGCCGTCCTGCTGGCCGCCGCCTTATGCGCCACGACCGCGCCCCCCGCCCGCGCCACCGCCCCGGACGCCTACGAGAACCTCCGCCTGCGCTGGCTCGACATCGCCCTCGGCACCGGCTACGACCCCACCGCCGAGCCGTACGCTTCCCGCCTCGCCCGGACCGGCGAACTGGCCCGCGCCTTCCGGGCCGCCATGACCCCCACCCCCACCTCCCTGTGGCCCGGCTACCCCTACGACCCGCCCGCCGGCATCACCCAGAGCTACAGCCGCCTGTGGACCATGACCCAGGCCTACGTCCAGCAGGGCACCGGCTCCACCGGCGACCCGGCCCTCCTCGCGGACGTCCTGCGCGGCCTCGACCACCTCTCCGCCACCGTCTACAACCCCTCCACCACCCGCTACGGCAACTGGTGGGAGTGGCAGATCGGCAGCCCGCGGCTGCTGATGGACATCACCGCCACCCTCTACGACCTGCTCGGCGACGCCCGGCGGCAGGCGGCCTGCGCGGCCGTGGACCACTTCGTCCCCGACGCGATGCTGACCGACTACTCCGGCACCTCCACCGGCGCCAACCGCGTCGACCTGTGCCGCTCGGTCACCCTGCGCGGCATCCTCGGCCGAGCGGACACGAAGATCGCCCTCGCCCGGGACGCCCTCTCCCCGGTCTTCCCCTACGTCACCCACGGCGACGGGCTCTACGCCGACGGGTCCTTCGTCCAGCACACCTGGGTCGCCTACTCGGGGACGTACGGCCAGGTCGTGCTCGACGGCCTGGGCCGCCTGTTCAGCCTGCTGGCCGGATCCCCCTGGGAGGTCACCGACCCGAACCGGCAGATCGTCCTCGGCGGCGTCGAGCACGCCTACGCGCCGCTCATCCACGACGGGTTGGTGATGGACAGCGTCAACGGCCGTGCCATCAGCCGTGGTTACCTCAAGAACGACGACCTGCACGTGATGCGCGGCGACCACTTCCACGGCCAGAACCTCATCGCCGCCATCGCCCTGCTGACGGGCGGCGCGAGCGCGGCGGAGAGCGCCCGCTGGTCGTCGTACGTCAAGGGGTGGATCGAACGGGACACGGTGGCACCGATCCTGACGGCGCCTCAGTTCGACGTGGCCGACCTGGCCCGGCTGCACGCCGTCGCCGACTCACCGGTCCCGGCCGCCCCCGAACCCGTGGGGCACCGCCTCTTCCCGGCCATGGACCGCGCTGTCCACCGCCGACCCGCGTTCACCGCGAACATCTCCATGTGCAGCGACCGCATCACGTACTACGAGTGCGGCAACGGCGAGAACCCGCGCGGCTGGCACACCGGCGCCGGCATGCTCTCCTGGTGGGCCGCCGGACGGCCCGCCGACCAGTACACCGACTGGTACTGGCCCACCGTCGACCCCTACCGGCTCCCCGGCACCACCGTCTCCACGCTCCGCCTGCCCGACCGCGCCGGCGGCGAGTGGGGCGCTCCCAAGCCGGACGTCCGCTGGGTGGGCGGCACCACCGACGGCGAGTACGCGGCCGTCGGCCAGCACCTCAAGGGCCTCGGCTCCACGCTGCGGGCCCGCAAGTCGTGGTTCTGTCTGGCGGACGCGGTGATCTGCCTGGGCGCCGGCATCGGCTGCGCCGACGGCGTCCCCGTGGAGACCGTCGTCGACAACCGGAACCTGGGGGAGGGTGGCACGCAGGAGTTCGTACGGGGACCAGGCTGGGCCCACCTGGAGGGGCACGGCGGCTGGGTGGTCCCACGCGGCGACCTGCGCACGCTGCGCGAGGACCGCACCGGCGCCTGGTCCGACATCAACGCCACCAGTACCGGCGAGCGGGCCACCCGCCGCTGGCAGACCCTCTGGCTCGACCACGGCACCGACCCGGAGGACGCCTCCTACCTCTACGTCCTCATGCCCGGCGCCTCCCGGCACGCGGTCGCGGCCCGCGCCGCCGACCGGCACTGGCTGACCCTCCTCGCCAACGACGCCGGCCGCCAGGCCGTCCACGTCCCCTCCCTCGGCGTGACGGCCGCCAACTTCTGGCAGCCCGGCACGGCGGGGCCCCTGACCGCCTCCGCGTCCGCGAGCGTCCTCCTGCGCCGGCGCGGCCGCACCGCTACCCTCTGCGTGAGCGAGCCCACCCGAACGGGCGAACCGCTGGAGATCACCTGGGATCATCCGGTGCGCGGGGTGATCGGGGCCGACGATTCCGTCCGGGTGCTGGTGACGGGCCGCCGTGCGACCCTCCGCATTACCCCGGGCGTGTCATGTGCGACGCACCGATGTGAGCTGACTCTCGGTTGACGACTTTGTAAGCCCCCTACAAGCCGGACGCCCTCTGAGCAGTCGGAACGGCTGCATGTGGCTCAGGTTCTGTTCAGTGCTACCAGGAAAACGGGCCGGAGACTGTACGGAGTCGACGGCTCGCTTTCCCCGGTGTCCTTCGTAAGGTCACTACATGACCGTTTTGGATGAGGCGCCGGGTGAGTCGACGGGTGAGCCGACGGACGCGCGTGGACGGGTGGCCGAGCTGCACGAGATCCGTGCGCAGGCACTGGCCGGACCGAGCGAGAAGGCGACCCAGGCGCAGCACGCCAAGGGAAAGCTGACCGCCCGGGAGCGCATCGAGCTGCTGCTGGACGCCGGTTCCTTCCAGGAGGTCGAGCAGCTGCGCCGGCACCGCGCCACCGGCTTCGGCCTGGAGGCGAAGAAGCCGCACACCGACGGTGTCATCACCGGCTGGGGCACGGTCGAGGGCCGCACCGTCTTCGTCTACGCCCACGACTTCCGCATCTTCGGCGGCGCTTTGGGCGAGGCCCACGCCACGAAGATCCACAAGATCATGGACATGGCCATCGCGGCCGGTGCCCCGCTGGTCTCCCTCAACGACGGCGCCGGCGCCCGCATCCAGGAGGGCGTCTCGGCGCTGGCCGGCTACGGCGGCATCTTCCAGCGCAACACCAAGGCGAGCGGGGTCATCCCGCAGATCTCCGTGATGCTCGGCCCGTGCGCGGGCGGCGCGGCCTACAGCCCCGCCCTGACCGACTTCGTGTTCATGGTCCGCGAGACCTCGCAGATGTTCATCACCGGCCCCGACGTCGTCAAGGCCGTCACGGGTGAGGAGATCACCCAGAACGGCCTGGGCGGCGCCGACGTGCACGCGGAGACCTCCGGCGTCTGTCACTTCGCCTACGACGACGAGGAGACCTGCATCGCGGAGGTCCGCTACCTCCTGTCGCTCCTCCCGCAGAACAACCGGGAGAACCCCCCGCGGGCGGAGAGCGCGGACGCGGTCGACCGCCGCAGCGACGTCCTGCTCGACCTGGTCCCGGCGGACGGCAACCGCCCGTACGACATGGCCAAGGTCATCGAGGAGATCGTCGACGACGGTGAGTACCTGGAGGTCCACGAGCGCTGGGCGCGCAACATCATCTGCGCCCTGGGCCGCCTCGACGGCCAGGTCGTCGGCATCGTCGCCAACCAGCCGCAGGTCCTCGCCGGTGTACTGGACATCGAGGCGTCGGAAAAAGCTGCGCGCTTTGTCCAGATGTGTGACGCTTTCAATATCCCGATCGTCACGTTCCTGGACGTCCCCGGGTTCCTTCCCGGCGTCGACCAGGAGCACGGCGGAATCATCCGCCACGGCGCCAAGCTGCTCTACGCCTACTGCAACGCCACCGTCCCGCGGATCTCCCTGATCCTGCGCAAGGCCTACGGCGGTGCCTACATCGTCATGGACAGCCAGTCCATCGGCGCCGACCTCACCTACGCCTGGCCGACGAACGAGATCGCCGTCATGGGAGCGGAAGGCGCCGCGAACGTCATCTTCCGCCGTCAGATCGCCGGTGCCGAGGACCCCGAGGCCATGCGGGCCCGCATGGTCAAGGAGTACAAGTCCGAGCTGATGCACCCCTACTACGCGGCCGAGCGCGGCCTGGTCGACGACGTCATCGACCCGACCGAGACCCGCGAGATCCTCATCCGCTCCCTCGCCATGCTGCAGACCAAGCACGCCGACCTGCCCTCCCGCAAGCACGGCAACCCCCCGCAGTAACCCAGCGGACCCTCCGCGACACCCTCGCGGAAACCTCTCTCACGGAGACTGAGACCTATGAGCACCCCTGACATCCGCGTCGAGAAGGGCCACGCCGACCCCGAGGAAGTGGCCGCCATCACTGCCGTCCTCCTCGCCCGCGCGGCCGCCCAGCCCGCCGCCGAGCCGGCCCACCGCGGTCGCCCGAAGGCCGGCTGGCGCCGCCTGGAGCGCGAGAACGGCTTCCGCGCCCCGCACAGCTGGCGCTGAGCGCAGTTCGGTACGCATGACTGAGGGCCCCTCCATCCGGAGGGGCCCTCAGTCATGCGCGGGGGCGCGGGGAACTGCACAACAAGCCACTGGGCCACCCGCAGACGGCATCGAACCGTCCGAGGCAGCCCAGTGGCCGCACGAACCGTCCACCTACCGCAGGCGAGCCATCAGCGCGTGCTCGACCAGAGTGATCAGCGCCGACTTCGCGTCCGCCCGATGCCGCGCGTCCGTCGTGATGATCGGGGTGTCGGGACCGATCTGCAGGGCCTCGCGGACCTCGTCGGGGTTGTACGGCTGGTTGCCGTCGAAGCCGTTGAGGGCGATCACGAACGGCAGACCCGAGTTCTCGAAGTAGTCGACCGCCGGGAAGCAGTCGGCCAGGCGCCGGGTGTCGACCAGCACGATGGCGCCGATCGCGCCGCGCACCAGGTCGTCCCACATGAACCAGAAGCGGTCCTGGCCCGGCGTACCGAAGAGGTACAGGATCAGGTCCTGGTCCAGGGTGATGCGGCCGAAGTCCATGGCGACCGTGGTGGTCGTCTTGTCTCCGGTGTGGGTGAGGTCGTCGATGCCTGCCGAAGCGGACGTCATGACGGCCTCTGTGCGCAGCGGGTTGATCTCCGAAACGGCCCCGACGAACGTGGTCTTGCCCACGCCGAAGCCACCCGCCACCACGATCTTCGCCGAGGTGGTGGAGCGGGAAGGACCGCCGCTAGAGCTTGCGAAGTCCACTGAGCACCCTTTCGAGCAGTGTCACGTCTGGCTGGCCGCCGGCGTTCTCGTCGCCGCCGGGCTGATGAATGGCGACCAGTCCTGCCTCCGCCAAGTCGGCGACGAGGATCCTGGCCACGCCGAGAGGGATCGTGAGCAGGGCCGAGATCTCGGCCACCGACTTGATTTCCCGGCAGAGGTTGCAGATCCGCTGATGCTCGGGCAGCTGGCCCTGCATCTGGTGCGGCTGCGCGGTGGTGTGCACCAGCGCCTCGATGGCGAGCTGGTAGCGCGGGCGCGTCCGGCCGCCGGTCATGGCGTACGGACGCACCAACGGGTTGTTCGACGCCCCCGCGGGCGCCGGCTCGGGGGAGCGTCGCTGCGGCTGCACGGGCTGGATGCGGGGAGCGGGCGGCTGGTCGTACGGCGACGGCCCGGGACCCTGGGGGCCCTGGGGCGCGTACGGCTGGTGACGCCGCTGGTTCGGTGCGGAGGGGAAGTTGTAACGGTTCGGGTTCTGGGAACCGTCGCCCTGGCCCTGGGCAGGGCCGTACGACCAGTTGCCCGTATTCGAACCGCCTGGTGGTGTTGCCACTCTCTTCTCCTCCTCCGACCGTGCCGGGCACCCATCCCTGTGGAGCCGCGTCCCGAAACCTTACGGCCCCGGGACGCCAAAACGCACCGTCCGTCTGTCAGTTGAGCAGGCTGCCCTGGAGCTCGGCCCGCAGATCGGGTGTCAGGACCGTACCGGCACGGTCCACCAGAAGCGCCATCTCGTACCCGATGAGGCCGATGTCCGCCTCCGGATGTGCGAGGACGGCGAGCGAGGAACCGTCGGAGATGGACATGATGAACAGGAATCCCCGCTCCATCTCCACAACCGTCTGGTTCACGCTGCCACCCTCGAAGATCCGCGAGGCTCCGGCGGTCAACGACGTCAGACCGGAGGCGACGGCCGCCAGCTGGTCGGCGCGGTCGCGCGGAAACCCTTCGGACATCGCCAGAAGGAGTCCGTCGGCGGAGACCACCACCGTGTGGGACACCCCCGGGGTGTTGTCCACGAAGTTGGTGATCAACCAGTTCAGGTTCTGTGCCGCCTGGCTCATCGGGCTCACACTAACGCTCCTGGTTGTAGGTGCTGTCAGGACCGAAGCCCTGGCCGTTCGTTTCTCCGCCTGCGGTGCGGGCCCGCTGGACGCCGCGCCGCAGGTTGCTCAGTCGTCCCCGGACGTCCTCCGGGGCTCGGGAGACCTGTGGGCCTCCCTGGGGGGTGGGCTCGGCGGCCCCGTCGACCAGGTTGGCCTTCGGTATCCGCCGCGGCAGGCCGGAGGAGGTGACCCCGCCTGCCTTGGGCTTCTTCAGCTGCGAAGCCTGCTGCCAGCGCTGGTCGTTCGCCGAGCGCCAGTCGCCGGAGCCGTTGCCGTCCGAAGCCGGAGCCGATGCCGGAGCCGACGTCTCCTGGTGCGCGTGCCGCGTGCCGTTCGAGCCGTTCGTACCGCTCGCGAAGGATCCGCGGCGGGGCAGCCCGGCGTCGGTCAGCTGGTGGGCGGCGGAAGGAGCCGGTCCCGGACGCTCGAAGCCTACGCGGTCGCGCTCACTCACGTCAGCGGCCTGTGCAGGTTCCGCTTCCGGAGCGTACTGGTCCGGGTAGCCGTTCTGGTAGCCGTCCTGCTGCGGCCAGTCGTCCTGGTAGCGGCGCTGCTCGAAGGCCGAGTAGGTCTCCGGGGCGGCGGCGTGGGCGACCGAGGGCTCCTCCTGCGCCGGCTCCGCATAGCCGGGCTCGGGGTAGCCGCCGTTCGACGAGAAGGTGTCGTTCTGCGGCAGGGAGCCGTTCTGCGCGAAGTACGGGTCCTGGTACGACGGCTGCTGGGCGGTCTCCTCGTATGCCGGAGCGGCCTGCTCCTCGTACGGGTTCTGCTGCTGCTCCTCGTACGCCGGGCGGGGGTCGAAGGAACCCGTCTGCTGCTCGGGGAAGCCGTTGTCGTAGGCCGGCTGCGCGTCGAAGGCGTCCGCGTACGACGAGGTCTCGGCGGCCGCCTCCTGCCCCTGCTGGTCCGGCGACTGCTGGGCCTCCATGGCCGCGCGGCGCTCCTCGCGCATCAGCGAGCGGCCGACCGGGTCGAGCTCGCGGATGTCGTCCGGGACCTCGGAGTAGCGGGTGTCGTCGAAGCCGAGCTCCGCCGCCGTGCGCATCGGCTGGCTGAAGTCCTCACCCTGGAAGCTCTGCTCCGGGATGATCTGCGAGACGGTGAACTCGTCGCGCTGCATCTGCTGCTCGCCACCACCACCGTGGGTGATCGCGTCCGGCAGCATGACCAGCGAGGTGGTGCCCGCCTGCTCGCCGGAGGGACGCAGCTGGACGCGGATGCCGTGCCGGTCGGACAGGCGGCCGACCACGAACAGGCCCATGCGCTGCGAGATCGCGGCGTCCACGGTCGGCGGGTTGGCCAGCTTGTGGTTGATGTCCGCGAAGTCCTCGGCGGTCAGGCCGATGCCCTTGTCGTGGATCTCGATCATGATGCGGCCGTCGGGGAGACGGGTCGCGGTGACGCGGACCTTGGTCTGCGGGGAGGAGAACGTGGTGGCGTTCTCCAGCAGCTCGGCGAGCAGGTGGACGAGGTCGGTCACGGCACGGCCATGGATCTCGGCCTCCGGGACGCCCGACAACTCGATGCGCTCGTACTGCTCCACCTCGGAGGAGGCGGCGCGCAGCACGTCGACCAGCGGGACCGGCTGGTCCCAGCGGCGGCCGGGCTCCTCGCCGGCGAGGACCAGGAGGTTCTCGCCGTTGCGGCGCATACGGGTCGCGAGGTGGTCCAGGCGGAAGAGGTTCTCCAGCTGGTCCGGGTCGGCCTCGTTGTTCTCCAGGTCGGTGATCAGGGTCAGCTGGCCCTCGATCAGCGACTGGTTGCGCCGGGAGAGGTTGGTGAAGATCGCGTTGATGTTGCCCCGCAGCAGGGCCTGCTCGGAGGCGAGCCGGACGGCCTCGCGGTGGACCTGGTCGAAGGCGCGGGCGACCTCACCGATCTCGTCCTTGGTGTGGATCGGGATCGGGGCGACCCGGGTGTCGACCCGGCCGGGGTCGGTGCGGGAGAGCTGGTCGACCAGCATCGGCAGGCGCTGCTCGGCGATGCCGAAGGCGGCGTTGCGCAGCTGGCGCATCGAGCGGGACATCTGCCGGGCGACGGCACCGGCCAGGATGAACGCGAGCAGCAGGGCGACGATGACGATGGCGCCGGTGATCAGCGCGTCCCGCTTGGCGTTGTCGGCGATGGTCGACGCCTCGCTCACCGCGGTGTCGGCCTTGTCCTTCTCCAGCTTGCGGTACGCGTCGAACTTGAGGGTCGTCAGACCCCACCAGTTCTGCGCGCTGATGCCCTCCGCGGCCAGCGCCTCACGGGCGGCCGGAGCCGTCGTCTGCAGCTGGGACATCCCGGCGATCATGTCGGTGGGCTTGGCCGGCGGCGGCACGTACTTCTGGTTCTGGGCGGCCGCCTGCGCGGCGGCCTGCTTGACCATCGTCGCGCCGTCGACCTTGATCTGGTTCTCGGCCGTCTTGAGCTTGGCGAGGTCCTCGTCGGTGCCGCCGGCCTGGTACTCCTGCAGGGCGATGCCCTCCAGGTAGGCGTACGAGGTCAGGGCGGTGCGCTGGCGCGCCAGGTCGGTGTCCTTGGGACCGGGGTTGACCAGCAGGTGCATGCCGATGGCGCGGTCGAGGGAGAGCGCGCCCTTGGCGAGGGCGATGGCGTAGACCGAGCGGCCGTAACTGGTGATGTTGCCGGTGCCGAGGCCGAGCTCGTTGGAGAACTCCAGCAGCGGGTGCTCGATGTCGACGTAGGTCTCTTCGGTCTGCACCCCCTTGAACTTGGAGGTGTAGGCCTTCGCCCGGATCGTCGCCAGCTCCGGCTCGACCTTGCGGAAGCGCTCCAGGCGGCGGACCAGGTTGGGCCGGTCCGGCATGTTGCGGGCTGCGGCGTCGAATTCGTCGGCGGCCTGGTCGGTCTGCTTGCGGAGCTTGGCGACCAGGGCCTTGTCGGCCGCGGTCTGGCTCTTGCCCTTCAGCAGCGGCGCGGCGGTGGTGTCACGCTCGACGAGGATCGCGTTGCTGTAGGTGAGGGCGGCCGCCACCAGACGGGCGGTGTTCTCCGCGTCCTGCGCGTCCTGCCAGGTGTCGATCGAGTTCTTCACCTGGAAGCCGCCCATGACCAGGCCGACGGCCACGGGTATGAGCAGGATCGCGTTCAGCCGGGTGGGCACCCGCCAGTTGCGAGGGGAGAAACGGCCGCCGCTCGGAGCGGGCGCGGCCGTGGGCTCGGATACGGGCACAGGGGCGGACGCCGCTCCGCGCGGCGGCGGGGTGAAGTTGCCCCGGGCCGACGGCTCGGGACCGTTCTTGCTTCGCCTCACTCGACCAACAACCTCTCGGCGGCGGGCACCAACGTCGTGCCGCAGTGTCTCAGAGCCCAGTACGTCATTGAGTACGCAGTACTACGGAGTACGTCTTTGACTAATAGGCAGTTCAGGCATTCCAGCACGACGGCCTGCGCTCTTCCAAACAGTGGAAAGCGCTGATTGCGTGTGATGTAAGCCCCAGATAAAACGGTCATAAAGAGCGAGCCCCGTCAAAAGACGGGGCTTTCGTGTGCGCAGCGACATCAGTTGGCAACGACCCGTGGCCGTACCACCCGATTCCTCTGCCGAAACGTTATGAACACCGGGGCCGACCGTGTCAAAGGCCACAGCCGGCTCCGATGCGTCTACGACAACTGCCGTACGACATGGCTGATTTGAGTGCTATCGCAGCCGTGCCATGAGCGCGTGCTCGACCAGCGTGATCAGCGCACTCTTGGCATCCGCGCGGTGGCGGGCGTCCGTCGTGATGATCGGCGTGTCCGGGCCGATCTGCAGCGCTTCCCGAACCTCCTCGGGGGCGTACGGCTGGTGCCCGTCGAAGCCGTTGAGGGCGACCACGAAGGGCAGACCGCTGTTCTCGAAGTAGTCGACCGCCGGGAAGCAGTCGGCCAGGCGCCGGGTGTCCACGAGCACCACCGCGCCGATCGCGCCACGGACCAGGTCGTCCCACATGAACCAGAAGCGGTCCTGGCCGGGCGTGCCGAACAGATACAGGATCAGGTCCTGGTCGAGCGTGATACGTCCGAAGTCCATGGCCACCGTGGTGGTGGTCTTGTCCCCGGTGTGCGTGAGGTCGTCGATGCCCGCGGACGCGGACGTCATGACGGCCTCGGTGCGCAGCGGGTTGATCTCGGAGACGGCACCCACGAACGTGGTCTTGCCGACGCCGAACCCTCCCGCCACGACGATCTTCGCGGAGGTGGTCGCCCTACCTCCGTCAGAGCTTGCGAAGTCCACTGAGCACCCTTTCGAGCAGGGTCACGTCCGGTGCACCGGTCGTCTCGTCGCCACCCGGCTGGTGGATGGCGACGAGCCCGGCCTCGGCCAGGTCCGCGACGAGAATCCGGGCCACACCCAGCGGCATGGCGAGGAGTGCCGACACCTCGGCCACCGACTTGACCTCACGGCACAGGTGGCAGATGCGCTGGTGCTCCGGGAGCAGCCCCATGAGTGCTGCCGGGTCGGCCGTGGTGCTGATCAGTGCCTCTATGGCGAGCTGATAGCGCGGCCGGGTCCGGCCACCGGTCATCGCGTAAGGACGTACCAGCGGCTGGTCGCCCTCATCCTCGTACGGCTCCGCGTACGGATCATGAGAGGCGGTGGGCGGGGTCATGAATCCTCCGGGCGGGACAGCAAGTCGGTCGGGCAAGCCGTCTGACGGGGCCGGTGGGGGGATTGTGGCGGCCGGACGGTGGTTTGGTGAGACAGGTGGTGCCGGTGAGGGTCAGTGGAGCAGACTGCCTTGGAGTTCGGCGCGCAGGTCGGGCGTGAGGACCGCGCCCGCGCGGTCGACCAGCAGCGCCATCTCGTAGCCGACCAGGCCGATGTCGCACTCCGGGTGCGCGAGCACGGCGAGGGACGAGCCGTCCGAGACGGACATCAGGAACAGGAAACCCCGCTCCATCTCGACGACCGTCTGCGCCACGGTGCCGCCCTCGAAGATCCGGGAGGCCCCGGCCGTCAGCGAGGTGAGTCCGGACGCGACGGCCGCGAGCTGGTCGGCGCGGTCACGCGGGAAGCCTTCGGACATCGCCAGAAGGAGTCCGTCGGCGGATACGACGACGGTGTGGGACACCCCTGGGGTGTTGTCCACGAAGTTGGTGATCAACCAGTTGAGGTTCTGTGCCGCCTGGCTCATCTGGCTCAACTATCGCTCCTGCTGGTGAGTGGGGCTGGGGAAACTGCCGGTCTGGCCGGTACCCGTACCGGCCTGTCGACCCTGTGCGATGCCCCGACGGAGATTGGTCAGCCGGCCGCGTACGTCGTCAGGCGCACGCGAGACCTGCGGACCCGCTTGGTGCTGTTGCTGCTGAGCCGTGCCCGGGACGAGGTTCGCCCGGGGCACCCGGCGCGGCAGGCCGGAGGTGGTGACGCCGCCCGCGGCCGGCTGCCGTACGCGCTCCGCCTGCCGGACGAGGTCGTCGTTCGGAGAGGTGCGCCAGGAAGAGGTCGCGGGACGCTGAGGTGCAGCCGCCTGCGGCTGCTGCTGGGTGGGAGCGGAACCGTTGCCGTCGTCCGGCCGGCCCTCGCCGCCCGGACCGCCGTGGAACCAGTTGGTCTCCAGCGTGTCGTACAGCGGAGTACGGCCGTCGCCCGGACCGGTCGCCGGCGGCAGGGCCTCGGGCTCCTGCCGGACGGGCCGCTGCGGACGCGGCGGGACGGGCTGACGCGGGGCGCCGAAGTCGGCGCCGCCGTTCTGCGGACGCTCGAACTGCCCGTTGCCGGACGGGTTCTGACGCCCCGGCAGGGAGTGCTGCCCGGTCGAGGAACCGTCGTAGCCCGGCACCGCGAACTGACCGGTGGAGCCGGCGTCGAACGACGACGGGCTCGCGTACTGGCCGGTGTTCTGCGGGTTGCCGACCTGGCCGTTCGAGCTGCCGAAGACGTCGGGCCGGACGAACGAGCCCTGGCCCTGCGCGGCGCCGTTCTGCGGAACGCCGTAGTCCTGACGCGGGTACTCGCCGGAGTTCTGCGAACCGTTCGCACCGGGACGGGCGTACTGGCCGGTGTTCTGCGGCGAGTCCATGCCCGGGCGGCCGAAGTCACCGGTGTTGTACGGCGAGTCCATGCCGGGACGGGCGAACTGGCCCGTGTTCTGCGGGTCGTTGCCGAAGGCGGGCCGCTCGAAGTCGGCGGCCGGACCGAGGCCCTGACGGTCGTCGCCGCGCCCGATGGCCGGCATCTCCGTCGTGGCGCCCGGACCCTGGTGGTCGTCGAAGCGCGGCATCCGCGAGGTCTCGTCGTGGCCGCGCGGGGTGTCCAGCGAAGCACGCGGCACCGGCGGCTGGGCGTTCTCGTCGCTCCAGCTCGGCGTGCGCGGCTGCGCGTCGCCACCGGGCAGCTCGGCGCGCGGACCGCCACGGCCCGGCAGCTGCGGCCGACGGCCACGGCGGCCGCGACCCTCGTTCTCGGCGGGAGCCTGGGGCTGGGACTGCGGCGGTACGGCGCCACGAGCGCCGCCGAAGCTGTCCTGGCCCGTGGCCTGCATGCCCTGCGGCGCACTCGGCACCTGACCGAACGCGGCACCGGCGCCCGCGGGGGCCGGCCGGCCCTGCTGCGGAGCGTTCGGAGCCTGCGGTCCGCGCGCGCCACCCGGCCCACCGGGGCGGCCGTTGCCGCCCTGGCCGGTGCCCGGCAGCGCGGCCCGCGGCCCCTGACCGGCCCCGAGCCGACCGCCACCCGTCGCGCCGGCACCCAGCGCACCGGCACCCGGAGCGCCACCGAGGGCGGGACCGCCCTGGGCGCCCGCACCGGTCGCCTGACGGCGGGCCGCAGCCGCACCGGCGGCGGCCTGCGCGGCGGCCGGACCGCCGGCGGCACCGGCACCCTGACCGGGCTTGCCCTGTGGCTTCTTGCCGCCCTGCGCGACATCGACGGGCAGCATGACCAGCGCGGTCGTACCACCGGAGTCGGACGGGCGCAGCTGGATGCGGATGCCGTGCCGCTGGGACAGCCGGCCGACCACGAACAGACCCATGCGGCGGGAGACGGAGACGTCCACGGTGGGCGGCGAGGCGAGCCGCTCGTTGATCGCCGCGAGGTCCTCGGGGGAGAGGCCGATACCGGTGTCGTGGATCTCGATCAGGACGCGGCCGTCGGGCAGCGCGTGACCGGTGACCTTGACCTTGGTCTGCGGCGAGGAGAAGGAGGTCGCGTTCTCGAGCAGCTCGGCGAGCAGGTGCACGAGGTCGTTGACCACGCGGCCGGCGACCTCGGTCGTCGGCACGGCGGCCAGCTCGATGCGCTCGTACTGCTCCACCTCGGACGCGGCGGCGCGGAGCACGTCGACCAGCGGGACCGGGCGGGTCCAGCGGCGGCCGGGCTCCTCACCCGCGAGGACGAGGAGGTTCTCACCGTTACGGCGCATACGCGTCGCGAGGTGGTCGAGCTTGAACAGCGAGGACAGCTGGTCCGGGTCGGCCTCGCGGGACTCCAGTTCGGAGATGAGCGAGAGCTGACGCTGGATGAGGCCCTGGGAGCGGCGCGAGAGGTTGGTGAACATCGCGTTGACGTTGCCCCGCAGCAGGGCCTGCTCGGCGGCGAGGCGGACCGCCTCGCGGTGCACGTCGTCGAAGGCCGCGGCCACCTGGCCGATCTCGTCCCGGGAGTGCACACCGACGGACTCGACGGAGGTGTCGACGTCCTGCGGGTCCGACTCCGACAGCTGGGCGACCAGCTCGGGCAGGCGGTCCTGGGCGACCTTGTTTGCGGTCTCCTGCAGGCGGCGCAGCGAGCGGATCATGGAGCGGGCGATGACGAAGGCGCCGACGAGCGAGACACCGAGCACGAGCAGGATCAGCGCACCGGAGATGATCGCTTCCTGCTCGGAGGAGTTGCGCAGCTCGCGGGCCTTCTGCTCCATGTCCTCGAGCAGCGAGTGCTCGATCTTCTTCATCTGCTCGATCTTGGTCGAGCTGTCGTCCACCCAGTCCTGGTACGACCGCTTCTGCAGGTCGTCCAAACCGTTCTGGGCGGCGAGCGCACGGCTGGCGTAGGTGTCGGACGCCTTGATGGTGGCGTTGTTCTCCTCGACGGGCTTGAGGAGAGAGGTCGCCTTGTCCGTGCCGTAGATGCTCCGGAAGCTGCGCAGCTCGGACTTCTGGCTCTCCAGAGCGGACTGGGCGTAGAGCCGGTCGTTCTCGGAGAGCTGGCCGACCGTGGTGTTGTTCGCGGGCAGGGCCGCCGCGAGGACGGCGCGCTGCATGGACGCGTACTCCTTGGCCGAGGAGAAGGCGGCCAGGGAGCGCGTGCGCTGGATCATCTCGGGGTTGCTGGTGGCCTCCGCCATGTCCTGGGAGAGGTCCAGCAGGTGCGTGATCAGGCGGTGGTAGGCCTCGACCGTCTGCGAGGAGTTGAGCTTGGCCTCGTACGCGGTGGAGCGGACCTTCGACAGCGTCTCGAGGTCGCCGACGACGCCGACGAGGCTCTCGCGCACACCGAGGAGCGAGCCGTCCTTGTTGGAGGTGTCGATCTCCTCGGCGGCGTCGATGAAGTTCTGCTTGGCCCGGTCCGTCTTGTCCCGGTAGCCCTTGACCGTGTAGTCGCTGACCTTCGAGCCGTGCGCCAGCGGACCGGCGGACTGGTCGCGCTCGTCCTGCAGCGCGGCGGCGAGCTCGGTGGCCTGCTTGGTCATCTCCGTCAGCAGCCGCATGTTGTCGAGCTGCTGGATGTCGTCCATGTTGTCGCTGATGCGCAGGGCGCCCAGCGAGGTGGCCGCGACCACGGGGAGGGCGAGCAGCGAGACAAGGCGCGTGGAGATACGCCAGTTGCGCAGCGCTATTCGCGACCCCGGGCCGCTCGGGCCCTGGACCGGCTTGATGGGCGGAGCCGCGGGGCTCGGCGACCCGGCGGGTGCCGACGCGCCGGGGCGCCCGGAGCGCTCACCGCCGTCGCCGGACGCTGCCGGGCCCGGGTTCTGGGCGTGCTGGGGGGAGGGACTGCCGGCATTGGGGCCAGTCCCGCCGTGCGGCTCCGGCTCCGCCGAAGCACTGCCATCCCTCTTGAAACGTCCCTGCACTAGCGTCGCAACCTCTGGACCAGGCGCCCCTCCGCGTGAACGGAAAGACACGGTGTCGGCGTTTTCGAGGGCGCCCTGAACGCGCCCCCTGGTGGTCGTGAGTGACCGGCGCTGGCTCCCCCTTCTCGCCGCCACCCGGCGCTCGTAGCGCCCCCTGTGCGCCGGCTCGATCCTGCGGCGGTCCGTGGCATTCCAGCACAGTGCAGGATCTCCAACAAGGCTCGTACGCCATGCCGTGACCTACGTGACAGCAAGTGAGTGCCGAGTCACCTGCCGTAGAAAGATAACTCCCGCATAAGGGGCGTATGCCCATGAGTTCCACGGGATCGGACGCTGCCCCAGTCGCCATGATCAGGAGCGGAATGGTGGCTTCAGGGGGCCAATGTCCGTTTCGCTAGGATGGGTTGGGGGCCGGAATTGGCCGGTTTGTCCATCAGGCCGTGAGCAAACTCACACGGTGATCATGGGGTCTTCACGACTTCGCCGGGGAATCCGATGTTTAGCCTGGCGCTTTACAAGACGTAGGCAACTGCCAACCTCCGACGGACGACAGGGTCGAGTACAACCGTGAAGACGACGATGATGTTCCGCAACATAGCCAACCCGCGGCGCACGACGCTGGCCCACCTCGAGGACGCCGGCGAACTGCAGACCCCGGAGCAGCCGGAGCACTCCCTCGATCTTCCCACCCAGACCGCCAATCCCAGGCGCACCGTCCTCGTGGAGGTCCCCGTCGCGGCCTCCGTCGCCGAGTAGTACGCACGCCGACGGCTGATCATTCAGCCCGTCCGGCAGAAGATCCTTCGAGGCGCCCCGCGCGGTAATGCGCAAGTCGGCGCCCTTGGGGGTGCCCCGAGGCTCTGGGCACCCCCTGCCGCGTTAGCCTGGAGCGTCAGACTCCAGCCGGCCAAGTGAGGGGCGCAAGGATCCCGTGCGCATCGCCAGATTCTCCATCGACGGGAACGTCGCCTTCGGCGCGGTCGAGGGCGACAAGCCGGACGAGCTCGTCCTCGACATCATCAAGGGCATCCCGTTCGCGGACTTCGAGCTCTCCGGTACGAAGGTCCCGCTGAGCAAGGTCAGGCTGCTGCCGCCGGTGCTCCCCAACAAGGTCGTGGCCTTCGGCCGCAACTACGCGGAGCACGCCCGCGAGCTGGGCAACGAGGTGCCCGACGCCCCCTTCGCCTTCTTCAAGCCGTCCACCTCCGTGATCGGCCCCGGCGACGAGATCCGCTACCCGTCCTTCACCGAGGACCTGCACCACGAGGCCGAACTCGCCGTGGTCATCGGCCGCATGTGCCGAGAGGTCCCGCGCGAACGGGTCGCCGACGTGATCTTCGGCTACACCTGCGCGAACGACGTCACCGCCCGTGACGTGCAGAAGCGCGAGAAGCAGTGGGCCCGGGCCAAGGGCTTCGACACCTCCTGCCCGCTCGGCCCCTGGGTGGAGACCGGCCTGGACCTTCAAACGGCCTCGGACCTGACCGTCCAGCTCACGGTCAACGGCGAACAACGCCAGCTCGGCCGCACCAGCGAGATGATCCACTCGATCGAGGACCTGATCGTCAACATCACCGAGGCCATGACGCTGCTCCCCGGCGACGTGATCCTCACGGGCACCCCGGCAGGCGTCGGACCGCTCACCGTCGGCGACGAGGTCGCCGTCACCATCGAAGGCATCGGCACTCTCACCAACAAGGTTGTCAAGCGTGGCTAGCGCACCCGTCCGCGTACGTTTCTGTCCCTCGCCCACCGGTAACCCCCATGTGGGCCTGGTCCGCACCGCCCTGTTCAACTGGGCCTTCGCCCGGCATCACCAGGGCACCCTGGTCTTCCGCATCGAGGACACCGACGCGGCCCGCGACTCCGAGGAGTCGTACAACCAGCTCCTCGACGCGATGCGCTGGCTGGGCTTCGACTGGGACGAGGGCCCCGAGATCGGCGGCCCGCACGCGCCGTACCGCCAGTCGCAGCGCATGGACATCTACGCGGACGTCGCGCGGAAGCTGCTGGACGGCGGTTACGCCTACCACTGCTACTGCTCCCAGGAGGAGCTGGACACCCGCCGCGAGGCCGCCCGCGCCGCCGGCAAGCCGTCCGGCTACGACGGCCACTGCCGCGACCTCACCGACGCGCAGGTCGAGGAGTACAAGGCCCAGGGCCGCGCCCCGATCGTCCGCTTCCGCATGCCAGACGAGACGATCACCTTCACGGACCTGGTCCGCGGCGAGCTGACGTTCACCCCGGAGAACGTCCCGGACTACGGGATCGTACGAGCCAACGGCGCCCCGCTGTACACGCTCGTCAACCCGGTCGACGACGCCCTGATGGAGATCACCCACGTCCTGCGCGGCGAGGACCTGCTCTCCTCCACCCCCCGCCAGGTCGCCCTGTACAAGGCGCTGACCGAGCTGGGCATCGCCAAGCAGACCCCGCACTTCGGCCACCTGCCCTACGTCATGGGCGAGGGCAACAAGAAGCTGTCGAAGCGCGACCCGCAGTCGTCGCTGAACCTCTACCGCGAGCGCGGCTTCCTCCCCGAGGGCCTGCTCAACTACCTCTCGCTGCTCGGCTGGTCGCTCTCGGCGGACCAGGACATCTTCTCCACCGAGGAGATGGTCGCCGCCTTCGACATCGCCGACGTCAACCCCAACCCGGCGCGCTTCGACCTGAAGAAGTGCGAGGCGATCAACGCCGACCACATCCGGCTGCTCGACGTGAAGGACTTCACCGAGCGCTGCGCCCCCTGGCTGAAGGCCCCCTTCGCCCCCTGGGCGCCGGAGGACTTCGACGAGGCGAAGTGGCAGGCGATCGCCCCGCACGCGCAGACCCGTCTGAAGGTCCTGTCGGAGATCACGGACAACGTCGACTTCCTGTTCCTGCCGGAGCCGGTCTTCGACGAGGCGTCCTGGGCCAAGGCGATGAAGGAGGGCAGCGACGCCCTGCTCCGCACGGCCCGCGAGAAGCTGGAGGCGGCCGACTGGACCTCCGCGGAGTCGCTGAAGGAGGCCGTCCTGGCCGCCGGCGAGGCCCACGGCCTCAAGCTCGGCAAGGCCCAGGCCCCGGTCCGTGTCGCCGTCACCGGCCGCACGGTCGGCCTGCCCCTCTTCGAGTCCCTGGAGATCCTGGGCAAGGAGCGCACGCTGGCCCGGATCGACGCGGCACTGACGAAGCTGACGGCGTAGCGCACACGCGCGTGAAGGGGCGGCGGCCGTTGCGGCCGCCGCCCCTCGGCGTTGTCAGTGGGGCGCACTAGGGTTCCGGCATCACAATCAAGATCCGGAAGGGCACCCGTCATGCCGATGTCCCCTCGTGACTACGCCTGGCTGTTCACGCCGGGCAGCACGTTCACCTACGAGTCCGGGCAGACCGGTGTGATCCACGTGGCCGACGGCGGGGCGCTCGACCTGCCCACCGGGCGGGTCGTGGCCTGCGACCCGTTCGTCTACCTCGGGTCCGGCGACATGGAGCCGTTCACCGTCACCGTCGCCCCCGGCCGCTACCGCGTCGAGGCGGCCGTCGCGACCCTCACCCGCCCCGGCGAGCCCCCGGCCGAGCACCCCCACCGTCGGGTGGCGGCGGCCCGCCTCGTCATCCGTGACGAACCCACGGCGACCTGGGAGTTGGCCCTCGGCCCGGAACAGGACCCGGCCGGACTCGGGGACGACGAGTTCTTCGGCTACGGCGTCGACGCCGGCACCGGCTGCTTCTACGACGCCTCTGCCGAGGAGGCCTTCCCCGGTACCGAGGACGAAGAGGGCCCCCTGTGGGAGGCCTTCGAGAACAGCGACTGGTCGGAGGGGCCCCACCTGGTCACATCCGCCGGCACCGGCCACACGCTGGCCGCGTTCACCTCCGGCTGGGGCGACGGTTTCTACCCCACCTGGATCGGCCGTACCGCCTCCGGCGAGGTCACCTGCTACCTCACCGACTTCTTCGTCGCCCCGGCCCCTGCCGACGCCCCGGTGTGACAATCGCCGATCCGCGGACGCGCCCCCGACCTCCGGGTTACCGTCGGATCATGAGCATTCGCGCCGTGGTCTGGGACGTCGACGACACCCTCTTCGACTACACCACCGCGGACCGCGAGGGCATGCGGTCCCATCTCTCGGCCGAGGGCCTGCTCGCCGGGGGCGAGACCCCGGAGGAGGCCCTCGCGCGCTGGCGGGAGATCACCGACCGGCAGTGGGCGCGGTTCTCGGCGGGTGAGCTGTCCTTCGAGGAGCAGCGCCGCGAGCGCATACGGGTGTTCCTGGGCACACCTCTGGAGGCCGCCGAGGCCGACGCCTGGTTCCGGCGGTACATGACGCACTACGAGGCCGCGTGGGCCCTCTTCCCGGACGTCGTGCCCGTCCTGGACGCGCTCGCCACGAGTCACCGGCACGCCGTGCTGTCCAACTCCAGCCTCACCGTCCAGGACCACAAGCTGCGCACCCTCGGGGTGCACGACCGCTTCGAGACCATCCTGTGCGCCGCGGAACTCGGCATCTCCAAGCCCCAGGCCGGCGCCTTCCTGGCCGCCTGCGCGGCCCTGGACCTCGCGCCGCACGAGGTGGCGTACGTCGGCGATCACCCGGAGATCGACGGGCGGGGGGCCGCCGACGCCGGACTGCTGTCGGTGTGGATCGACCGCAACGGCGTGTACACCGACGGCACCGCCCCCTTCGGGCCCCACCGGATCGCCTCCCTCGCCGAACTCCCCGCGATCCTCGGCGCGGATACCCGTTTTGGAGCCCCGTCCACCTTCGGGTAATGTTCTTCCTGCGCCGCCGGGAAGCGGGCCGAAAGGCCGGGAACCGGGGGAGCGAACTAGAACGAGATCCCCGCAGGGGCTTGCGTTCCAGTGGCCTATGGTGTAATTGGCAGCACGACTGATTCTGGTTCAGTTAGTCTTGGTTCGAGTCCAGGTAGGCCAGCTCGCGGATGTTTCACCACAGCATCCGCACCGCGGATCCCATCCGCAAAGCCCCCGTTGTGTAGCGGCCTAGCACGCTGCCCTCTCAAGGCAGTAGCGCCGGTTCGAATCCGGTCGGGGGTACTGGTTCCGATCAACTCGGAATCGCTAGGGCCCCCGTTGTGTAGCGGCCTAGCACGCCGCCCTCTCAAGGCGGTAGCGCCGGTTCGAATCCGGTCGGGGGTACTGACTGGTCTAAACCATCATTGGTCTATGGTGTAATTGGCAGCACGACTGATTCTGGTTCAGTTAGTCTTGGTTCGAGTCCAGGTAGACCAGCTCGGACCTGCGGAAACGCAGAGTCCAGGCCCCCGTTGTGTAGCGGCCTAGCACGCCGCCCTCTCAAGGCGGTAGCGCCGGTTCGAATCCGGTCGGGGGTACAAACCGGGAAGGCCCTCCACTTCGGTGGGGGGCCTTCCTGGCGTCCGGGCTCACTCGAAGCCGTACCGCCGTGCCGACTCCTCCTCCTGGGCCAGCCGGTGCAGCGCCCGTAGCACCGGCTCGTTGAGGATCGCCCCCAGGACGGCGAACTCCACCCGCTCGGGCTCCGACGGGTACGCCTCCATGTTGTCCAGGTCGAGGACGGCCGTCCGGTGCATCAACTCCGCGTACGGGGCGAGCTGTTCGGCACCCCAGCCGTAGCCGAGCCGGCGGAACGCGGCCACCGCCACGACCAGTGAGCGGTACGCGGGGGAGATGGTCGAAAGCCGCTCGGCGTTCCGCCAGCCCAGTCGGTCCAGGAGTGCGCCGATCTCCCGGTGCGCGGCCTGGACGAACTCGTCCTCCTCGTCCGGCTCCGGCACCTGCGGCAGCGCCCACAGGGCCGCGCCCAGGCGGATCGTGCGGCCCAGGGAGTCGTCGTCGACGTGTCCGAGCACCTCGCGGACCGTCGTCACCGGGATGCGGCCGACCTGGATCATCGCCCGCACCAGCCGCAGCCGGCGCAGGTGCTCCTCGTCGTACTCGGCGGTCGTCGCGTTGAGCTGGCGGCCGGGCGGCAACAGGCCCTCGCGCAGGTAGTACTTGATCGTCGCGGTGGACACCCCACTGCGTTCGCTGAGCTCCGCCAGCCGCATCTCTTGCGCCTCTCCTTGGGAAGTGCCACTATCCAAGCATCGACCAGAAGGATAGTGCCGCTATCCGACGGAGCGCAGGGGGCTGCCATGTTCACGAAACCGGTGCCGGGTCGCACGACCGCGGATGCCGAGGGGGACGTGGTGGTCCTGCTCATCGGGATGCGGGTCAACCGCTTCTGGGCGGTGCACCAGTGGCTGCCGGTCATGCTGGCGATGTTCCGCATGCTGGGGGAGCTTGCGCGGGACCGTGACCGGGGGCTGCTGGGGCACGTGATGCTGACGGCCTCACCGCGGACGTACTACGTGGTCCAGTACTGGGAGTCCAAGGAGAAGCTGTACGCCTACGCGCACTCGCCCGAGATGTTCCACCACCGGGCGTGGGCGATCGTCAACCGCAAGGAGCGCGCGGGCGGGATGCGCGGGCACGTGGGGCTGTGGCACGAGGCGTACGTGGTGCCCGAGGGGTCCTACGAGGCGATCTACCTCGACATGCCGGCGTTCGGACTGGCCCGGGCCCACGGGCAGGTGCCGGTGGAGCGGCGCGGCCGCCGTGCCGAGGACCGGTTCGCGCACCGGTCGGGGCGGAAGGCGGCCGGACGGGCCTAATGAACGGGGGGATCGGGGATCGGGGAGGGCCTGCCGCGGCGTTGGGGCGGGCCCTCCCCGATGACGTTCCCGTGGGGAGCTGCCGGGGGGTCAGCCCGAGCGGCGCAGGGCCTCCGAGAGGCGGGCGGCGGCGTCGATGACCGCCTGGGCGTGCATACGGCCGGGGTGGCGCGTCAGGCGCTCGATGGGGCCGGAGACCGAGACGGCGGCCACCACGCGGTTGGACGGGCCGCGCACGGGCGCCGAGACGGACGCGACGCCCGGCTCGCGCTCGCCGATGGACTGGGCCCAGCCGCGGCGCCGTACGCCCGACAGGGCCGTCGCCGTGAAGCGGGCGCCCTGCAGGCCGCGGTGGAGGCGCTCGGGCTCCTCCCAGGCCATCAGGATCTGCGCGGAGGAACCGGCCTTCATGGTGAGCGTCGAGCCGACCGGGACCGTGTCCCGAAGGCCGGACAGGCGCTCCGCCGCGGCCACGCAGATGCGCATGTCGCCCTGGCGGCGGTAGAGCTGGGCGCTCTCGCCGGTGACGTCCCGCAGGTGCGTGAGCACCGGGCCGGCCGTCGCGAGCAACCGGTCCTCGCCGGCCGCCGCCGCGAGTTCGGCAAGCCGCGGGCCGAGAATGAAACGGCCCTGCATGTCGCGTGCCACCATGCGGTGGTGCTCCAGGGCCACGGCCAGTCGGTGGGCCGTTGGTCGTGCCAGTCCGGTGGCCGCCACCAGTCCCGCGAGGGTGGCCGGGCCGGACTCCAGGGCGCTCAGGACAAGGGCTGCCTTGTCCAGAACGCCGACGCCGCTACTGTTGTCCATGAAACGATACTCACGTCTCACTCTGTGAAACGCAAGTTCCTTTTTCCGTGAGACGCGCAACCCTTGTATGCACAGCGGCCCGCTGACCGAACGGGCCTGGTGGCGGGTGCCCGTGAACACGGGCCGGGCACCGTCTCCTCAAGATCTCTAGTTGGGCCGGTGGACGTTCGCCGGCCGAAGGGAAAGCGATGGGTAGGACACTCGCGGAGAAGGTCTGGGACGACCATGTCGTCCGGCGCGCCGAGGGCGAGCCCGACCTCCTCTTCATCGATCTGCACCTGCTGCACGAGGTGACCAGCCCGCAGGCCTTCGACGGCCTGCGCCTCAGCGGTCGCAAGGTGCGCCGCCTCGACCTCACCATCGCCACCGAGGACCACAACACCCCCACCCTCGACATCGACAAGCCGATCGCGGACCCGATCTCCCGGGCCCAGCTGGAGACGCTGCGCAAGAACTGCGCCGAGTTCGGCGTCCGGCTGCACCCGCTGGGCGACGTCGAGCAGGGCGTCGTGCACGTCGTCGGCCCGCAGCTGGGGCTGACCCAGCCGGGCACCACCGTCGTCTGCGGCGACTCCCACACCTCCACCCACGGCGCCTTCGGCGCGCTGGCGTTCGGCATCGGCACCTCGCAGGTCGAGCACGTGCTGGCCACCCAGACGCTGCCGCTGGCCCGCCCGAAGACCATGGCCATCACGGTCGACGGCGAACTGCCCGACGGCGTCACCGCCAAGGACCTGATCCTGGCGATCATCGCCAAGATCGGTACGGGCGGTGGCCAGGGCTACATCCTGGAGTACCGCGGCTCCGCCATCGAGAAGCTCTCGATGGAGGCCCGGATGACCATCTGCAACATGTCGATCGAGGCCGGCGCCCGCGCGGGCATGATCGCCCCCGACGAGACCACCTTCGAGTACCTCAAGGGCCGCCCGCACGCCCCCGAGGGCGAGGACTGGGACGCCGCGGTCGCGTACTGGAAGACGCTCAGGACGGACGAGGACGCCGAGTTCGACGCCGAGGTCGTCATCGACGCCGCGTCGCTGTCTCCGTTCGTCACCTGGGGCACCAACCCCGGCCAGGGCGCGCCGCTTTCGGCGTCCGTCCCCGATCCCGCTTCGTACGAAGACGCTTCGGAGCGCCTCGCCGCCGAAAAGGCCCTGGAATACATGGGGTTGGAGGCCGGGCAGCCGCTGCGCTCGATCAAGGTGGACACCGTCTTCGTAGGCTCGTGCACCAACGGCCGCATCGAGGACCTGCGCGCCGCCGCCGAGCTCGTGAAGGGCCGCAAAGTCGCCGACGGCGTACGGATGCTGGTCGTCCCCGGCTCCGCCCGCGTCGGTCTGCAGGCCGTCTCCGAGGGCCTGGACGTCGTCTTCAAGGAGGCCGGCGCCGAGTGGCGGCACGCCGGCTGCTCGATGTGCCTGGGCATGAACCCCGACCAGCTGGCCCCGGGTGAGCGCTCCGCGTCCACCTCCAACCGCAACTTCGAGGGCAGGCAGGGCAAGGGCGGCCGTACGCACCTGGTCTCGCCGCAGGTCGCCGCCGCGACCGCCGTGCTGGGTCACCTGGCCTCGCCCGCCGACCTGTCCGAAGCCCCCGCGCCCGCTGGAGTCTGATCAGTCATGGAAGCATTCACCAAGCACACCGGCCGGGCCGTCCCGCTGCGTCGCTCCAACGTCGACACCGACCAGATCATCCCTGCTCACTGGCTCAAGAAGGTGACCCGGGACGGCTTCGAGGACGGTCTGTTCGAGGCCTGGCGCAAGGACGCGGACTTCATCCTCAACCGCCCCGAGCGGCAGGGCGCCACGGTCCTGGTCGCCGGCCCCGACTTCGGCACCGGCTCCTCCCGCGAGCACGCGGTCTGGGCGCTGCAGAACTACGGCTTCAAAACCGTGATCTCCTCCCGCTTCGCGGACATCTTCCGCGGCAACTCGCTCAAGAACGGCCTGCTCACGGTGGTTCTGGAGCAGAAGATCGTGGACGCGCTGTGGGACCTCACCGAGAACGACCCCACTGCTGAGGTCACTGTGGACCTTGAGGCGCGTGAGGTGCGTGCCGAGGGCATCACCGCCGCCTTCGAGCTCGACGAGAACTCCCGCTGGCGGCTGCTGAACGGGCTGGACGACATCTCCATCACCCTCCAGAACGAGGCCGACATCGCCGCGTACGAGGCGAAGCGGCCGTCGTACAAGCCGCAGACGCTCCGGGTCTGATCCCCGGCAGCCGGGCAAGACCAGTTTCAGCCACTCAGTACCCCCGATCGGCTCCGATCGGGGGTACTGCCGTGTCTGCACCCGAACGGTCCCGCACGAAGGCTGGCCTTCGTTCAACTTCCCACGTTAAAACGGTTGTTGCCGGGGTACGCGAGGTCCGTAGCCGTGACTTCCGCAGACGCCCGGACGGCCGTTTGAGGTGGCAGTTGCACCCTGGGCAGGCGACAACTCGCCCCAGATGGCACAATCTGTGCATGGAACACGACGGCCAACTCGAGCTCTATGCGGCAGTCGCGGACCGACTCAAAGAAGCGCACTCAAGGGTGCGTGCACTGCAAGTCCCGGAGGGCGTACGGATGGCGCTGACCCGGAAGCTGCTGGTCATTACGGCCGCGGCCAAGCACGATCTCGCCGACGCGGCAAGGCGACTGGAGGCGTTCACCGCGGACCTCGACGAGGGGCGAATCCCCGAAGAGGACCGTTGATCGCAGCCGGGACAGCCGAGTTCGTTGCGGCGCATGGGTGATAAGCCCGTTTCGTGTTTGATTTGCGGTATATATCTGCCTAACGTGCGAAAAAGCTTGAACACTTTCGTTCTGGCGATGTCTCCGAAGGGGAAGACGTGAACAAGGCGCAGCTCGTAGAAGCGATTGCCGACAAGCTGGGCGGCCGCCAGCAGGCCGCCGAGGCTGTCGACGCGGTCCTGGACGCCATCGTCCGCGCGACCGTCGCCGGAGACCGGGTCTCGGTCACCGGCTTCGGTTCGTTCGAGAAGGTCGACCGTCCGGCCCGCTACGCCCGCAACCCGCAGACGGGCGAGCGGGTTCGGGTCAAGAAGACCTCCGTTCCGCGCTTCCGCGCGGGCCAGGGCTTCAAGGACCTGGTCAGCGGCTCGAAGAAGCTCCCGCGCGGCGGCGAGGTCGCCGTCAAGAAGGCCCCCAAGGGCAGCCTGAGCGGCGGCGCGACCGCGACCGTGAAGAAGGCCGCGGCGAAGAAGACCACGGGCGCCGCGAAGAAGACCACCGCGAAGAAGACGACGGCCAAGAAGACCACGGCCGCCGCCGCGAAGAAGACCACCGCCAAGAAGGCGACGGCGAAGAAGACCACGGGCGCCGCCAAGACCACCGCGGCGAAGAAGACCACCGCCAAGAAGGCCGCGGCCAAGAACGCCCCGGCGAAGAAGGCGACGGCCAAGAAGGCCCCCGCCAAGAAGTCGACGGCTCGCACCACCACCGCCAAGAAGGCCACGGCCCGCAAGAGGTAACGGGCACAGGGGCACTCACGCGCCGGGCCGGACTCCGTGACGGAGTCCGGCCCGCGGCGTGTTCAGAACGTCTGGAGCGTGATCAGGGTGATGCGCCGGCCGCTGGTCTCGACACGGACCCGCTGCCCGGGGCGCAGCAGCCGCAGACCGCCCGCGTCGAACGCCTCCCTGTCGAAGGCCATCGGGGTGCCGTCGTCCAGGAGGACCTGTCCGCTGCGGGTCTCGGGGTCGTACGTGTATGCGGTGGCCTGCATGATGGGCAGCCTACTGCCCGGGGATCAGCACCTGCGCGGCCACCGCGGCCGTCCGGCGGCCCACCCCGAGCGCCAGCGCCGCGCGCAGGTCGTCGCCGGTGTCCACGTCCTGGCGTACGGAATCCACCTCTGTGAGCGCCAGTTCCGCGGCGCCGGACGCGCGGTGCCGGGCCCGGGAATCCGGACCGAAAGCGGGGCGCAATTCCCGGCCCGGTGACGCGGCCAGCAAGGTGGTGCCGATTGCGGCCGCATCGGCCAGGAAAGCGCGGGGGAATTCCGCGGCCGCGTCCAGGACCCGGCACAATTCCAGCGGACGCAGCGCCGGCAGATCGGCGTTCAGGGCGGCCAAGGCGCTGTCGGGGCGGTCGGCGCGGACGGCGGCCGCGCCGTGCGCCAGGGCCGCGTTGAGGCCGCCGTGCGGCTCGTCGGTGACGATGCGGGCGCCGAGCGAGGCCAGCTCGCGGCCCGCCAGGGCGTCGTCCGTGACGACCGCCACATCCTTCACCGCCGGGCAGGCCAGCGCGGCTGCCACGGTGTCCTGCGCGAACGCCAGGGCGAGACTCGGGCGGACTCCGGCATGAGCGGTGTCCGAGAGCCTGCTCTTGGCCCGCGCCAAGGGTTTCAGGGGTATGACCAACGTCCACTGCACGAGCGTTCCGCCCCTCTCCTGTCGCGGTCATTGTCACTCAGCCGTCACCCGGGCCATCTGGCGGTCGTGCCGTCGGGGCGTACGGTGTTCTCGACAGACCGGCGGCCTGGGGCGACACTTGTGCGGCCCCCAGGTCCGATGTACCGGGCCGACGTCCTTGGCCCCTAGAGGAAGGTGCGCGCGTGCCCCGCCGCAGAATCGGCTTCTGGTACCGCTTCGCCGCGGTGATCTGCAAACCGCCGCTGGTGGCTCTGATCAAGCGGGACTGGCGCGGAATGGAGCACATTCCGGCCGAGGGCGGATTCATCACCGCGGTGAACCACAATTCCCACGCGGATCCCTTCGCGTACGCGCACTATCAGTACAACACCGGACGGGTTCCGCGATTCCTCGCGAAGAGCGGCCTTTTCAAGAAGGGATTCGTCGGAGCCGCGATGCGCGGCACCGGACAGATCCCCGTCTACCGCGAGTCCACGGACGCGCTCAGCGCGTTCCGCGCCGCCGTCGACGCCGTGGAGCGCGGTGAGTGCGTCGTGTTCTACCCCGAGGGAACGATCACCCGGGACCCGAACGGCTGGCCCATGACGGCCAAGACGGGCGCCGCCCGGGTCGCCCTGCAGACCAAGTGCCCGGTCATCCCCGTCGCCCAGTGGGGAGCCAACGAACTGCTGCCGCCGTACAGCAAGAAGGCTTACGTCCTGCCGCGCAAGACCCACCATGTGCTCGCGGGCCCGCCCGTGGACCTCTCGCGCTTCTACGACAAGGAGATGACCGCGGAGGTCCTCAGGGAGGCCACCGAGGTCATCATGGCCGCCATCACCCGCCAGCTGGAGGAGATCCGCGGCGAGAAGGCGCCCGAGACCCCCTACGACCCGCGCCGCGAGCGGATCGAGCAGCGGCGCAGGACGCAGGCGCAGACGCAGACCAAGGCAGAGCAGGAAGAGGGGCAGGGCACGTGAGCAAGCCCGTCAAGGCGGCCGTCTTCAGCGCCGGTTCGTGGGGCACCGCGTTCGGGATCGTGCTGGCCGACGCGGGGTGCGAGGTCACCCTGTGGGCCCGGCGTCCGGAGGTGGCCGAGGCCATCAACTCCCGCCGTACGAACCCCGACTACTTCCCCGGCGTGGAGCTTCCGGAGAACGTGCGGGCCACCACCGACCCCGCCGAGGCCGCCGCGGGCGCCGACTTCACGGTCCTGTCCGTGCCCTCCCAGACCCTGCGCGCCAACCTCGCCGAGTGGGTGCCGCTGCTCGCGCCCGACACGGTCCTGGTGTCGCTGATGAAGGGCGTCGAACTCGGCTCCACCATGCGGATGAGCGAGGTCATCGAGGACGTCGCCAAGGTCGGCGCCGACCGTATCGCCGTCGTCACCGGGCCCAACCTGGCGCGGGAGATCGCCGCCCGGATGCCGGCCGCCGCCGTGGTCGCCTGCACCGACGAAACGGTCGCCCGGCGACTGCAGGCCGTCTGCCACACCCCGTACTTCCGGCCGTACACCAACACCGACGTCGTGGGCTGCGAACTCGGCGGCGCCGTGAAGAACGTCATCGGTCTCGCCGTCGGCATCGCCGACGGCATGGGCCTCGGTGACAACGCCAAGGGCTCGCTCATCACGCGCGGGCTCGCGGAGACCACGCGGCTCGGTGTCGCGCTGGGCGCCGACCCGCTGACGTTCGCCGGACTCGCGGGCCTCGGCGACCTGGTCGCGACCTGCTCCTCGCCGCTGTCGCGCAACCACACCTTCGGCACCAACCTCGGCAAGGGCATGACCCTGCAGGAGACCATCGCGGTCACCAAGCAGACCGCCGAGGGCGTCAAGTCGTGCGAGTCCGTGCTGGGTCTGGCCCGCCGGCACGGCGTCGACATGCCGATCACCGAGACGGTCGTCGCCATCGTGCACGAGGGCAAGCCGCCGGTCGTCGCCGTCAAGGAGCTGATGTCGCGCAGCGCGAAGCCCGAACGACGCTGAGCGACGCCGCCGGTGGCACGCTGTCTCAGGGCACTACCACCGGGTACTCTCAACGCGATATGAGCACCGAGAACCTTCCCCAGAGCCCTGAGCAGCCGCCTCGCAAGCCGCGCGTGGCCGTCGTGTTCGGCGGGCGCAGCTCCGAACACGGGATCTCCGTGGTCACCGCGGGCGCCGTCCTCAAGGCCATCGACCGGACCAAGTACGACGTCCTGCCGATCGGCATCACGCGGGAAGGACGCTGGGCCCTCACCGCCGACGAACCGGAACGCATGGCGATCACCGACCGCCGTACGCCCGAGGTCGAGGACGTGGCCGAGTCCGGCGAGGGCGGCGTGGTGCTCCCGCTGGACCCCGGCAACCGCGAAGTCGTCGTCAGCGAGCCCGGATCGGTGCCCAAGGCGCTCGGTGAGGTCGACGTCGTCTTCCCCGTCCTGCACGGCCCCTACGGCGAGGACGGCACCCTTCAGGGCCTGCTGGAGCTCTCCGGTGTGCCGTACGTGGGCGCGGGTGTGCTCGCCTCGGCCGTCGGCCAGGACAAGGAGTACATGAAGCGGGTGTTCACCTCCTTCGGGCTCAAGGTGGGCCCGTACGTGGTGATCCGGCCGCGCGAGTGGGAGCGGGACGAGGCCGCGGCCCGCAAGAAGGTCGTCGACTTCGCCGGGGAGCACGGCTGGCCGCTGTTCGTGAAGCCCGCCCGCGCCGGCTCGTCGATCGGCATCACCAAGGTCGACGACATCGCCGGGCTCGGCGACGCGATCGCCGAGGCCCAGCGGCACGACCCGAAGATCCTCGTCGAGGCCGCCCTGCGGGGCCGTGAGATCGAGTGCGGGGTGCTGGAGTTCGAGGACGGCCCGCGGGCCAGCGTCCCGGCCGAGATCCCGCCGCCGCAGGAGCACGCGTACTACGACTTCGAGGCTAAGTACATCGACTCCACCCCCGGGATCGTGCCCGCGCCCCTGACCCCCGAGGAGACGGCCGAGGTCCAGCGCCTCGCGGTGGAGGCCTTCGAGGCGGCCTCGTGCGAGGGACTGGTCCGCGCGGACTTCTTCCTGACCGACGAGGGCTTCGTGATCAACGAGATCAACACGATGCCCGGCTTCACGCCCATCTCGATGTACCCGCAGATGTGGCAGGCGACCGGAGTCGGCTACCCGGAACTCGTCGACCGCCTCATCCAGGCGGCCCTCCGCAGGCCGACGGGCCTGCGCTGACCATCGCGGTGCACTAGTCGGCGATCCCCTCGGGGATCGCCTTCTTCACGGCCGGCGCCAGGTCGACGAGCGGGGACATGCCGTCCGCGGTGCGGGCCTTGGGGATCGTGACCTCGACGTACGCCCTGCGCAGTGTCGTCGTGAAGCGGAACGAGCCGTCGCCCCGCTTCTCCAGCAGCCACCCCACACCGTTCACCTCGACCCCGTCGGCCTCCGGATCACCCATCTTCGCGGGCCGGTCGACGCCGCAGCGCAGTATGATCGCCGGGTTCCCCCAGCCCGCGGTCAGCGCGGACGCGGGCGTGGGATCCCGGCGATCCTGTCCGTCGACCTCGGACGGCAGGGCCTTGTCCAGCTTCATGCACAACCCGGTGACCTTCGCGCCCGGCGAGGGAACCGTCGCCGACGCCCCGTCGTCTGCTGATGAGCAGCCCACGGCAGTGAGCAGGGCGAGTGCGGGCAGCCCGGCAAGGGTGCGGCGCCGGTGACGAAAGAAGTTCACCGGCCAAGGGTAGACGGGGGCTACAGATGGACGACCGGGCAGGTCAGGGTGCGGGTGATGCCGTCCACCTGCTGGACCTTCGCGACCACCATGCGGCCGAGGTCGTCCACGGTGTCGGCCTGCGCCCGCACGATCACGTCATAGGGTCCTGTCACGTCCTCGGCCTGGATCACCCCAGGGATCTTGCTGATCGTCTCGGCGACGGTCGACGCCTTGCCGACCTCCGTCTGGATCAGGATGTACGCCTGTACCACGGAACCTCCAGGGCGGCCACGAGGATCATGTGGGGAAAAGGAACGCCACGGTATCGCGTCGCCGCTCGCCACGGGGAGACCCGCGGCGACGGTGGTCCCCGCGCCGGGGTGCGGGCAGGACACAGGTTGACGGACAACTCGACCGTATCGAGGACACTGATGACGCGCGACCGGGAACGGCAAGGGACAGAAGGGGAGCAGAGGCAATGAAGGGCACTGTTGGTGAGCTCGGGGAGTTCGGGCTCATCAGGGAGCTCACCTCCCGTCTCACCACCACCCCGGCGGTCCGGGTCGGCCCCGGCGACGACGCCGCGGTGGTCGCCGCGCCCGACCGGCGGGTCGTGGCCTCGACCGACATCCTGCTGGAGGGCCGGCACTTCCGCCGCGACTGGTCCACGGCGTACGACGTGGGCCGCAAGGCCGCCGCGCAGAACCTCGCGGACATCGCCGCCATGGGCGCCGTCCCGACCGCGCTGCTGCTCGGCCTGGTCGTGCCCGCCGAACTCCCGGTGACCTGGCCCAGCGAGCTGATGGACGGCCTGCGCGACGAGTGCCAGGTCGCGGGCGCCTCGGTGGTGGGCGGGGACGTCGTACGGGGCGACACGATCGTGGTGTCGATCACCGCGCTCGGCGATCTGCGCAACCAGGAACCCGTCACCCGGGCCGGAGCCCAGCCCGGCGACCTCGTCGCGGTCACCGGCTGGCTGGGCTGGTCGGCCGCCGGGTACGCCGTGCTGTCCCGGGGGTTCCGATCGCCGCGCGCCTTCGTGGAGGCGCACCGGCGCCCGGAGCCGCCGTACCACGCGGGACCGGCCGCGGCCGGGCTCGGCGCGACCGCGATGTGCGACGTCAGCGACGGGCTGATCGCCGACCTCGGGCACATCGCGGAGGCCAGCAAGGTCCGCATCGACATCCGCTCCGGCGCGATCGACATCCCGTCCCAGATGAACGACATCGGGCAGGCCGTCGGCGTCGACCCGATGCAGTGGGTGCTCAGCGGGGGAGAGGACCACGCGATCGTGGCGACCTTCCCGCCCGACGTGAAGCTGCCCGCCCGCTGGAAGGTGATCGGCGAGGTCCTCAACCCCTCGGCGCTGCCCCAGGTGACGGTCGACGGGGCGCCGTGGACCAGCAAGGGCGGCTGGGACCACTTCGGGGACATCGAGTCGTGAGGCCGCGGGTGCTGACGGTCGCGGGCTCCGACTCCGGCGGAGGCGCCGGGATCCAGGCCGACCTGAAGACGATGCTCGCGCTCGGTGTGCACGGCATGAGCGTCGTCACGGCCGTCACCGCCCAGAACTCCCTTGGCGTACAGGGGGCTTGGGAGCTGCCCGCGGAGGCGGTGCGCGCGCAGTACCGGAGCGTCGTCGACGACATCGGCGTCCAGGCGGTGAAGACCGGGATGCTGGCCTCGGCCGAACTGGTCGCCCTGGTGGCCGAGTTGGTCGCCGGGACGGACGCACCGGCGGTGGTGGACCCGGTGGGCGTCTCCAAGCACGGGGACCCGCTGCTCGCCCACTCCGCCCTGGACTCGATGCGCGAGCGGCTGCTCCCGGTCGCCACCGTCGCCACCCCGAACCTCGACGAGGTCGCCCAACTCACCGGTGTGCGCGTGCAGTCGGAGGACGAGCTGCCGCAGGCGGCGGCGGCCGTCCTGGCGTACGGGCCGAAGTGGGTGCTGATCAAGGGCGGCCATCTGCCCGGCGACGCCGTGGACCTGCTCACCGACGGCTCCCAGGAGCACTGGCTGCGCGCCCCCCGGTACGACAACCGGCACACGCACGGCACGGGCTGCACCCTCGCGTCCGCGATCGCGTCGCAGCTCGCGAAGGGGCAGTCCGTGCCGGAGGCGGTGCGGGCCGCCAAGGAGTACGTCACCGGGGCGATCGCGGCCGGCTTCGCGCTCGGTGGCGGGATCGGGCCCGTCGACCACGGCTGGGCCCTCAGTACGGGTAGTCCCTGAGCGTGATGCCCGTCGCCGCCTTCTCGGTCATCCGCTTGAAGAAGCGGGCCAGCGGGCGGGAGGCGAGGATCCGGTACATGCGGTCCCGGCTGCGGATGCGCCGCTCGGTAGGCGGCGCGAAGAACGGGCCCGCGTTGCCGGAGATCTTCTGGCAGCCCTTCGCGAAGTCCCGCACCCGGGTCTCGTACTCGGCGAAGGCGGTACGGAAGTCGCCTTCCGCGAGGGCGAGTTCACCGGCGAGGACGTACGCCCCGACGATCGCCACCCCCGTCCCCATGCCGCCCATGGTCGCCCCGTAGCCCGCGTCCCCGAGGAGCGCCACGCGTCCCTTGGTGAGGCGGTCGACGTGGATCTGGGCGATGGCGTCGAAGTACAGGTCGTCGGCCTGTTCGAGGGCCTTGAGGGCGGTCGGGGCATCCCAGCCCATCCCGGCGAAGCGTTCCATGAGGATCCGCTTGACCGCCGTGACGTCCCGGCGGTCGTACGACAGTTCCGCGGACCGGAAGACCAGCAGCGCGTGGCAGCGGTCCGGGTCGCCGTCGTAGTTGGCCATGACGATCGCGCGGCCCGGCTCGCTGTAGACGCGGCCGGTGCGGTCCAGGCCGAGATGGTTGGGGACGTCGAAGCCGGCGACGTAGTGGTCGAAGAAGCGCAGGTGGCGGGACTCGTCGCCGAAGACCAGCCGACGGGTGTGGGAGTGCAGTCCGTCCGCGCCGACGACCAGGTCGAAGCGGCGGGGCGCGCCCATGCCGAAGGTGACGTCGACGCCGTCCGCGTCCTCGGCCAGGGAGGCGACCGAGTCGCCGAAGACGTACTCGACGTCGTCCTTCGTCCGCTCGTACATGATCTGCGCGAGGTCGCCGCGGAAGATCTCCACGTCGCCGCTCATCAATTCGGCGGGCAGGTCCACGCGCGGGTTGCCGTCCGCGTCGACCACGATCTGACGGCCCATGTGGGTCTGGCGGGCGTGGATCTCGTCCCAGATGCCCATGGAGGTGAGGACCCGGCGGTGGACATGGCCGCGGAAGTCGACCGCGAAGCCGCCGCCGCGCAGTTCCGGGGCCTTCTCCACGACGGTCACCCGGGCGCCGAGGCGGGCCAGGTTCAGGGCGAGGGCGGGACCGGCGACGCTCGCGCCGGAGATCAGGACACGGAGGCCGCTGAGGTTCTTCGTCATGCGACGAGCCTCGGCTCGGGCGCTGACCGCTCTCCTACCGTTCGCTGACCGCCGCCGCCCGCAGGGCGCACCCCTGCTCGAAGGCCTTGTCGTACGCCGTCGCGGACAGTTCCGCGCGCGCCTGCTGTTCGGTGCGTACGACGTCGGGGTCGACGGTGTTGCCCGCGCCCCGCAGGGCCGCCGCGGCGCCGAGCAGTTCGGCGGCCCGCTCCGGGGCGGCGACGGACGCCAGGGCCTCGGCGGCGTCGGCGAGTTCCAGGTCGCCCGGCCCCTCGCCGGCGAGTCCGGCGGCCTGCCCGAACCAGTCGGCGGCCTCCTCGGTGTGCCCCTCGGCGGCGGCCGTGCGGCCGAGCCCGATGAGGGCACGGACGGTCTCGCCGACGCTGAACCAGTTGGCGGCGCACTCCCGCAGGGCGCTCTCGTAGTGCACGCGCGCGCGTGCCGTGTCCCCGGACAGCCGGGCCGCGTCGCCGAGGCCGCGCCGGGCGGCCGCCACCTTGTCGGGCAGCCCGGCGCCGCGCGCGAGCGCCAGCGCCTCCTCGAAGTGGCCCACGGCACAGGCCGTGTCGCCCCTGTGCAGCAGCACGGTGGCCCGGCTGCGCAGCAGGTCGGCGGTCTCCTCCGGCGCGGCCAGCTCCCGCACGTACGCCAGTCCCTCGTCGAGCAGCCGCAGGGCGCGCTCGGTCTCACCGCGCGCGTGGGCGAACATGCCGAGCGGGTCGAGGCAGTTGGCCAGACCCCAGCGGTCCCCGGTGGTGCGGTAGCCCCGCAGCGCCCGGGTGAAGAACTCCTCGGCCTGACGCGGCCGCCCCGCGAACTGCGCCCGGAAGCCCAAGCCCACGTCGAGCAGGGCATGCGCCCAGGAGGAGCCGCCGGCCAGGGCGAGGGCCCGGTCGTCGGTGGCGGGCCGCGGACCGGCCGCGACCGCCCACAGCACGAGGACGTACGGCAGCCGCAACGGCCCCCTGTACGTCCCGAGGACCTCGTCCACGCGCGCGATGAGCTCCGGTTCCTCACCCGCCCCGGAGAGCGCGTTGATCTCGCACAGCACGTACTCCTCCTCCAGCCCGGGCGGCGGCTCCTCCCCGACGGCTGCCAGCAACTCCCGTGCCGTCGCGACCCGTTCGCCGTGCACCCCGCGCAGCCGCCAGAACCAGGACAGGGGCCCCATCAGGCGCAGGGCACCGGCGGGGTCGTGGCGTACGAGGTGGCTCAGTGCCGTGTCGAGATCGGCGCGCTCGGCGGCCAGCCGGGCCAGCCAGGGCAGCTGCTCGGCGCCGCGCAGGTGCGGTTCCGCCCGCTGGGCCAGCCGCAGGAAGTAGGCGGCGTGGGCGTCCCCGAGGTCCGGCGCCTCCTCCGCCGCGAACGCCCGGATCGTCTCCAGCATCCGGTAGCGCCCCTCGGACACCTCCACCAAAGACTTCTCGACCAGCGAGGCCAGCACGTCCTCCGGATACGGCAGCCCGCACACCGCCTCGACGGCCTCCAGGCTCGCGCCCCCGGCGAACACCGTCAGCCGCCGCGCCAGCTCCCGCTCCTCCTCGTACAGCAGGCCCCAGCTCCATTCGACGACCGCGCGCAGGGTGCGGTGCCGGGGCGCCTTGGAGCGGTCGCCGCGCGAGAGCAGCCGGAACCGGTCGTCGAGGCGGTCGGCCAGCTCGTCCGGGGTCAGGGTGCGCAGCCGGGCCGCCGCGAGCTCGATGGCGAGGGGCAGCCCGTCGAGGGCGGCGCAGACATCGGCCACGCGCGCGTGCCCGTCGAAGTCCGGGCGCACCGCCCGGGCCCGGTCGAGGAAGAGCCGGACGGCCGGCTCCGCAGGCAGCGGCGGCACGGGGACCAGCACCTCACCGGTGATCCCCAGGGACTCACGGCTGGTGGCGAGGATCCGTACGCCGGGGCAGGTGGACAGCAACAGCGAGGCCAGCCGGGCGGCGTCCTCGACGAGGTGCTCGCAGTTGTCGAGGACGAGCAGCAGCTCACGGTCCTCCAGGGCGGTCAGCAGACGGTCGGTGACGTCGGTGGCGGGCGACCGGAACCCGTCCCGCATGCCGAGGGCGGCCAGCACGGCGTAGACGATCCGCCCGCCCTCGGTGACGGGGGCGAGCTCGACGAAGCAGGCGGCGGGGTCTGACGCCAGTGCGGCGGCCGCCTCGATCGCCAGCCGGGTTTTTCCCGCTCCGCCCGGGCCGGTGAGGGTGAGCAGGCGGGAGTCGGGGAGGAGGGCGGCGATGCGGGCGAGTTCGGGCTCGCGGCCGACGAACCGGGTGAGCTGGGCCGGGAGGCGCGGGCGCTCCGGCTCCGCGCCCCGGAGCAGCTCCAGGTGCAGCGCAGCCAGCTCGGGCGAGGGGTCGGCGCCCAGCTCGTCGGCGAGTGTCCGCCGGGCCTGCTCGTACACCGCCAGTGCCTCGGCGGGCCGTCCGTCGGCCCGCAGGGCCCGCATGAGCTGCCCGTACAGCCGCTCGCTCAGCGGATGGGCGGCGAGCAGCGTCCGCAGCTCCGGTACGAGCCCGGGGCCGCCCCCGAGCGCCAGCTCGGCCTCGATCCGGTCCTGCGATACGGAGAGCCTCAGCTCCTCCAGCCGCGCGGCCTCGGCCCGCGCGTCCGGGAGGTCGGGCAGCGCGGGCCCCCGCCACAGGGCCAGGGCGTCCGCGAGTCGCGCCGCGGCCTGCCGGGGATCCGCGGCGGCGGCACGCCCCTGCGCGGCCAGTTGTTCGAACAGGTGGGCGTCGACCGTGTCCGGAGCCGTGACGATGCGGTACCCGGCGGGGGTCGCCTCGATCTCGGTGTGCGGGGCGAGCCGGCGGCGCAGGCGGGAGATCTGCGACTGGAGCGCGTTCGCCGCCCCGGCGGGCGGCCGGGCCCCGTACAGGCCGTCGACCAGGCGCTCGGCGGAGACCGTACGGCCCGCGTCGAGGAGCAGGAGCGTGAGCAGGGCGCGGGGACGGGGGCCGCCGGGGTCGACGGGGGTGCCGTCGTCGGTGCGAACCTCCAGCGGGCCCAGGATCCCGAAACGCATGCGCCCAGCTTGTCAGGTCCATCGCCGGGCAAGGCTCCATCGCCGGGCAAGGCTCCATCGCCGGGCACGGCAAAAAGCCGGCCCACCTCTCGGTGGACCGGCTCAGTGCAGCGAACCAGCAGTGGCCGCGCGCTCAGCTGTGGGCGTCAGCGCGAGACCTTGCCGGCCTTGATGCACGAGGTGCAAGCGTTCACGCGCTTCGGCGTCCCGCCGACCACAGTACGGACGCGCTGGATGTTCGGGTTCCAGCGACGGGACGTACGGCGGTGCGAGTGCGAGATGTTGTTGCCGAAGCCCGGCCCCTTGCCGCAGACGTCGCAGTTGGCAGCCACGGGTCACTCCAAAGACTTCAGATGCACTTACGGTTGGGCCCCGGCATGCCGGGATCGAGATCGCAGGATCAGTGATCTGGGTGGCGTTGCCAGGGTGGGAAAGCCCGATCTGCATCGGGCAACCGGAGCAGCATACAACGACTGCGCCAGTACAACGAAACTACCATGGCTGCTCAGGGGCCCGCCCCCGGCCCTCTTCCGGCGGACACCGGTCCGCGGTCTACGCTGCGTCCAGTCCAGCAGCTACAGGAGGCGCAGGTGGCGCAGGTGCCGCAGACATTCCTCGATGCTCTCGCGGTGCGCACCTGGTGCGGCCTCGCGCTGGAGGCGCTCGGCAGCGCGCGCGAGGAGATCGACGCGATCAACGTGTACCCCGTGGCCGACGGGGACACCGGCACCAACCTGTACCTGACCGTGGAGTCCGCCGTCGCAGCGGTCGAGGCCGTCTTCGCCGCCCACGAGGTGGACTCCCGGGCCCCGGGGAAGCCGGCGCTGGCCGACGCCGTGCGCGCGATGGCGCACGGGGCCCTGATAGGCGCCCAGGGCAACTCCGGGACGATCCTCGCCCAGTTGCTGCGCGGCATGACCCAGATCCTCGCCGCCGACGGTGAGAGGCCTCACACCGACGGCGACGGCCTGCGGCTCGCCCTGCGGCACGCCGCCGACGCCGCCCGCCAGGCCGTAGCGCATCCCGTCGAGGGCACGGTCCTGTCCGTCGCCGCGGCCGCCGCGGACGCGGCCCACGCCGTCGAGGGCGACTGCGGGACGGTGGCGCGGGCCGCATACGAAGGCGCGCGCGCCGCCCTCGCCGCGACCCCGGGGCAGCTGGCCGTGCTCAGGCGCGCCGGAGTGGTGGACGCCGGCGGCCGGGGGCTGGTGGCGGTGCTCGGGGCGCTGGTGGAGACGTTCACGGGGGAGACGCCCAGGCCGGCCGCGGGTGCCGCGGGACTCACGGACACGGTGTGCGAGCCCGGGCGCATGGAGGGCGGCGCCGACGACGTCGGTGCGTGCGCGGTAGCCACCTCCGTCGTGGAGGAGGACGGCCCCGCCTTCGAGGTGATCTATCTCCTGGAGGCCGAGGACACGGCCGTCGCGCGGCTGCGGGAGCGGCTGGACGCGCTCGGGGACTCCCTGGTCGTCGTCGGCGGCGACGGGCTGTGGAACGTGCACGTGCACGTGGACGACGCGGGCGCCGCCGTGGAGGCGGGCGTCGAGGCCGGGCGGCCGTACCGCATCCGGATCACCCACTTCGGCGTCGGGGACGTCCACACGGCCCGCGGCGAGCGGCCGCCGCGGCCCAGGGTCCAGCGCGCGGTGGTGGCCGTCGTGCCCGGGGAGGGCCTGGCCGGGCTGTACGGCGAGGCCGGAGCCACCACGGTCCTGGCCCGCCCCGGGGAGCCGCCCGCGAGCGGGGAGCTCGTGGAGGCCGTACGACGGGCCCACGCGCGCGAGGTCGTGCTGCTGCCCAACGACGCGGAGCTGCGGCACACCGCGGCCGCGGCCGCCGAGCAGGCCCGCACCGAGGGCATCCGGGTGGCCCTGATCCCGACCCGCTCCGCGGTCCAGGGCATCGCCGCGCTCGCCGTGCACGAGCCGGAGCGCCGCTTCGACGAGGACGTCGTGTCGATGACCTCGGCGGCCGGCGCCACCCGCTATGCCGAGGTCTGCGTCGCCGAGCGCCAGTCCTGGACGATGGCCGGCATCTGCCAGGCCGGTGACGTGCTCGGCCTCATCGAGGGGGACGTGGCCGTGATCGGCGCGGACGTCACCGCGGCCGCCGAGACCGTCCTGGACCGCATGCTCCAGGCCGGCGGCGAGCTGGTCACCCTGGTCCTCGGCGACGACGCGCCCGAGTCCATCGCCGACCACCTGGAGGCACGCGTGCGCGAGACGCACCTCGCCGTGGACACCGTCGTGTACCGGGGCGGGCAGGGGGCCCTGCTGCTGATCGGCGTGGAGTGACGGCCGCTCCCTACCGAGCCCCCTGCTCCTCCGCCACCTGCAGCATCTGCTCCGCCTCCACCCGCCGCGCCTGCGCCGTCTCGTCGGCGCCGTCCGCGCCGTCGTAGGCGGCGAGCACCCCACGCGCGCGTGCCGCCGCCCGCGCGGAGCGGCCGAGGTCGCTCTCCAGCCAGCCCGCGGCGAGTTCGGCGCCGGTACGGCTGTCCAGCGCGCCGTCCCCGAGGGAGGCGAACACGGCGGCCGCCTCGACGACCTGGGACAGCGCCTCCTCCAGGGTGGCCCGGATCGCGTCGTCGTCGGCGTCCTCCGCGGCCGAGCGGGCCAGCAGGTCGCCGAACTGGCGGCGGGTGTGGCCGAGTTCGGCGACCAGCCGCTCCCGCGCCTCCTCGTCGGCCGTGGCGCCGGCCGCCGCCTCGCACTCGTGGACCGCGCCCGCCATGAGCTCCCGCGCCGCGTCCGTCCCGCCGTCCGCCCGCAGCGCAAGCCACGCCCGGGCACGCAGAGACCGCACCAGCCCGTGCACATTGCCGACCTCGCGCCACAGTTCGCCCGCGCGCGCGTACGCCCGTTCCGCCTCCGCCGGCAGCCCCGCCGCTCCCAGTGACTCGGCGGCGAGGTGGGCGAGCGTGGCGTGGTCGTGCTGCTCGGGCCAGTGCCGGGCGATCTCCGCGGCCCGCAACCGCCGGTCGGCCGCCTCCCGGTGCTCGCCCAGCTCGCTCAGACAGTCGCCCAGCCACCACTGAGCCTGTACGACCGCCCCGTCGCCGTGCGTCTCCACGCTCAGGTCGGGCAGCGCCGACTCCAGCACCTCCGCGGCCTCGGCCCACCTGCCCTGCCGCAGCAGCAACCCGCCCAGCTGATGCCGCGCCCACGCGCCCAGCGTCGGGCCCTCACCGGCCTCGTCGGCCCAGTGCGCGGCCTCCAGGGCGTGCTCGGCGGCCTCCACGGCCTGTCCCCGGCCGCCCAGCACCTCGGCCAGCTGAAGATGCAACTGGGCCCGTCCGACCGCCTCCAGATACGGCCCGCCGTGCGCGAGAGCCGCCCGCAGCGCCCGCTCCGCCTCGGCGATGTCACCCAGGTGGTGCGCCAGCCCGGCCAGCCGCGCCTCGTACTCCACCGCGAACCACGGCAGCCCCGCGCCCACGAACCCGGCCGAGGCCCGCCCGAACAACGCGACGGCTTCCTCGAGATCCCCGCGCCGCACCGCCAGCTCCGCGAGCATGGCCCGCGCCTCCGCGTCCCGGGACACGATCCGCACGTCGTCGCCGTCGTACCCACCGACGAACGCGAGCACCTCACGGACAGCGGCCTCGGCATCGCCCAGAACCGTCTCCCCGTCGCCCTGCGGGACCTCGTCCGCCGCCACCACCCGGCGCATCAGAATCCGTGCCCGCCCCATCAGGACCGACGCCGTCTGGTGCACGCCGGTGGCGCCGTCGGCGTACAGCGCGAGGATCTCGTCGTACGGCTCGGCGACCGCCGCAAGAGCCTCGTCCACCCGACCGGTCAGGGCGCGTACGTACGCCGCACGCGTGCGTGCCGCCAACGCCTCACCGGGGTCGCCCGCCAGCGCGTAGAGCTCGGCGGCCCGCTCGAAGAGTTCGGCGCCCTCGGGGCCCCGGTCCATCGCCTCGTGGTCGACGATCTCCGCGCGCTCACGCGCGTCCAGCTCGACGCCCTCGGCGGCCCGGGCGACCGCCGCCCACGCCTCGACGGCGTTCGGCTGCAGGGTGTCCGACAGGCGCCGCGCCTCGGCCAGCAGCGCGGACAGGTCCGGCACGTCTTCCGGCGCCGCCACCGGCACCGGGGCCTGCGGCACGGGCACGGAGACCGGGCGCACCGCGCGCACGCCGAGCGGCAGCCGGTCCGCCAGCGGGCGCTGCCCCATACGCGCGCGTGCCCGCTCGCTCACGTACGCCGTGCCGTTGCGCTCGTCGAAGCGGGCCGCCAGCGCGAGGGCCTCCGCACGCGCGTGCGTGGCCAGTTCGCCCGCGCGCCACGCCCGGCCGGCGGGCCCGGGGACCTCCCTGTCGCCGAGCCCCAGCTCGGTCAGCCGGTCCATGAGCAGCGCCACCACGGCCAGGAAGTCCAGCCGGCTGCGCGGATGCCCGGTGTCGGTGAAGTACGCCGGCCGCTCCGCGAGCAGCTCCAGGCCGCGCGCCTCGTTGCCGGTCAGCGCGCAGAACTCCACGTGGTCCGCGTACGCGGCCCGCATGCTCTCCATCGGCCGCACGAGCCGGAAGCCCCGCAGGTGGTTGGCGCGCGCCTCGTCCATGCGGCCCAGCCGCAGCAAGGGCACCAGCGACGACGCGAGCACCGTGTGCGGCTCGTGCGCACAGGTGAACTCGCCCTCCAGGACCGGCCGCCACAGCAGCAGCGCCTCCGCGTCCCGCCCCCGCTCCGCCTGCCACCAGCCCTGCCCGTGCAGCTCGCACGCGTGGCAGTCCGCCATGCTGTCCCGGTCCGCCGCCAGCCAGGCGGCATACGCCCGCTCCGCGCGCGGAATGTCACCGACGTGCGCGGCGACACTGAACTCGGCGCCGCGCACGGCCCGCTCCGAGTGCCCCGCCAGCCGGTAGCGGTGCTCCATCTCGCCGAGCCACTTCTCGATCGAGGCGAGCGGAACGTGCGGCTGGTCGAGCATGCCGGACGACATCCACTTGAACACCCAGTGCAGCGAGTGCGTCTCGTACTCGTCGAAGTCCTCCGGCCGTTCGTCCCACATGCGCAGCAGGCGCGCGAAGGGGACGAACATCTTGTCCTTCTCGGAGCTGTAGTTGTAGACCTTCAGCTGGTGCCCGAGCGCCTCGATCACGGCGAGCGGGATGCCCAGCCCCTCGGCCTCGGCGAGCAGCTGCTCCGCGCGCGCGTTTCGGGCGGGACCCTCCGGCCGTTCGGAGTTGGCCGCCATCTCCCGGCGCAGGGAGTCGAAATCCGTGATCTCAGCCATCAGCGGCCGTCCTCCCCGTGTGCGGACTCTCCGGGCCTGGACTGTCCGTGCGCGGACTCCCCGAGGGTGGCCCATTCCAGAAGGCCGATGAACGCCCGGTTCAGCAGGGCGGTGTCCGCCGGCCTCAGCGGCCGCTGCGCCATCAGCAGCGCCTGCCCGTACAGGGACTCGACGGCGGTGCCGATCAACTCGGCGTCGCCCAGCGAACCGATCCTGCGGACCAGCGGGTTGAGGTGGTTGAGCACCAGACGCGCGCGCGGGGCGCTGCCGCGCAGCGAGCCGAGGATGCCCGCCCACAGGTCGTCGGCCTGCTCCTCCGCCTCGGCGCGGGCCTGTTCATGGCGGGCGGAACGGTCGTCGAGGTGGAGGGCGGGGACGGAGATGGGATGGAAGGCGCGCAGTACAATGTCACATTGCACCGAATCCAGCTTCGCCCGTGCCGCCGCCAGGAACCCCGACAGCGCCAGCTCCTCCACCGGGTCCACCGCGTCCAGATGAGCCGTCACGGTGTCCGCGTCCAGCTCCGCGACCACCGTCCCCGGCCGCACCGAGGGCAGCGCCTCGACCAGCTCGCTGTCGTACGTGTAACCGCCGTTGATCACCCCGACGCCCTGCGCGGACGCGATCGGCGCCACCTGCCGGTACTCCTCGACCGTCCGCGTGAAGTGCACCACCGCGTGCCGCTGCGCGAACTCCTCCAGCGACAGCCGCCCGTCGCTCGTCTCGAACGGCAGCCACGGCAGCATCGTCCGCAGCATGTCCTTGTCGTGCCGCGCCAGCGACTTCACGCCCAGGTGGTGCACCGACAGGAAGGCCGCCAGCCGCTCCGGATCACCGGCCGCGAGGCCGGTCAGCCACGAACGTATCCGCTCCCCGAGCGCCTCCCGCACGGCGGCCAGCGTCTCGTCCTCGTACAGCGACTCGCGTGAGGCCGTCGGCCGCAGGCTGTCCGTGTCCAGCACGCACCGCACGAAGAACGCCCAGTCCGGCAGCAGCTGTTCGGCCCGCTCCGTCAGCAGCATGCCCTTGAGATGCACGCGGTGCGTCGCCCGCTGGGCGGGGCTGACCGCCGAGGGCAGCACGTACGCCACCCCGCGGATGCCGGCGAGCGGCACGTCCAGCTCGATCGAGTCCAAGGGGGTGAAGCCGAACAGCTCGTGGCAGTGCCGGGCGAGCGCCACCCGCCGGCCCGCGGGGGAGACGTACGAGCGGTCCCAGGGCGCCGGCAGGTCGGTGACCGCCTCCTCGCCGACCCGCACGTCGTACGGCAGCAGCGACCCGAAGTCCCGCGCCAGCGCCAGCACCCGCTCCGGCGCCAGCCACTCCCCGGCACCGGCCCGCGCCACCAGGTGCACGGTGGTGCCCGGCTCCGGCCGCGCCTCGGGACCCAGCGTCCGCACGGTGTACGAACCGTCGTCGCTCGCCGTCCACTCCACGGGCGCCGCGTCCGGCGTACGGGCGCTGCGGCTGACCACGCGGATCCGCTCGGCCACCACGAAACAGGCCAGCAGACCGATGCCGAACTGCCCGAGGAAGTCCGAACGGGCCGCTTCGAGACCCTCGGCGCGCTTGGAACTGCGGCCGATGGTCGCCAACAGGCTGTGCACGTCCGCCTCGGTGAGCCCCACCCCGGTGTCCTCGACCCGCAGCGCCCCGCCCTCCGCGTACAGCCGCACCCGCGCCGGGGCGCCGGGCTGCTCGGCGCGCCGGGCGGTGATGGCGTCCACGGCGTTCTGCAGCAACTCGCGCAGGTAGACCCTGGGACTGGAGTACAGATGGTGCGAGAGCAGGTCCACCAGGCCGCGCAGGTCGACCTGGAAGGTGTGGGACGGCTGGGGTGACTGGGACGGCTGGGATGACTTCGAGGTCTGGGAGTCCATCGTCGCAGCGCCGGTGGGGGACTTCGGACGGCGCGGGGTCGGGCGGTCCCTGGTGGGGAGGTGACCGCGGGGATGGCCGGAGCGCGCCATCCTAGAGCCCCAACAGCCCGGCTGACCAGGGGTTTCCCCAGACGTTTACGGCAATGTCAGTGGGGTGGTGTGCAATGGATCTCGTGCCCGCACTGGAAGAACCACTGAAAAAGGTGCTCGGCCCCGCCACCGCGAAGGTGATGGCCGAGCACCTCGGCCTGCACACCGTCGGCGACCTCCTGCACCACTACCCGCGCAGATACGAGGAGCGGGGCCAGCTCACCCACCTCGCCGACCTCCCCATGGACGAGCACGTCACGGTGGTCGCCATGGTCGCCGACGCCCGCCTGCACACCTTCGCCTCCGCCAAGGCCCCCCGGGGCAAGGGCCAGCGGCTGGAGGTCACGATCACCGACGGCAGCGGCCGCCTCCAACTGGTCTTCTTCGGCAACGGCGTGCACAAGCCCCACAAGGAACTCCTGCCGGGCACCCGCGCGATGTTCTCCGGCAAGGTCTCCGTCTTCAACCGACGCCTCCAACTCGCCCACCCCGCCTACGAACTGCTGCGCGGCGACAGCGAGGAGGCGGTCGAGAGCTGGGCCGGCGCGCTGATCCCCATCTACCCCGCCACCGCCAAGCTGGAGTCCTGGAAGATCGGCAAGGCGATCCAGACGGTCCTGCCCGGCGCCCAGGAAGCCGTGGACCCCCTCCCGCCCGCCCTGCGCGAGGGCCGCGGCCTGGTCACCCTTCCCGAGGCCCTGCTCAAGATCCACCGGCCGCACACCAAGGCCGACATCGAGGACGCCCGCGCCCGCCTGAAGTGGGACGAGGCATTCGTCCTTCAGGTCGCCCTCGCCCGCCGCCGCCACGCCGACGCCCAACTCCCGGCGGTGGCCCGCCGCCCCAGCCCCGACGGCCTGCTCACCGCCTTCGACGACCGCCTCCCCTTCACCCTCACCGAGGGCCAGCGAAAGGTGTCGAAGGAAATCTTCGACGACCTCGCCACCGAGCACCCGATGCACCGGCTGCTGCAGGGAGAGGTCGGTTCGGGCAAGGCCCAGCCCTTGGACTCGCTCGTGCTCACGCCCGCCGGATTCCGCCGGATGGGGGACATGCGGGTGGGAGACGAGGTCGTCGTGCCGGACGGGGAGATCGCCCTGGTCGACGGTGTCTTCCCGCAGGGAGAACGCGATGTCTGGCGGCTGGTGCTCTCCGACGGAAGTTCCGTGGAGTGCGACGACGAACACCTCTGGATCGTCGGCACGAGTTGTGGGTGGCATCGAGGCCAGGCACCCAAGGTCATGACGACCCGGGAGATCCGGCTCGACACGTTCAAGGCCAACGGATCCTCGAAGTGGTACATCCCCGCAGCGGCTCCTGTCGATCTCGGGGGCGACGCGGGGCTGCCGCTCGATCCATACCTCTTCGGCCTCCTGCTGGGCGACGGTTCCTTCCGCCACAATCTGCGTCTGTCCACGATCGACGACGAGATCCGAGAGGCCGTCGCCGCAGCCGTGGCGCCCGACTGCCACCTCGCTCCGGTGAAGGGTTCGCGGTGCGACTTCACCATCCAGCTGACACAGCGTGCCGGGGGCCTGCGCAACCCCGTGATCCAGACTCTGCGGGACATGAACCTGTGGGGCGCGACGTCGCACGGCAAATTCATCCCCGACCGGTTCAGGAACACCTCGGTCAAGAACCGTCTGGCCCTGCTGCAAGGCCTTCTGGACACCGACGGCACCATCCACGCGGACGGCATGAGCGTCTCGTTCTGCTCGGCCTCACAGAGGCTCGCGGACGACGTCGCCTGGCTCGTGCGGTCACTCGGTGGCCGGGCGCGGGTCCTGCCGAAGAAGGCCGCTTTCAACGTCTCGGTGGCTCTGCCTGACGAGTACGCCCCGTTCCGGCTGACACGCAAGGCAGCACGGGTCCGTCCCCGGCCGAAGTACAACACCTTCCGGCGTGGAGTCAGGGCCGTCGAGTACGTGGGGCGGAAGCCGGTCCAGTGCATCAGCGTGGCTCACCGCAGCCACGCCTACGTCACGGACAACTTCACGGTCACCCACAACACCATGGTGGCCCTGCGGGCCATGCTCGCCACCGTCGACGCCGGGGGGCAGGCGGCCATGCTCGCTCCCACCGAGGTGCTCGCCCAGCAGCACCACCGTTCCGTCGTGGAGATGATGGGCGAGCTGGCCGAGGGCGGCATGCTCGGGGGCGCGGAGCATGCCACCAAGGTCGTGCTGCTCACCGGGTCCATGGGCATGGCCGCCCGGCGGCAGGCGATGCTGGACCTGGCCACCGGCGAGGCAGGCATCGTGATCGGCACGCACGCGCTGATCGAGGACAAGGTCCAGTTCCACGACCTCGGCCTGGTCGTCGTCGACGAACAGCACCGCTTCGGCGTCGAGCAGCGCGACGCCCTGCGCGGCAAGGGCAAGCAGCCCCCGCACCTGCTGGTGATGACGGCCACCCCCATCCCCCGCACGGTCGCGATGACGGTCTTCGGCGACCTGGAGACCTCCGTCCTCGACCAGCTCCCCGCCGGCCGCTCACCCATCGCCTCCCACGTCGTCCCGGCCGCCGACAAACCCCACTTCCTGGCCCGCGCCTGGGAGCGCGTCCGCGAGGAGGTGGAGAAGGGCCATCAGGCCTACGTCGTCTGCCCCCGCATCGGCGACGAGGAGGACGACCCGAAGAAGTCCGGCAAGAAGAAGTCCCCGGAGGACGAGGCGGAGAAGCGCCCGCCGCTCGCCGTCCTCGACGTCGCGGGCCAGCTCGCCCAGGGCCCCCTCCAGGGCCTGCGGGTGGAGGTCCTGCACGGCCGTATGCACCCCGACGACAAGGACGGGGTGATGCGCCGCTTCGCCGCCGGCGACACCGACGTCCTGGTCGCCACGACCGTCATCGAGGTCGGCGTCAACGTCCCCAACGCCACGGCCATGGTGATCATGGACGCCGACCGCTTCGGCGTCTCCCAGCTCCACCAGCTGCGCGGCCGCGTGGGCCGCGGCTCGGCCCCCGGCCTGTGTCTCCTGGTCACCGAGATGCCGGAGGCCAGCGCGGCCCGCCAGCGCCTGAACGCGGTGGCGTCGACCCTGGACGGCTTCGAACTCTCCCGCATCGACCTGGAGCAGCGCCGCGAGGGCGACGTCCTGGGCCAGGCCCAGTCGGGCGCCCGCACCAGCCTGCGGGTCCTCGCGGTGATCGAGGACGAGGAGGTCATCGCGGAGGCGAGGGACGAGGCCGCGGCGGTCGTGGCGGCGGACCCGGAGCTGACCGGCCTCCCGGGCCTGCGGACGGCCCTGGACGCCCTCTTGGACGAGGAGAGGGAGCAGTACCTGGAGAAGGGCTGAGGGAGACTTCCCCCAGGGGCGCGGGGCAGCATGGAACATGCGGCTGTCGCCGCGTGCGCGCGACCAGCCACACTGAACGTAAAGCCGCTCACCATCAAGGACCGAAGATGACCCGCGTGATCGCCGGCACGGCCGGCGGACGCCGCCTGGCCGTGCCGCCTGGCAATGGCACCCGCCCCACCTCCGACCGCGCGCGCGAGGGCCTCCTCTCCACCTGGCAGTCCCTCCTCGGCGGCCCCCTCGACGGCGAACGCGTCCTGGACCTCTACGCCGGCTCGGGAGCCGTGGGCCTGGAAGCCCTCTCCCGAGGCGCGAGCCACACCCTCCTGGTCGAGGCCGACGCGCGGGCCGCCCGCGTCATCCGGGAGAACGTCAGGAGCCTCGGGCTTCCCGGCGCCGAGGTCAGGTCCGGCAAGGCCGAGCAGATCATCCAGTCGGCGCCGACGGCCCCGTACGACCTCGTCTTCCTGGACCCGCCGTACCGTGTGACAGATCACGATCTTCGCGAGATCCTGCTCACACTCCGCACTGAACACTGGCTCGCGCCGGAGGCGATCGTCACCGTGGAGCGCAGCACCAGAGGCGGAGAATTCAGGTGGCCCGAGGGTTTCGACGCGGTCAAGGCCCGTCGCTACGGCGAGGGAACGTTTTGGTACGGTCGCGCCGCCTCTACGTGCGAAGACGCACGATGACCGGACCGGAGAGCGAGGGATCTCAAGTGCGCCGCGCCGTCTGTCCCGGGTCGTTCGACCCCATCACCAACGGACACCTCGACATCATCTCCCGCGCCTCCCGCCTCTACGACGAGGTCTATGTCGCGGTGATGATCAACAAGTCCAAGAGGGGCTTGTTCGAGATCGACGAGCGGATCGACCTGATCCGCCAGGTCACCGCCGAGTACGGCAACGTGATCGTCGAGGCCTTCCACGGCCTGCTCGTGGACTACTGCAAGGAGCGCGACATCCCGGCCATCGTCAAGGGCCTGCGCGCGGTCAGCGACTTCGACTACGAGCTGCAGATGGCCCAGATGAACAACGGCCTGTCCGGCGTGGAGACCCTCTTCGTGCCGACGAACCCCACCTACAGCTTCCTGTCCTCCTCGCTCGTCAAGGAGGTCGCCACCTGGGGAGGCGACGTCTCCCACCTCGTACCGCCGACCGTCCTCGAAGCCCTCAACGAGCGCCTCCGCCAGGACTGATGGGACTACAGTCGTCCCGTCCGTCTCCAACACATCGGTAGAGAGTGGCGAGCACACGGTGGACGTGCAGAAGAAGCTCGACGAGATCGTGGCCGCGGTCTCCGGCGCCCGGTCGATGCCCATGTCGGCCTCGTGCGTGGTCAACCGCGCCGAACTGCTCTCGATGCTGGAAGAGGTGCGCGCGGCGCTGCCCGACTCCCTCGCCCAGGCCCAGGAGCTGATCGGCGACCGTGCGCAGCTGGTCGAGCAGGCCCGCCAGGAGGCCGACCGGATCATCCAGGGCGCGCACGCCGAGCGCGGCTCGCTGATCTCCGACACCGAGATCGCCCGCCGTTCCCAGGCGGAGGCCGACCGGATCCTCGCCGAGGCACGCCAGGAGGCGGAGGAGGTCCGCGCCGAGGCCGACGACTACGTCGACTCCAAGCTGGCCAACTTCGAGGTCGTCCTCACCAAGACCCTCGGCTCCGTCGGCCGCGGCCGCGAGAAGCTGCTCGGCACCGGCCCGGGCCTCGACGAGCAGGGCTACGAGGACGAGGACGCCCCCGAGCGCAGCCACGACCCGGAGACCCTGCGCAAGGACGCCGACGCCTACGTCGACGCCAAGCTGGGCGCCTTCGAGGCGGTGCTGGCCAAGACGCTGGAGGCGGTCGGCAAGGGCCGGTCCAAGCTGCACGGCCGTATCGCCACCGACGACCTGGGCGCCCTCGCCGACGACACCACGTCCTTCCAGCACTCCAGCGACGCCGACTACCTCGCCGACCTCGCCGCGCTCACGCAGCAGGACGCCGCGGCCGAGCAGCAGGCCGCCCGGCAGCAGGACTACGCCGAGCCGCAGCCGGCGTACGGCTACCAGCAGCAGACGGACCCGTACGCGGGCCAGTACCAGCAGCAACAGGGCTACGGTCAGCAGGACGCCTACGGCTACCAGCAGGCCGACCCCTATGCCTACCAGGGCTACGACACCCAGCAGTACGACCAGAACCAGGTCCAGCAGGCCCAGCAGCCGCAGCAGTCGTACGCCCTCGACGAGACCAGCCTCTTCGACACCGGCATGATCACGCCGGAGCAGCTGAGGGCGTACGAACAGGGCCGGGGCCAGTAAGGGACCACCGGATTGGGCCGTGAGCGAAAGGTCCAGTATCCTGGCTCTTCGGTCGCGCGTACGTCCGCGATCAACGCTGCCCGGGGACACCGAAGGGCAGTGTCCCTCTGAGTTCGAAGATCGAAAGCAGGAATGGCTCCCAACGCTCGCCTCGACCATCGGAACCCTCTCGTGTTCGACACACACGAGCTGGGTCGGCGTCCTGGTGCGCTGCAGCGGCTGACCCGTTCGATCGACGCTCCCAAGGACCTCGGAATCCAGGGAGTCGTCGGAGTGCCGGAAGGCGCCCCGGTGGAGCTCGAACTCCGGCTCGAGTCGGTCATGGAAGGGGTGCTTGTCACAGGCACCGCCCGTGCACAGGCCGAGGGGGAGTGCGTAAGGTGTCTGGAGCCGCTTCAGCTGGACGTGGAAGCGGACTTCCAGGAGCTGTTCACGTACCCTGACGCCGACGACCGGGGCCGTGTGATCGCGGAACCGGGCGACGACGCCGAGGACGACGAGGACAGGTTCTTCCTCGAGGACGGACTTTTCGACCTCGAACCTCTGCTGCGCGATGCGGTGGTGCTCGCACTGCCGATGCAGCCGGTGTGCCAGGAAGACTGCCCGGGACTGTGCGCCGAGTGCGGAGCACGTCTCGCGGACGACCCGGACCACCACCACGACGCCGTCGACATCCGTTGGGCGGCTTTGCAGGGACTCGCCGGCACCATGCAGGACGGCGAGAAGGACGAGATGAGCGGCGCCGAACCGGGCGTCGACGAGAAGCAGGAGAAGTAGCCGTGGCTGTTCCGAAGCGGAAGATGTCGCGCAGCAACACGCGCCACCGCCGGTCGCAGTGGAAGGCTGCGGTCCCCACCCTGGTTGCGTGCGAGCGCTGCCACGAGCCCAAGCAGCAGCACATCGCGTGCCCGTCTTGCGGCACCTACAACAAGCGCCAGGTCCTCGAGGTCTGAGCGGCTGGTGAGAGGCACCGTGTCCACTGCCAAGAAGGCGGATGACGCCAAGGCGGACCCACCCGCCAAGAAGAAAGCGGACAACACGGCCTCGTCCCACACGCTTCTGGAAGGGCGGCTCGGGTACAAGCTCGAGTCCGCCCTTCTGGTGCGAGCGCTGACCCACCGTTCCTACGCGTACGAGAACGGCGGTCTGCCGACCAACGAGCGGCTGGAGTTCCTCGGGGACTCCGTGCTCGGCCTGGTCGTCACTGACACGCTGTACCGCACCCACCCCGACCTGCCCGAGGGCCAACTGGCCAAGCTGCGGGCCGCGGTGGTCAACTCGCGTGCGCTGGCGGAGGTCGGTCGTGGCCTGGAACTGGGCTCCTTCATCCGGCTCGGCCGTGGTGAAGAGGGCACGGGCGGCCGGGACAAGGCGTCCATCCTCGCCGACACCCTGGAAGCGGTGATCGGCGCGGTCTATCTCGACCAGGGTCTCGATGCGGCGAGCGAGCTCGTCCACCGGCTCTTCGACCCGTTGATCGAGAAGTCCTCCAACCTCGGAGCCGGCCTGGACTGGAAGACCAGTCTCCAGGAGCTCACCGCGACCGAGAGCCTCGGCGTGCCCGAGTACCTGGTCACGGAGACCGGCCCCGACCACGAGAAGACCTTCACTGCTGCCGCCCGCGTCGGAGGCGTCTCGTACGGCACCGGCACCGGCCGCAGCAAGAAGGAGGCGGAGCAGCAGGCAGCCGAGTCCGCATGGCGGTCCATCCGGGCCGCGGCGGACGAGCGCGCCGAGAAGGCGGCCGTTGAGAAGGCGGTCGCCGAGAAGGCCGCCCACGACGGCGAAGGCCCCACCTCCGTCTCTGCCTGACAGAAGAGTCTTGTCCGACGTACAGCGCGTCCCGAGCGCCCGTCCCCGCCGTGGGGCGGGCGCTCGGACCGTTCACCGGTAGTCACGGGGGAGCGCATGCCCGAGTTGCCCGAGGTCGAGGTCGTCCGGCGCGGACTGGAGCGGTGGGTCGCCCACCGCGTCGTCGCCGACACCGAGGTCCTGCACCCGCGCGCCGTGCGCCGGCACATCGCCGGGGCGGAGGACTTCGCGCACCGGCTCAAGGGTCATCGCGTCGGCGTCCCCAGCCGCCGCGGCAAGTACCTGTGGCTGCCCCTGGAGGACACCCACCAGTCGGTCCTGGCCCACCTCGGCATGAGCGGCCAGCTGCTGGTCCAGCCGGACACGGCCGCCGACGAGAAGCACCTGCGCATCCGCGTCCGCTTCGCCGACGAACTGCACACCGAACTCCGGTTCGTCGACCAACGCACCTTCGGCGGACTGTCGTTGCACGACAACACCCCCGAGGGCCTGCCCGACGTCATCGCGCACATCGCCCGTGATCCCCTCGACCCGCTGTTCGACGAGGACGCCTTCCACCGGGCGCTGCGTCGCAAGCGCACGACGATCAAACGGGCCCTGCTGGACCAGTCGTTGATCAGCGGGGTCGGCAACATCTACGCGGACGAGGCCCTTTGGCGCTCCCGCGTCCACCACGAACGCCCGACGGCCGGCTTCACACGCCCGCGCACGGCCGAACTCGTGGGCCACATCAGGGACGTGATGAACGCGGCCCTGGCCGTCGGCGGCACCAGCTTCGACAGCCTGTACGTCAACGTCAACGGGCAGTCGGGATACTTCGACCGGTCCCTCGACGCGTACGGCCGTGAGGGCCTGCCGTGCAAGAGGTGCGGTACGCCGATGCGCCGACGGCCGTGGATGAACCGGTCCAGCTACTTCTGCCCGAAGTGTCAGAGGGCGCCGCGCGTCTCGTCGTAACGGGCCCGGGCGGCCAGGACGTCGTCCATGCGCCCCTCCACCAGGTGGATGAGGCCGAGCAGCCGCTCGGCGACGTCCCGGCCGAGGGGGGTGAGCTCGTAGTCCACACGCGGCGGGTTGGTTGGCTGCGCCTCACGGTGCACCAGGCCGTCGCGCTCCAGCGCGTGCAGCGTCTGGGACAGCATCTTCTCGCTCACGCCGTCGACACGGCGGCGCAACTCGTTGAAGCGCAGCGAGCCCTCGTGCAGGGCGCCCAGCGTGAGCGCGCCCCAGCGGCCCGTGACGTGCTCCAGCGTGCCGCGCGAGGGGCAGGCCTTGGCGAACACGTTGAAGGGGAGGTCCCGCGCCTCCGCGCGCTCCTGCGTGATGTCCATACCGCAAGCGTACTCGAAAGCAGCGCTAACCGGCAGGTTGCACTAACTCGAAGTTAGTGCTTTCCTTTCGTCATCGTTACTGACCTGCTGATCCAGGAGTTCGCATCGTGACCACCCCTGTTGTCTCCATCGCCTACCACTCCGGCTACGGCCACACCGCCGTGCTCGCGGAAGCCGTCCGAGCCGGTGCCGCCGAGGCGGGCGCCGAGGTGCACCTGATCAACGTGGACGAGATCACCGACGAGCAGTGGGCGACGCTGGACCGCTCCGACGCGATCGTCTTCGGCTCGCCCACCTACATGGGCACCGCGTCCGGCGCCTTCCACGTCTTCGCCGAGGCGTCCTCGAAGCGCTGGTTCGGCCAGGACTGGAAGGACAAGCTGGCCGCCGGCTTCACCAACTCCGGCTCCAAGAGCGGCGACAAGCTGCACACCCTGCAGTTCTTCCAGATCCTCGCCGGGCAGCACGGCATGCACTGGGTCAACCTCGGTCTGCACCCCGGCTGGAACAACAGCGAGGGCAGCGAGCACGACCTCAACCGCCTCGGCGTCTTCGCGGGCGCGGCAGCCCAGAGCAACGTCGACGAGGGGCCGGACGCCGTCCACAAGGCCGACATCCAGACCGCCGAGCACCTCGGCCGCCGTGTGACGGACACGGCGCGGGTGTTCCTCCAGGGCCGCGCCGCCTGACCGCCGTGGCGGACGAGTAGCCGAAGACGTGAAGGGCCGGGTCTCCGACCTGCGGCCCCGCAAGCGATCAACGCTGCGGCCTGCGACTTAGCCGTCGGTGGTTGTCAGCGTTGGTCGTCGTTGAGCACCCTCCGACGGCCCCGGGACGGCCCCAGCCGATGTTCTTGGAACACCCTGTCGTGCTCAGGATCGCCGGGCACCACACCGTGTATGGCGGCTTCCCGCGCTCGGCGGACGGCGCGAAAGTAATCAAGCGCTGGCTGGACAACAGCGTTCGGTGCTGGACGATCACGGGCCTGCCCTGCGGACTTCATGTCTTGGGCACACTCCGAGGGAACTCACCGCTGCTGCCCCCGGTTTCCCGTGAGTCCCCGTCCGTTCTGGCGCGGGAGTGGCACGGCCGGCGGGCAGCGCCACCCCCCTCGATGTGAATTACGGGCGGGGAGGTCACGGAGGTCTCCCGCCCTGGTCACGGGGACGTCATCGGTTCGGGGCGGTGGCCTGCGGTCACCACGGCTGCTGCACTTCGCTGCTGTACCGCACTCGAAGCCCGGATTGGCTTTCTCGACTCTGCCGTTCTCGCAGCGCCTTTAGCTCCTCCGGGGTGAAGACTCGGGAGCAGTCAGGGCAGTAACGGTCACCGCTGGGCTTCCCCATCACGACCTCGCGGACCGTGCGCTCATGCCGACAGGTGATGTGCAGCCCACCTGGCCACCGGTACGTTCGTCGCGAAGGCGGAGAACCTGATCCTCCTCGGCCCGCCCGGGATCGGCAGGAGACACCTGGCCATCGGCATCGGCGTCAAAGCCACCCAGGCCGCCCACTCCGCGACTGAACAAACGCCAGGGGGTCAATTTTCCGGGAGCGGCAGGGGGTCAATTTTCGCGGAGCGTTGACGCGGGCATGGCAGTCTCACGAAACACCGAAGCTCCGTTAGGGGTAAGCGACCCCACAGGTCACTCGCCCCAACGGAGCTACGGTCTTTCTGGTCACGCACACCCTGACCTGGCCCTCGCAAGATCACCTCGACCTTGCAACAGCCCTGGTCAGGACACCCCTTCGGGGGCCCCCGTATTGCTCAGAAGAGGGCGCCGATGACGAGTTCCAGAAAATTGCCAACAGAACCGAGGACATTGGTCAGCATTTCAAGCTCCCTGTAGAGAAGAGAACGGGTAGGTATGAGTAGAACTACCTGTTCTCTCCCGGGTGCGCATGTTAAGGCCGATTTCAGGGTGAATCCGGTCCGCCCGCAAGCGTTTCGGTCGAAACGCTTGGCGCTGATGTTCGAGTCTCGCCTCGTCGTCCCACGAAGGCGGTTCGACCGAACCACCTTGGACGCGCATTCGACCGGCGGCTGAGCGTTCACCGGAACGGCAGCACCACTCTCCGCCCGCCCGTGCCTTCCCGAAACTCCCACTCCGACCGACGGCCTTCCCCCTCGGTAGCGCGCTTCGGCGCTGTACCGGAACCGCTTCAACGATCGCGTCTGGGGTCCTGCGCTTCGGGCCGTGGGTGTCGAGGCAGGCCGCGACAACGGGATGCATGCACTGAGGCACTTCTACGCCTCGGTGCTCCTGGACGCGGGGGAGAGCATAAAGGCGCTGAGCGAGTACCTGGGTCACCATGACCCCGGATTCACGCTGCGCACCTATACGCATCTGATGCCGTCGAGTGAGACCCGGACCCGGGCCGCCGTGGACCGCGTCTTCGAGGACGACGAACCTGCGGATGACGGCCCCGAGACGGCCCAGGGGAGTTCTTTAGGTGTCTGACCTGCGGTTGGCTCAGTAGCCGAAGTCCTGCGTCCACCAGGGACCGCCGGTCCCGAAGTGGACGCCGACCCCCAGGGTCTTGAAGTCGCAGTTCAGGATGTTCGCCCGGTGGCCCGGGCTGTTCATCCAGGCGTCCATCACGGCCGCCGCGTCCGCCTGGCCCCGGGCTATGTTCTCCCCGCCCAGGCTGGATATGCCGGCCTTCGCCGCCCGGTCCCACGGGGTGGCGCCGCTGGGGTCGGTGTGGTCGAAGAAGTCCTGCGCGGCCATGGCGTCGCTGAAGTTCTCGGCGAGGTCCGAGAGCGCGCTGTTGGCAGCCACGGGGCTGCAGCCGACCTTGGCCCGCTCCACGTTGACCAGGCGCAGCACCTCCGCCTCGGCGGCGGCCTGCGTGGACACCGTCACCGCGGCGGAGGCCGCCGGCGCGGAGGTCCTCTCCTTCTTCGGGGGCGCGGTCGCCTTCGGCTTCTTGCTCGGCGTGGTCTTCGGCTTCTTCGTCGGGGTGTGGGTCGGCGCGGCCGTGGAGTCGGACACGCTCGGCGCGGGCGAGGCCGCGCGGCCGGCGCCGCGGCTCGTGGAGGAGCCCTCGTCACGGCTGTCGGCACTGTCCGAGGTGCCGCCCTGCTCACTGGCCGAGTTGGTCGGCGAGCTCGCGGCCTGCACCTTGTCGCCGCCCGAGCCGCCGCCGAGCTTGTAGTTGTCGAGCCCGGGCATCGCGCCCGTGGCCATCGCGACGGTGCCGATGGCGACGGCGGCAGAGACACCGAGCAGCCCGGTCTTCACCGGAGTCGCGGCGCGCTTCTTGCGCCGGCGCGAGCCGCCCCGCCGTGCGTCCTTGCCGGCGCCCGGCCCGTGCTCGGGGAAGACCGTGCGGTAGTCGTCCTCCGTGGCGAACAGGTACGCGGCGCTGCGCGCGGAGGCCTCGGCGTACTCCTCGGTGTTCAGATACGGGGCGCTCCCCATGGCGGCCGTGGAGCCTCCCGTGAAGGACTCCTGCACGTCGTGAGCCAACGGCTCCCGCACGTCGTGAGCGAACGGCTCCCGCGCGTCGTGGGTGAACGACTCCGGCGGGTCGTAGCTGTACGAGTACTGCTGAGGGTCGTAGCCGCCCGCGTACGAGCCGTCCGTTCCCGTGACTGTCGTGGCGCGGCCCGTGGCGGCGCGGCCGGCGGCGGAGCGTCGGTGGCGTCCCATGTCCTGGCCTTCCTCGTCCTGGCGGTCGACACGTCCCCCCGGTCAACCATGATCACAAAACTCACACCTTCGAGTGAGTTTCGTGTGAGATTGCTTGGCAGGGGACGGTACCGCATGGCGCCAGGGGAGGAAGCGTCCGGAGGGACATTGGCCGGTTAGGTTGCACCCATGAGCGAGGATGTACGGATGGTCGCCTGGGTGCGAGGGCGGGTCCAAGGTGTGGGTTTCCGCTGGTTCACGCGGGCCAAGGCCCTGGAGCTCGGCGGCCTGAGTGGCTTTGCTCTCAATTTGGGCGACGGACGGGTCCAGGTGGTTGCAGAGGGGGCCCGGGAGCGGTGCGAAGGGCTACTCGAGTGGCTCCAGGGGGACGACACGCCCGGTCACGTGGACGGCGTCACCGAGATCTGGGACACACCTCGCGGGGGCTACGACGGCTTCGCCATCCGCTGAGCCGTTTCCATGCAGCGAGCCGGGCGCAACCGGAGGCGGAGGCCTCCGACGGCCCGCCCCGAGCAGAAAATTGCCTGGTGGTTGCCAAGAACAGGCTTGCTCTGGCAGGCTCCGCACGCAAGGATGATCGTCTCGCCCCGAGAGGCCCGCGGGAGTCGCAACGCCGCCAGTTGAAGGCCGCGTTCCCCCCGGATGCCCGCCAATACGGGGCGTGATCGTGTTGACCGTCAAACTTTTTGGTGAGACGCTGAAAGCACCCCGCGCACCTTCGCTGTTTGGCATGGATGAACAGCAGCACGAACTCAACAGTGTCAAGCACCGCGGGTGCGAATCCCTCACGACCCACACCGCTTAGGTCGGTCACTCAGTGTGGAGGACCATCCATCATGGCAAAGGCGCTTCTCGGTTACGTCGGCGGCTCCGACCCTCGACTCCTCGCCGAGATGCGACGGCTCCAGCAGCGCGTCCAGGACCTGGAATCCGAGCTCGTACGCATCCAGGCCGAGAACGACGCCCTGACGGCTGCCGCTTCTCACGACAGGATCATGGAGAGCATCGACGCACACCAGGCGGAGCCTGCGCTCACCTGATCACTGCATCACACCATGACAGCAGGGGTTGGGCTGCCCGTATCAACCGCTGAGTTGTCAGATTTGCAAGGGACGCTTCGGCGTCCCTTCTTTCTTTCCCCCGCACCCTTTCACTCTCTTTAACGTTTGGTGTGCCCTGCACGTTCAAGGGCGAAACCGCGGGTTCATGGAGTGAGACACCGGCGGGAGGTAGAGTCCGGCGGCGTGCACCTCAAGGCCCTGACCCTCCGGGGGTTCAAGTCGTTCGCCTCGGCGACCACGCTCCGGTTCGAGCCCGGCATCACGTGTGTCGTGGGGCCCAACGGCTCGGGCAAGTCCAACGTCGTCGACGCCCTCAGCTGGGTGATGGGCGAACAGGGTGCCAAATCGCTGCGCGGCGGCAAGATGGAGGACGTCATCTTCGCCGGCACCACCGGCCGCCCGCCACTGGGCCGCGCCGAGGTGTCCCTGACCGTCGACAACTCCGACGGCGCCCTGCCCATCGAGTACGCCGAGGTCACGATCACGCGGATCATGTTCCGCAACGGCGGCAGCGAGTACCAGATCAACGGCGACACCTGCCGCCTGCTGGACATCCAGGAACTCCTCTCCGACTCCGGCATCGGCCGCGAGATGCACGTCATCGTCGGCCAGGGCCAGCTCGACTCCGTCCTGCACGCCGACCCCATGGGCCGCCGCGCCTTCATCGAGGAGGCGGCAGGCGTCCTGAAGCACCGCAAGCGCAAGGAGAAGGCCCTGCGCAAGCTGGACGCGATGCAGGCCAACCTCGCGCGCGTGCAGGACCTGACCGACGAACTCCGCCGCCAGCTCAAGCCCCTGGGCCGCCAGGCCGCCGTGGCCCGCCGGGCCGCCGTCATCCAGGCCGACCTCCGCGACGCCCGGCTGCGCCTGCTGGCCGACGATCTCGTACGACTGCGCCAGGCGCTGCAGACCGAGGTCGCGGACGAGGCCGCGCTGAAGGAGCGCAAGGAGGCCGCGGAGCAGGAGCTGAGGAAGGCCCTGCAGCGCGAGGGCCTGCTGGAGGACGAGGTCCGCCGGCTCGCCCCGCGCCTGCAGAGGGCCCAGCAGACCTGGTACGAGCTCTCCCAGCTCGCCGAACGCGTCCGCGGCACGATCTCGCTGGCCGACGCCCGCGTCAAGAGCGCCACCTCCGCGCCCCCTGAGGAGCGGCGCGGACGCGACCCCGAGGACATGGAACGCGAGGCGGCCCGCATCCGGGAGCAGGAGGCCGAACTCGAAGCGGCCCTGGAGGCGGCCGAGCGCGCCCTGGAGGACACCGTCGCGCACCGCGCCGAGCTGGAACGCGAACTCGCGCAGGAGGAGCGGCGCCTGAAGGACGTCGCCCGAGCCATCGCCGACCGCCGCGAGGGCCTCGCCCGGCTGGGCGGACAGGTCAACGCGGCCCGCTCGCGCGCCGCCTCGGCCCAGGCCGAGATCGACCGCCTGGCCGCGGCGCGGGACGAGGCCCAGGAGCGTGCCGTCGCCGCGCAGGAGGAGTACGAGGCCCTGAAGGCCGAGGTCGACGAACTCGACGCCGGCGACACGGAGCTGGCCGAGCGGCACGAGGCGGCGAAGGCCGCGCTGGCCGAGGCGGAGACACAGCTGGGCGCGGCCCGCGAGGCGGCCACGACGGCGGAACGCAGGCGCGCGGCGACCCGGGCCCGCCACGAGGCGCTCGCACTCGGCCTGCGCCGCAAGGACGGCACGGGCGCGCTGCTGGAAGCGAAGGATCGTCTCTCCGGCCTGCTGGGCCCGGCCGCCGAACTGCTGACGGTGACACCGGGGTACGAGGTGGCCCTGGCGGCGGCGTTCGGTGCGGCGGCGGACGCACTGGCGGTCACCTCCCCGTCCGCGGCGGCGGAGGCGATCCGCCTGCTGCGCAAGCACGACGGCGGACGGGCGTCATTCCTCTTGGCAGGGGCTGGCGAAGACGCGCCGCAAAGGGGCGCGGGGAACTGCGCGACCAGCCACGACGGACCCGAAGACGCCACACACTCGCACGCCGCAGACCTGGTTCGCGCCCCCTCCCACCTCCTGCCCGCCGTCCGCCGCCTCCTCCACGGCATCGTGATCGTCGCCACTCTCGAAGACGCCCAAGACCTCGTTTACGCCAACCCCCACCTCACCGCCGTCACCGCCGAAGGCGACCTCCTCGGAGCACACTTCGCCCACGGCGGCTCCGCGGGCGCTCCGAGCCTGCTGGAAGTACAGGCCTCCGTGGACGAGGCAGCCGCGGAACTGGAAGAGCTGGAAGTCCGCTGCGAGACCCTCACCGAGGCCCAGCACGCGGCGCAGCAACGCCGCAGGGAGTGCGCCGCCCTCGTGGAGGAACTCGGTGAGCGCCGCCGGGCCGCCGACCGGGAGAAGTCGGCCGTGGCCCAGCAGCTGGGCCGCCTCGCCGGCCAGGCCAGAGGCGCGGCCGGCGAGGCGGAGCGCTCCGCCGCGGCGGCGGCCCGTGCCCAGGAAGCCCTCGACAGGGCCCTGGAGGAGGTCGAGGAACTCGCCGAGCGCCTCGCCGTCGCGGAGGAGATGCCGGTCGAGGAGGAGCCCGACACCTCGGTCCGCGACCGCCTCGCCGCCGACGGCGCCAACGCCCGCCAGACCGAGATGGAGGCCCGCCTCCAGGTCCGTACGCACGAGGAGCGGGTGAAGGGGCTGGCCGGCCGTGCCGACTCCCTCGACCGGGCCGCCCGAGCGGAGCGCGACGCACGCGCGCGTGCCGAGCAGCGGCGGGCGCGGCTGCGGCACGAGGCGGCCGTCGCCGAGGCCGTCGCCGCCGGTGCGCGCCAGCTGCTCGCGCACGTCGAGGTGTCCCTGCGCCGCGCCGAGGAGGAGCGCACGGCAGCCGAGGCCGCCAAGGCCCGCCGGGAGCAGGAGCTCACAGCGGCCCGCACCGCCGGCCGCGACCTCAAGGCCGAGCTCGACAAGCTCACCGACTCCGTCCACCGGGGTGAGGTCCTCGGCGCCGAGAAGCGGATGCGGATCGAGCAGCTGGAGACCAAGGCGCTGGAGGAGCTGGGCGTGGAGCCGGCGGGGCTCGTCTCCGAGTACGGCCCCCACCAGCTCGTACCGCCCTCCCCGCCCGCCGAGGGCGAGGAGCTGCCCGAGGATCCCGAGCACCCGCGCAACCGGCCGAAGCCGTTCCACCGGGCCGAGCAGGAGCGGCGGCTCAAGGCGGCCGAGCGGGCCTACCAGCAGCTCGGCAAGGTCAACCCGCTGGCGCTGGAGGAGTTCGCCGCGCTGGAGGAGCGCCACAAGTTCCTCAGCGAGCAGTTGGAGGACCTGAAGAAGACCCGCGCCGACCTGCTGCAGGTCGTCAAGGAGGTCGACGAGCGCGTCGAGCAGGTCTTCACCGAGGCCTACCGGGACACCGCCCAGGAGTTCGAGGGCGTCTTCAGCAGGCTCTTCCCCGGGGGTGAGGGCCGGCTCGTCCTGACCGACCCGGACAACATGCTCACCACGGGCGTGGACGTGGAGGCGCGTCCGCCGGGCAAGAAGGTCAAGCGGCTGAGCCTGCTCTCCGGTGGCGAGCGCTCGCTCACCGCCGTGGCGTTGCTGGTGTCGATCTTCAAGGCCCGGCCGAGCCCGTTCTACGTCATGGACGAGGTCGAGGCGGCGCTCGACGACACCAACCTGCAGCGGCTGATCCGGATCATGCAGGAGCTGCAGGAGGCCTCCCAGCTGATCGTGATCACCCACCAGAAGCGCACGATGGAGGTCGCCGACGCGCTCTACGGCGTCTCCATGCAGGGCGACGGCGTGTCGAAGGTCATCAGCCAGCGGCTGCGCTGAGCGCCGCCCGCCACCGCATCTCTTCAAGACTTGAACACTTGACCATTACGCCTGCGCAAAAAACTCACACCTGGGCCCTTTGACTTCGAAACTTGAAGGCATAGTCTCGGCAACGTTGCTTTTACCTTCAGGTGGCACCTACCTGGAAGGGTCCCCCACCCGGCAGCGTTGCCGGTGGCCCGAGGAGTTGAACGCGTGACCACAGCGCAGACACAGAAGTCCGGAGCCGCAACGGCTCATCCCGATCATCTCGGGCATGTCATCTTCATCGCGGCCGCGGCCGCGATGGGCGGTTTCCTCTTCGGCTACGACAGTTCCGTGATCAACGGCGCCGTCGAAGCCATCCGTGACCGCTACGACATCGGCTCCGCGGCGCTCGCGCAGGTCATCGCCATCGCCCTGATCGGCTGCGCCATCGGCGCCGCGACCGCCGGCCGCATAGCCGACCGGATCGGCCGCATCCGGGTCATGCAGATCGCCGCCGTGCTGTTCACGGTCAGCGCCGTCGGCTCGGCGCTGCCCTTCGCGCTGTGGGACTTCGCCTTCTGGCGGGTCGTCGGCGGCTTCGCCATCGGCATGGCCTCGGTCATCGGCCCCGCCTACATCGCCGAGGTCGCCCCGCCGGCCTACCGCGGCCGGCTCGGCTCCTTCCAGCAGGCGGCGATCGTCATCGGCATCGCCATCTCCCAGCTGGTCAACTGGGGCCTGCTCAACGCTGCCGACGGCGACCAGCGCGGCAAGCTGATGGGCCTGGAGGCCTGGCAGGTCATGCTCGGCGTCATGGTGGTCCCGGCCGTCCTGTACGGCCTGCTCTCCCTCGCCATCCCCGAGTCCCCCCGCTTCCTGATCTCCGTCGGCAAGCGCGAGAAGGCCCGGGAGATCCTCGCCGAGGTCGAGGGTGAGAACACCGACCTGCACGCCCGGGTCGCCGAGATCGAGCACGCCATGAAGAGCGAGCACCAGTCCACGTTCAAGGACCTGCTCGGCGGCGGCTTCTTCTTCAAGCCGATCGTCTGGGTCGGCATCGGCCTGTCGGTCTTCCAGCAGTTCGTCGGCATCAACGTCGCGTTCTACTACTCCTCGACGCTGTGGCAGTCGGTCGGCGTCGACCCGACGGACTCGTTCTTCTACTCCTTCACCACGTCGATCATCAACATCATCGGCACCGTCATCGCGATGATCTTCGTGGACCGCGTCGGCCGCCGTCCGCTCGCCATCATCGGCTCCGTCGGCATGGTGATCGGCCTCGCGCTGGAGGCCTGGGCCTTCTCCTTCGACCTCGTCGACGGCAAGCTGCCGGCCGCGCAGGGCTGGACCGCCCTGATCGCCGCCCACGTCTTCGTCCTCTTCTTCGCCCTGTCCTGGGGTGTGGTCGTCTGGGTCATGCTCGGCGAGATGTTCCCGAACAAGATCCGTGCCGCCGCGCTGGGCGTGGCCGCCTCCGCGCAGTGGATCGCCAACTGGGCCATCACCGCGAGCTTCCCGTCGCTGTCCGACTGGAATCTCTCCGCGACCTACGTGATCTACACGGTCTTCGCCGCGCTCTCCGTGCCGTTCGTCCTCAAGTTCGTCAAGGAGACGAAGGGCAAGACGCTGGAGGAGATGGGCTGAACGCCCTCACCGACTCGGGGAGAAGGGCCAAGTCCCCGCTGCCCCTCTCCCCGTATCGTCGCCGCCCCCGCCCGGACCCACCGTCCGGACGGGGGCGGCGGTGCGTGGCGCACGGGACGCCGCCCCGGCCCGGGGATGGCGGGATGTCGCCCGGCTCAGTCCTCCAGCCCCGGCAACACCCGCTCCGCGAACAGGCGCAGGCTGCGCCACCCCTCCTCCAGCGGCATCCCGCCCACCAGCGGATGCAGGACGAGGTTGTCCAACCCCTGCTCCACGCACTGGTCCGGCGTCAGAATCCGGTACACGCCCTCCGCGCGCAGTTCGTCCACGGTCGTCGCCGCCGACTTCACCGCCGAGCGGATGTCGCCGGACTGCCAGGAGGCGTAGGTCCGCGCCTCGTGCAGGAAGTGCTCGCCGTAGGTCCCCCATGCCCGGTCGGGGTCGTCGGCGATGTGCAGGAGCGGGGTCTCGGAGGTCGGCATCATGGTCCAGCCCTCGGTGCCGTACTCGACGAGCCGTTCCTTGTAGTACGTCTCCAGCTCGGGGAGGTGGGCGCTGGGGAAGAAGGGCAGGCCGAGACGGGCGGCGCGGCGGGCGGCGGCCTTGGAGGAGCCCCCGACCAGCAGCAGGGGGTGCGGCTCGGTGAAGGGGCGCGGGGTGACCCGTACCGTACGGCCCCGGTACTCGAACTCCTCGCCGCTCCAGGCCTTCAGCAGCGTCTCCAGCAGCTCGTCCTGGAGCTTTCCGCGGCGCTTCCAGTCGACGTCGAAGAGCGCGTACTCCTCGGGGCGGTAACCGATCCCGGCGACCGTGACCAGCCGTCCGCCGCTCAGCAGGTCCAGTACGGCGATCTCCTCCGCCATCCTGAGCGGGTCGTGCAGCGGGCCGATCACCGCCGAGACCGTCACCGCGATCCGGCTGGTCGCCCCGAACACGGCGGCCGCGAAGGCGAACGGCGACGGCAGCCAGTTGTTCGCGACGCCGTGGTGCTCCTCCGTCTGCACGGTGGTGATCCCCTGCCGGTCCGCGTAGGCGGCCATCTCCAGGGCGGCCCGGTAGCGGGCGCCCAGGTCGGCGGGGGTGGCACCGGGCGCGACGAGGTTGAAGCGTACGACCGTGACGGGCATGGGGGTCCCCTTCGCCGGGCGGATGTGCGGGGGACGTTAGCTGACACAGCGTCAGATCGCCATGGGTGCGCAAGCCGCCTCCGCCCCGGACGGGCGGCTCTTTGGAGGAACCCACGAGACCGGCACGCAATCCGCTCTGGGCCCGGCCTGGGCCATGGCCGATACTGGACGGGTTATGGAAACCGTCATCCTTGCTGTAGTCATCGCCGTGGTCGTGCTCGGCGCGCTCGGCGGGCTCGTCGTCGGCAGCCGGCGCAAGAAGTCGCTGCCCCCGCCACCGCCCGCCGCGCCCGACATCACCGCCCCGCCGGCCGAGCCGCACGTCGGCGACGAGGCCGAGACGCCGCGCGACGAACCGCGCCGGACGATAGAGGAGGTGGATCTTCCGGACGGCTCGGCGCCGGTCGTCGTCGAGGAACCGCCGGCTCTGGAAGTCCCCGAGATCGAGGTGCCCGAGCCGACCGCCGGCCGGCTCGTGCGCCTCCGCACCCGACTCTCCCGCTCCCAGAACGCGCTCGGCAAGGGTCTGCTCACGCTCCTGTCGCGCGAGCACCTCGACGAGGACACCTGGGAGGAGATCGAGGACATCCTGCTCGCCGCCGACGTCGGTGTGCAGCCCACCCAGGAGCTGGTCGAGGGCCTGCGCGAGCGCGTGAGGGTGCTCGGCACCCGTACCCCCGAGGAGCTGCGCGGCCTGCTGCGCGGTGAGCTGCTGAAGCTGGTCGGCCCCGACATGGACCGTACGGTGAAGACCGAGCCGGCGACCAGCAAGCCCGGCATCGTCATGGTCGTCGGCGTCAACGGCACCGGCAAGACCACCACCACCGGCAAGCTCGCGCGCGTCCTGGTGGCGGACGGCCGCTCCGTCGTGCTCGGCGCCGCCGACACCTTCCGTGCCGCCGCCGCCGACCAGTTGCAGACCTGGGGCGAGCGGGTCGGCGCCTACACCGTGCGCGGGCCGGAGGGCGGCGACCCCGCCTCCGTGGCCTTCGACGCGGTGAAGGAGGGCAAGGAGATGGGCTCGGACGTCGTGCTCATCGACACCGCCGGCCGCCTGCACACCAAGACCGGCCTCATGGACGAGCTCGGCAAGGTCAAGCGGGTCGTGGAGAAGCACGCGCCGCTCGACGAGGTGCTGCTCGTCCTCGACGCCACCACCGGGCAGAACGGTCTCGTCCAGGCCCGCGTGTTCGCCGAGGTCGTCGACATCACCGGCATCGTCCTGACCAAGCTGGACGGCACGGCCAAGGGCGGCATCGTGGTCGCCGTGCAGCGCGAGCTGGGCGTGCCGGTCAAGCTGATCGGGCTGGGGGAGGGCGCCGACGACCTGGCGCCGTTCGAGCCGGAGGCGTTCGTTGACGCCCTTATCGGGGAGTGACCCCACCACCTGCCGAGTCCGGTACGTGGTCCGAGAAGCGCCCGTCTCCCGAGGTACGTTCCGGGAGGCGGGCGCTTCGCCGTGCGCGGGGGGCTACGCCCGTGACCGGTGTGCCACGTAGGCCAGTGTTCCCAGCAGCAGGCGGGCCGCCGGTGGCCGGGTCGCCGAGTCCAGGGCCGGGGGTCGCAGCCAGCGCACCGGACCCAGCCCGCCCCGGTCCGACGGCGGGGCCGTGATGTACGTGCCGGGGCCGAGGCCGCGCAGGTCGAGGGCGGCGGGGTCGTCCCAGCCCATGCGGTACAGCAGGTCGGGGAGTTCGGCCGCGGCGCCCGGGGCGACGAAGAAGTGCGCGCGGCCGTCCGGCGTGGCGGCGACCGGGCCGAGGGGGAGGCCCATGCGCTCAAGGCGGACCAGGGCGTTGCGGCCGGCGGTCTCGGCGAGCTCGATGACGTCGAAGGCCCGGCCGACGGGGAGCATCACCGCCGCCCCGGGGAACTCGCCCCAGGTCTTGGTGACCTCGTCGAGGGTGGCGCCGGCCGGGACATGGGGCGCGAACTCGAGCGGGTGCGCCCCCGGCGCCCCACAGTCCGCCCGGCCGCAGGAGCAGGCGCCCGCGGCGGCCCGTGCCCCCGCCACGACGTCCCAGCCCCACAGGCCGGTGAACTCGGCGACCGCGGTGGTGCACTCCGAGGAACGACCGCGCCTGCGTGTGCCGGAGCGGATTTCCCGGATGCCGCCGATCGTGAAGCCCATACCTCCTCCAACGTGTCCGACGCGTCGGTGGTTACGACGCGGATGCGGAACGTGACTCTGCGTGTTTCCGAGTCACCGGATCCGCTCGGTCCAGGCGGCGCTCCGAAGTGCCCCGGGTGGTGAACTCGGCGGCGTGCGCCCCTGAGTGCATCGCTCCGCCTACTCCCGGCCGTCCTATGTCAAGTGAATCGCGTGAAGGCCACCGTTAGTTCATTCGATGGGGTGGCGAATGGTGGCGTTTCCGGGATCGCCATGGCTGAACGCGTGATCGTGGGATTACTTTGAGTGTGCGAGGCCTGGGGGCACATGCACTCGTGGGTATGCCGGAGGCAAGTCGGCTTTCCGTTCGAAGGGTGACAACCGGCGGACGCGAGGCCCTATTTACCGGCATTCTGATAGGGCTTGGCGCACTCAGCGACAAGTGGTCTCAGGGATGGGGGCGTTCCAGTGAGCGGCAACGGCGGAAGCGGGACAACCGCGACCAGCACGGACAAGCGCCCGAACGAGCTGCTCACATCCTGGTTCGTGCGCAGCGGCTGGTCGAAGGGTGAACTCGCCCGCCAAGTCAACCGCAGGGCACGCCAGTTGGGTGCCAACCACATCTCCACCGACACCTCCCGGGTCCGCCGCTGGCTGGACGGCGAGAACCCGCGCGAGCCCATCCCCAGGATCCTGTCCGACCTGTTCTCCGAGCGCTTCGGCTGCGTGGTCTCTGTCGAGGACCTCGGCCTGCGCGCCGCACGCCAGTCGCCCTCCGCGACCGGCGTCGACCTGCCCTGGACGGGTCCCCAGACGGTGGCGTTGCTCAGCGAGTTCTCGCGCAGCGACCTGATGCTGGCGCGGCGCGGCTTCCTCGGGACCTCGCTGGTGCTGTCCGCGGGCCCGTCCCTCATCGAGCCGATGCAGCGCTGGCTGGTGCCCGGCCCCCAGGCCCCGCAGCCGGAGGCCGAGCAGTCCGCCGCGAGCCGCCGCCCCGGCCGGCTGTCCAAGCCCGAGCTGGACCTCCTGGAGTCCACCACGGTGATGTTCCGCCAGTGGGACGCCCAGTGCGGCGGCGGCCTGCGCCGCAAGGCGGTCGTCGGTCAGCTGCACGAGGTCACCGACCTCCTCCAGGAACCCCAGCCCGAGACCACCACCCGCCGGCTGTTCAAGGTCGCCGCCGAACTGGCGGAGCTCGCGGGCTGGATGTCGTACGACGTCGGCCTGCAGCCCACCGCGCAGAAGTATTTCGTCCTCGCCCTGCACGCCGCCAAGGAGGCCGGCGACCGGCCGCTCGGCTCGTACATCCTCTCCAGCATGAGCCGCCAGATGATCCACCTCGGCCGGCCCGACGACGCCCTGGAGCTGATCCACCTCGCGCAGTACGGCAGCCGCGACTGCGCGAGTCCGCGCACCCAGTCGATGCTGTATGCGATGGAGGCCCGCGCCTACGCCAACATGGGGCAGCCCGGCAAGTGCAAACGGGCGGTGCGGATGGCCGAGGACACCTACGGCGAGGTCGACGAGTGGGACGAGCCGGACCCCGACTGGATCCGCTTCTTCTCCGAGGCCGAGCTGTACGGCGAGAACAGCCACTCCTACCGCGACCTCGCCTACGTCGCCGGCCGCAGCCCCACCTACGCGTCCCTGTCCGAGCCCCTCATGCAGCGGGCCGTCGAGCTGTTCGCCCAGGACTCCGAGCACCAGCGGTCGTACGCGCTCAACCTGATCGGCATGGCCACCGTGCACCTGCTGCGACGCGAGCCCGAGCAGAGCGCGGTGCTGGCCGGGCAGGCCATGCACATCGCCAAGAAGGTCCGCTCGGAGCGAGTCAACACTCGTATCCGAAAGACCGTCGACACGGCTGTACGCGACTTCGGCGACCTCGCCGAGGTCGTCGATCTCACGGAGAAGCTCGCGATCGAGCTCCCCGAGACCGCCGAAGCGGTCTGATCTCCCTGAACCCCGGCCGCGGCCGGCCCTCCCGAACTGCCCGACTCGGCTCCCCCGTGCCAGGTCATCGGAAGGCCTGCCGCGGCCGGTTTTCGCCTTCCTCGAAGGTTGCGCCACGATAACGATCGCCCGGCCGGGCATCCGGCAATTCATCGATCCGTAACACGCAGGGCGTCTTCGTCACTCCGGTGAAACAACCAGGGGCTTCCACCGAAACCGCGCTGCGCCAATCTCATGGCGCATAACCGGCCCACCCCTCACGACCGGACCGCTCACACGCTCCGACCCGCACGGGGCCGTACCAACCGACGAGGAGACGCCGATGGCATCAGCCGCCATCACGCTTGCCGCGGAGGCACCCAAGCTGTCATCCGCGAACACGGGCTTCATGCTCATCGCATCCGCGCTCGTGCTGATCATGACCCCCGGTCTTGCCTTCTTCTACGGAGGCATGGTCCGCGTCAAGAGCACCCTGAACATGCTGATGATGAGCTTCATCAGCATGGGTGTCGTGACCATCCTGTGGGTGCTCTACGGCTTCTCCATGAGCTTCGGCACCGACAAGGGCTCACTGATCGGCTGGACCGGCGACTACGTCGGCTGGTCCGGCATCGACAAGATGGACCTCTGGCCGGGCTACACCATCCCGGTGTTCGTCTTCGCCGTCTTCCAGATGATGTTCGCGATCATCACGCCCGCCCTGATAAGCGGCGCGCTCGCGGACCGGGTGAAGTTCAGCGCCTGGACCCTCTTCCTCGTCCTGTGGGCCACGATCGTCTACTTCCCGGTCGCGCACTGGGTCTGGGGCACCGGCGGCTGGGCCTTCGAGCTCGGTGTGATCGACTTCGCCGGTGGTACCGCGGTCCACATCAACGCCGGCGCAGCGGCGCTCGGCGTCATCCTGGTCATCGGCAAGCGCGTCGGCTTCAAGAAGGACCCGATGCGCCCGCACAGCCTCCCGCTGGTCATGCTCGGCGCCGGTCTGCTGTGGTTCGGCTGGTTCGGCTTCAACGCCGGCTCCTGGCTCGGCAACGACGACGGCGTCGGCCCGCTGATGTTCGTCAACACCCAGATCGCCACCGGCGCCGCCATGCTCGCCTGGCTCGCCTACGAGAAGATCCGCCACGGCGCGTTCACCACGCTGGGCGCCGCCTCCGGTGCCGTCGCGGGCCTCGTCGCCATCACCCCGTCGGGTGGTGCCGTCTCCCCGCTCGGCGCGATCGCCGTCGGCGCCATCGCCGGTGTCCTGTGCGCCGCGGCCGTGGGCCTGAAGTTCAAGTTCGGCTACGACGACTCGCTCGACGTCGTCGGTGTCCACATGGTCGGCGGTATCGCGGGCTCCCTGCTGATCGGTCTGTTCGCCAGCGGCAAGGGCCAGTCCGACGTCAAGGGCCTGTTCTACGGCGGCGGCATGCACCAGTTCTGGATCCAGTGCGCCGGTGTCTTCGGTGTCCTCGCCTACTCGCTGATCGCCTCCGCGATCCTCGCCTTCATCCTCGACAAGACCATCGGCATGCGGGTCAGCGAGGACGAGGAGGTCTCCGGCATCGACCAGGCCGAGCACGCCGAGACCGCATACGACTTCAGCGGCGCCGGTGGCGGCGCGGTCAAGAGCACGGTTCCGGCCGGTGTCGGTGCCGCGAGCAAGAAGGTGGACGCATGAAGCTCATCACCGCCGTCGTCAAGCCCCACCGGCTCGACGAGATCAAGGAGGCCCTCCAGGCCTTCGGAGTCCACGGCCTGACGGTCACCGAGGCGAGCGGCTACGGTCGTCAGCGCGGCCACACCGAGGTCTACCGCGGTGCCGAGTACACCGTCGACCTGGTACCCAAGATCCGCATCGAGGTACTGGCCGAGGACGACGACGCCGAACAGCTGATCGACGTCGTCGTGAAGGCGGCCCGAACGGGCAAGATCGGTGACGGCAAGGTCTGGTCGATCCCGGTCGAGACGGCCGTCCGGGTCCGGACCGGCGAGCGCGGCCCCGACGCGCTCTGACAGAAGAAGAACAGGAGCTGCCGGGTGTCGAGTACGGACGTGCACAACGAAGCAGAGGACTCGGGACCCAGCGGCTACGCGGCGGCCCGGCTGCGTCTCCTCACGGAGGAGGCGCGGTCCGGGCCGCCGCGCCGTACGGGCCTGTCGGAGCTGACGGACGAATGGCTGACCGGCCTGTTCGCCGCCGGCGCCGAGGGACTGCGCGGCGCCTCGCTGGTCGCCGTCGGCGGCTACGGCCGCGGCGAACTGTCCCCGCGCAGCGACCTCGACCTGCTCCTCCTCCACGACGGCGGCGACCCCAAGGCGGTCGCCGCCCTGGCCGACCGCATCTGGTACCCCGTCTGGGACCTCGGCCTCTCCCTGGACCATTCCGTGCGCACCCCGGCGGAGGCGCGCAAGACGGCCGGAGAGGATCTGAAAGTCCAACTCGGCCTCCTGGACGCCCGCCACATCGCCGGCGACCTGGGCCTGACGGCCGGCCTGCGCACGGCCGTCCTCGCCGACTGGCGCAACCAGGCGCCCAAACGCCTGCCCGAACTCCAGGAGCTCTGTTCCGAGCGCGCCGAACGCCAGGGCGAGCTGCAGTACCTCCTCGAACCCGACCTGAAGGAGGCCCGCGGGGGCCTGCGCGACGCCACCGCCCTGCGCGCCGTCGCCGCATCCTGGCTCGCCGACGCCCCCCGCGAGGGCCTCGACGACGCCCGGCGCCGGCTCCTCGACGTCCGCGACGCGCTCCACCTCGCCACCGGACGCGCCACCGACCGGCTCGCCCTCCAGGAACAGGACCAGGTCGCCGCCGAGCTGGGCCTGCTGGACGCCGACACCCTCCTGCGCCAGGTCTACGAGGCCGCACGCGTCATCAGCTACGCCAGTGACGTCACCTGGCGCGAGGTGGGGCGTGTGCTGCGATCGCGCGCCGTGCGGCCGCGGCTGCGCGCCATGCTGGGCGGCGGAAAGCCGGTCGCCGAGCGCTCGCCCCTGGCGGAGGGCGTTGTGGAGCAGGACGGCGAGGTGGTGCTCGCTCGCGCTGCACGCCCCGAGCGCGATCCGGTCCTGCCGCTGCGCGCCGCCGCGGCCGCCGCGCAGGCCGGACTCCCGCTCTCCCTGCACGCCGTACGGCGCATGGCGTCCGTCGCGCGCCCCCTGCCCGCGCCCTGGCCCGCCGAGGCGCGCGAACAGCTGGTCACCCTGCTCGGCTCGGGCCGCCCGACCGTCGAGGTGTGGGAGGCGCTGGAGGCGGAGGGCCTGATCACCCGGCTGCTGCCCGACTGGGAGCGGGTGCGCTGCCGCCCGCAGCGCAACGCCGTGCACATCTGGACCGTCGACCGGCACCTGATCGAAACGGCCGTGCGCGCCTCCGAGTTCACCCGCCGCGTCCACCGCCCCGACCTCCTCCTGGTCGCCGCGCTCCTGCACGACATCGGCAAGGGCTGGCCCGGCGACCACTCCGTGGCCGGCGAGATCATCGCCCGCGACGTCGCCGCCCGCATCGGCTTCGACCGCGACGACGTCGCCGTACTCGCGGCCCTGGTACGCCACCACCTGCTGCTCGTCGACACGGCCACCCGGCGGGACCTGGAGGACCCGGCCACCGTGCGATCGGTCGCCGACGCGGTCGGCTCGCAGGGCACGCTGGAGCTGCTGCACGCGCTCACGGAGGCGGACGCGCTGGCCACCGGGCCGGCGGCCTGGTCGTCCTGGCGCGGTTCGCTCGTCGCCGACCTCGTCAAGCGCGTCTCCGCGGTGCTCGCCGGGGACGCGCCGGAGGAGCCCGAGGCCGCCGCGCCCACGGCCGAGCAGGAACGGCTCGCCATCGAGGCCGTCGCCACCGGCAGCCCCGTGCTGTCCCTGCGCGCGCAGACCGAGCCGCCGGCCGACGACCAGCCGTCCGGCGACCCCGAACCGCTGGGCGTGGAGCTGCTGATCGCCGTACCGGACCAGCCGGGTGTGCTGCCGGCGGTCGCCGGGGTCCTCGCCATGCACCGGCTGACCGTCCGCACGGCCGAGCTGCGCGCCCTGGACCTGCCCGACGGCGTCGAGGGCTCGGTCCTGCTGCTGGACTGGCGGGTCGCCGCCGAATACGGCTCGCTGCCCCAGGCCGCCCGTCTGCGGGCGGATCTCGTACGGGCCCTGGACGGCTCCCTGGACATCGCCGGACGCCTGGCCGAGCGGGACGCCGCGTACCCGCGCCGCCGGGGCGTGGTCGCGCCGCCGGCGCGGGTCACGGTCGCCTCGGCGGCCTCCCGGCACGCCACGGTCATCGAGGTACGGGCACAGGACGCACCCGGCCTGCTGCACCGCATCGGGCGGGCGCTGGACGACGCGAAGGTGCGGGTGCGCAGCATGCACGTCTCCACACTCGGCGCGAACGCCGTGGACGCCTTCTACGTCACCGGCCCCGAAGGAGCGCCGCTGCCCGGCGAGGAGGCGGCCACTGTGGCCCGGAAGCTGGAGGAGACCCTGCGGGGGTGACCTGGAAGATGCCGGGTGGGGACGATTGTCTTGCGCGTCCGGATACCCTGGAAGACGCTCACACTGCCCCCGACTCCGAGGACCGACGCCGCCGTGTTCGACACTCTCTCCGATCGCCTCTCAGCGACCTTCAAGAATCTGCGCGGCAAGGGGCGTCTGAGCGAGGCGGACATCGACGCCACCGCGCGCGAGATCCGCATCGCGCTGCTCGAGGCGGACGTGGCCCTGCCCGTCGTGCGCACCTTCATCAAGAACGTCAAGGAGCGCGCTCTCGGCGCCGAGGTCTCCCGCGCGCTGAACCCGGCGCAGCAGGTCCTGAAGATCGTCAACGACGAACTCGTCACGATCCTCGGCGGCGAGACCCGGCGACTGCGCTTCGCCAAGCAGCCGCCGACCGTGATCATGCTGGCGGGTCTGCAGGGTGCCGGTAAGACCACCCTCGCGGGCAAGCTGGGCCACTGGCTGAAGGAGCAGGGCCACTCGCCGCTGCTGGTCGCCGCCGACCTCCAGCGCCCGAACGCCGTGAATCAGCTGAGCGTCGTCGCCGAGCGCGCGGGCGTCGCCGTGTACGCGCCCGAGCCGGGCAACGGCGTCGGCGACCCGGTGAAGGTCGCCAAGGACTCCATCGACTTCGCGAAGTCCAAGGTCCACGACATCGTGATCGTGGACACCGCCGGCCGCCTCGGCATCGACCAGGAGATGATGCAGCAGGCCGCGGACATCCGCGACGCCGTCTCCCCGGACGAGATCCTCTTCGTCGTCGACGCGATGATCGGCCAGGACGCGGTCAACACCGCCGAGGCCTTCCGCGACGGCGTCGGCTTCGACGGCGTGGTGCTGTCCAAGCTCGACGGCGACGCCCGAGGCGGTGCCGCCCTCTCGATCCGCCAGGTCACCGGCAAGCCGATCATGTTCGCGTCGAACGGCGAGAAGCTCGAGGACTTCGACGCCTTCCACCCGGACCGGATGGCCTCCCGCATCCTTGACATGGGTGACCTGCTCACCCTGATCGAGCAGGCGGAGAAGACGTTCAGCCAGGAAGAGGCCCAGAAGATGGCCTCCAAGCTGGCGTCGAAGAAGGGCCAGGACTTCACCCTGGACGACTTCCTGGCCCAGATGGAGCAGGTCAGGAAGATGGGCTCCATCTCGAAGCTGCTCGGGATGCTGCCCGGCATGGGCCAGATCAAGGACCAGATCAACAACCTCGACGAGCGGGACGTCGACCGGACGGCCGCCATCATCAAGTCGATGACGCCGGGCGAGCGCCAGGACCCGACGATCATCAACGGCTCCCGCCGCGCGCGTATCGCCAAGGGCTCCGGCGTCGAGGTCAGCGCGGTGAAGAACCTCGTCGAGCGGTTCTTCGAGGCCCGCAAGATGATGTCCCGCATGGCCCAGGGCGGCGGCATGCCCGGGATGCCGGGCATCCCGGGCATGGGCGGCGGCCCCGGCCGCGCGAAGAAGCAGCCGAAGAAGGCCAAGGGCAAGCAGCGCTCCGGCAACCCGATGAAGCGCAAGCAGCAGGAGCAGGAGGAGGCCGCCCGGCGGGCCGCCGCGGCTCAGGGCGGCAACGCCTTCGGCGTGCCCGGCCAGCAGGCCCCGCAGGACTTCGAGCTGCCGGACGAGTTCAAGAAGTTCATGGGCTGACCGTGCGTCGTACCGGGGTCGGCCGGCGTCGCGACATTCCGTCGCGACGCCGGCCGACCCCGCTGCTTTCGGCCAATCGCGTCGCCTAGGGGACGCGCGCGATCAGGTACCGGAAGACGTTGTGCATCCACACCGTGCCGTCGCCGCGCACATACGGGTGCAGCGCTTCCGTCAACTCCTTGTTGACCTGCGTGCGGTCGGTGGCCGTGATCGCCGCGTCGAACAGACCCGTCGACAGCAGCCCCCTGAGCGCGCTGTCCGTGTCGGCGTACCCGAAGGGACAGGCGACCCGCCCCGAGCCGTCCGGCCGCAGACCGGACCGCTGGGCGACCTCCTCCAGGCCGTCGCGCAGGGCCGGACGCGTGCCGCCCGCGCCGCGCAGCGGATCCGCCAGCTTGCCGGCCACCCGCAGCACGGACGCCGTGGCACAGCGCTCCGGCGGGCCCCAGCCGGTGAGCACCACGGGCGCCCCGCGCTCGGCGAGCGGTATCGCCGCCCGCAGCAGCCCCCCGACGCCCTCCGAGTCGCCCGCCCACCCGATGGGCTCGAAGGCGGTCACCAGGGTGTACGGGGGCGTCTCCGCGCCGCCCGCGGCACCCAGGTCACCGGGCGGACCGTCGACGATCCGGACGTCCGCACGCGCGCGTGCGCCCCAGGTGTCCGGCAGCAGCCGCTCCCGCGCCAGGGCGAGCCGTTCGGGGGAGGAGTGCTCGACACCGGTGACGGCCGCGCCTCTGGAAGCGGCCATCAAAAGGGAGAGCCCGCTGCCACAGCCGAGGGCCAGAAGGCGCGTGCCGGTCCCGACCTCGAGTCGCTCGTAGACGGCCTCGTAGAGCGGCACCAGCATCCGCTCCTGGATCTCGGACCAGTCACGCGCGCGTGCACACAGGTCCACACGGGGTTTCGCGCCCGCGTGAGTCCGGTGCTGCCGCACGAGCGTAGGTGTCATGTAAAGCGCCCCAATCCGCCGACAGTTGCAGCTGTGCCCGATTCCTTGGCCCCCGTGACGTGCGCTCGCACTCCCCCCGTATGCCAGGTAACTCCGCACTCGACCGCTCGTCCAGTGCTCGTGGGCCCCTGCTTGAGGGTTCGGCGTCCGAGTGGCGAGATTTCACATCCCGGCAACCTGGGCCCGTAGGGTGTCTGCTCTGCGCCGACCGGCCGGTGACGGGGGGTGCTCACGCGCCCGGTAACGTCGCGGCCCTCGCGGGCGCTTACTGAGGCAGGGCCGTTCCGGCGCGAGAGCGACCGAAACGCCTCTTGCGCATCTGCCGAGTACTGCCGCACCCGCGCGTGGACACGATCTACGTGCCGGGGCGTACGTCAGGCTACGTACCGGCTTGTTACGAGCTGTGAGGCTTCTCCGCAGATCAGCGCACCCGCCCTCGTCTCCACGCATCAGCGGCAACTGACGGGTACGTGCAAATTATTTGGGATGCCCCGGAATAGGAACACAGCGGCACCCCCGCTCGTTGTCATTACGTGAGCACGACACAGACACCACCTGTTCTCGCCGCGGAGCTGGCACAGGCGTGGGCCGACATTCAGCGGTACCACCCCGAGCTGCCCGATCTCGCCGCGCCAGAGTCCCTGATCGGAGAGTCGTCGTCCGCGTGCGGGCACGAACTCTCCTTCGAGCGACTGCTCCATGAGGCAGTCCACGGCATCGCCGCCGCGCGCGGCGTGCGCGACACCTCCCGCGCCGGCCGGTACCACAACCGCCGATTCCTCGCCATCGCCGAGGAGCTGGGCCTGGACCACCCCGAGGAGCCGCATCCCAGCAGCGGCTTCTCGCTGGTCACGCTCAACCCCGAGGCCAAGCGCCGTTACCGCCCGACCATCGACCGCCTCCAGCGCGCGCTGAAGGCCCACACGGTGGCGACGGCGGCCGACACCCCGAAGAGCTTCCGCGGTCCCGCCGCCCGCCACGGCTCCTCCGGGGGCGGGGTGCGGGTGAAGGCCGTCTGCGACTGCGGCCGCAACGTCCGGGTCGTCCCCTCCGTCCTGGCCCAGGCCCCGATCGTCTGCGGCGGCTGCGGCAAGCCGTTCCGGATCCCGGAGGTCGTCGGGGCGGCCTGACCGCGCGCCCCGGAGCGCCGGCAACTCGTGGCTGCCGGGATCCGGGCATCGTGGGCAGGGGAGCCGACCGCCGCCCGCGGGATCCGTGCCGCCGTCCGCGGCACGGGTCGACCGCGGGCGGCACCCGGCAGCGCCGGGCCGCGCGGGCGCCGTGACGGCGCGTGCGACGCCGGGCGCCGCTTCGGCATGCCCCGTGCCGGGAACCGCCGGTCCGAAGCGACCCACAGGGTGTGGCACAATGGCTAGCTGTACTCGACAGCCGCAAAGGACCCCTCTCTCCTCCGGCTGACGCGTCCATCGGGCACTCGGGTACCGCAACCCCACGCGGCTCTCTCGCCGTGCCCAACCACGTCAAATCCAGGAGAACCCACTCCCGTGGCAGTCAAGATCAAGCTGAAGCGTCTGGGCAAGATCCGTTCGCCTCACTACCGCATCGTCATTGCCGACTCCCGCACCCGTCGTGACGGCCGTGCGATCGAGGAGATCGGCAAGTACCACCCGACCTACAACCCGTCGGTCATCGAGGTGGACGCCGAGCGCGTGGCGTACTGGCTGGGTGTCGGCGCGCAGCCGACCGAGCCGGTTCTCGCCATCCTGAAGAAGACCGGCGACTGGCAGAAGTTCAAGGGCGAGCCCGCCCCGGCTCCGCTGCTCGTGGCCGAGCCCAAGAAGGCGCGCCCGTCGTTCGAGGCCCTGGGTGGGGACGACGAGGGCAAGGGTGAGGCCATCACCCAGAAGAAGAAGGCGGAGAAGAAGGACGAGGCCGCTGCCGAGTCCGCGTCGGCCGAGGCCTGAGCATGCTCGAGGAGGCTCTCGAGCACCTCGTGAAGGGCATCGTCGACAACCCTGACGATGTGCAGGTCGCTTCGCGCAACCTGCGCCGCGGACGCGTCCTCGAGGTCCGGGTCCACCCCGACGACCTCGGCAAGGTGATCGGCCGCAACGGCCGCACCGCGCGCGCTCTGCGCACCGTCGTGGGCGCCATCGGCGGCCGTGGTGTCCGCGTCGACCTCGTCGACGTCGACCACGTCCGCTGACGTCAAACGCAGCACCGGCTCGGGCCGGGGAGGGCCGCTGGGCCGTCCCCGGCCCGTAGTCGTATGACAGGAGATCCTGAGAAGTGCAGCTCGTAGTCGCGCGGATCGGCCGCGCCCACGGCATCAAGGGCGAGGTCACCGTCGAGGTCCGTACCGACGAGCCCGAACTGCGGCTCGCCCCCGGCGCCGTCCTGGCCACCGACCCGGCCTCCACCGGTCCCCTCACCATCGAGACCGGCCGCGTCCACAGCGGCCGGCTCCTGCTGCGGTTCGAGGGAGTGAACGACCGCAACGGCGCCGAGGCCCTGCGCAACACCCTCCTCATCGCGGAGATCGACCCGGACGAACTGCCCGAGGAGGAGGACGAGTACTACGACCACCAGCTCATCGACCTCGACGTGGTCACGGCCGACGGGGTCGAGGTCGGCCGGATCACCGAGATCTCGCACCTGCCGTCCCAGGACCTCTTCATCGTGGAGCGCCCGGACGGCAGCGAGGTGATGATCCCCTTCGTGGAGGAGATCGTCACCGAGATCGACCTCGCCGAGCAGAAGGCCGTCATCACGCCGCCGCCCGGTCTGATCGACGACAAGGCCGAGGTCGTCTCCTCGCGGGAAGAGTCGTAAGCGATGCGCCTCGACGTCGTCACGATCTTCCCCGAGTACCTCGAACCCCTGAACGTCTCCCTCGTCGGCAAGGCACGCGCGCGTGGACAGCTCGACGTCCACGTGCACGACCTGCGTGAGTGGACCTACGACCGCCACAACACCGTCGACGACACCCCCTACGGCGGCGGTCCCGGCATGGTCATGAAGACCGACCCCTGGGGCGACGCCCTGGACTCCGTCCTCGCCGACGGCTACGAGACCGGCTCCCGTGCTCCCGCGCTGATCGTCCCCACCCCCAGCGGCCGCCCGTTCACGCAGGAACTCGCCGTCGAACTCTCCGAGCGGCCCTGGCTGGTCTTCACGCCGGCCCGCTACGAGGGCATCGACCGGCGGGTCATCGACGAGTACGCGACCCGGATGCCCGTGTACGAGGTGTCCATCGGCGACTACGTCCTCGCCGGCGGCGAGGCGGCCGTCCTGGTGATCACGGAGGCCGTGGCCCGGCTACTGCCCGGCGTCCTCGGCAACGCCGAGTCGCACCGCGACGACTCCTTCGCGCCCGGCGCCATGGCCAACCTCCTGGAGGGCCCCGTCTACACCAAGCCGCCCCAGTGGCGCGGTCACGGCATCCCGGACGTGCTGCTCAGCGGGCACCACGGGAAGATCGCCCGCTGGCGCCGCGACGAGGCCCTGCGGCGTACGACGGCCAACCGGCCCGACCTGATCGAGCGCTGCGACCCCAAGGCCTTCGACAAGAAGGACCGCGAGATGCTCTCCATCCTGGGCTGGACGCCCGACCCGGAGGGGGAGCCGTACGGGCGATTTTGGCGCAGGACCGAGGGCGTGGAAGAATAGGCCGCTGTTGTGCGTCGTCCGGCGCGCGCCCCTGCCACAGGGGGACACGACGCCCGCCCCGACACGGACAGCATCCTCCTGAAGCACCTAGCTCCCGTTGATGACCTGTGGCATCAGCGAAGAAAGCAGACGAAATGTCTCACCTGCTCGACACCGTCGACTCCGCGTCGCTGCGCAGCGACATCCCGGCCTTCCGCCCGGGTGACACCGTCAACGTCCACGTTCGCGTCATCGAGGGCAACCGCTCCCGTGTGCAGCAGTTCAAGGGCGTTGTGATCCGCCGCCAGGGCGCCGGTGTCCGCGAGACCTTCACGGTCCGCAAGGTCTCCTTCTCCGTCGGCGTCGAGCGCACCTTCCCGGTGCACACCCCGATCGTGGAGAAGATCGAACTCGTCACCCGCGGTGACGTGCGTCGCGCCAAGCTGTACTACCTGCGCGAGCTGCGCGGCAAGGCCGCGAAGATCAAGGAGAAGCGCGACAGCTGAGCTCGCGCGGGTGTTCACATCGGGGCCGGATAACATTCCGCCCCGATGGACACCGAAGCACAGCACACGGAGCGCGACCGCTCCTCCCGCCCTGAACAAGAGGCTGTGGAGGGACGGTCGCGTTTCGCGTTGGTGGCGCGGATCACCGAGTGGCTGCCCGGCGGGCGGATCTCCCTGACGCTGTTGGTCTGCCTGGTGTTCTTGCTGATCCTCAACGCCTTCGTGGTCCAGCCCTTCCAGATTCCCAGCGGATCCATGGAAGACGGATTGAGGATCGGGGACCGCGTTCTCGTAAATAAGTTGGCGTACCGTTTCGGTGCCGAGCCGCGGCGCGGCGATGTTGTGGTGTTCGACGGAAGTGGGTATTTCGGGAACGCCGACTACATCAAGCGCGTCGTGGGAGTGGGGGGAGACCGGGTGGTCTGCTGTGACAAGGAGGGGAGGATCGAGGTGAACGGCCGGTCGGTCGACGAGTCGGCGTTCCTGTACCCCGGGGACAGCCCCTCGACGGTTCCCTTCCGTGTCGTCGTACCCGACGGCACCCTCTTCGTCCTCGGCGACCACCGCAGCGACTCCAGCGACTCCCGCGATCACCTGGGCTCACCCGGTGGCGGCATGATCCCGGTCGTCGACGTCATCGGACGGGCCGACTGGATCGTCTGGCCCACCGCCCACTGGACCCGCCTGAACCGGCCCGGTGCCTACGCGCGCGTGCCCGCGTCCGCTTCCGCGACGGCCGGCGGTGGCCATGGGTAACCGCGGCAAGCCGCGCCGCCCCGAGCCGAGCGGCGGCGGCCACGGCACCTACGGCACCGAGAACCTGCTGCCCACCGGTTCCCGCCGCGCCTCCGGACCGGCCTCGGGCTCCGCGCCCAGTGGCGGCCGCACCCGCGCCGAGCGGCGCAAGCTGCAGCGCAAGGTCAAGCGGAAGCGCCGGCGCAGCGCGGTCAAGGAGATACCCCTCCTCGTCGGCGTGGCCGTCCTCATAGCCCTCGTCCTCAAGACCTTCCTGGTGCAGGCGTTCGTCATCCCGTCCGGGTCCATGGAGCAGACGATCCGGATCGGCGACCGCGTCCTGGTCGACAAGTTCACGCCATGGTTCGGCTCCAAGCCCGAGCGCGGCGACGTCGTCGTCTTCAAGGACCCCGGTGGCTGGCTCGCGGGCGAGCAGACCACCACGACGAAGGACGACCCCGTCGTCGTCAAGCAGATCAAGGAAGGGCTCACCTTCATCGGCCTGCTGCCGTCGGCCGACGACAAGGACCTCATCAAGCGGGTCATCGGTGTCGGCGGTGACCACGTCAAGTGCTGTGACGCGCAGGGGCGGGTGACCGTCAACGGGGTGCCCCTGACCGAGGGCGACTACCTGTATCCCGGCAACGCACCGTCCACTCAGCAGTTCGACATCACGGTCCCCCAGGGGCGGTTGTGGGTGATGGGCGACCACCGTGGCAACTCCGCGGACTCCCGCGCCCACATGAACACCGCGTACGGCGGCACCGTCTCCGTCGACTCCGTGGTGGGGCGGGCGAAGGTCATCGCCTGGCCCCTCGGGCACTGGACCTCGCTCGACGAACCTAAAACTTTCGCTTCCGTTTCCAACTCCGTGTCGGGGACGACCGCGACGCCCGAGCTGTCGCATAGGGTTGCCCCAGACGATCTGAAGACAGCGATCCAGCTCCCGAGCCCTGCGGAACTCCCGCTCGTTATGGGAGTGGTGGGCCTGCGCCGCGCATGGGGCAGGCGGCGGCACGGAGTAAGGAGTTGGCGTGGGGGATGTGGCGGTTGGCGCACGGTCCGGACACGACGGCGAGGAGCATCGCGGGCGCCCCGCGGAAGCCATCCCGGCCGCGGACAGCGCCGTGACCTCCGGGAGTGACTCCGGTACCGGCGAGGACGGCACCGTGCCCGGCGAGCAGACCAGGACGGACGGCGACGGGCCGGGCGACTCGACGCCCAGGGCGAAGAAGCAGCGCTCCTTCTGGAAGGAGCTGCCCATCCTGATCGGCATCGCGCTGGTCCTGGCGCTGCTGATCAAGACCTTCCTCGTGCAGGCGTTCTCGATCCCCTCGGACTCGATGCAGAACACCCTCCAGCAGGGCGACCGGGTCCTGGTCGACAAGCTCACCCCCTGGTTCGGCTCCGAGCCCGAGCGCGGCGAGGTCGTCGTCTTCCACGACCCCGACAACTGGCTGGCCGGTGAGCCCACGCCCAACCCGAACCCGGTGCAGAAGGTCCTCAGCTGGATCGGCCTGATGCCGTCCGCGGAGGAGAAGGACCTCATCAAGCGCGTCATCGGCGTCGGCGGCGACACGGTCTCCTGCAAGGGCACCGGCCCGCTGAAGGTCAACGGCAAGGCGCTGGACGACAAGTCGTTCGTCTACGCCGGCAACACCCCGTGCAGCGTCGACGACCAGGGCGGGCAGTTCTCCGTGAAGGTCCCCAAGGGCTACATCTGGGTCATGGGCGACCACCGCCAGAACTCGCGCGACTCCCGTTACAACCAGAACGACAAGCACCACGGCATGGTCCCGGTGAAGGACGTCGTGGGCCGCGCCATCGTCATCGCCTGGCCGCTCAACCGCTGGGACACCCTGCCGATCCCGGACACCTTCGACCAGACCGGCATCAACGACAAGTCCTCGGCCTCCGCCGCCCTCACGGTCGCGCCGAACGCCGTCGCCCTCGTCGGCGTCGTGCCGGTCGCGCTGTGGCGTCGTAGGAAGGCCTCGGCGGCCGAGACCCGCTGAGCGCGTCCACGGATTCGCCGCGCGGCGGCTTGGTGAAGCCCTGGTGCAGTTGTGACCGGGGTGCGGCCCGGAGGGGCTGACCGGGTCAGGTACCGCCGGGTAGGGTGCGGGTCCATGGGTGGCGAGAGCACGACACGTACGGCACCGCGCAGCGGTGGCAAGAGCACGGGCCCGGTGGGCAGCAAGGCCGGACAGCGACTGTCCGGACTGGCCGTCGCACTGGGCATCGTGCTGTTCCTCGGCGGCTTCGGCTGGGGAGCGGTGGTGTACCGGCCGTACACGGTGCCCACCACCTCGATGACACCGACCATCGACGCCGGTGACCGGGTGCTGGCCGAGCGCGTCGACGGCGGCGAGGTACGCCGGGGCGACGTCGTCGTCTTCAACGACAAGAGCTGGGTGACCAACGCCTCCGTGGTCAAGCGCGTGGTGGCCGTCGGCGGTGACACCGTCTCCTGCTGCACCGACGGCAAGCTGACCGTCAACGGCAAGCAGATCGACGAGGGGTACCTCAAGGGCGGCGCCGTCGAGGACAAGAAGATCCCGGCCGTGAAGGTCCCCCAGGGCCGCCTGTTCCTGCTCGGCGACGAGCGCTCGGGCTCCCTGGACTCCTCCGCCCACCTCAGCGACGCCGCCCAGGGCACCGTCGCGCGCTCCGCCGTGACCGCCCGCGTGGACGCCGTCGCCTGGCCCATGAAGGGCATGCTGGAGCGCCCGACCGGCTTCGAGACGCTCGGCGCGCTGTCCACGCCGGGACCGCTGCGGGTGATCGCCACCCTCATCGTCGTCGGGGGCGTCCTGGTCCTCGGTGGCGGGGCCTACGGCCCGATCGCCAAGCGGCTGGGCAACCGCCGCGCCCGCACACGGACGGAGCCCGTGGGTGCCCGCTGAGGCGACCGACGCGCACGAGGACTCCTCCCCGGGCGGACTGCGCAGGGTCGCCCGGGTCGTCCTGCTGGACCCCGAGGACCGCATCCTGCTGCTGCACGGCCACGAGCCGGACGATCCGGCCGACGACTGGTGGTTCACGCCGGGCGGCGGACTGGAGGGCGAGGAGAGTCGTGAAGAGGCCGCCTTGCGGGAACTCGCCGAGGAGACCGGAATCACCGAGGTCGAGCTCGGACCGGTGCTGTGGCGGCGGATGTGCTCGTTCCCGTTCGCCGGACGACGCTGGGACCAGGACGAGTGGTACTTCCTGGCCCGTACGGACCGGACGGAGACGCGGGCCACGGCCCTGACGGAGCTGGAGCGGCGCAGCGTGGCCGGTGCGCGGTGGTGGACGTGTGCGGAACTGAGCCGGGCACATGAGACGGTGTATCCGACCAGACTCGCCGAGCTGCTGAGCCGGCTGCTCGACGAAGGTCCCCCGGCCAGGCCCGTGACCCTCGATCCGGAAGTCGTTCAGTGACCCGGAAATCGACTGGGGGCACACGGGACTGGCGCACAATGGGGGGATCGCACGGCTGAAGGGGAACATGCCATGAGCGCCGAGGACCTCGAGAAGTACGAGACCGAGATGGAGCTGAAGCTCTACCGGGAGTACCGCGATGTCGTCGGTCTGTTCAAATACGTGATCGAGACCGAGCGGCGCTTCTATCTGACCAACGACTACGAGATGCAGGTGCACTCGGTTCAGGGCGAGGTGTTCTTCGAGGTGTCGATGGCGGATGCCTGGGTGTGGGACATGTACCGGCCGGCGCGCTTCGTGAAGCAGGTCCGCGTGCTCACCTTCAAGGACGTGAACATCGAGGAGCTCAACAAGAGCGACCTCGAGCTGCCGAGCAACTGAGCCGTTCCCCCGTTCACCCGTGTTCAGTGGTCACAAGTGTTCCGTGTCCACCCGTGTGGGTGGCGGAGTTTTCCACAACCGGTGAGTAGTCCACCAAGATCCACTTGACCCGGGTGGATGCGTGACGGTTGGCGCCGGAGGTGGTGCGACATGAACGCACGGAGCGCACTCGGCAAGTACGGAGAAGACCTCGCCGCCCGCCGGCTGACCGAGGCCGGGATGACGGTGCTGGAGCGCAACTGGCGCTGCGGCAGGTCCGGAGAGATCGACATCGTGGCGCGGGACGGCGAGGTGCTGGTCGTCTGCGAGGTGAAGACGCGGCGGGCCGGTTCCTTCCAGCACCCCATGGCCGCGGTCCCGCCCGCGAAGGCCCGGCGACTGCTCAGTCTCGCCGAGCGCTGGATCCACGCACACGGAGGTGCGCCGCCGGGAGGGGTCCGCATCGACCTGGTCGGCGTCGTCCTGCCGAGGCGCGGGGCCGCCCGCGTCGAGCATGCGCGGGGGGTGGCCTGACATGGGCTTCGCGCGTACGTGTTCGGTGGCGCTGGTGGGCGTGGAGGGAGTGGTCGTCGAGGTCCAGGCCGACCTGGAACCGGGAGTGGCCGCGTTCACGCTGGTGGGACTGCCGGACAAGAGCCTCACGGAGAGCAGGGACCGGGTCCGGGCCGCGGTCGTCAACTCCGGCGGCGAGTGGCCGCAGAAGAAGCTCACGGTCGGGCTCAGCCCCGCCTCGGTGCCGAAGGCGGGAAGCGGCTTCGACCTCGCCGTGGCCTGCGCGGTGCTCGGCGCCTCCGAGCGGATCGATCCTCGGGTGCTCGCCGACATCGTCATGATCGGGGAGCTCGGGCTGGACGGCCGGGTGCGCCCGGTACGGGGCATCCTGCCGGCGGTGCTCGCCGCGGCGGACGCCGGATACGAGCAGGTGGTCGTGCCCGAGTGCGCGGCCGCCGAGGCCTCGCTGGTGCCCGGCGTCTCCGTGCTCGGGGTGCGCAGCCTGCGGCAGCTGATCGCCGTCCTGGCGGACGAGCCGGTGCCCGAGGAGGAACCGGACGACCTGGGCCGCCCGGATCCCCTCCTCGCCGGTCTGCGGGTACCCGGCACGGGCGCGGCCACGGGGATGCACAGCCTCGGTGCCGCCCAGCACGAGCAGGGCCACGACCTCGCCGACGTCGTCGGCCAGATCTCGGCGCGGACGGCGGTGGAGGTCGCCGCGGCGGGCGGACACCACCTGTTCCTGGAAGGGCCGCCGGGGGCCGGCAAGACGATGCTCGCGGAACGGCTGCCGGCCATCCTGCCCCGGCTCACCCGCGAGGAATCGCTGGAAGTCACCGCCGTCCACTCGGTGGCGGGCCTGCTGCCGCCGGGCAAGCCGCTGATCGACATCGCCCCGTACTGCGCCCCGCACCACTCGGCGACCATGCAGGCGCTCGTGGGCGGCGGTCAGGGAGTCGCGCGACCGGGGGCCGTGTCCCTGTCGCACCGCGGTGTTCTCTTTCTGGACGAGACCCCCGAATTCAGCAGCCGGGCTCTCGACGCGTTGCGGCAGCCGCTGGAGGCCGGCCATGTCGTGATCGCCCGCAGCGCCGGGGTCGTGCGGTTCCCGGCGAAGTTCCTGATGGTGCTCGCCGCCAACCCCTGCCCCTGCGGCCGCTTCTCGCAGACCGACGACTTCTGCGAGTGTCCGCCCTCGGCCGTCCGCCGCTACCAGGCACGGCTGTCCGGGCCCCTGCTCGACCGCGTCGACCTCCGGGTCGAGGTGGACCGGGTCACGCGCGCCGAACTGACGCGGCGCGGCGCACGCGGCGAGTCGACGGCGACGGTCGCCGACCGGGTGCGGGCGGCCAGGCAGCGGGCGGCGGCCCGGCTCGCCGGCACACCGTGGCTCACCAACAGCGAGGTCCCCGGCCGGGAGCTGCGCAGCCGCTGGCACGCGGCGAGCGGCGCGATGGACGAGGCCGAGCGCAACCTGGAGCGGGGCGTGCTGACCGCTCGCGGACTCGACCGCGTCCTGCGGGTCGCCTGGACGGTCGCCGATCTCGTCGGTCACGACAGGCCCGACGGCACGGACGTCGCCCTCGCGCTGCAGCTGCGCACCGGAGTGCCGAGGGGCGTGCCCATGGCCATCGGGGCGCTGACATGAGCGCGGAGGAGGACCTGGACGACGAACTGCTCGCGCGGGTGCTGCTCTGTCGGGTCTTCGAACCCGGGGATCCCGTCGCGGGGCGGTGGGTTCGGGAGTGGGGGGCCGTAGAGGTGGCGCGGGTTCTGCGGAACGAGGGGCCGCAGCCGGCCGGTGTCAGCGACAGACGGTGGGCGGGGATGCTGGGGCGGGCCCGGGAGGCCGACGTCGGACGGGACCTGAAGGCCGCGCGGGAAGTCGGTGTGCGGTTCGTGGTGCCCGGCGGCCCGGAGTGGCCCGGCCAGCTCGACGACCTCGGGGACGCCCGCCCCCTGGGGCTGTGGGTGCGGGGCCGGCCCAGCCTGCGGATGTGGGCGCTGAGATCCGTCGCCGTCGTCGGCGCCCGTGCCTGCACCGAGTACGGCGCCCACATGGCGGCCACGCTCGGCGCGGGTCTCGCCGAGTACGGCTGGGTGGTCGTCTCCGGCGGCGCCTACGGGGTCGACGGCGCCGTGCACCGGGGCGCGCTCGGCGCGGGCGGCGCCACCGTCGCCGTACTGGCCTGCGGGGTCGACCGGCCCTACCCCCGCGGGCACACCGAGCTGATCAACCGGATCGCGGAGCAGGGACTCGTGGTCGGGGAGCTGCCACCCGGCGAGCACCCGACGGCGGGCCGGTTCGTCGTCCGCAACCGGGTCATCGCAGCCCTGACGAGGGGCACCGTCGTCGTCGAGGCCGCCCACCGCAGTGGCTCGCTGGTCACGGCCCGGGCGGCGCAGCGGCTCGGCCGGCACACGATGGGGGTGCCCGGCCCCGCCACCAGCGCCCTGTCGGCCGGGGTGCACGAACTCCTGCGGGGCGACGCCGTACTCGTCACCGACCCGGCGGAAGTCGTCGAAGTGGTCGGCGACATGGGCCAGCTGGCACCCGAACGGCGCGGACCGGTGCTGCCCAGGGACCTGCTGGAGGCCGCCGCCCGGCGTGTGCTCGCCGCGCTGCCCGGGCGTGGCACGGCCTCGGCCGCAGCCATTGCGCGGGGCGCGCAGACCTCGCCGGAGGACGCGGTCGCGCGACTGTACGAACTCCGAGCACTTGGTTACGTCGAACGACACGGCGACGGCTGGAAGTTGACGCGCCAGGCCGTGACCTCCGGACGGGAGGGGGTGGTGGATGTCGACGGAGCGTGTTCGGCCGTCCGGGGGAACGCCTGACACCTGGGCAAACGCCCCGAGGAATGGTTCCTTTCGGTCACGCACGGCGATCGCCGGGAGGGGGCGAGGTACCCCTCGGAACGTACCCGCGTACCCGTTCCCCGGCGTCCCTCGCTCAACGCGACGCTCCAGTCACGCTACGCTCACGGGGATTCCGACGCACTTCACGTAGAACGCGTACTTCACGGCAGAACGGCACAAGGCGACGAATGCCCCAGCACACCTCCGGGTCCGACCGGGCGGCGATCCCCCCAGCCGCCCGTGACGGTGGCAGAGTGCGGCCGCCCGCCCCCTCGACGCTCGACGAGCTGTGGCGGTCGTACAAGGCGACGGGCGACGAGCGGCTGCGGGAGCAGCTGATCCTGCACTACTCGCCGCTCGTCAAATACGTGGCGGGACGGGTGAGCGTCGGTCTGCCGCCCAACGTCGAGCAGGCCGACTTCGTCTCGTCCGGCGTCTTCGGGCTGATCGACGCGATCGAGAAGTTCGACGTCGACCGGGAGATCAAATTCGAGACGTACGCGATCACCCGGATCCGCGGCGCGATGATCGACGAGCTCCGGGCGCTGGACTGGATCCCGCGTTCGGTGCGGCAGAAGGCGCGCAACGTCGAGCGGGCGTACGCGACGCTGGAGGCGCGGCTCAGACGGACGCCGTCGGAGGGGGAGGTGGCCGCCGAGATGGGCATCGCCGTGGACGACCTCCACGCCGTGTTCAGCCAGTTGTCGCTGGCCAACGTGGTGGCGCTGGAGGAGCTGCTGCACGTGGGGGGTGAGGGCGGCGACCGGCTGAGCCTGATGGACACCCTTGAGGACACCGCCGCGGACAACCCCGTGGAAGTCGCCGAGGACCGGGAGCTGCGACGGTTCCTGGCGCGGGCCATCAACACCCTTCCCGAGCGGGAGAAGACCGTCGTCACGCTGTACTACTACGAGGGACTGACGCTCGCCGAGATCGGCAATGTGCTCGGGGTGACCGAGAGCCGGGTGAGCCAGATCCACACCAAGTCGGTGCTGCAGCTGCGGGCGAAGCTGGCCGGCTTCGGGCGGTGACGGCCCGCCGGAGGGCGTGACTCGCCCCGTCAGGGGTGGCGCGTCCGTAAAGTGGTTGACGTGCCAAGGATTCGAGCGGCCTCCGTGGCCGAACACCGGTCGATGCAGCGAGCCGCCCTGCTGGACGCGGCTCGGTCCCTGTTGTCCGACGGCGGGACGGAGGCGCTGACGTTCCCGGCCCTCGCCGAGCGGACGGGGCTGGCGCGGTCGTCCGTGTACGAGTACTTCCGGTCGCGGGCCGCGGTGGTCGAGGAACTGTGCGAGGTCGACTTCCCCGTGTGGGCGGCCGAGGTCGGGGCGGCCATGGAGCGGGAGACCGCGGCCGAGGACCGGATCGCGGCCTATGTGCGGCGGCAGCTGGAGCTGGTCGGGGACCGGCGGCACCGGGCCGTGGTCGCGATCTCGGCGAGCGAGCTGGACGCGGGGGCGCGGGAGCGGATCCGGGCCGCCCACGGCGGGCTCGTCGCGATGATCGTCGAGGCGCTGGCGGAGATGGGGCACGCCGAGCCCCGGCTGGCCGCGATGCTGGTGCAGGGCGTCGTGGACGCGGCCGTGCGGCGGATCGAGCTGGGCGCCGAGGACCCGGCGGTGGTCGCGGACGCGGCGGTGGGCATGGCGCTACGGGGCGTTCGCGGCTGAGGCAGGCCGGGGCAGCGGCACCCCGAGCACGGGCAGCAGTCTCGACGGCCCGCCGCGCAGCAGCCACGGCGGGAGCAGCGACAGGGGATCCAGATAGGTCCGCCCGCTGAGCAGGCCCCAGTGCACGCACGTGACGGCGCAGTGCGCACCCGTCGGCTCCACCGCCCCCACCACCTCGCCCGCCGTCACCTCGTCGCCCTTGCGCACGGACGCGCGCACCGGTTCGTACGTCGTGCGCAGATCCGTTCCGCTCAGCTCCACCGAGACCACGCCCCGGCCCGCCACCCGGCCCGCGAAGGAGACCCGGCCCGCCGCCACGGCGCGCACCGGTGCCCCGGCCGGCGCCGCCAGGTCCACGCCGCGGTGACCGGGTCCGTAGACCGTCGCCGGGGGCTCCCAGCCCCGTAGCACCACGGGGTGGTCGCCCACCGGCCAGGCGCGGCCGATCGCGGGGGCGCCGGGGGAGGGGACGGACGGGACGGGTGGGGGCTGCGCCCAGGCCCACGGGGTCAGCACGGCCCACGCCACAACCGGCAGCGCCGCCACCGTCAGGCGTCCGTATCGCTTCGCTCGCATGGGGAAACCGTCCCGCACCCCCGCCGATCATGGCCGGGATCTGTGGACAACTCCCGGGTTGTGGACAGCGGCGTCACCCGGTGCCCCGCCGGTCCCGTACACTTCTTCTGGCGATCCGGGTCACCGGGTCGACTTCGCACGCCCCGACATCAGGTGGTCACAAGCCGGTGTCAGCGCCTCTCGGTCCTTCGCGGCAAGGCGCACGCGGGCGTCAGGCGCGGGTGCCCTCCGGTACCCGCGGTACAACCGAGAAAACCAAGGAGAACGGCCATGGCCGTCGTCACGATGCGGGAGCTGCTGGAGAGCGGCGTCCACTTCGGTCACCAGACCCGTCGCTGGAACCCGAAGATGAAGCGCTTCATCTTCACCGAGCGCAACGGCATCTACATCATCGACCTGCTCCAGTCGCTGTCGTACATCGACCGCGCCTACGAGTTCGTCAAGGAGACCGTCGCCCACGGCGGCACGGTCATGTTCGTCGGCACGAAGAAGCAGGCGCAGGAGGCCATCGCCGAGCAGGCCACCCGCGTCGGCATGCCCTACGTCAACCAGCGCTGGCTGGGCGGCATGCTCACCAACTTCTCCACCGTCTACAAGCGTCTGCAGCGCCTCAAGGAGCTCGAGCAGATCGACTTCGAGGACGTCGCCGCTTCGGGTCTGACCAAGAAGGAGCTTCTCGTGCTCTCGCGCGAGAAGGCCAAGCTGGAGAAGACCCTCGGTGGTATCCGCGAGATGTCCAAGGTTCCCAGCGCCGTCTGGATCGTGGACACCAAGAAGGAGCACATCGCGGTCGGCGAGGCCCGGAAGCTCAACATCCCGGTCGTCGCCATCCTCGACACGAACTGCGACCCCGACGAGGTCGACTACAAGATCCCGGGCAACGACGACGCGATCCGCTCCGTCACCCTGCTCACCCGTGTGATCGCCGACGCCGTCGCCGAGGGCCTCATCTCCCGCTCCGGCGTCGCCACCGGTGACAAGGGTGAGAAGGCCGCGGGCGAGCCCCTCGCCGAGTGGGAGCGCGACCTGCTCGAGGGCGAGAAGAAGGCCGACGAGGCTCCGGCCGCCGAGGCCGAGAAGCCGGCCGAGGCCGCTGCTGAGGCCCCCGCTGCCGAGGTCCCGGCTGCCGAGGCTCCGGCTGCCGAGGCCCCCGCGGCTGAGGCTCCGGCCGCCGAGGCCGCTCCGGCCGCGGACGCCGAGCAGGCCTGACCCGTCAGCGTCAGAAGTTGACGGCGGGAGCGGGGCATCGAACCCGCTCCCGCCGTTCACCCGTAGGTCGGCGGTGAGTCAGCGGCCCCCGACCACAGGGGGGCCACAGACCCCGTAGATCTTCGATCTTCCAGACTTCGAGAAAGATTCACAGACTCATGGCGAACTACACCGCCGCCGACGTCAAGAAGCTTCGTGAGCTCACCGGCGCCGGCATGATGGACTGCAAGAAGGCACTGGACGAGGCCGAGGGCAACGTCGAGAAGGCCGTCGAGGCGCTGCGCATCAAGGGCCAGAAGGGCGTCGCCAAGCGCGAGGGCCGCTCCGCCGAGAACGGCGCCGTGGTCTCCATCATCGCCGACGACAACTCCTCCGGCGTCCTGGTCGAGCTGAAGTGCGAGACGGACTTCGTCGCCAAGGGCGAGAAGTTCCAGGCCGTCGCCACCGCGATCGCCGAGCACGTCGCGAAGACCTCCCCGGCCGACCTCGACGCCCTGCTCGCCTCCGAGATCGAGGCCGGCAAGACCGTCCAGGCGTTCGTGGACGAGGCCAACGCCAACCTGGGCGAGAAGATCGTCCTGGACCGCTTCGCGCAGTACGCCGACGGTTACGTCCTGGCGTACATGCACCGCACGATGCCCGACCTGCCCCCGCAGATCGGTGTTCTCGTCGAGCTCGACAAGCCGAACGCCGAGGTCGCCAAGGGCGTCGCCCAGCACATCGCCGCCTTCGCGCCGAAGTACCTCTCCAAGGAGGACGTGCCGGCCGAGGTCGTCGAGTCCGAGCGTCGCATCGCCGAGGAGACCACCCGCGCCGAGGGCAAGCCCGAGGCCGCCCTGCCGAAGATCGTCGAGGGTCGCCTCAACGGCTTCTTCAAGGACGCCACGCTGCTCGGTCAGCCGTACGCGCTCGACAACAAGAAGTCCGTCCAGAAGGTCCTGGACGAGGCCGGTGTCACCCTGAAGCGCTTCGCGCGCATCAAGGTCGGCATCTGAGTCCGTACCGCGATCGGCGCACGACCCCGATAGGGTCGTACGCAGTTGTCAGCGGGTGACGGACGACAGCGGATCTGACGAGGAGGCCATTGCCGAGCATGGGAGCGAAATGCCACCCCAGCGGCAATGGCCTTCTTCGTATGTGCAACACGTGAAAGAGGCGGGATCTCCATGACCACCAAGCCCCAGAAGAGCGACGACGGCAAAGTACACGGCCGGTTTCTGCTGAAGCTGTCCGGTGAGGCCTTCTCCGGTGGTGGGGGCCTGGGGGTCGACCCCGACGTGGTGCACAAGATCGCCCGTGAGATCGCGGCCGTCGTCCGCGACGGCGCCCAGGTCGCGGTCGTCATCGGCGGCGGCAACTTCTTCCGCGGCGCCGAGCTCCAGCAGCGCGGCATGGACCGGGCCCGCTCCGACTACATGGGCATGCTCGGAACCGTGATGAACTGCCTCGCCCTGCAGGACTTCCTGGAGAAGGAAGGCATCCAGTCCCGGGTGCAGACCGCCATCACCATGGGGCAGGTCGCCGAGCCCTACATCCCGCTGCGTGCCATCCGGCACCTGGAGAAGGGCCGTGTGGTCATCTTCGGCGCCGGTATGGGCATGCCGTACTTCTCCACCGACACCACCGCCGCCCAGCGGGCCCTGGAGATCGACGCCGAGGCGCTGCTGATGGGCAAGAACGGCGTCGACGGGGTCTACGACTCCGACCCCAAGCGCAACCCGGACGCCGTCAAGTTCGACTCCCTCGGCTACGGCGAGGTCATCACCCGCGACCTCAAGGTCGCCGACGCCACCGCCGTCACGCTGTGCCGCGACAACAAGCTCCCGATCCTCGTCTTCGAGCTTCTGGCCGAGGGCAATATCGCCCGCGCCGTCAAGGGTGAGAAGATCGGCACGCTTGTGGGTGACCAGGACAGCCGGGACTGACAGGCAACACCTACGGACCCTGACCGGGGGATGGACAATGTCCCGCAGGTCGGGAACCGTGCAGGAAGAAGACGCGACGCAGCCGGCCGCCGCCCCACAGGAACCGCAGCCGGGCCTCACTCAAGACACGCAGGAGCAAGTGGTGATCGAAGAGACCCTCCTCGAGGCCGAGGAGAAGATGGAGAAGGCCGTCGTGGTCGCCAAGGAGGACTTCGCCGCGATCCGTACCGGTCGTGCGCACCCGGCGATGTTCAACAAGATCGTGGCCGACTACTACGGCGCGCCGACGCCGATCAACCAGCTGGCTTCGTTCTCCGTGCCGGAGCCGCGCATGGCGGTGGTGACCCCGTTCGACAAGACGGCCCTGCGCAACATCGAGCAGGCCATCCGCGACTCCGACCTGGGTGTCAACCCGAGCAACGACGGCAACATCATCCGGGTGGTGTTCCCCGAGCTCACCGAGGAGCGCCGCCGCGACTACATCAAGGTCGCCAAGCACAAGGCGGAGGACGCGCGCGTGTCCATCCGTTCCGTGCGCCGCAAGGCCAAGGACGCCATCGACAAGCTGATCAAGGACGGCGAGGTCGGTGAGGACGAGGGCCGCCGTGCTGAGAAGGAACTCGACGACTCCACCCACAAGTACGTGGCACAGGTGGACGAGCTCCTGAAGCACAAGGAAGCGGAGCTGCTCGAGGTCTGATGAACGACTCTTCCTGGGGAGCGCCGCCACACACCGGGTCGCGGGGCGGCTACTGGGGGCCCACCGACCAGGGGCCTGTCCAGGGGGCTGCCCCGGCGGGTCCCGCGTACGATGCGCCCAAGGCGCAGCACACTCGCCCCATGCCCATCGTGCCCGACGGACCCGTACCTCCACACGGCGAAGACCAGGATGACGACCGGGGGGCCGCTCGGCTGAGCGGCCCCTTGTTCCGCGACGAATCGCCGCGGGCGCAGACCTACGACATGCCGCAGGCACCGCCCCACCCGGCGGCGCAGCAGAATCCGGAGCCCATGCCCGACGCCCCCCAGCCGGCGCCGCAGCCGCAGAAGAAAAGCGCGGGGCGCGACCTGGGCGCGGCCATAGGCGTCGGCGTCGGGCTCGGCGTGGTGATCATCGCGTCGCTGTTCGTCGTCAAGGCCGTCTTCGTCGGCGTCGTCGCGGTCGCGGTGGTCGTCGGCCTGTGGGAACTGACCAGCCGGCTGCAGGAGCGCAAGGGCATCAAGGCGCCCCTCGTTCCGCTGGCGCTCGGCGGCGCCGCGATGGTCGTCGCCGGGTACGTGCGCGGCGCCGAGGGCGCGTGGGTGGCGATGGCGCTGACGGCGCTCGCGGTCCTCGTCTGGCGCATGACGGAGCCGCCGGAGGGTTACCTCAAGGACGTCACGGCGGGTGTCTTCGCGGCCTTCTACGTCCCGTTCCTGGCGACCTTCGTCGCCATGATGCTGACGGCCGACGACGGCCCCTGGCGGGTGCTGACCTTCCTTCTCCTGACGGTGGTCAGCGACACGGGCGCGTACGCCGTCGGCTGGCGCTTCGGCCGGCACAAGCTGGCGCCGCGCATCAGCCCGGGCAAGACCCGTGAGGGCCTGTTCGGCGCGGTGTCGTTCGCGATGGTGGCGGGCGCGCTGTGCCTGCAGTTCCTGATCGACGACGGCGCCTGGTGGCAGGGTCTCGTCCTCGGTTTCGCGGTCGCGGCCAGCGCCACACTGGGCGACCTCGGCGAGTCGATGATCAAGCGGGACCTGGGCATCAAGGACATGGGCACGCTCCTGCCGGGCCACGGCGGCATCATGGACCGCCTGGACTCGCTGCTGCCGACGGCTCCCGTGGTGTGGCTGCTGCTGGTGCTGTTCGTGGGATCCGGCTGACGGTCCGGCCGACAGTCCTCGCAGTCCCGCTCGCTCGATGGCGCGGTCGTCGGGCGAGTGGGACGATCCCGGTGTAAGCCCTCAAAGGGAATGTCCCGAAGAGGAGGCGCCATGTCCGCCATCCATGAAGAGTTCGACGTGGACCGCCGTCCCGAGGATGTCTGGGCGTATGTCACCGACCCCTCCCACCTGCCGGAATGGCAGCTGAGCGCGGTCTCCGCCGAACAGCTCGACGACCGCCCCTTCGGCCTTGGGTCCAAGGTCCGCGTCACCCGCCACATGGGCCGGCGCGAGATGCCGATGACCATGGAGTGCACCGAGTACACACCGCAGCACTCCTGGTCCGTCCGAGGAATCGACGGCCCGGTCAGGGGCCGGTTCCACGCCGAGCTCACCCCCATCGACGACGGCCGTCGCACCCACGTGACGATGGACCTCGACTTCGAGGGCCACGGCATCGGCAAACTCCTGCTGCCCCTCGTCGTCCGCCCCCAGGCCCGCAAGGAGATGCCGCGCAACGAACGCCTGCTGAAGGACAAGCTGGAACACGCGGCCGCTTGACGCGAACTCCACGGCGGGGCCCCGGGCCGCCCCACCGGGCCGGGCAGCCCGGGGCACCGAATTGATCTGCGACACTGGTTGAGCCATGCCTAAGCCCGGAGAACTCACTTTCGTCGCCCCCCGCGGAGCCAAGAAGCCGCCGCGGCATCTCGCCGATCTCTCGCCCGCCGAGCGCAAGGACGCGGTGGCCGAGATCGGGGAGAAGCCGTTTCGCGCCAAGCAGCTCTCGCAGCACTACTTCGCGCGGTACGCGCACGACCCGGCGGAGTGGACGGACATCCCGGCCGGCTCGCGCGGGAAGCTGCAGGAGGCGCTGCTGCCCGAGCTGATGACCGTCGTACGGCATCTGTCGACCGACCAGGGCACGACCCGCAAGACGCTGTGGCGGCTGTTCGACGGCACGCTCGTCGAGTCCGTGCTGATGCGGTACCCGGACCGGGTGACCATGTGCATCAGCTCGCAGGCCGGCTGCGGGATGAACTGCCCGTTCTGCGCCACCGGGCAGGCGGGACTGGACCGGAATCTGTCCACCGCCGAGATCGTCCACCAGATCGTGGACGGGATGCGGGCGCTGCGGGACGGGGAGGTCCCGGGTGGACCGGCGCGCCTGTCCAACATCGTCTTCATGGGGATGGGCGAGCCGCTCGCCAACTACAAGCGCGTGGTCGGGGCCGTGCGGGCGCTGACCGACCCCGCCCCGGACGGGCTCGGGCTCTCCCAGCGCGGGATCACCGTCTCCACCGTCGGGCTCGTGCCCGCCATCCACCGGTTCGCCGACGAGGGCTTCAAGTGCCGGCTGGCGATCTCCCTGCACGCCCCCGACGACGAGCTGCGCGACACACTCGTCCCCGTGAACACGCGGTGGAAGGTGCGCGAGGTGCTCGACGCCGGGTTCGAGTACGTGGAGAAGAGCGGGCGGCGGCTGAGCATCGAGTACGCCCTCATCCGCGACATCAACGACCAGGCCTGGCGCGGCGACCGGCTCGGGCGGCTGCTGCGGGGCAAGCCCGTGCACGTCAACCTGATCCCGCTCAACCCGACGCCCGGTTCGAAGTGGACCGCCTCCCGGCCCGAGGACGAGAAGGCGTTCGTCGAGGCCATCGCCGCGCACGGGGTGCCGGTGACCGTCCGGGACACCCGCGGACAGGAGATCGACGGTGCCTGTGGTCAGCTCGCGGCCACCGAGCGGTAACCTGAGCCCGTCCATACATATTCATATTCCGACAGGGGAGCGCCACAGCGCTGAGAGTGCGGCAACCGGGCCGCAGACCCTCTGAACCTTGCCCAGGTCATTCTGGGTAGGAAGTTCGGTCATCACTCAAGCTGTTGCGCCCCGCCCAGATCTTCTGGGCGGGGCCGCGTCTCTTCCTGGTCACCCAGGAGGAACTTCAGTGCACACCAAGACGTTCGTCGCCGCGGCCGTAGGCCTCGGCCTGATCACCTTGTCCGCCTGCGGATCGTCGTCGTCCGGCGGCCAGTCGTCCGGCGATTCCAAGACCGTCACGCTCGTCAGCCACGACTCGTGGGCCGTCTCCAAGAGCGTCCTCGCCGACTTCGAGAAGCAGTCCGGCTACAAGGTCAGGGTCCTCAAGAGCGGCGACGCCGGCCAGGCCGTCAACAAGGCCCTGCTCACCAAGGACAACCCGCAAGGCGACGTCTTCTTCGGCGCCGACAACACCCTGCTGTCGCGGGCCCTCGACAACGGACTGTTCCAGGCCTACGAGGCCAAGGGCGCCGACACCGTGCAGCCGCAGTTCCGCGTCGACCCGGGCAAGCACCGGGTCACCCCCATCGACTACGGCGACATCTGCGTCAACTACGACAAGGCGTACTTCAGCAAGCACAAGCTGACCCCGCCGCAGTCCTTCGACGACCTGGTCAAGCCCGCCTACAAGAACCTCCTCGTCACCGAGAACGCCTCCACCTCCTCGCCCGGCCTCGGCTTCCTGCTCGGCAGCGCCGCGAAGTACGGGGACGGTGGCTGGCAGGGGTACTGGAAGAAGCTCAAGGCCAACGGCGTGAAGGTCGTCGACGGCTGGGAGCAGGCCTACAACCAGGAGTTCTCCGGCTCGGCCGGCGGCAAGAAGGCCAAGGCCGACCGGCCGCTCGTCGTCTCCTACGCCTCCTCGCCGCCCGCCGAGGTCGTCTTCGCCGACCCGCGTCCCTCGACCGCGCCGACCGGGGTGTCGTACGGCACCTGCTTCCGGCAGATCGAGTACGCCGGTCTGCTCAGCAACGCGAAGAACACCAAGGGCGGCAAGGCGTTCATCGACTTCCTGCTCGGCAAGGAGTTCCAGCAGGACATGCCGCTGAACATGTTCGTCTACCCGGTGGTCGAGGGCGCGAAGGTGCCCAAGGAGTTCACCGAGTACGGCCCCGCCGCCAAGGACCCGGAGGCCATGGCCCCGACGAAGATCGCCGCCAACCGTGACCAGTGGGTCAAGTCGTGGACGTCACTCGTACTGAAGTAGCCGCGCGCCCGGAGCGGCGGGGGAGCGCGGCGCGGCTCGGCCTCATGGGCCTGCCCGTCGCGTTCTTCGCCTTGTTCTTCGCCTGGCCCGTCGCCGCGATCGTGGCGCGCGGGCTGCGGGCGGACGGGACGTGGCACCTCGGCCGGATCGCGGACGTGGTCGCGCGGTCCGACATTCGGCACGTCCTGTGGTTCACCACCTGGCAGGCGCTCGCCTCCACCGCGCTCACGCTGCTGATCGCACTCCCCGGCGCGTACGTCTTCGCCCGCTTCGACTTCCCCGGCAGACAGGTCCTGCGGGCCGTCGTCACCGTCCCCTTCGTACTGCCGACCGTCGTCGTCGGTACGGCGTTCCTGGCGCTCGTCGGACGAGGCGGACTGCTGGACGAACTGTGGGGCGTACGGCTGGACACGACCGTGTGGGCCATCCTGCTGGCGCACGTCTTCTTCAACTACGCCGTCGTCGTGCGCACCGTCGGCGGGCTGTGGGGGCAACTGGACCCGCGGCAGGAGGAGGCGGCGCGGATGCTCGGCGCGTCCCGCCTCCGGGCCTGGCGCACGGTCACCCTGCCGGCGCTCGGGCCCGCCGTGGCCGCCGCCGCGCTGATGGTCTTCCTCTTCACCTTCACCTCCTTCGGCGTGGTGCAGATCCTGGGCGGGCCCACCTTCTCCACCCTGGAGGTCGAGATCTACCGGCAGACGTCCGAGATCTTCGACCTGTCCACCGCCGCCGTCCTGACGATCGTGCAGTTCGTCGCGGTGGGCGCGATCCTCGCCGTGCACGCGTGGACGGTACGGCGCCGGGAGAGCGCCCTGCGGCTGGTGGACGCGGGCGGCACCGCCCGGCGGCCGCGCGGGGCGGGGCAGTGGGCCCTGCTGGCCGGTGTCCTCGCCACCGTCGCCGTACTCCTGCTCCTCCCGCTCGCCGTACTGGTCCAACGCTCGCTCGGTGGCTCGGACTTCGGCTACTACCGGGCGCTGACGAAGGACGACGACACCTTCCTCGTCCCGCCGATCGAGGCGATCGGCAACTCCCTGCAGTACGCCCTCGCCGCCACCGCCATCGCCGTGGTGATCGGCGCTCTGGCCGCGGCGGCCCTCGCCCGCAGGGACGCCGGCCGGCTGGTCCGCGGCTTCGACGCGCTGCTCATGCTGCCGCTGGGCGTCTCCGCGGTGACCGTCGGCTTCGGCTTTCTGATCGCCCTGGACCGGCCGCCGCTGGACCTCAGGTCGTCGTGGATCCTGGTACCGCTCGCCCAGGCGCTCGTGGGCGCCCCCTTCGTCGTACGGACCATGCTGCCCGTGCTGCGGGCAGTGGACGCGCGGCTGCGGGAGGCGGCGGCCGTGCTGGGGGCCTCGCCGTGGCGGGTGTGGCGCGAGGTCGATCTGCCCCTGGTACGGCGGGCGCTGCTGGTCGCGGCCGGATTCGCGTTCGCCGTGTCGCTCGGGGAGTTCGGGGCGACCGTGTTCATCGCGCGGCCCAACAACCCGACGCTGCCGGTCGCCGTGGCGCGGCTGCTCGGCCGCCCCGGTGATCTCAACTACGGGCAGGCGATGGCCCTTTCGACGATTCTGATGGTGGTGTGCGCGGTGGCGCTGCTGGTGCTCGAGCGGCTCCGCACCGACCGGAACGGGGAGTTCTGAATGCTGCTGAGCCTGCAAGACGCCACCGTCCGCTTCGGTGGGCGGGCCGTGCTCGACGCTGTCGGCCTCGACGTCGCCGAACACGAGGTCGTGTGCGTACTCGGGCCGAGCGGCAGCGGCAAGTCGACGCTGCTGCGGGTGGTGGCGGGGCTGCAGGAGCTGGACTCCGGACGGGTCTCGCTCGACGGGCGGGATCAGACGGGCGTGCCCGCGCACCGGCGGGAGGTGGGGCTGATGTTCCAGGACCACCAGCTCTTCCCGCAGCGGGACGTGGGCGGCAACGTCGCCTTCGGGCTGCGCATGCACGGGGCATCGAAGGCCGAACAGGCCGAGCGGGTAAGGGAGTTGCTGGAGCTCGTCGGCCTGCCGGGGGCCGCTCGCCGGGCCGTCGCCTCGCTGTCCGGCGGCGAGCAGCAGCGGGTGGCGCTGGCGCGTGCCCTGGCGCCCCGGCCGCGGCTGCTGATGCTGGACGAGCCGCTCGGCCAGCTCGACCGCTCGCTGCGGGAGCGGCTGGTCGTCGAACTCCGGGAGCTGTTCGGCCGGTTGGGCACGACCGTGCTGGCCGTCACGCACGACCAGGGAGAGGCCTTCGCGCTGGCCGACCGGGTCGTGGTGATGCGGGACGGGCGGATCGCCCAGTCCGGTACGCCACTTCAGGTGTGGCAGCGGCCCGCGGACGAGTTCGTGGCCCGCTTCCTCGGCTTCGACAACGTGGTGGAGGGCACGGTCGCGGGGGAGGCGGCGGACACCCCCTGGGGCAAGGTGCCGGTGCCCGAGGACGCCCCCCAGGGCACGCGCACCCTGCTCGTCCGTCCCGCCGGCGTCCGGCTCGTCCCGGCCGACGAGGGGCTGCGCTGCACGGTCGCCGCCCGAACCTTCAAGGGCACCCACGTCGCCGTACACCTGCAGCCGCGGGAGGCGCCCCGGCTGGAGGCGGCGTGCGCGCTGCGGGAGGCGCCGGAGGTCGGGGACACGGTCGGGGTGGCGTTCGACGCGGCGGAAATCGTGGTGCTGAACTGATCATTCCCTCCGTATGGTGCGGGCATGACACTCCTCCCGCATGACCGCTACTGTGCCGAGATCGCCCACCAGGTCGAACAGCTGAGAGCGGTGGTGACCTCCGGGGCCGACCTGGCCGCGACCGTCCCCACCTGCCCCGACTGGACCCTGGAGCAGCTCGTGCTGCACATGGGAGGCGTCCTGCGCTGGTCGGGGACGCTGGTGCGGACGCGGGCGCAGGAGAACATCGACGACGAACTGGTGCCGCGCGGCGACGGCCCCGAGACCCCGGGCGACGCGGCCGCCCTCGACGCCTGGCTGGCGGAGGCCGGCGAACTGGTCGTGGACGCGCTGCGCGAGGCCGGGCCGGACGCGAAGGTGTGGAGCTGGGCCGAGTCCCCGAACGCCGGCTTCTGGGCCCGCCGCATGGCCCACGAGATCACCGTCCACCGCGCCGACGCCACGCTCGCCGCGGGACTGCCGTACGAAGTGGCACCCGACATCGCCGCCGACTCGATCGACGAGTGGCTGGAGCTGGTGGAGCTGATGGGCCGGCGCAAGGAGACGGAGCAGCCGCTGCGGGCCGGCGGCAGCATTCACCTGCACGCCACCGACGCCGCGCCGGAGTTGAACGCCGAGTGGTTCGTCCAGGGCACCGAGGAGGGCTTCGTCCGGCGCCGCGGCCACGAGAAGGCGACCGTCGCCCTGCGTGGCCCGCTCACCTCGGTGCTGCTCGCCTTCTACCGCCGACTGCCCCTGGATGCGCGGGAGTTGGAGGTCGTCGGCGAGCGGGAGCTGCTGGAGTCCTGGCTGGAGCGGGCGACGTTCGGCTGAACGCGACCGTGGCCCGTCCCCCGGGGATACGGGGACGGGCCACGGTGCGTTGCGAAGTGAGGCGTCAGCGCGAGCTGTTCGCCCCGCGACGGCGCATGCCGAAGTAGACGGCGCCGCCGCCCACGACGACCAGGCCGCCCGCGATACCGGCGATCAGACCGGTGTTGGAGTTCGCACCGGTCTCGGCGAGGTTGGAGTCACCGGCCGCCGGGGACGGCTCGTTGTCGGTGCTGCCGGCCGGAGCGGTGCTGCTCTCCGAGGCCGACGGGGCCGGGCTCTGGGAATCCGAGGCCGGGGTGGAGGCGGACTCCGACGGCGAGGGGGTGGCCGGCGGGGTCGACTCGTCCTTGGCGCAGCCCTTGGCGGGCGTGCTCAGGTTCGGCTTGATGTCCTTGTCGACGATCGGGTGGTCCTTGTCCTTCCCGGCCGTGACGTGGACGCGGTACTCGGCCTTCGGCTGCCAGTCCTCGTTGAACGTGACGGTGACACCCTCGCGCGAACCGGTGACGTCCTGCTCACCGATCTGCTTCGCGTCGGCGCCGTTGCTCTCGAGGAACACGGTGATCGTGGCCGGGGTGCCGGAGGCGTCCTTGTCGGTGACGACGATGACACCCTTGCCGCCGTCGCACTTGGCTTCGGCGGAGAACTCACTGATGTTGCAGGCGAGCGCGGAGCCCGCGGCGCTCACGGCGAGCGCGGTGGAGGCGGCGGCGACGCCCAGGATCTGCGCTGAACGACGCGCGGTGCGGCGAGTTATGGACACGTTTGCCCTTCACGGGATGGCACAACTGCGGGGGGTTGCAGGGGAGGTGACGCGACGGTGAGGTGAGGCTTCACCATCCCCATGAGGCTCACAGGTCTATAAGCGTTCCATAAGAGTGTCAATCCAAAGGCCTGTACCGCGGGTTGGCTTTACTCTCTTATTAACCACCGAGACGTTTCAATGCCGCCGGGGCTTGCTCGATCCGGTCAACGAGGGCGATACGGGACTCCATCGAGCGTTCCCGCGCGAGTGCCTGCAAGAGGGGCCAGGTCGGCAGCCGCTCGGTCCAGTGCTCCCGGTCGACCAGCACCATGGGCGTCGGCTCGCCCCTCGACTCGTAGTAGTTGGGCGTCGCGTTGTCGAATATCTCCTGCACGGTCCCTGCCGCGCCCGGCAGGAAGACCACGCCCGCGTTGCAACGGGCCAGCAGGCCGTCCTCGCGGGTGGCGTTGGCGAAGTACTTGGCGATGTACGCGGCGAAGGGGTTCGGCGGCTCGTGGCCGTAGAACCAGGTGGGGATGCCGACCGAGTGGTTGCCCTTCGGCCAGCGGTCGCGCACCTCGAAGGCCGCCTGCGCCCATTCGGTGACCGACGGTGTGAACGAGGGTGCCCGGGCGAGGAGTTCGCACGCTTCCTCCAGCATCTCGTCCTCGTACGGCGCCGCGTACGCGCCCAGGTTCGCCGCCTCCATCGCGCCCGGGCCGCCACCCGTCGCCACGGTCAGCCCGGCGCGGCTCAGTTCGCGGCCCAGGCGCGCGGCGCCCGCGTATGCCTCGGTGCCGCGTGCCATCGCGTGGCCGCCCATGACGCCCACCACCCGCGCGCCGCGCAGGAGTTCGTCCAGGGCGTCGGAGATGGAGTCGTCGTGCACGGCCCGCAGCATCGACGCGTAGATGTCGCCGTCCGCCTTGGTGCGCTGGAACCAGGCGTAGGCCAGGGCGTCCGGCGTCTGCTCGTACCCCTTCTCCAGCGAGGCGAACAGCTGGTCGGCCGTGTAGAGGTGTCCGCGGTAGGGATCGAAGGGGAGGTCCGGAACCGGCGGGAAGACCAGGGCGCCGTCGGTCCGGATCTTCTGCGCCGCGTCCTCCCGCATCGGGCAGCCGAGGAAGACCGCGCCCGCGGTGTCGGTGGTGAGCAACTCCCGTGTGCGGTCCGTCAGATCGACGGCCTGCACCCGGTAGCCGGCGAGGGTGCCGCGGGCCGAGACGGTCGCGTCGAAGTCCTCGAGCGTCTCGATCTCGCGTTCGTCATGGTGGGCCGCATGGGCCGGGCTGGTCTGCACCCGGCCATGCTAAGGAAGGAGAACGGTTCAGCTCTGGACGGCCGCCGGGTCCATCCACATGACCTCCCAGGTGTGGCCGTCGAGGTCGTCGAAGGCGCGGCCGTACATGAAGCCGTGGTCCTGGGTCTCGCCGGTCGCGGTGCCGCCCGCGGCGATGGCCTTGTCGACCAGTTCGTCGACCTTCTCGCGGCTCTCGGCGCTCAGACAGATCAGCGTCTCGCTGGTCTTCGTCGAGTCCGCGATCTCCTTCTTGGTGAAGTCCGCGTACCGCTGCTTGCTCAGCAGCATGGCGACGATGGTGTCGCTGATCACGACGCAGGCGCAGTCGTCGGTGCTGAACTGCGGGTTGATCGCGTAGCCGAGCTCCGTGAAGAACTTCTTCGACGCGTCGACGTCGTTGGTCGCGAGGTTCACGAAGATCATCTGCTGGTACATGCGGGTCTCTCCCATCGGGCGTCCGTGCCATTCGGTGGGTAGACGGCGGTGCGGCGCGCGACTCATCGGCGGTCGGCGAATTTCTTCCTGCGGGTTTTCAGCGGGCGAGGGGCAGGGCCGCCAGTTCGGCCACGAGGAGGGTGAGCGGGCCGAAGAGGGCCAGCAGGGCGGCGGCGCGGAGGGCGGCCGCGCTGCGCAGCATGGTGGCCGGGGCGCCCAGGCGCAGCAGGGCGGCCGTGGTGTCGGCCCTGGCCTGCCTGGCCTCCACGGCGGCGGTGAGGAGCGTGGCGATCGTGCAGCCGGTGACGAGGAGGGTGCCGAGGCTGGTGAGCGGGCCGAAGGCGGGCTCGTCCGGTTCCGGCGTGTACAGGGTGGTCATGGCGTAGGCGGCGGAGGCCACCGCGCAGACGATGCCGAGGGGGCGGCCGATGCGGTTGGCCTCCTCCATGAGCACACGGCCCGCGAGGAGACGCAGGGCGCCGGGCCGGGCGGACTGCAGGAGGCGGCCGGTGAGGTGGGTCAGGCCGGGGGCGGCGAGGGCGAGGCCCACGGCCGTGAGGAGGAGGCCGGCGAGGACGGCCGGGGTGGTGGACGCCAGGTTGCCGGGCAGGGCGAGGGAGCGGGTGGTCGCGGCAGCGGCGGCGTACGCCTCCATCGCGAGGCCCGCGGTGAGGGTGGCGATGCCCCAGGGCAGGTCGGTGGGGGGCTTGCGGGGCGCGGGGGGATGCTCCTGGACGTCGGGGCCGAGCTCCGGCTGCGCGGTGTCGCCGGGGGGTGCCGGGGGCGGTGTCCCACCCGCCTGTGCCGACCGGGCCTCCTCTCCGCCGCCCGCGGACGTGCCCGCCGACAGGGGTCGCGGGCGGGCGCCGAAACGGCCGTACGCGCCGAAGGTGTCCCGCGTCGTCGACCTGCCGTACGCGCCGTTGCGGCCGAAGGAGCGGCCTGCGCCCGGTGCCTGCTTCGAGCGGACTTCCTTCGGCCTCAGTACCAGCATCACCGCCACCGACGCGATCACCGGTACCAGCGCCAGCAGCGTCAGGGCGGCCGGCAGCGGCAGCGGCCGGTCCGCCGCCAGCAGCCGCGACGCCGCACCGCCGAACGGCACGCCCGTGAGGTCGCCCCGCAGGTGCAGGAAGAACAGGAGGGCGGTCATCGAGCCCAGCGTGCAGGACAGGGCCGTGGTCGTGGCCGAGATGGTCATCAGGCGGCCCGGTCCGAGACCGATGGCCGACAGGCCCGGGCGGGGTCTGGTGGCGGGGTCCGTACGGGCCACCGCCACCGCGAAGTGGACCGTGGCGGCCAGCGGGGTCAGGCACCAGGTCAGACGGAACACGGAGGCGGGGGGGTTGTCGGGGTGGCCCAGGGCGTAGCCGAGGGTGCACAGCAGGAGGAAGCCCGTGCCCGCCGAGGCCATGGCCACCAGGAGGCGGCGCAGGTGTACGGCCGGGTGGGCGCCGCGGGTCAGACGGAGAGCGAGCACGCGGCCCCCTGACCTTCCGCCTCGACCCCTCGCCCTTCCGGCCCTGCTCCTTGCTCTCGAGCACCCGCCCCTTGGCTCTCCGGCCGGCTCCCCGTGCTCTCGGACTCCGCCCCTCGTCCCGGTGCCCGGCTCTCCCGCACCCCGGCGTCCACCCCTCGGCCCCCGGCCTCTCCCCCTCGGCTCCCGGCGTCCGCCGCTCGGCTCCCGGCGTCCGCCGCTCGGCTCCCGGCGTCCGCCGCTCGGCCCCCGGCCTCCGTGCCCTGGCCTTGCGGCTGGTTCTCTCCGCCTGCGGGCCCCGGCCCTCGTCCCTGGGGACGGCTCCCCCGGCCCTTCGAGGCAGCCGTTCGGTGGTGCGGTTCGGTGGCCCTGGCTTCCGGGGTCGGGAACGCCGGGAGGTGGAGCGTGTTCACTCGGCGGCCGTCCAGGAGGGACACCGTGCGGTCCGCGAGAGCCGCCGTCTCCGGGTCGTGGGTGGCCAGGACGACCGTGATGCCGTGCGATCGGGCCGCGGTCGTCAGCGTCCGCAGCACGTGCGCGCGGTCCGCGCGGTGCAGCGGGGCGGTCGGCTCGTCGGCGAACAGGACCGTCGGCGCGGGCGCCAGGGCCCGGGCGATCGAGACGCGCTGGCGTTCCGCCTGGGTGAGTTCGTGCGGACGGTCGCGCGAGCGGTCGCCGACGTCCAGGCGCTCCAGCCACTCCAGGGCGGACGTCTTGGCCCGGCGGCGGCCGGTGCCGCGCAGCATGAGGGGGAGGGCGGCGTTCTCCCACACGTTCAGCTCGGGTACGAGCACCGGCGCGGGATCGATCCAGCCGAACCGGTCCCGGCGCAGGCGCTCACGGGTGAGCGAGCCCATCGTGTGCACCGGCACGCTGTTGAACCAGACCTCGCCGCGCTGGGCCGGCACGAGTCCGGACAGGCAGCGCAGCAGGGTCGTCTTGCCGCTGCCGCGCGGGCCGCTGACGGCGAGGATCTCGCCCTCCTGGACGCCGAGCGAGACGCCGCTGAGCGCGGGCGAGCCGTCGCTGTGCTGGAAGTGCAGGGCACGTGCCCAGAGCACGTCGTTGTCCGGCGGGGCCACCATGGGCGTACACCTCGAGTCAGATCCGTTTTTGCCGTGCCATCCCCCGTGCGGGGGAACGAAGACAGGGCTGATCGGTCACTCGCACGCTAGGCAGGCATCGCCCGGAGGCCGGACATCACACGGCCCCGGACGCCCGTTCTCACTCGAACGGGCGGCACCGGGGCCGTTGTTGATCACAGGGTCAGCTCATCAGAGCTTCGTCCACGCCTCCGTCAGCGTCGCGCGCAGGATCTGCTCGATCTCGTCGAAGGTCTCCTGGTTGGAGATCAGCGGCGGGGCGAGCTGCACGACCGGGTCGCCACGGTCGTCGGCACGGCAGTACAGGCCGTTGTCGAAGAGGGCCTTCGACAGGAAGCCGTACAGGACGCGCTCGGTCTCCTCGTCGTTGAAGGACTCCTTGGTGGCCTTGTCCTTCACCAGCTCGATGCCGTAGAAGAAGCCGTTGCCGCGGACGTCGCCGACGATCGGCAGGTCGTGCAGCTTCTCCAGCGTGGCACGGAAGGCGCCCTCGTTGTCCAGGACGTGCTGGTTGAGGTTCTCGCGCTCGAAGAGGTCGAGGTTGGCGATGCCGACCGCGGCCGACACCGGGTGGCCGCCGAAGGTGTAGCCGTGCAGGAAGGTGTTGTCGCCCTTGTAGAACGGCTCGGCCAGGCGGTCGGAGATGATGCAGGCGCCGATCGGGGAGTAGCCCGAGGTCATGCCCTTGGCGCAGGTGATCATGTCCGGGACGTAGTCGAACTTGTCACAGGCGAACATCGTGCCCAGGCGGCCGAAGGCGCAGATGACCTCGTCGGAGACGAGCAGCACGTCGTACTTGTCGCAGATCTCGCGGACCCGCTGGAAGTAGCCGGGCGGGGGCGGGAAGCAGCCGCCGGCGTTCTGCACGGGCTCCAGGAAGACGGCGGCGACCGTGTCCGCGCCCTCGAAGAGGATCTGCTGCTCGATCTGGTCGGCGGCCCAGCGGCCGAAGGCCTCCGGGTCGTCGCCGAATATCGGGGCGCGGTAGATGTTGGTGTTCGGGACCTTGTGCGCGCCCGGCACCAGCGGCTCGAAGGGGGCCTTCAGGCCCGGCAGGCCGGTGATGGACAGGGCGCCCTGCGGGGTGCCGTGGTAGGCGACGGCGCGGGAGATGACCTTGTACTTGGTGGGCTTGCCGGTGAGCTTGAAGTACTGCTTGGCCAGCTTCCAGGCGGTCTCCACCGCCTCGCCGCCGCCGGTGGTGAAGAAGACCTTGTTCAGGTCGCCCGGCGCGTGGTCCGCGAGGCGCTCCGCGAGCTCCACGGCCTTCGGGTGAGCGTAGGACCAGACCGGGAAGAACGCCAGCTCCTGGGCCTGCTTGAAGGCGGTCTCGGCGAGCTCGGTGCGGCCGTGACCGGCCTGGACCACGAACAGACCGGCGAGACCGTCCAGGTAGCGCCTGCCCTTGTCGTCGTAGATGTAGGTGCCTTCGCCCCGCACGATCGTGGGGACGGGGGAGTTCTCGTACGAGGACATGCGGGTGAAGTGCATCCACAGGTGGTCGTACGCGGTCTTGCTGAGGTCCTTCTGGCTCACGGTTATCGGGTTCCCCACATGTAGGTCTGCTTCTTCAGCTTCAGGTAGACGAAGCTCTCGGTGGAGCGCACGCCGGGCAGCGCCCGAATGCGTTTGTTGATGACGTCCAGCAGGTGGTCGTCGTCCTCGCAGACGATCTCGGCGAGGATGTCGAACGAGCCCGCGGTCATCACCACGTACTCGACTTCCGACATGTCCGTCAGCGCGTCCGCGATGGACTCGACATCGCCCTCGACGTTGACCCCGACCATCGCCTGGCGCCGGAAGCCCACGGTGAGCGGGTCCGTGACGGCGACGATCTGCATCACGCCCTGGTCGAGCAGCTTCTGCACGCGCTGGCGCACGGCCGCCTCGGACAGGCCCACGGCCTTGCCGATCGCGGCGTAAGGGCGCCTGCCGTCCTCCTGGAGCTGTTCGATGATGGCGAGGGAGACGGCATCCAGATGGGGAGTGCCGTTCCTGGACTCGCGGGTCGAGTCCCTGTGCTCTGCGCTTCGACTGGCCACGCCCTCACTGTGCACGACGTCTCGACAGTTCCGCAAGGGTGGACCGATGAAATTCGTTGTTTACGAGACTGAGACCTGCGGATTTCGCAGCCTTGGCGCGATCGGGGGTGTTGAAAACGTGGGCTTGCGGATTAGGGTGGGTGTCTCAGCCAATGGACACGTTGGATCCACTCGAACTTGGAGGGCCGGCAGTGAGCACCGAGCTGCGTCGTCTGCGCAACTACATCGACGGTGAGTTCCGGGACGCCGCCGACGGACGGACCACCGAGGTGGTCAATCCCGCGACCGGCGAGGCGTACGCGACCGCGCCGCTGTCCGGGCCGGCGGACGTGGACGCCGCCATGGCGGCCGCCGCCGCGGCCTTCCCGGGCTGGCGCGACACGACCCCGGCCGAGCGCCAGAAGGCCCTGCTGAAGATCGCGGACGCCTTCGAGGAGCGCGCCGAGGAACTGATCGCGGCGGAGGTCGAGAACACGGGCAAGCCGATCGGGCTCACCCGGTCCGAGGAGATCCCGCCGATGGTCGACCAGATCCGCTTCTTCGCGGGCGCGGCGCGGATGCTGGAGGGCCGGTCGGCCGGCGAGTACATGGAGGGACTGACCTCCATCGTCCGCCGCGAGCCGGTCGGCGTCTGCGCGCAGGTCGCGCCGTGGAACTACCCGATGATGATGGCCGTGTGGAAGTTCGCGCCGGCGATCGCGGCCGGCAACACGGTCGTGCTGAAGCCGTCGGACACCACGCCGGCGTCGACCGTGCTGATCGCCGACATCATCGGCGGCATCCTGCCCAAGGGCGTCTTCAACGTCATCACCGGTGACCGGGAGACCGGCCGGCTGATGGTCGAGCACCCGACGCCCGCGATGGCCTCCATCACCGGTTCGGTGCGGGCCGGCATGCAGGTCGCGGAGTCGGCGTCGAAGGACCTCAAGCGGGTCCACCTGGAACTGGGCGGCAAGGCCCCGGTCGTCGTCTTCGAGGACACCGACATCCCCAAGGCCGTGGAGGACATCTCCGTGGCGGGCTTCTTCAACGCCGGGCAGGACTGCACGGCGGCCACGCGCGTGCTCGTGCAGGAGGCGATCCACGACGAGTTCGTCGCGGCGCTGGCGAAGGCGGCCACCGAGACCAAGACCGGCCAGCCGGACGACGAGGACGTGCTGTTCGGCCCGCTCAACAATCCGAACCAGCTCAAGCAGGTCTCCGGGTTCATCGAGCGGCTGCCCGCGCACGCCAAGGTCGAGGCCGGCGGTCACCAGGTCGGCGAGAAGGGTTACTTCTACGCCCCGACCGTCGTCTCCGGGCTGAAGCAGGACGACGAGATCATCCAGAGGGAGGTCTTCGGGCCCGTCATCACCGTGCAGTCCTTCTCGGACGAGGACCAGGCGGTGGAGTGGGCCAACGGCGTGGAGTACGCGCTGGCCTCGTCGGTGTGGACCAAGGACCACGGGCGCGCCATGCGGATGTCGAAGAAGCTGGACTTCGGCTGCGTGTGGATCAACACGCACATCCCGCTGGTGGCGGAGATGCCGCACGGCGGGTTCAAGAAGTCCGGTTACGGCAAGGACCTCTCGGCCTACGGCTTCGACGACTACACGCGCATCAAGCACGTGATGACGTCGCTGGACGCCTGAGCGACATCAGGTATCAGGGGACCGGCCATCGACAAGGTGTCCGGTCCCGCCGCCTCCCTCCTCGACGCAGCGTCGATTGTCGGTGCACAGTCGGGGGCGGGATGCTGCGGCCATGCCCCTCACACCGAAGTACCTTGCGCCTCCCCGCCGTTCGCTGCTGCTCGCGATCCTCGGCGGAGTGGCCGGCTGCGGGGTGCCCGCCGCCTATGTGCGGCCCGGTGAGCGCGCCGTCGACGACCTGTCGGCCCGGCAGAAGAGACTGACCGCCGCCTGGGTCAACTACGTCTGCCCCGTGCCCGCCGCCCGGGACGTGCTGGCCTCCGCCAGGGACAAGGAGACCGCCGCCCTCGCCGAGAACGCGCTGATCTTCCCGGACGCCGAGATGCGCAAGCGGCTCGTGATCGCCCGGGACATCACGTCGAAGGAGCGGGTGGGGTTCGCGAAGCGGTGGAACGCGATAGTGGGGCTGTGAGCGGCCGACGTCAGCCGCGGGACATGCGGATCGCCGCGATGTCGAACTGCAGGCGCACCTTCTCGCTCACCATGGCGCCGCCCTCCGCCAGCCTCTGGTTGTAGGTCAGGCCCCATTCGGAACGGTTGATGGTGGTCGTGCCGTCGAAGCCGACCCGTTCGTCCCCGAACGCGTCGGTGACATGGCCGATGTAGGTGAGCTCCAGGTCGACCGGGCGGGTGACCTTCTTGATGGTGAGGTCGCCCGTCATACGGTAGACATCGTTTCCCACCAGGCGTACGGCCGTGCTGACGAAGCGCATCTGCGGGTAGGAGCGGGCGTCCAGGAAGTCGCGGCCGACGAGGTGGGCGTCCCGCTGCTCCACGCCGGTGTCGACGGACGCGGTGTTCAGGACGATCTCGGCCCGCGAGCGTGAGGGGTCGTGGCCGTCGAAGTACAGACGGCTGTCGAACTCCGCGAACGACCCGCGCACGGTGGTCACCAGGGCGTGCCGGACGGAGAAGCCGATACGGCTGTGTGCCGGGTCGACGACCCACTCCCCGGTCAGTGACGCGAGGGACGGGTCGGGCACCCCGTTCGGTGCCGACTGCTGCTGACCGGGCCTGCGTTGGGGGAGGGCCGGGGCCGTGGGGGCGGGGGCGGTGGGGGGAGCCGGGCGGCGCTGGGACGACGCACGGGTGAACAGGTTCATGATTCACGTACTTACGTCATGCCAACCGCGCCCGCAAGCCGTCTTGGCAACCCGCACACACGGTCGTCACGAATTGCCCCCGGACGTGCAGAAGTTCACCGGCCGCTCGGCAAGCGGCTTTTCCCGCACGGTGGTTGGGCCGCGAAGCGCCGACCGCGCCCTCGGCGACTTTGCCGTCTCTTTACAACCCGTTCCGCCTCCGCCTCGTCTCTCCGCTCGATCCACCACACAGCCCGCCGGCCGACCACCGGCCGGGCGGACCGACGAAAGAGAGACCCACTCATGCGCCGAACCGGCCTCAGTGCCCTGGCACTTGCCTGCACCGCCGTACTGGCGGGCGCGGTACCCGCGTTCGCCGACGGGGCGTCCCAGGCCCCCTCTCCCGTGCCGAGCGCCGCCAAGCCGACCGAGCGGCCCAGGGACACCGCGCCCTCCACGGTTCCGAGCACCGGGGACCGCCGCGCGAGCGCCGAGCCGACCCGGGCGCCGTCCCGCGGCCAGGTCTCCGTCGTGCCCAGCGGAGCGCCGAACACCGGTGTGGCCGACACCTCCTCGGGGTCAGGGGGCGCTCTGATCGGCGGGGGTGCCGCTGCGGCCGTCGTCGTGGGTGGCGGCGCCGTCCTCCTCGTGCGCCGCCGGCGGGCGAACGGGGCATGAGGCCGTTCGCCGGGCGCGCTCTGGCCGCCACGGCGCTGGCCGCCCTGCTCGTCGGCTGCGGCGGCGGTGGGGGGAACACCGCCGGGCACCTCGCGAGCACACCGTCGCCCTCAGCCCCGCCACCGGCGAAGTCGGTGTCCGCGGTGGGGCGATCGGTCCCGGTCGGGCTCCGGATACCGGCCGTCGGGGTCGACACCCCGGTGCTGCGGCTGGGCCTGGCCGCGGACGGCAGCGTGCAGGTCCCGCCGGTCCAGGCGCACGACCGGGCGGGCTGGTACCGCCACTCGCCGACACCGGGCCAGAGGGGTCCGTCCGTGATCCTCGGCCATGTCACGGTCGGCGCCTACGGGGACGGCGTCTTCCGGCACCTGAGGGAACTGCGCCGGGGCGGACGGATCGAGGTGCGCCTGGAGAACGGCACCGATGCGGTGTTCGCCGTCACTGACGTCCGCACGGTCGCCAAGGCCGACTTCCCCACGAAGGAGGTGTACGGCGACGTGAACCGGCCCGAGCTGCGGCTGATCACCTGCGGGGGAGCCCGTACCGGAGCCGGCTACCGCGACAACGTGATCGTCTTCGCGGTGCTGACCTCCGCGACCCGCTGAACCGCGTAACAGAACCCGGGCCGGGGCAACGATCCGCGTCGGCCCGGGCTCTTCCTCCCAGAGCCGCCCCAACCCCCATGACCATGGAGAACGTTGAAACGCTCCCGCGAGAAGGCCGCGTCCGAGCTGTTCGCCGCCCTCTATCCGCGCCTCGCCGGCTGGGTCCGCCGGCTGGTCGACGACGACGAGACCGCGCACGAGATCGCCTCGGAGGCCTTCACCCGCCTCTGGGCCCGCTGGACCAGCGTGGCGGAGCCGAGCGGCTTCCTCTACGTCACCGCGGCCAACATCGTCCGGGACCACTGGCGCAAGCTGGAGCGCGAACGCCGCGCCGTACGCCGTGCGAGGACCGAGGCGGCGGTGGCTCCGCACACCGAGCAGACGGACCCCTCGGTGCGCCTGCTCGTGCAGTCCCTCCCCGAACGCCTGCGCGTGCCGATCCTGCTCCACTACTACGCTGACATGCCGATCCGGGAGGTGGCCGCGCTCACCGGACGCCGGGAGGGGACCGTCAAGGCGGACCTCCACGCGGCCCGCGAACTGCTCCGCGCCCACCTGAGGAGAAGCGTTGATCACACACTCTGACGAGGGCCCGGACATCGACCCCGAGGACCCGCTCACGGTCCTGCTCCAGCCGCCCGCCCGGCACCTCGGGCCGCCCCCCGGCCGCTACCGGGCCATCCGCCGCGGCGCGGCCCGCCGCCGCATCCTCAAGGCCGCCGCCGGTGCCGCCCTGACCTGCGGTGTGGCCGCCCTGGCGATCCTTCCCCTGCGCCTGTCCGCCTCGGACACCCGGCCTTCGCCGGTGGCCCCCCTGGCGCCGCCGCCGGCGAGCAGCCCCTCGACCCTGCCGTCCGACCCGCCCACCCCGCGCCCGTCGAGCCCCCACCCCACCACGGACCCCCGGACCGGCAGGCCGAGCACCAGCCCCCGGGACACGGCCCGCTCCGTCCCCACCGCCGCCTCCCCGTCCCGGTCCCCCCGTACGGCGACCGACGTCCCCTCGGTCGAACCGTCGGCGGTCCGGAGCGCTCCCGGAGCGTCACCCGGGCAGACCGCGAGGCGATAGCCGGGCAGAGCGCGAACCGACAAGCGGGACCCGCTTTTTGAACGTGTTCAACAGCGGCGTACGCTGCCCTCATGAGCGACAGAGCCGCCCTGCTGAAGGGCATCCGCGCCTGGTTGGTCCTCTTCGTCGTCTGCCTGGTGCTCAGCGGAGCCACGGCCTTCCCGCTGGTGCACGAACTGCACTGGACCGAGGACGTGTTGCGGTCGCTGTCCGTGCCGCAGCACCTCCCCGCGCTCATGGACTGGATCGAGCGGGTCCGGCGCGGCCTCGACACCGCCGACGCCGACTACCCCTTCCTCCTCTACGGCACCGACTGGCTGGCCTTCGCCCACCTCGTCATCGCGGTCGCCTTCTACGGGCCCTACCGGGACACGGTCCGCAACATCTGGGTCGTGGAGTTCGCGATGATCGCCTGCGCCGGGATCATCCCGCTCGCGCTGGTCTGCGGGCCGATCCGCGGCATCCCCTTCTGGTGGTCGGTGATCGACATGTCCTTCGGGGTGTTCGGCGTGATCCCGCTCTACGTCGTCCGGAAGAAGATCAAGCGGCTGGAGCGACTCGGCCCGTCCGCCTCAGCGGTTGAAGGCGGGGTAGGCGAAACGCTCGGCGATGGCCAGGCCGTCGCCCTTGGCGTCGGTGGAGTCGACCGAGTAGACGAGGGTGCGGGAGAGGTCGCGGGTGGCGGCGATCACCGTGGCGTAACCGGGCCGTGAGCCGGTCTTGCCCCAGATCACCCTGCCGTTGAGCTCGAACCGCTCCAGCCCCGCCGCGTACCGCGCGCCGGGCACGTCGGGAAGCGTGAACATCTCCTTCAGCTGCGGCTCGGGCACCACCCGGCCGCGGAACAGCCCCACCAGCAGCCTCTCCAGGTCGGCGGTCGTGGAGATCAGGTCTCCGGCCGCCCAGCGGTCGGACATGTTCCAGTCGGTCACGTCCGTCAACTCGCCGTCGATCCAGTCGTATCCGCGGTTGTGCGGCCCGTGGACGCGCGGGTCGGCGCCGACGGGGAACGAGCTGTCGCGCATGCCGAGCGGCCGGAAGATCCGTACCGCGGCCTGATGCGCGTACGAGTCGCCGGTCACCTTCTCGATGAGCATGCCGAGGACGGTGTAGTGGATGTTGTCGTAGTCCTGGCGCGTGCCGGGATCGTACGCCGGGCCCTTGGCGACCGAGGCGGCCACGACCTGCCGCGGGGTCAGCGTCTCGAAGCGGTGCGGGTAGCCCTCCTCGACCGTGTCCCCGAGGGACGTGCCCGGCCGCAGCCCGCTGGTGTAGTTCAGCAACTCCCTCACGGTGACGGGCTTGAAGTCCGCGGTGAGCAGACCGGGCAGATACCGCTGCACGGTGCCGTCGAGGTCGACGCGGCCCTCCGCGGCCAGTTGCAGCACGATCGCCGCGGTGACCACCTTCGTCACCGAACCCGCCCTGAAGCGCCCGTTCGCCAGCGCCGACGCCCCGGTGCGCACGTCCCGGACGCCCGCAGTCCCCCTCCATGTCCCGTCGCCGCCGACCCGGATGAGCGCGGCGGTCGCGTCCGCGTCGGGAAGGCCCGCGATCGCGGCGCGCAGGGCGTCGGCGTCGGGTCCGGACGTGTCGTGCCCGGAGGCGTCGTGCGCGGACGCCGTTGCGGTGGCGGCGAACGCGGGGCCGGCCAGGGGGCCGGCGGCCAGGGCGAGGACGAGTGAGGCGGCGAGAACGGTCGGGACACGGGCACGCATGGGCTGCTCCGGAGGTTTCGGCAGTGGGTGTCGAGATCATCCTCGGCCGGTGCGGGCGGACGGGGATCGTCGGTGAGGAGGGGGTGGGTCCCTGAGGGTTCCCGGAGCAAGTCCCTTACTTCACAGGTGAGTTGTGGGGGATCGCCCTTACGGGAAGCGGCCTGCGCCCCGGCGGCTCCGAAAAAGTGTTATCGCCGCCGTCTCCTTCGCGTCCCCCACTGTGACCTCCGACATGGACAACATCACCGGTCGAGCTGAGAAGGTGCGGTCGCGAAGCGTATGAGCCGGGAGAGTACGGACGTGGACGAAAGAGCCGGACGCCAGTGGCGTGCCACCATCGCCGCCGCGCAGGCCGGTGACCGGCGGGCGCTGGACGACCTGGTCGCGGGCTGGCTGCCGCTCGTCTACAACGTCGTCGGCCGCGCCCTCAACGGCCACGCCGACGTCGACGACGTCGTCCAGGAGACGATGCTGCGGGCCGTCGACAACCTCGGCTCACTGCGCGACCCGGACAGCTTCCGGTCCTGGCTGATGGCGATCGCGATGCGCCAGATCCGGGACCGGGCCCGCCGCAGGACCTCCCGGCAACTCGACGAGCGCGCGGCCCCGGAGACCACCGACTTCGCCGAAGTCACCGTGTTGCGGCTGCAGTTGGCGGGGCAGCGGCGGGAGGTCGCGGAGGCGGTGCGCTGGCTCGACGACGAGGACCGGCAACTGCTGTCGCTGTGGTGGCTGGAGGTCGCGGGGGAACTGAGCCGGCGCGAGCTGGCCGCGGCCGTCGGCATCAGCAGACAGCACGCCGCCGTGCGCGTCCAGCGTGTGAAGGAACGTCTGGAGACCTCGCGCGGCATCGTGCGCGCCCTGGACGGCGCCTGCCCGGACCTGCGCGAGCTGACCGCACGCTGGGACGGCCGGCCCGACTCGGTGTGGCGCAAGCGGCTGGCCCGGCACATCAGGGGCTGCGGCTACTGCGGCGATCCCCGCGAGGCGGTCGTACCGGCCGAACGCCTGCTCGTCGGCCTCGCGCTCGTTCCGCTCCCGGCCGGCTTCACCCTCTCCCTGGCCCTCGGCGGCAAGACGGCGGCCGCCGCCTCGTCCGTCGGCTGGTCGGCCAAGGTCCTCGGCCTGCTCACCAAGCCCGCGGTCGCGGTGACGGCGGGCGCGACGATCGCGGCCGGCGGCGCGTACGTCGTCACACGGACCCCCGACACCCCGCCGCCGCGCGTGGCAGCAGCCCCCACGGCCGCGAGCACTTACCGGCCGCCCGCCCCCACCCCGTCCGCCTCCCCGTCGCACAGCCCGTCCCCGTCGGTGACGAAGAGGACGACCGCGCTCTACGGCAGCGTGGTCGACGCCGTGGACCGGGCACCGGGCCCCGGCACCCCGCCCGCCGCCCTGCCGCACCGCGCCGAGTCCGGTGTCACCAGCACCGGCGGCGCGCACGCCGTCCTGAACCACCGGGGCGACGCCGTGACCCTCAACGGCAAGGGATACGTCCTGGTCCGCTGGCAGATCTCGCCGCAGTACCGCTCGGGCGGTCTGGTCCCGCCCTCCTGGACCGGTCTGAAGGGCAGGCTCTTCCACGTCGCCTCGGGCGGCGGCCGCCGCATGGACGACCCCGTCGGCGGGACCGACCCCACCGCCACCGGCATGGGCAGCAGGGCCACCGGCTACGACGTACTGCCCGCCGGCACCCAGCAGATGTGGCAGAACGAGTACTTCTACCTCGACGGCGACGTCACCCTCACCGTCAACGAAAGCGGCGCCGACTACGGCCTGAGCGTCTTCCCCAGCACCTGGGACGCCGCCGAGAAGGACGTCACCACCGGCCCCGCCCAGGGCGTGATCCGTTACGGCCTGGTCCGGGACACCGGCAAGGACGACACCCCGGTACCGCAGTACGTCACCCGGAAGACCCCCGCCGATCCCGCGACGGTGCCTCAGCGCTCGCGCGTGTAGGGCGCCTCCCGCAGCGCGCACAGGACGTCGACGCGGTTCGTGGTGATCGAGTCGACGCCCAGGTCGATCAGGCGGCGCATCGAGCGGCGGGTGTCCGGGGTCCACACCGAGAGCAGCAGGCCCTCGCGGTGCACGCGGGCCGCCAGCGCGCGGTCGACCAGCGAGAAGCGGTAGTTGAGCCAGCGCGGGCGCACCGCCTCCAGCAGCACGGGGCGCGCGGGCGCCAGCGTGGTGCGGGTCAGCGCGATCTCCGCGGACGGATCGGCCGCCCGCACGGCGAGCATCTCCTCGGCGCCCGCGCAGTAGTACACCCGCTCCCGTGCCCCGGCCTCCCGCACGGCGTCCACCACCCGGCGGGCCTCCCGCACGTCCCGGGTGCCGGGCAGGTCGATCATCACCCGGCTGCCCTCGGTGGCGGCCAGGGCCTCGGCGAGCGTCGGGATCCGGCCGCCGGTCAGTCCGCGGACCTCGTCCGCGGACAGCGACCGAAGCGGCCGGTCGTGCTCCCACAGCCGCTTGAGCGTCGCGTCGTGCAGCAGCACGGGGACGCCGTCCCTCGTCAGGCGTACGTCGATCTCGACGGCGTCCGCGCCCAGGTCGAGCGCGGCACGCAGCGAGTCGATCGTGTTCTCGCGGACGCGGTACGGGTCGCCCCGGTGGGCCACGGCGGTCAGGTTCTGCATGCGCCCATTGTGGTGGCCGGCGAAGACGGTACGGCTCAGGGGGCCAGCCATGCCGAGGTGTAGGCGTCGATCTCCTCGCGGACGCGGGCCTTGCCGGGCTCGTCCAGGAAGGAGACGTCGACCGCGTTCTTCGCGAGCGAGGCGACGCCCCGCTCGTCGAGGTCCAGGAGGCGGGCGGCGACCGCGTACTCGTTGTTCAGGTCGGTGCCGAACATCGGCGGGTCGTCGGAGTTGATCGTCACCACGATCCCGGCCTTCACGAACTCCGTGACCGGGTGCTCGTCGAGGGTGCGCACCGCGCGGGTGGCGATGTTGGAGGTCGGGCAGACCTCCAGCGGGATGCGGTGCTCGGCGAGGTGGGCGAGGAGCTTCGGGTCCTGGAAGGAGTGGGTGCCGTGCCCGATGCGCTCGGCGCGCAGATGGGTGAGCGCGTCCCACACGGTCTCCGGGCCGGTGGTCTCGCCGGCGTGCGGCACGGAGTGCAGTCCGGCGGCGATGGCCCGGTCGAAGTACGGCTTGAACTGCGGCCTGGGCACGCCGATCTCGGGCCCGCCGAGCCCGAAGGAGACCAGCCCCTCGGGGCGCAGCCGCTCGTCGGTGGCGAGCCGTACCGTCTCCTCGGCCGACTCCAGGCCCGCCTCGCCGGGGATGTCGAAGCACCAGCGCAGCACCGTGCCGAACTCCGCCTCGGCCGCCTTGCGGGCGTCCTCGATCGCGTCCATGAAGGCCCGCTCGTCGATGCCCCGGCGGGTGGAGGAGAACGGCGTGATGGTCAGCTCGGCGTAGCGCACCTGCTGCCGGGCCAGGTCCCGGGCCACCTCGTACGTCAGCAGGCGTACGTCCTCGGGGGTGCGGATGAGATCCACGACGGACAGGTACACGTCGATGAAGTGGGCGAAGTCGGTGAAGGTGAAGTAGTCGACCAGGGCCTCGGGGTCGGTGGGCACCTTGGAGTCGGGGTGGCGGGCGGCCAGTTCCGAGACGATCCGGGGGGAGGCGGAGCCGACGTGGTGGACGTGGAGTTCGGCCTTCGGCAGTCCGGCGATGAAGGCGTGCAGGTCGCGGTGGTCGGTCAAGGTTCCTCCCCGGAACGGCGTCCGGTGCCCTGCGGGGGCGGGACGCGGGTGATCGGCTGATCGATGAATCGTGGTCATCGTAGACAGACCGCCCGCGGGCCGGGCTCGGCGGTGGTCCGCGGCCGCCGGTGGCAAGCGGCGGCGGGGGCGGCGCGGGTCGGCTACCGGCCGGTCGTACCGGCAGGTCGAGGCTTTACCATGGCCGGACGATCGAGCGAGGGGGACGGGGACGTGGCGGATCAGACACAGCCGGGTGGGGGCGCGGCGCCGGAGCATGATCCGTGGGCGCCGCCCGAGCGCAAGACGTCGCTGGACAAGGGGCCGCGGGATCAGCCGCCCGGCTCGCCGCAGCCGCCGTCCGTGCACGACCAGGCGACCGTGACGTCCGTACCGTCCGACGGCTTCGCCCCGCCCGCAGCAGGCACGCAAGCCCCCGGAACACCCGTCCCCGGAACGCCCGCGGCCGGAACGCCCGTCCCCGGAGCCCCCGGCTACGGCTACCCCGGTCCCGGTGCTCCCGCGTACGGAGCCCCCGGCTACGGCACCACGGGGTACGGAGCCCCCGGCTACGCGCCGCCCGGCGCGGGCGCCGCCCCCGGTGGCTGGTCCGAGTCCGCCGTGCCGCCGCCGCCCATCGCGCCCACGGGCCCGGGACCGCAGAACCCCGGGGCGCCGGGAGGCTACGGCTATCCCGCCTACCCGCAGGGCTACGGCTGGCCCGGTATGCAGGCGCCCCCGCAGAACGGCCTGGGCACCTCGGCGATGATCCTGGGCATCCTGTCGTGCTGCCTGTTCTGCATCTACGGATTCGTCTCCCTCATCCTCGGCGTCCTCGCCGTGATCCTCGGCATCAAGGGCAAGCGCCGGGCCGACCGCGGCGAGGCCACCAACCGCGGTCAGGCGCAGGCCGGCTTCGTCACCGGCATCGTCGGCATCGTGCTCGGCATCGCCACGATCGCCCTGATCGTCTTCGCGATCGTGGCCGCCATCAACGACGACCGGGACAACGTCGACGACGGCCCCTCCTACAACTCGGCCCCCAGCATCTCGGCCCCACTGCTTGCCCAAGGCTGACGCGACGACCGTACCGAGCCCACTGATCTCCCCGCGGACCGCCCGGCTCGGGACGTGATGGCGCGTGGCGTACCGACGCGCCGTGTCCGGACTGCGGCCGCACCGTGCGCCCGGCCCTTCCCACCCGCAGGCCCCGGGTTCGACGCCCCGCCCGCAGGTCCAGGGGCTCGGCGCTCCCCGCCCGCAGGTCCCGAAGCTTGGCGAACCCGGAGCTCCCCGCGACCGGACATCAGGCTCGGCGCACGCCGCCACCGGACATCAGACCCGTCGCGCCTGGCCCCCGACCCCGAAGTCCGGCTTGGCTCACTCCCGTCGCAGGCGCTCCCGGGCCTGCATCAGGGCGAAGCCCAGCAGGTTCGGGCCCCGCCAGCGCTCCGGATCCATCGCCGCCTCGTCGTCGGCCGTGAGGCCGATGCCCCACACCCGGTCCACGGGGCTCGCCTCCACCAGCACCCGGTCCCCGGTGTTCAGCAGAAACTCCCGCAGGGCCGGGTGCGCTGCGAACTTGTGGACGCTGCCCTCGACGACGATGGCGAACCGCTCGCGCCGCCACGTCTCCTCGTCGAAGCCGCGCACCAGCCGCCCCGCCTTCTTGGCCTGCGAGGGGTGCCCCGCGGCGAGGATGTGGCGCTCGGCCTCCGCGTCGGCGAACAGCCGTGCCTTGCCCGCCATCATCCAGTGCTCAGCGGTCCCGTACGTCACTCCGTCCACGGTGAACGGCGCCGGCCACCACTGACTCAGACAGCTCGCGCCGATCCGCCCGTCCGGCAGCGGACGGTGTCCCCAGAAATGCAGGTACTTCACCCTCGACCCCGCGCGAACCTCCCTGACCAGGGCTTCCAGCGAGTCGATATTCCCCGTGATCCTTTCCATGCACGCGAGTCTCGCAGCCACCACTGACACTCCGTCCCCCCTTTTCCGCGCTCACTCGACACCTGGTCGACAGATTCCGTCGCGTAACCGAAAGGCAACAACGGAATCACTTGTAGGACCGCTATTGCTCTGTCAGGATCGGCACTCAAATCGAGCTGGAGCTACGCCACCCGCCCCCTTTGGTCGCGGGGCGACGGCGGAGGAGAGCGACATGCAGAACCCGGGCACGCCCACCCCGGACCGATTCCCCGCGCAGGACCGCTTCGCGGACGGCGCGCAGTTCATCGCGGGCCGCCTGACCAAGGGCACGTCCGGCCGCACGCACGCCGTCGTCGACCCGGCGACCGGCGAGGAGGTCCTCACGTACGAGCTGGCCGGCACCGACGACGTCGACGACGCCGTCGCCGCCGCCCGCGAGGCGTTCCCCGGCTGGGCCGGTCTCACCCCCGGCGAGCGCTCGGACGCCCTGCACCGCTTCGCCGCCGTGCTCGCCGACCGTGCCGAGGACTTCGCCCGCGCGGAGTCCCTGCAGTGCGGCAAGCCGCTGAAGCTGACCCGCGAGTTCGACGTGCCGGGGACCATCGACAACACGGCGTTCTTCGCGGGCGCCGCCCGGCACCTGCAGGGGCAGTCGGCCGGCGAGTACTCCGGCGACCACACCTCGTACGTCCGCCGCGAGCCCATCGGCGTGGTCGGCTCGATCGCGCCCTGGAACTACCCCCTCCAGATGGCCGCCTGGAAGATCCTCCCGGCGATCGCCGCGGGCAACACCATCGTGCTCAAGCCCGCCGAGCTCACCCCGCTCACCTCGCTGATGTTCGCGCAGGCCGCCACGGACGCCGGCATCCCGGACGGGGTCGTCAACATCGTCACCGGGACCGGCCGGGAGGCGGGCGAGCACCTCGTCGGACACCCCGACGTCGCCATGACCTCCTTCACCGGCTCCACCGCCGTCGGCAAGCGCGTCGCCGAGATCGCCACCGCGACCGTCAAGCGCCTCCACCTGGAGCTCGGCGGCAAGGCCCCCTTCGTCGTCTTCGACGACGCCGACCTGGAGGCGGCCGTGCACGGCGCGGTCGCGGGCGCCCTCATCAACACCGGGCAGGACTGCACGGCCGCCACGCGCGCGTACGTGCAGCGGCCCCTGTACGACGCCTTCGTGGAGCGGACGGCCGCCCTGATGGAGACCGTCCGGCTGGGCGACCCGTTCGCCCACGGCACCGACCTCGGCCCGCTCATCTCCCATGTGCAGCGCGACCGGGTCGCCGGCTTCGTCGAGCGGGCGCGTTCCTACGCGCGCGTGGTGACCGGCGGCGAGGTGCCCGACGGCGAACTCGCCAAGGGTGCCTACTACCGGCCTACCCTGGTCGCGGACGCCGCCCAGGACAGCGAGATCGTCCAGTCCGAACTGTTCGGCCCGGTGCTGGTGGTCCTGCCGTTCGACGGCGACGACGAGGGGATCGCCCTCGCCAACGACACCCCGTACGGCCTCGCCGCCTCCGCCTGGAGCCGGGACGTCTACCGGGCGAACCGCGCCACCCGCGAGATCAAGGCGGGCTGTGTGTGGGTCAACGATCACATTCCGATCATCAGCGAGATGCCCCACGGCGGGTACAAGGCGTCCGGCTTCGGCAAGGACATGTCCGCGTACTCGTTCGAGGAGTACACGCAGATCAAGCACGTCATGTTCGACAACACGGCGGTGGCCCGCAAGGACTGGCACCGCACGATCTTCGGGGACCGATAGCAGCAGCACAGGCCGCCCGACCCGCGGCCGCCACTCCCGAAAGGGCACCACGCGCATGGAGCAGTACGAGCCCGACCGCCTGTCACCGGTCGTGGCGGCCGCGATGCGGCGCAGCCTTCGCAACGGCCGGGCGGCGATGACCCGCCGGTCCCTGATGCGTGCCTCCGCCGGCGGCGCGCTCGCCCTCGGCGGTCTCGCGACGCTGAGCGGCTGCGGCATCCCCGCCGCGGGCAAGACGAGCGGCGGAGTGTCCGCCGACGACCACTCGGCCAAGGAGAAGGTGGTGAACTTCTCCAACTGGCCCGAGTACATCGACGTGGACGACAGCGAGAAACACCACCCGACGCTGGACGCGTTCCGCAAACGGACCGGCATCTCGGTCAAGTACACCGAGGACATCAACGACAACGACGAGTTCTTCGGCAAGATCCAGCCGCAGCTCGCCGCCGGCCAGGACACCGGCCGGGACCTGATCGTCCTCACCGACTGGCTGGCCGCCCGCATGATCAGGCTCGGCTACGTCCAGAAGCTGGACGCCTCGAACCTGCCGCACGCCTACGCCAACCTCTCGGAGCAGTTCCGCAGCCCCGACTGGGACCCCGGCCGCGCCTACTCGTACGTCTGGCAGGGCATCTCGACCGTCATCGCGTACAACAAGAAGGCCCTCGACGGCGTCGAGGTGAAGTCGATCTCCGACCTGCTCGACAACCCCAAGCTCAAGGGCCGGGTCGGCTTCCTGACCGAGATGCGCGACTCCGTCGGGATGACCATGCTGGACATGGGCAAGGACCCGGGGAAGTTCACCGCGGACGACTACGACGCGGTCATCGCCCGCCTCCAGAAGGCCGTCGACAAGGGCCAGATCCGCCGCTTCACCGGCAACGACTACACGTCCGACCTCACCAAGGGCGACTTCGCCGCGTGCGTCGCCTGGGGCGGCGACATCGTCCAGTTGCAGGCGGACAACCCGGACGTCGGCTATGTCATACCCGACAGCGGCTACATGACGTCGACCGACAACATGCTGATCCCCAACAAGGCCCGGCACAAGACGAACGCCGAACGGCTCATCGACTACTACTACGAGCTGGAACCGGCCGCCGAACTCGCCGCCTACATCAACTACGTGAGCCCGGTCACGGGAGTCGTGCCCTACCTCTCCAAGATCGACAAGACGGCGGCGAAGAACCCGCTGATCGTTCCCGACAAGGCCATGCAGGCCAAGTCCCACGCCTTCCGCTCGCTGAGCGCGAAGGAAGAGACGGCCTTCCAGCAGAAGTTCGCGAAGCTCACAGGGGCGTGACGACAATGACGACGACAGACAACAGCGGCGACGTCCGCCTCTCCGGTATCAGCAAGACGTACGACAACGGCTTCACCGCCGTGCGACCGCTGGACCTGACCGTCCCGCAGGGCTCCTTCTTCGCCCTGCTCGGCGCCTCCGGCTGCGGCAAGACCACCACCCTGCGCATGATCGCCGGCCTGGAGGAGCCCACCACGGGCGCCGTCCACCTCGGCGACCAGGAGGTCACGCACCTGCCGCCGTACAAGCGCCCGGTGAACACCGTCTTCCAGTCCTACGCCCTCTTCCCGCACCTCGACATCTTCGAGAACGTCGCCTTCGGTCTGCGCCGGCGCGGCATCAAGAGCGTGAAGAAGCAGGTCGAGGAGATGCTGGAGCTGGTCCAGCTGGGTGAGCAGGCGCGCAAGAAACCGCACCAGCTCTCCGGCGGCCAGCAGCAGCGCGTGGCCGTGGCCCGCGCCCTGATCAACCACCCCAAGGTGCTCCTGCTCGACGAGCCCCTCGGCGCCCTCGACCTGAAGCTGCGCCGGCAGATGCAGCTGGAGCTCAAGCGCATCCAGACCGAGGTCGGCATCACCTTCATCCACGTCACGCACGACCAGGAGGAGGCCATGACCATGGCCGACACGGTCGCCGTGATGAACGCGGGCAGCGTGGAGCAGCTCGGCTCACCCGCCGACCTGTACGAGAATCCGCAGACGACGTTCGTCGCCAACTTCCTCGGCACCTCCAACCTGATCGAGGCCGAGGTCGACACCAAGAGCGGCGACGACATCGTGCTGCGGGCGGGCGGCGGCAAGCTGGTGCTGCCCGAGGCGCGATGTTCCGCGCCCACCACGGCCGGCGGCAAGGTGCTGGTCGGGGTGCGCCCGGAGAAGATCTCCCTCACCCACGCCGACGACGCCGGCGAGATCCCCGTGGGCCGCAACCGCATCACCGGCCGGATCGCCGACTCCTCCTTCATCGGCGTCTCCACGCAGTACGTCATCGACAGCCCGGTCTGCCCGGAGTTCGAGGTCTACGCCCAGAACATCGACCGCGACGCCCGGCTCGTGCCCGGCGCCGAGGTGGTCCTGCACTGGAACCCGGCGCACACCTTCGGCCTGGACGCGGCACAGGACATCGACGCCGGTGTCGCCGAGGTCGAGGAGGACGCCGCCTGATGACCGCCGTCACCGAGGCCCCGCCGCCTCTCGCCCCCACCGCGCCGGAGAAGAAGCCGCCGCGCAAACGCGGCCGCCTGGTGCCGTACTGGCTCCTGCTGCCCGGCATCCTCTGGCTGATCGTCTTCTTCGCGCTGCCGATGATCTACCAGGCCTCCACGTCCGTGCAGACGGGCTCCCTGGAGACGGGCTACAAGGTCACCTGGCACTTCGCCACCTACTGGGACGCGCTGTCCGAGTACTGGCCGCAGTTCCTGCGCTCGGTGCTCTACGCGGCCGCCGCGACCGTGCTGTGCCTGCTGCTGGGCTATCCGCTGGCCTACCTGATCGCCTTCCGCGCGGGACGCTGGCGCAACCTGATCATGATCCTGGTGATCGCGCCGTTCTTCACCAGCTTCCTGATCCGCACCCTGGCCTGGAAGACGATCCTCGCCGACAACGGCCCGGTCGTGCACACCCTCAACTCGCTGCACATCCTGGACCTGACCAACTGGATCGGCTGGACGGCCGGCGACCGCGTCCTCGCGACACCGCTCGCCGTCGTCTGCGGTCTGACGTACAACTTCCTGCCGTTCATGATCCTGCCGCTGTACACCTCGCTGGAGCGCATCGACGGCAGGCTGCACGAGGCGGCGGGCGACCTGTACGCCAAGCCGTTCACCACCTTCCGCAAGGTCACCTTCCCGCTGTCGATGCCGGGCGTGGTCTCCGGCACGCTGCTGACCTTCATCCCGGCGGCCGGTGACTACGTCAACGCGGACCTGCTCGGTTCCACGGACACGCGCATGGTCGGAAACGTCATCCAGACGCAGTTCCTGAGAATTCTCGACTACCCGACGGCCGCGGCGCTGTCGTTCATCCTCATGGCCGCGATCCTCATCATGGTCACCTTCTACATCCGCAGGTCGGGGACGGAGGATCTGGTTTAAATGGCCTTCGTCAAATGGCTCAAGCGCAATCTCGTCGTCATCGCGGGACTGCTGACGCTCGGATATCTCCTTCTCCCGAACGTCATCGTCACGGTGTTCTCCTTCAACAAACCGAAGGGCCGCTTCAACTACGAGTGGCAGCAGTTCTCGCTGGACGCCTGGAAACAGCCGTGCGGGGTCGCCGGCATGTGCGGCTCGCTGTCGATCAGCCTGCAGATCGCCATCTGGGCGACGATCGGCGCCACCCTGCTCGGCACGATGATCGCCTTCGCGCTCGTCCGCTACCGCTTCCGGGCCCGCGGCGCCGTGAACTCGCTGATCTTCCTGCCGATGGCGATGCCCGAGGTCGTCATGGCCGCCTCGCTGCTCACCCTGTTCCTCAACATGGGCGCCCAGCTGGGCTTCTACACGATCCTCATCGCCCACGTCATGTTCTGCCTGAGCTTCGTCGTCACCGCGGTCAAGGCCCGCGTGATGTCGATGGACCCGCGCCTGGAGCAGGCCGCGCAGGACCTCTACGCGGGCCCCGCGCAGACCTTCCTGCGGGTCACCCTGCCCATCGCCGCCCCCGGCATCGCGGCCGGCGCGCTGCTCGCCTTCGCGCTGTCCTTCGACGACTTCATCATCACCAACTTCAACGCGGGCTCGACCGTCACCTTCCCCATGTTCGTCTGGGGTTCGGCACAGCGCGGCACACCCGTCCAGATCAACGTCATCGGTACGACCATGTTCCTGGTCGCCGTCCTGCTGGTCCTGACCTCCATGGTCGTCGGCAACCGCCGTAACAGGCAAAAGGCGTAGGCCTTTTCCGAAAAACCCTCTGTAGGGAGTTGAAATCATGGCCCCGAGCGCCATGAGCCGTTGGACGAAGGCACTCTCCGAAGCCCAGCCGGTCCCGTACTGGCTGGAAGACCCCGGCAAGCCCCACCCCGAGCCCGCGCTCACCGGCGCCGAGACCTGCGACCTGCTGGTCGTCGGCGGCGGCTACAGCGGACTGTGGACCGCGCTCATCGCCAAGGAGCGCGACCCCGGACGGGATGTCGTCCTGCTGGAAGGCCGGGAGGCGGGCTGGGCCGCCTCCGGCCGCAACGGCGGCTTCTGCGCCGCCTCCCTCACCCACGGGCTGCCCAACGGCCTCGCCCGCTGGCCGGAGGAGATCCACAGGCTCGAGGAGCTGGGCGCCCGCAATCTCGACGAGATCGAGAAGACGGTCGCCCGGCACGACCTGGACTGCGAGTTCGAGCGCACCGGCGAGATCGACGTGGCCACCGAGACGTACCAGGCGTGGGAACTGCGCGACTGGTACGAGCAGATGGAACGCGAGGGGCTCGCCGACGGCGTCGACTTCCTGGACGCCGACGCGGTGCGCGAACAGGTCGACTCACCGACGTTCCAGGCGGGCCTGTGGGACCGCAGGGGCGTCGCCATGCTCAACCCCGCCAAGCTCGCCTGGGGCCTGAAGCGGGCGTGCCTGCGACTGGGCGTCCGCGTCTACGAGCACACCCCCGCCCTGGACCTGAAGCCGTACGGCGCGGGCATGGCCGTACGCACCCCCTACGGCTCGGTCCGTGCCCGCAGGGTCGCGCTCGGCACCAACATCTTCCCGAACCTGATCAAGCGCGTACGGGCCTACACGGTCCCGGTCTACGACTACGCGCTGATGACCGAGCCGCTCAGCCAGGAGCAGCTGGCGTCGGTCGGCTGGAAGAACCGCCAGGGCCTCGGGGACAGCGCCAACCAGTTCCACTATTTCCGGCTGTCCGCGGACAACCGCATCCTGTGGGGCGGCTACGACGCGATCCACCACTACGGCGGCCGGGTCCGCCGCGAGTACGACGACCGGCCGGAGACCTATGCCAAGCTTGCCGGGCACTTCTTCACCTGCTTCCCGCAGCTGGAGGGCGTCCGCTTCACGCACGCCTGGGGCGGCGCGATCGACACCTGCTCGCGCTTCTCGGCGTTCTTCGGCACCGCCCACCAGGGCAGGGTGTCGTACGCGGCCGGCTACACGGGCCTCGGCGTGGGCGCCACCCGCTTCGGCGCCGAGGTGATGCTGGACCTGCTGGCGGGCGAGGTCACCGAGCGCACGTCCCTGGAGATGGTCCGCAGGAAGCCGCTGCCCTTCCCGCCGGAGCCCTTCGCCTGGACGGGCATCGCCCTCACCAAGTGGTCCCTGGCGCGCGCCGACTCCCACGGCGGCCGCCGCAACCTCTGGCTGCGGACGATGGACAGACTGGGGCTCGGCTTCGACAGCTGACCCGCTCCGGCGCGTGTGATCCGGTCAATTGAAGGAAGTTCCGGAAGCCGCGTAATGCCGGCCGAAGACCTCCCTCTCCCTCGTGACGCGAGAAGCGTCCACGACGGACAGGGAGGTCTTCTCATGAGCGGGGCGAAGACGGCGGTCGAATGGCTGGCATCGGTGGCGCCCGATCCCCGGGCCTGCCGCTGGGCGTGGGAGCGCAATCCCCTCGGGGTCACGCTGCTGCCCGCGGGCAAGGCGTGGGACGTGCTGATCCTGCCGGGCGAGCTCGGTTATCCCACGCTCGACGTACTGACCCGGGTACTGGACCGGCCCGGCCCGGTCCTCGTCGACTTCGGCGACAACCGGATGGGGTTCTTCGTGCCGGCCGGCACGGCCGCCCGCTGGCTGGGCACCGGCATCCGCACGGCCGGGGCCGGCACCTGGATCGTGGTGCCGTACCCGGGCCGCGCCACCGGGGGCGTGCGCTGGCTGGTGCCGCCGGACGGTTCGGCGACCCTCACCGACCCGGCCCTGCTCGAACTGGCGATGCACGAGGCGGCGGCGGGCCTGGCCCAGGACGACGGCTGACGACGGGAGGTCTTGACAACCGGATTGGTCTGGACCAAGTTGGGCGCGCTCCACCCTCCAATTCCCCCCTGCCCGGAGGCCCTTGTGGATCGCCCCAGACGCACCAGGCCCGTCCTCGCCGCGCTCACGGCCGCCCTGCTGGCCGTACCCGGCATCACCGCGCTCTCGTCGGCCGCCCGTGCGGCCGACGCGGACCTCGCACGGAACGGAGGCTTCGAGTCCGGACTGGACGGCTGGAGCTGCACGGCGGGCACCACGGTCGGCTCACCCGTGCACAGCGGCGGCTCGGCACTGCAGGCGACCCCGGCCGGCAGTGACAACGCGCAGTGCGCGCAGACGGTGACCGTGCAGCCGGACGCGCAGTACACGCTGTCCGGTTACTTCCGCGGCTCCTACGTCTACCTCGGCGCGTCCGGCACCGGCACCACCGACGTCTCCACCTGGACCCAGTCCGCACCCGACTGGCAGCGGCTGACGACGAGCTTCCGGACCGGCCCGGCCACCACCAAGGTCACGATCCACACCCACGGCTGGTACGGCACCGGCGCCTACTACGCCGACGACATCTCCCTCGTCGGCCCGGGCGCGAGCACCGGACAGCCGCCGGCCGCCCCCACCGGTCTCACGGTCGGCGCCGTCACCTCCTCCTCCGCCACCCTGTCCTGGTCGGCGGTCACGGGTGCGACGAGTTACGCCGTCTACCGCGACGGCACCAAGGTCCGGACGGCGAGCGGCACTTCGGCGACCGTGACCGGCCTGTCCCCGTCCACCGCGTACGGCTTCCAGGTCGCCGCCGTGAACGCCGCGGGGGAGTCCGCGAGGTCGGCCACCGTCACCGCCACCACCACGGCCGGGCCCTCGGGCGGCACCTCGGACCTGCCCGCCCACGCCCTGGTCGGCTACCTGCACGCGAGCTTCGCCAACGGCTCCGGCTACACGCGCCTGGCCGACGTCCCCGACAGCTGGGACGTCATCGACCTGGCCTTCGGCGAGCCGACCTCCGCCACCTCCGGCGACATCCGCTTCACCCGCTGCCCGGTCACCGATTGCCCGAACGCCGAGTCCGACGCCGACTTCAAGGCGGCGATCAAGGCCAAGCAGGCAACGGGCAAGAAGGTGCTGATCTCGATCGGCGGCCAGAACGGCCAGGTCCAGCTCACCACGACCGCGGCCCGCGACGCCTTCGTCTCCTCCGTCTCGAACATCATCGACACCTACGGCCTCGACGGCCTGGACATCGACTTCGAGGGCCACTCCCTGTCCCTGAACGCCGACGACACCGACTTCAGGAACCCCAAGACCCCGGTGATCGTGAATCTGATCTCGGCGCTGAAGACGCTCAAGGCCAGGTACGGCTCGAAGTTCGTCCTGACCATGGCCCCGGAGACCTTCTTCGTGCAGATGGGCTACCAGTACTACGGCACCGGCAAGTGGGGCGGCCAGGACCCCAGGTGCGGGGCCTACCTCCCGGTCATCCACGCCCTGCGCGACGACCTGACCCTGCTGCACGTCCAGGACTACAACTCCGGTCCGATCATGGGCCTGGACAACCAGTACCACTCCATGGGCGGCGCCGACTTCCACATCGCCATGACCGACATGCTGCTCACCGGCTTCCCCGTCGCCGGCGACGCGAACAACGTCTTCCCGCCCCTGCGCCCCGACCAGGTGGCCATCGGCATGCCGGCGTCCACGAACGCGGGCAACGGCTACGTGGCGCCGGCCGAGGTCGTGAAGACCCTCGACTGTCTGACGAAGAGGTCCGGCTGCGGTTCGTACCCCACCCACGGCAGCTGGCCCGCCCTGCGCGGCCTGATGACCTGGTCGGTCAACTGGGACCGGTACTCGAACTGGGAGTTCCAGAAGACGTTCGACGGCTACTTCGGCTGACGGCCGCCGCGGCCGCTCCGGCCGAGGAACACCCACAGGCCCGTCAGCAGCACCGCGCACAGGCACCAGCTGGCCACGACGTCCAGTGGCCAGTGGTAGCCGCGCAGGACCAGGCCGAAACCGACGGCCAGATTGAGGACGGCGCAGGCGGCGACGGCTGCGCGGCGGACGTGGACGCCGCGCAGCCAGGGGAGGAGGAGCAGGGTCGCCGCGCCGTAGGCGACGGAGGCGGTGGCCGTGTGGCCGGAGGGGTAGTAGCCGGTGCCGGGGCCCGTGACCGGCGGGCCCGGCCGGTCCACCAGCACCTTGAGCGGCACCACCAGCGCCGGGACCAGGGTCATCAGCACCGCCGCCGCGAGGGGCGGCAGCCACCACCGGTACACACCGGCGGTACGGCCCTGCCGGGCGACGTACGCGATGACGACGGCGAGCGCGGGGACCGCGACGGTGACGTTGCCCAGGTCGGCGAGGGCGCCGTAGAAGCGCCGCGGATCGACGAGTGCGTGGCTGACCCGCTCGTCCACGCGCAAAAGCAGGCCGCCGGAGACGACCTGCCAGGTGATGAGCGCGAAGCACAGGGCCGGAAGCCCGAGAAGGAGGAAGAGGAGGGTCGGCCGCCCCGGAACAGGGGGGGTGGTTCCGAGGCGGCCGTCCAGACCGGATCGACGCCCACCCCGGGGGGTTTGGGGCGGGCGACTGTCCGATCGGTGAGGAGATCCGGAGCCGGAAGCTCCGGGAGTGTGCGCGAGGGCACGACCAGGTCGTAGCTGGGGAGGCCACGGCCTGAGTTCGCCCACAGTCCCCTGTGGGCGGGGTGTATCTCTCATCTGGGTAGAACCTACGGCAGCTCGGTGGCCGAAGACAGGCGGAAACCCGTCCCGCCATCCACCCCGCACACGTTCTTCACACGGCCTGCCGCTCACCGGAAGCCGGAGGGCGCGCACGCGGTGCATGAGCTGCGGATTCCGTTTGCTCAGATGCGCGCGAACGCCTGCTCGATGATGTCGAGGCCCTCGCTGAGGAGGTCCTCGCCGATGACCAGCGGGGGCAGGAAGCGGAGCACGTTGCCGTAGGTGCCACAGGTCAGGACCAGCAGGCCCTCCTGGTGGCAGGCCTTCGCCAGCGCGGCGGTCGCCTCCGGGTTCGGCTCCTTGGTCGCGCGGTCCTTGACCAGCTCGATGGCGATCATCGCGCCACGGCCGCGCACGTCGCCGATGACGTCGAACTTCTCGGCCATGGCGGTCAGGCGCGCCTTCATGACCGCCTCGATGTCCTTCGCCCGGGCGTTGAGGTCGAGCTCCTTCATCGTCTCGATGGCGCCGAGCGCACCGGCGCAGGCGACCGGGTTGCCGCCGTAGGTGCCGCCCAGGCCGCCCGCGTGCGCGGCGTCCATGATCTCGGCGCGGCCCGTGACGGCGGCGAGCGGCAGACCGCCCGCGATGCCCTTGGCGGTGGTGATCAGGTCCGGGACGATGCCCTCGTCCTCGCAGGCGAACCACTGACCGGTCCGGCAGAAGCCGCTCTGGATCTCGTCCGCGACGAAGACGATGCCGTTGTCCGAGGCGAACTTGCTGATCGCGGGCAGGAAGCCCTTGGCGGGCTCGATGAAGCCGCCCTCGCCGAGCACCGGCTCGATGATGATCGCGGCCACGTTCTCCGGGCCGACCTGCTTGGTGATCTGGTCGATGGCCTGCGCGGCGGCCTCCGGGCCGGCGTTCTCCGGGCCGGTCGGCCAGCGGTAGCCGTACGCCACGGGGACGCGGTACACCTCGGGCGCGAACGGACCGAAGCCGTGCTTGTACGGCATGTTCTTCGCCGTCAGCGCCATCGTGAGGTTGGTGCGGCCGTGGTAGCCGTGATCGAACACGACGACGGCCTGGCGCTTGGTGTACGCACGGGCGATCTTGACGGCGTTCTCGACGGCCTCGGCGCCGGAGTTGAACAGCGCCGACTTCTTCGCGTGGTCACCCGGGGTGAGCTCGGCGAGCGCCTCGGCGACCGCCACGTAGCCCTCGTACGGGGTGACCATGAAACAGGTGTGGGTGAAGTCCGCGAGCTGCGCGGACGCCCGGCGTACGACGGCCTCGGCGGAGGCGCCGACGCTCGTCACCGCGATGCCGGAACCGAAGTCGATCAGCCGGTTGCCGTCGACGTCCTCGATGATCCCGCCGCCCGCGCGCGCGGTGAACACGGGCAGCACGGAGCCCACGCCCTGCGCGACCGCGGCGGTGCGGCGGGCCTGCAGCTCCTGCGACTTCGGGCCGGGGATGGCGGTGACGACGCGGCGCTCCTGCGGAAGTGCGCTCATGAGGGGCTCCTGGGGGGAATTGCGGTTTCTTGCCTTCTTTTCTTCTCGCAGGCTAGGGCGGGGGGAGGGGAGTGGGCATGCTCCATGTGGGCGGTGTCGGCGATTCGCGTTGTCCGCGGTGGACATAGCGCGCCGACGGGGAGGCCTCCACCGGGCCGGGGCGGCGGCGCGGCACCGGCGCCGGACCCCGTCCGGACCGTCCCGCGCCGCCCGGCCCCGTAATCGGTGAACTCCCTTGCCGGGGGCGTTAGATTGACCGCTGAAGGTCGACGGAAGCGGCTGGTCAGGGAGCGAGGGCGATGGACAGCGACGGGACGCAGGACGCGCGGGGTACGCATGCGAATCCTGTGCCACGGGCACGCTCCGCCGTACCACCGAGGCCTACGGAGGCGCCGGGCGTGCCGCCGCGGCCCGACAGCTCGGCGTTCCTGGCCTGGCTGCGCACGCCGCGGCCCGAGGCACTGCCCGGTGTGTGGCGGTTCGGGCACCGGCCCCGGGCGGCGGAGGAACCGGAGCTCATCCCCGCCCGCCAGCTGATCGGCGGTGCGCTGATCGCCTTCCTCGTCGGCTGGCTGATCTGGTCGCTGCTGTGGAACGGCTACCTCGGCGGCTGGTGGCTGCTCCCGCTCTACGCGATGATCCCCGACTCCTGGGCCTCGCCGCACAGCTTCGCCTCCGTCGTGGTCGTCTACGCCTACTACGTGCTCATCGCCCTGGTCATCATGATCGGCGTGGGCCGGCTCGGCCGCTGGTCGGAGATCTGGCGCCGCTACGGCCCGCCGGCCTGGAGCGGCAAGTCGTCCGAGTCGGGTGCCGAACGGCCGCCCACCCCCGAACAGGATCCCGCCGAGTGGCCGCAGCTGCGCGCCGTCGGTGCCGTCGACGCGGCCGAGCGGCTCGCCGCCGAGGCCCGCGCCGGTCTGATGCGGGACGTCGACCACGCCCGCATCTCCCGCGCCTGGCAGGGCGTGCGCAACGGCCGTCACGACCTCGCCGCCTTCACCGGCGCCGTGCTCGAGAACGGCTCCGCCGCCTGTCTGCACCCCTCCGGCGAACGCGACCTGCCCGCCCGCATCGCCCGCCACGACCTCCTCACCGGTCAGGTGCGGCTCGGCATCGCCGCCGACGACCCCCGCAACCCCTACGCCTACCGCGGGGCCGGGCTCGCCCTCGGTCCCGATCTGCTCGGCACCTCCCTGCTGGCGGTCGGCCCGGCCGGCTCCGGCAAGACCGGCACGGTGATCCGGCCGCTCGCCGAGTCGCTGTGCCTGCACGCCCTCGCCGGACGGGCCGCGGTCGTCGTGGTCGGCGCGGCGGGCGCCGGGCTCGGCCCGGCCGACGCCTACGACGTGGTCGTACGCGTCGGGAACCCGGATTCGGTGTACGACCTGGACCTGTACGGCGGGACGAGCGACCCCGACGAGGCCGCCGCCGTGCTCGCCGAGGCGCTCGTCGGGGATCTCGCCGATCCGCACCCCGGCAGCGACAGCCGGCGTTCCACGACCGTGCTCGCCCAGCTCCTCGGGCCGTTCCGGGCGGTCCACGGCCGCTTCCCCTCCGTACCGGAGCTGCGGCAGCTGCTGGACGGGGCGCCCGGTCCGCTGGCCGAGCTGCGGACGGCGCTCGAGGGCTCCGGGCAGGAGTCGCTGGTGCGCGAACTGGACGCCCGACAGCGGCAGTCGGCGCACCCCGGCGATGTCGCGGCGGTCCTCGCGGACCGGGTGGCGCTGCTCGACCGGCCCGCCTTCGCCGGGTTCTTCGACACCTCGGGGCAGACGAAGCCGTTCTCGCTCAAGGCGCTCGACCACCCGGTGCGGGTCCGTGTCGACCTGCCCGAGCGCGGGCACGCGGACGCCTCGCGGATGCTGGCCCGGCTGGTGCTCGCGCAGTTCACGGCGAGCGTGGCCGTGCGCGAGGACCGCTCGCTGTTCGCCTGTCTGGTGCTGGACGACGCGACCGGGGTCGTCACCCCGGAGGCGGTTCGCGGCATCCAGCGGCTGCGGTCGGCGAACGCGGGCGCCGTGCTCACGCTGCGCACGCTGGACGACGTACCGAGGCCCTTGCGCGGTCCGCTGCTCGGCGCCGCCGGGTGCCGCATGGCGCTGTCCGGGCTGACCCCGTGGGACGGGCAGGACTTCGCCGAGGTGTGGGGCAAGGAGTGGATCGAGGCACGGGACGTCACCGACCGGCAGATCATCGCCGAGACGCCCGCCGGGAAGGCCCTGCACATGCTGCGCCGCGTGATCACCGGCAAGGCGCCGACCCAGCGCGCCGTCACCGTCCGCCAGGTCGAACGCGAGCGTTGGTCGGCGTCCGAACTGGCGCACGGGGTGCCACCGGGCCACGCCGTACTGTCCCTGACCGACGTCAAGGGCGAGCACGCGCCTCCGCTGCTGGTGGATCTGCGGGGCTAGGGCGGCTCCGGGTCCGGGCTTTCGGGTGACCGGGTGACCGTACGGTGAGGCAGAATCGCCATAGGGTGTTCATACGTGACGGCCAAATGATCACCACGTTCGCCCGATCCCCACAGCCCGCCCGAGCCTCGCAGACCTGAAGGCCTCATGCCCCTGACCCTCGCCGCGCTCGTCCACCACTCCGCGCTCAAGCTGACCGTGCGGGCGGGTGAGGACCGGCTGGACGTGCCCGTCCGCTGGGCCCACGTCAGCGAGCTCGCCGACCCGGTGCCCTACATGGAGGGCGGGGAGCTGCTGCTGATCACCGCGCTCAAGCTGGACGCGGAGGACCCGGAGGCGATGCGCCGGTATGTGAAGCGGCTGGTGGGGGCCGGGGTCGTCGGGCTCGGCTTCGCCGTCGGCGTCAACTACGACGAGACACCCAAGGCGCTCGTCGACGCGGCCGAGGAGGAGGGGCTGCCGCTCCTCGAAGTGCCGCGCCGCACCCCCTTCCTGGCCATCAGCAAGGCGGTGTCCGCGGCCAACGCGGCGGACCAGTACCGGGCGGTGACGGCAGGCTTCGCCGCCCAGCGCGAGCTGACCAAACAGGCCATCGCCGAGGGCCCGGAGGGCCTGCTGTCCGCGCTCGCCTCACAGGTCGACGGCTGGGCGGCGCTCTACGACGCCTCGGGCACCGTCGTCGCCACCGCGCCGGAGTGGGCGGGCCGGCGGGCCGCCCGGCTGACGGCGGACGTGGAGCGGCTGCGCGAGCGGCCGGCGCCGGCGTCGTCGGTGGTGGGCGGCCCGGAGAACGAGGACCGCGTCGAACTGCACTCGCTGGGCACCGGCCGGCGGCCGCGCGCCGCGCTGGCCGTCGGAACGGCCGCGGCACCCGGCACCGCCGAGCGCTACGCCGTCCACTCGGCGATCGCGCTGCTCACCCTCACGACGGAGCGCTCGCGCTCCCTGCAGGCGGCCGAGCAGCGGCTCGGGGCGGCGGTGCTCAGGATGCTGCTCGCCGGGGAACCGGACCACGCGCGAGCGGTGGCCGGCGGTCTGTACGGCGGGCTGCTCGACGCGCCCTTCCGGATGATCGTCGCCGAGGCGGCCCCGTCGGCGCCGCGCATGTCCGTCGACTCGCACGCCCCCGCGGGGGTGGCCGCCCACGCCGCGCACGGCGATCCGCTCGCCGCGCTCGCCGAGGCCGTGGAGTCGGCCGCCGCGCGGGCCGGGGAGGCGGTGCTGGTGGTGCCCGAGGGGGAGGGCGAAGGGCTGCGGCTCGTCGTGCTCGCGGCGGACGGGGGCGCGGCGGTCGCCGCCTGCGCGGAGTACGCGGCGGGCCTGGAGGCCGCGCGGACCGGAACGGTGGTGCGCGAGCAGACGGGCGGCGCGGACGAGGGCGAGCTGGTCGTGGGGGTGTCCGCGCCCGTGGGGCCGGTCGCCGCTGCCGCCGCCTACAAGCAGGCCGAGCAGGCACTGTCGGTGGCCCGCCGACGCGGCCGGGCGTACGTGGAGCACGAGCAGCTGGCGGCGGGGTCGGTGGTGCCGCTGCTGGCCGACGACGCGGTCAAGGCGTTCGCCGACGGGCTGCTGCGGCCGCTGTACGAACACGACGCGACCGGACGGGGCGACCTGGTGGCCTCGCTGCGGGCCTGGCTGTCGCGGCACGGGCAGTGGGACGCGGCCGCCGCGGACCTGGGGGTTCACCGGCACACGCTGCGCTACCGGATGCGGCGGGTGGAGGAGATCCTGGGGCGCTCGCTGGACGATCCGGACGTGCGGATGGAGCTGTGGCTGGCCCTGAAGGCGGTGGCGGCGGAACACGGCTGAGGCGCCAAACCGTAGCGTCGGCGGCGGTCACTGCTCCACCCTGGACAAACACCTCCCCGGACGGCCCGCCCTACCGTGGACCCGAACGCCACGAACAGCACCCCCAACGGGAAGGGCCGGGACTCGCACAATGACTTCCACCACCGCCTTCTGGCTCGCCGGCCGCCAGGTCACCGGCGAGGACACCTTCGACGTCACCTCCCCCTGGGACGGCCACCTGGTCGGACAGGTGAGCGTGCCGACGGACGCGCAGGTCGAGGAGGCCGTCGCCGCCGCGTACGCCGTACGCGACGAGTTCGCCGCCACCCCCGCGCATGTGCGCGCCGCCGCCCTGGACCACGTGAGCCGGCGTCTGGCCGAGCGCACCGAGGAGATCGCCCGGCTGATCTCCGCCGAGAACGGCAAGCCGATCAAGTGGGCGCGCGGCGAGGTCGGCCGTGCCGTGTCCGTCTTCCGGTTCGCGGCCGAGGAGGCCCGGCGCTTCAACGGCGGTGAGGCCCAGCGACTCGACACCGACCTCGGCGGCCAGGGGCGGCTCGCGCTGACCCGCCGCTTCCCGAAGGGCGTCGTCCTCGGTATCGCGCCCTTCAACTTCCCGCTCAACCTGTGCGCCCACAAGGTCGCACCCGCGATCGCCGCCGGCGCGCCCATCATCCTCAAGCCGGCGCCCGCCACCCCGCTCTCCGGCCTGATCATCGGCGACCTGCTCGCCGAGACCGAGCTGCCGGCCGGCTCCTGGAGCATCCTGCCGGTCGCCAACGACAAGATGGCCGCCCTCGTCCAGGACGAGCGCCTGCCGGTCATCTCCTTCACCGGTTCCGAGAAGGTCGGCTACGCGATCATGGACTCGGTGCCGCGCAAGCACTGCACGCTGGAGCTGGGCGGCAACGGCGCCGCGGTCGTCCTCGGCGACTACGCCTCCGACGCCGACCTGGACTGGGCCGCCGGCCGCATCGCGACCTTCTCCAACTACCAGGGCGGCCAGTCCTGCATCTCCGTGCAGCGCGTCATCGCCGACGCCTCGGTGTACGACCGGCTGCTGCCGCGGATCGTCGCCGCCGTCGAGGCACAGGTCACCGGCGACCCGTCCGACGACAAGACCGACGTCGGCCCGCTGGTCAGCGAGGACGCGGCCAAGCGCGTCGAGGCGTGGGTGAAGGAGGCCGTGGAGGCGGGCGCGACCCTGCTCACCGGCGGCGACCGCGACGGCGCCTCCTACGCGCCCACCGTCCTCACCGACGTGCCGGCCGATGTGACGATCTCCTGCGAGGAGGTCTTCGGGCCCGTGCTGACCGTGCAGAAGGTCGACGGCGAGGACGCGGCCTTCGCCGCCGTCAACTCCTCCAAGTACGGCCTCCAGGCAGGGGTGTTCACGCATGACCTGCAGGCCGCCTTCCGTGCCCACCGGGCGCTGGAGGTCGGCGGTGTCGTCATCGGCGACGTGCCCTCCTACCGCGCCGACCAGATGCCGTACGGCGGCGCCAAGCAGTCCGGCGTCGGCCGCGAGGGTGTGAGGTTCGCGATGGACGACTACACCTACGAGCGGGTGCTGGTGCTGACCGGGCTCGCGCTCTGACCCACCCCTGGTTGATGGGAACCGTTTCCATATAGGCTCCCCGAAGAGGCCCGGCACCGCTGCCTTCCGGTGCCGGGCCCCCTCATGTCGTCGGCCTGCTCCGGACCCTCAACCGGAGAAGCCGACATGCGCGAGCCGCAGCGGGCCGCGCAGCCTCAGGTGCACGTCGTGCACGCCCTGGACGGCGACATCGGCGCCGAGCGAGGTGTAGTCGTACGGCGTCGTGGTGGCGGTGTCGAGGGTGAGTACGGCGAGCGGCGCGCCCCCGTTCAGGGACAGCTCCACGACGCCCGCGCCGGCCACCGTCGCGACGACCCGCGTGACACCGTCCCCGAAGTCGCAGTCCCGGTACACCAGTTGGGCCGTCCGGCCCTCCTCGGGCATCACCGCGTCACCGGCCGTTCTCGTGCGGTCGACGATCGCGACCCCGCTCTGCTCGTCGAAGTCGGCTCCCTCCAGGCCCGGTTGCGACACCGGGCGCGGGGTGCCGGGCTCGCCGTCGAGCCGCAGGGTCGTCCGCAGGCGGACGTCCTCGCTGGAGGCGCCGACCAGGAGGCCGTAGGGGCCCGGCTCAAGACGTGGGCCGCCCCGTGCCACGTCCCAGAACTCCAGTGCGGACAGCGGGACTTCGAAGGCTAGCTCCCTCTTCTCGCCCGGGTCGAGGGTGACGCGCTCGTGGGCGAGCAGCTCGCGGCGCGGCCGGGGCACGGAGGGTTCCACGGCACGGGTGTACAGCTGGGGCACCTCGTCCGCGGTCACGTCCCCGGTGTTGGTGACGGTGAAGCCCACGTGCAGCGAGCCGCCGTCCACCCGGGCCGTCAGGTCGCCGTAGGAGAACGAGGCGTACGACAGGCCGTGTCCGAACGGGAACAGCGGCGTGCCCTCGAAGTACAGGTACGTCTGGCGGCCGCCGATCACGTCGTAGTCGAGCAGCCCGGGCAGGTCGGCGTCGTCCGCGTACCAGGTCTGCGGCAGGCGGCCGGCGGGGGAGACGTCGCCGGACAGGACGCGGGCGAGCGCGGTCCCCGCCGCCTGGCCGCCGTGCGCCGTCCAGAGCACCGCGGGCACGGCGGTCGTGTCCACCGCGTACGGATACGCCGAGACCAGTGCCAGGGCCGTGCGCGGGTTCACCGAGCGGGCCGCGCGCAGCAGCCGCTCCTGCTGGGCCGGCAGGCGCAACGTCGTACGGTCCTCGGTCTCCCGGCCGTTGATGTGCGGATCGTTCCCGGCGAAGACCAGGACCGCGTCCGCCCGCTCGGCCACCCTGCGCACCGCCTCCTCACCGCGCTCGGCGACCACCAGCTCCCACACCTCCGGCTGCGGCCCGGCGGGTCCCGCAGCCGCGTCGGCAACCTTCACACCGTCGGCGGCGACGCAGACGTGACGACCCGTGCCCACATGCCTGAGGAGGTGACCGTGTTCGTGGGGTTCCAGCCGGAACGTCTCCTGGACGACCCAGCCGCCGGGCTGGTCGGCGGAGGCCCGCAGGTACCCGTCGTCGGCCACCGAGAGGTAGCGGCCGTCGGGTGCGCGAAGGGTCAGTACGCCCTCGCCCCAGTCGGCCAGGGCGAGTTCGGTGCCGGTGACGTCCGTGGTCAGCGGCGGCAGGTCGGTGCGGCCGGCCAGCAGCGCCGGGTCCAGGGCGCCCTCGGCGCCGCGCACCCCGTCCGCCGCCTCGGGCGCCTCGGGCACGTGCAGGAAGGTCCCGGCGGAGGTCTTCAGACGGATGCGGTCCACGCCCTCCGCGAACTGAACCCGCTCGGCGCCGAACCGCTCGTACAGGCCCTCCAACGGGGTGGAGCGGTGCATCAACGTGCCGCTGTACCAGTCGAGTTTGCACTCGTCGGCGAGCAGGCCGACGACCGCGATCCGGGTGTCCGGGGCGAGCGGCAGCAGGCCGTCGTTGCGCAGCAGCACGATCGCCTGTTCCGCGGCCTCCCGGGCCAGGGCGCGGTGGGCCGGGGTGTCGAACTCCCCGGTGCCGGCGTGCGGGTCGTCGTGCGGGTCGAACTCGCCGAGCCGGAAGCGCACGGAGAGCTGGCGGCGGACGGCCGTGTCGACGTCGGCCTCCGTCAACAGGCCCCGCTCGTACGCCTTCCTGGCCCTATCCACGATCCGGGAGCTGTCCGTGCCGTGGTCGGTGAAGCTGTCCACGCCGGCGATCAGCGCGGCCGCAGTCGCCTCCTCGTGCGTGTCGAAGTAGTGCTCCTGGTCGACCAGGTTGGAGGGCGCGCCCGCGTCCGAGCAGACCAGCAGTTCCTCGTCCGTCCAGGTGCGCAGGTGCTCGCGCAGGTACGGGGAGACGTGGTTGGGGCGGCCGTTGACCAGGTTGTACGCCGGCATCACCCCGGCGACCGCGCCCGCCTCGACCGTCTCGCGGAAGGCCCGCAGGTCGTACTCGTGCAGCACGCGCGGGCGCACCGAGCTGGACGAGGTCGCCCGGTCCGTCTCGTTGTTGTGGGCCAGCCAGTGCTTGAGGACCGGGGCCGTGCGCCAGTACGTCGGGTGGTCGCCGCGCAGGCCACGGGTGTAGGCCGTGGCGATGGCGGAGGTCAGTCTCGGGTCCTCCGAGTAGCCCTCCTCGTTGCGGCCCCACAGGGGGTGGCGCAACAGGTTCACCGTCGGGGACCAGACGTTGAGGCCGACGCGGTCGTCGTGGGCGCGCATCGCGCGGACCTCCTTGGAGACCGCCTCGCCGACCCGGCGCACCAGGTCCGGGTTCCAGGTGGCGCCGAGGCCGACCGCCTGCGGGAAGACCGTCGCCGGCCCCATCCAGGCGACACCGTGCAGGGCCTCCTGTCCGGTGCGCCAGGCGGCGACGCCGAGGCGCTCCACGGCGGGCGTGAACTGGTGCAGGAAAGAGATCTTCTCATCGAGCGTCAGCCGTTGCAGCAGGTCGTCGATGCGCTTCGCGAACGGCAGGTGCGGATCGCGGAACGGCGGCGTGGACGGCGTCTGTTCGGTCACGTGGGGATCCCCTTGCGATGGAGCGGCCGGGCGCTTTCGAAGCGCTTCGATGCTCATTCGACGGACCGCCGGGTGTCAAGGGTCGCTCACCGACACTTCAAGCGTTGCATGAAGAAAAGGTCGACTGTGACAGCTCCGAGGAATGTTGGGAGCGACCCTTGTGCACCCATGGGTGTTCACTTAACCTCACACCAACATCGAAGCGCTTCGACTGACATCGCGAGCCGCAGTCGTCGGAGGATCGCTTCGGCTCAGGCCAGTTCCACTCGAGACACCGCTGCCGACGGCCACCGCCGGGTGTCCTGGTGCGCCATGAAGGGTTGACGCAATGACGCCGAACGCCGCTTCCGGTTCTTCCGGCTCCTCCGGGACCAGCCGGAGAAGCTTCCTCGCCTCCACCGCGGTCGCCACCGCAGCGGTGGCGGGCGGGATGCCACTGCTCGCCGCCTGCGGCAGTTCGGACGGCGGGTCGCGCGGAGGGACCACCTCGGGCAAGAACGCCAAGAAGATCCTGCCGGCCTACGTGGCCAGCAACGTGGTGAGCCCGGACATCCCGTCCAAGAACGGCTCGTCCATGGGCTTCACCGGCAAGCTCGACGTCGACACCCTCAAGACGTCGGTGCCCAAGAAGCTCGGCAAGGGCGGCAAGGTCACCATCATGTCGCCGTTCTGGGGCTCGCCGCCGAAGGGGAACTGCGCCTACTACACGGCCGCGAACTCCATGATCGGCGTCGACGTCCAGTGGCAGAACCAGGACGGCAACACCTACGACCAGAAGCTGGGCGCGGTCCTCGCCTCCAGCGACATCCCGGACGTGGTGGTCATACCGGGCTGGAACATGACCGCCAAGATACCCAGCGCCATCATCGGCAAGTTCGCCGACCTCGGCCCGTACCTCTCCGGGGACAAGGTCAAGGAGTACCCCAACCTCGCGGCGATCCCGTCCGACGCCTGGCAGCGCTCCATCTTCGGCGGCAAGCTGATGGGCCTGCCGATGCCGGCGTCGTACGTGCAGAACATCGTGCCGCTCTACCGGCAGGACGTCTTCGAGAAGCAGGGCTACCAAGTACCCAAGTCCGCCGACGAGTTCATGTCCCTGGCCAAGGAGATCACCAGTCCGAGGACCAAGCGGTGGGCCTGCGGTGACATGAAGTGGACCGCGTTCAACACCTTCGGTGTGATCAGTGGCGGCGAGAAGTCGCTCAGCTGGACCATGGTCGACGGCAAGATGACCCACCGCATGGAGACCCCGGAGTACCTCGAGGCGCTGGAGTGGACGCGCAAGCTGTTCGCCGCCGGGTACGTCCACCCCGACTTCAAGCTGGGCAAGAGCCAGGCCACCGACCCCAGCGCCAAGTTCGCCGCCGGTGAGTTCCTGATCTGGAACAACGACATCTCCAACTGGTACGCGCAGCAGGCCGTCCAGGCCGCGCAGAACCCCGGCTTCAAGATCTGGGGCATGGACCTGTGGGGCCACGACGGCGGCAACCCCGTCCTGTGGGCCGCGAACCCGGCGAGCATCTTCGCCTTCGTCAACAAGAAGGCCTCCGAGTCCGTCGTCCGCGACGTGCTGGCCGTCGCCAACGTCACCGCGGCGCCGTACGGCACCAAGGAGTGGATGATGACCAACTACGGCGTCGAGGGCACCCACTACACCCTCAAGAACGGCGTGCCCGTCAAGACCGACAAGGGCAACAACGAGGTCATCAACGCGTTCGTCATGGTCGCGAGCCCCGCCTCGACCATCGCCCACCCCGACCTCCCGGAGTACACGAAGGGCATGGTCGGCTGGCAGCAGCGGATGGGCGCCTTCACCAAGAAGTCGTCCTTCTGGGGCATGCAGGTCGTCGAGCCCAACCGCTACACCAACCTCACCAACGACATGGAGCAGTTGGAGGACGACATCGTCCGGGGCCACAAGAAGATGAGCGACATGCAGCAGTTCATCTCCGACTGGAAGAGCAAGGGCGGCGACAGGCTGCGCGACTGGTACAAGAAGCTGCTCGACGAGAACGGCTCGGCGGCGAACTGACCCGGTACCGAGGCAAGGAGATCCGCCGTGTCCCACAGCACGGTGCCTCGGAGGGCCGAGGCCAGCACACCGGTCCAGACCCCGGTGGCGTCCGGCGGCGCCACCGGTTCCCGGGAGAAGACCCAGCCGGGCAGGCTGAGCCCACGGCTCAGGTTCCGGCGCGACCGCACTCTGCTCCTGATGACGGTGCCGGCGATCGTGCTGGTCCTGGTCTTCAACTACCTGCCGATCCTGGGCAACGTGGTCGCCTTCCAGGACTACGACCCCTATGTCAGCGACAACGGCATCGTCTCGATCCTGCACAGCCCCTGGGTGGGCCTGGAGAACTTCCAGCAGATCTTCCAGGACTCGGCCTTCTGGAACGCGGTGAAGAACACACTGGTGCTGTTCTTCGTCCAGCTCGTGCTCTTCTTCCCGATCCCGATCGTGCTCGCGCTGCTCATCAACAGCGTCGTCAGGCCCCGAGTCCGGGCGATCTCCCAGGCCATCCTCTATCTGCCGCACTTCTTCTCCTGGGTCCTGGTCATCGCCGTCTTCCAGCAACTCTTCGGCGGCGCGGGCCTGTTGTCACAGTTGCTGCGGCAACACGGCTTCGACGAGCTGGACATCATGACCGACCCCTCGACCTTCAAGTTCCTCGTCACCGCGCAGAGCGTGTGGAAGGACGCCGGCTGGGGGATCATCGTCTTCCTCGCCGCCCTGGCCTCCGTCCCACCGGACCTCTACGAGGCCGCCGCGATGGACGGTGCCGGACGGTGGCGGCGGATGTGGCACGTCACCCTGCCCGCGCTGCGGCCGGTGATCGCCCTGCTGCTGGTGCTGCGCGTCGGTGACGCGCTGACCGTCGGCTTCGAGCAGATCCTGCTGCAGCGCGACGCCGTCGGCCCCGGGGCGGGCGAGGTCCTCGACACCTTCGTGTGGTGGAACGGCGTCCGCAACCAGGACTTCGGCTACGCGGCCGCCGCCGGCCTGGTCAAGGGCGTCGTCAGCATCGGACTGGTCCTCGCCGCGAACAAGGTGGCCCATCTCATGGGCGAGCAGGGGGTGTACGAGAAGTGACCGCCGTGATGACGAAACCGGCACACGAGGAGTCCCGTTGGGCCGCTCCGCCCCGGCCCGCCTGGGAGGAGGAGCCGAGCAGGGCGGGAGTGGCGGGCAAGGGGCTCGTCCTCGGCCTGGCCTGCCTGGGAATCCTCTTCCCGCTGTGGATCGTCGTGGTCACCAGCCTGTCGTCGCGCAGGACCATCAACGAGGCCGGGGGGCTGGTGATGGTGCCCAAGGGGATCACCTTCATCGCCTACAAGGAGCTCCTCAGCGGAGGACAGGTCACCCGGGCCGCGATCATCAGCGTCCTCATCACGCTCGTCGGCACGCTGTTCTCCATGGCCGTGTCCGTGCTGTGCGCGTACGGACTGTCGCGGACCGGCTCGCTGGGGCACCGCTGGATCCTGATGATCCTGCTGGCGACCATGTTCTTCAGCGCCGGTCTGATCCCGACGTACCTGCTCGTGCAGTCCATCGGGCTGACGGACAGCTATCTGGCGCTCATCCTGCCCAGCGCGATCAGCGTGTTCAACATCCTCGTGCTGCGCGGGTTCTTCATGGGCATCTCGCAGGAGCTCATCGACAGCGCGCGGATCGACGGGGCCGGCGACTTCCGGATCCTGTGGCAGATCGTGATGCCGCTGTCCCGCGCGGTGCTGGCGGTGATCACGCTGTTCTACGCCGTCGGCTACTGGAGTGCCTGGTTCAACGCGTCGCTGTACCTGAACGACCAGGACATGATGCCGTTGCAGAACGTGATGATCCAGCTGGTGCAGAAGCAGCAGGCGCCGGTGGGGCTGGGGCAGGCCATCAGGACCGGGCAGTTGTCGGGACTGGCCGTGCAGATGGCCGTGATGGTGATGGCGCTGCTACCGGTGGCCGTGCTGTCGCCCTTCGTGCAACGGCACTTCAAGAAGGGCATGTTGACCGGCGCGATCAAGGGCTGAAGCCTTCGGGCGCCGCAGCCCCCAGGGCTCGTCGGACCGGTTCGAAAGCTGCCCTCGGGGCGTCGCAGTCCCCTCTTTTCACAGATCGAGGTATGTCATGCTCGCGTCCCGTCCCGGCCGTGGGGCCGTCCTGGCCGACGCCACCCGAGGCCGCATCCTCTTCGGCGGCGACTACAACCCGGAGCAGTGGCCCGAGGAGACCTGGCACGAGGACGTCCGGCTGATGAGGGACGCCGGCGTCAACTCCGTCACCCTGGGCGTCTTCTCCTGGGCGAAGCTCGAACCCAGGCCGGGGGAGCGGGACTTCGGGTGGCTGGACACGCTGATGGACCTGATGCACGACAACGGCATCGGCGTCGTCCTCGCCACCCCCACCTCCTCGCCCCCGCCCTGGCTCGGCCGCCTGCACCCCGAGACCCTGCCCCGCGACGAGGACGGCCGGACCGAGTGGTGGGGAGGCCGCCAGCACTTCTCGCACTCCAGCGCCGTCTACCGCCGGCACGCCGCCGCCATCACCGAGGACCTCGCCGCCCGCTACGGCCGGCACCCCGCCCTCACGATGTGGCACATCAACAACGAGTACTGCACCTACGACTACGGCGACGAGGCCGCCGCCCGCTTCCGCAGCTGGCTACGGGACCGCCACGGCAGCCTCGACGCCCTCAACTCGGCCTGGGGAACGGCCTTCTGGAGCCAGGGCTACGGCGACTGGGAGGAGATACTGCCACCCCGGCACGCCCACTACCTGAAGAACCCCGGCCAGGTGCTGGACTTCAAGCGGTTCACCTCCGACATGCTCCTGGAGTGCTACGTCGCCGAACGCGAGATCGTCCGCCGGCACACCCAGCCCCACATCCCGGTCACCACCAACTTCATGCCGCTGTGGTCCGGGCAGGACGCCTGGCGGTGGTCCGAGGAGGAGGACGTCGTCTCCGTCGACCTCTACCCCGACCCACGCGATCCGTTCGGCGCCCAGCACGGGGCCCTCGTGCAGGACCTGACCCGCTCCCAGGCCCGCGGCCCCTGGATGCTGATGGAGCAGGCGGCCGGACCGGTCAACTGGCGCGGTGTGAACCACCCCAAGCCCCGCGGCCTCAACCGCCTGTGGTCCCTGCAGGCCGTCGCCCGCGGCGCCGACGCCGTCTGCTACTTCCAGTGGCGCCAGTCCCGGCAGGGCGCCGAGAAGTTCCACTCCGGCATGGTCAATCACGCGGGGGAGCAGGGGCGCACGTACCAGGAGATCAAGCGGCTGGGCGCCGAACTCGCGCTGATCAGCGCTGAGGTGACGGGCACTCACACCCGTAACGACATCGCGATCCTGCACGACTGGGACTCCTGGTGGGCCGGCGCCCACGAGGGCCGCCTGTCCACGCACGTCGACCACACCCGGATCCTCACCGCCTGGCACCGCGCGCTCTGGCAGGCCCACCTCGCCACCGACTTCGCCCGTCCGGAGGACGACCTGAGCGCCTACAGGCTCGTCGTCGTCCCACAGGCGTACGCCCTCACGGACACGTCGATCGACAACCTCCTCGCCTACGTCCGTGACGGCGGCACCCTCGTCAGCGGCTTCCTGACCGGCATCGCCGACGAGCACGACCGGGTACGGACCGGCGGCATGGACGTCCGGCTGCGCGAACTGTTCGGCATCCGCACACTGCACGAATGGTGGCCCCTGGACGAGGACGAGAGCGTCGAGACCGACGTGTTCCCCGGCACCCTGTGGTCGGAGGAGATCGAGAAGGGCGAGGACGCCTCGGCGGAGGTCACGTACCAGGGCGGCGAGCTCGACGGGATGCCCGCCGTGCTGCGCAAGGGGCGGGCGCGCTACATGTCCACGCTGCCCGAGCCCCACGCCCTGCGCGAGCTGCTCGCCGGGATCGCGGCCGAGGCCGGCGTCCACCCGGTCCTGCCCGGGCTGCCCGACCAGGTCGAGGCGGTACGCCGGGGTGACCTGCTGTTCCTGCTGAACCACGGCCGTGACGCGGTGACCGTCGACCTGCCCGGCAGCCATCGTGACCTGCTCACCGGGGCGACTTTCGAGGGCCCGTGCACGCTGGACCGCTACGGCGTGGTGGTGTTGCGCCCATGAACATCATGCACGGCACCTGGGAAGCACGACCCGCCGCGCGCTGGGAGGACGGCTTCCTCAGCGGCAACGGCCGACACGGCGCACTCGTGTTCGGTGACCCGAACGACGAGCGTGTGGTCGTCACCCAGCACACCCTGGTCCGCCCCAACGGCGGCGAGAGCGCCCGCCCGCCCCGGCTCGCCGACCGGCTCCCGGCGCTGCGGGACCGCTTGCTCGCGGGTGAGGCGCACGTCGCCGAGACCTTCACCGACGGACGCGACCTGCAGTGGGTGCAGCCCTTCCATCCCGCCTTCCAGGTACGGCTGCGCAGGACGCCCGGCGACCCGCCGCACCGCTACCGCCGCGCCGTCGACTTCCCCACCGGCGTCGTGGAGGAGACCTGCGACGACTGGCGCAGCCGCGTCTTCGTCTCCCGCGCCGACGACGTCGTCGTCCAACAGGTAACCGCCGACGACGACCTGCACATCGCCCTGGACCACCGCCTGCCGAACGCCCCCACGCGGCTCGCCGTCGGCGACGGCGCCGTCCTCACCGCGGACGGCGCCCTGCTCACCCTGCGCGTCCGCTACCCCGGCAGCGACACGGCGTACACCGGGCTGACGCTCGTCGTGGTCACCGCGGGAGACACGACGCTCACGCCGCCCGGCGTCCGGGTCACCGGCGCGGCATCCGTCCTGCTGCTCACCCGGGTGCTGCGCCACACCGGCGAGCTGGACACCACGCCGCATGCCCACGCCCTGCGGGACCTGCTGCCGGCCGGCGAGGACCCCTACACCAACCTGCTGTCCCGCCACACCGCCCTGCACCGCACCGCCTACGAGCGCGTCACCCTCGACCTGGGCGCCGACCCCGCCGAACGCGCGCTGCCCGGCTCGGAGCTGCTGACCCGCCCGGAGAGCCCCGCCCTGCTGGAACGCCTCTTCGCCGCCGGGCGCTACCACCTGCTCTCCGCGAGCGGTCTGAACCCGCCGCGCCTCACGGGCCTGTGGACCGGCGACTGGGACACCGCCTGGTCCGGTGCCTTCACCAACGACGCCAACCTCAACCTCCAGACCGCCTCGGCCGCGTCCACCGCGCTCCCGGAAGTCACCGCCGCCCTCGCCGATCTGATCGGCCGTCAGCAGGAGGACTGGGCCGAGAACGCCCGTACCGTCCTCGGCTGCCGGGGGGTCGTCGCCCCCGCCCACACCGACGGCGAGTCCGGGCTGTCGTACCACTTCAGCCGCGAGTACCCGCTGCACCTGTGGACCGCCGGCGCCGACTGGCTGCTCAAGCCGCTCGTCGACCACGACGAGACCCGCGGTGAACGCGATCCCCGCACAGCCGCCGTCCTCGCCGAGATCGCCGTGTTCTACGAGGACTTCCTCAGCCGGGTGGACCAGGACGGCCGGCTGGTCGTCGTCCCCTCCTACTCGCCCGAGAACCGTCCGGCCAACGCCGGCTGGGGCACGATCAACGCGGCCATGGACCTCTCGGCCGCCCGGCACGCCCTCACCACCGCCGCCGCGTACCACCCCGGAACCCCCGAGGCAGACCGCTGGCGCGCGCTCGCCGAACGGCTGCCCCCGCACCGGGTCAACGCCGACGGTGCCCTCGCCGAATGGGCCTGGCCCGGCCTCGACGACAGCTACGACCACCGTCACCTCAGCCACCTCTACGGCGTCTGGCCCCTCGACGAGATCAACCCCTACGACACCCCGGACCTCGCGGCCGCCGCCCACCGCGCCCTCGAACTGCGCGGCGCCGAGAACGACTCCGCCCACGGGCACCTCCACCACGCCCTCGTGGCCGCCCGCCTGCGCGACGGCGAACGGGTCGCGCACGCCCTCGGCCAGCTGCTCGAGGGGGACTTCTTCCACGCCTCCCTGATGAGCGCGCACTACCCGCACCGCGACGTCTACAACGCGGACGCCGCCCACACCCTGCCCGCCCTGCTCGTCGAGACGCTCGTGCAGTCCACGCCCGACCGGCTGGTCCTGCTGCCCGCGCTCCCGGCGGCCTGCCCGACCGGCCGGCTCACCGGCATCCGCACCAGGTTCGGGGCCGAACTCGACCTCACCTGGAACCCGCGGAAAGCGACCGCGGTGATCCGCCCCACCCGGACCCACCGCGTCGAACTCCGGACTTCCTCCGGCGCGACCCCGCTCGACCTCGTCGCCGGAGAAGACCACGTCCTCACCCTGAAGGCGTGGTGACCACCCCCGCAACTCCCCCCACCCATGGAAGGGACACCATGGCAGCAAACACCCTCCGCCGCCGGATCACGATGGCCGTGATCGCCCCCGCGCTGGCGTTCGGAGCCACCGTCGGCCTCGCCTCCGCCCCCGCCTCGGCCGCCGTCTGGAGCTCCTGCGACCAGTGGGCCAGCACGACCCTGAACGGCTACACGCTCTACAACGACATCTGGGGTTCCGGCGCCGGCACTCAGTGCATCTGGGCCAACTCCGGCACCAACTGGGGCGTCAACGCCAACCACCCCAACACCGGCGGCATCAAGTCCTACCCCAACGGCACGAAGGCGATCAACAAGTCGATCACCTCGCTCGGTTCGCTCTCCAGCGGCTACAACGTCACGGTCCCGTCGTCCGGCGCCTACGAGACCGCCTACGACATCTGGGACACCAACCACAAGTACGAGATCATGCTCTGGATGAACAAGACCGGAGCCGTCGGTCCGCTCGGCACCTCGCAGGGCACCGTCACGCTGGGCGGTCACACCTGGACCGTCTACAAGGGCAACAACGGCTCCAACGACGTGTTCTCGTTCGTCCGCACCTCCAACTCCAGCTCCGGCACCGTCAACATCCTGCCGATCCTGAAGTGGATCAAGGACACCAAGGGCTGGTTCGGCAACGTCACCATCGGTGACCTCCAGTTCGGCTTCGAGATCACGTCCTCGTCCGGTGGCCTGAACTTCACCGTCAACAGCGAGAGCGTCAGCAGCAGCTGAGCAAGAAGATGCGGCCGGCCCCTCCCTTCCGAGGGGCCGGCCGCACCGCCGTACACCTACTCCGCCACCGGCAACCGCGCCCCGTCCCGCAGGAACAGCGGAATACGGTCCAGCGGGGCGTCGACGGTGACGCGGGCACCGCCCTCGTACGTCTGCCCGGTCCACGCGTCCGTCCAGGTAGCGCCCGCGGGAAGGTAGGCCGTACGGGCCGTCGCGCCCGCCGTCAGCACGGGGGCGACCAGCAGGTCCCGGCCCAAGAGATACGCGTCGTCGACCGACCAGGCCGCCTGGTCCTGCGGGAACTCCAGGAACAGCGGCCGCATCACCGGCAGCCCCTCCTCGTGCGCCTCCCGCATGACCCGGAGCACGTACGGCTTCAGCCGCTCGCGCAGGCGCAGGTACCGCTCCAGGACGGCGCCCGCCTCATCGCCGTAGGACCACACCTCGTTCGGACCGCCGGTCATCTCCGGGCCGAGCGGCATGCCCGGGTCGCGGAAGCCGTGCAGCCGCATCAGCGGGGACAGCGCCCCGAACTGGAACCAGCGGATCATCAACTCGCGGTACGCCGGGTCGTCCGGGTCGCCGCCGTGGAAGCCGCCGATGTCCGTGTTCCACCAGGGGATGCCGGACAGCGCGGTGTTGAGGCCCGCCGCGATCTGGCGGCGCAGCGTCGGGAAGTCGGTGCCGATGTCGCCGGACCACAGGGCGGCGCCGTAGCGCTGACTGCCCGCCCACGCCGAACGGTTGAGGGTGACGACCTCCTCGCCCGCCGCCCGCAGACCCTCGTGGAAGGTCCGGGAGTTCTCCGCCGGGTAGATGTTGCCGACCTCCAGCCCGGGACCCGCCCAGTACCGCAGGTTCTCCTGGAAGCCCGGCTTCAGCTCGGGCTCGCACGCGTCCAGCCAGAACGCCGTGATCCCGTACGGGATCAGATAGTTGTCCCGCACCCTCGACCACACGAACTCACGGGCTTCCGGGTTCGTCGCGTCGTAGAAGGCCACCTGGACCGTCGAGGCGACCCCCTTGTCCGGCCAGTCGGCGTGCGCCGTCGGACCGTACTGGGTGCCGATGAAGTAGCCGCGCTGTTCCATCACCGGGTGGTTCTCGGAGAGCGGCGACACCGACGGCCACACGCTCACCACCAACTTGATCCCCAGCTCCTCCAGTTCGCGGACCATCGCCGCCGGGTCCGGCCACTCGGCCGGGTCGAACTTCCACTCGCCCAGGTGCGTCCAGTGGAAGAAGTCGCAGACGATCGCCGAGATCGGCAGGCCCCGGCGCTTGTACTCCCGTGCCACGGCGAGGAGTTCGTCCTGGGTGCGGTAGCGCAGCTTGCACTGCCAGAAGCCCGCCGCCCACTCCGGCAACATCGGCGTACGGCCGGTCACCGCGCTGTAGCGGCGCTGGCCGTCGGCCGGGGAGCCGGCCGTGATCCAGTAGTCGATCTGCCGGGCGGAGTCGGCCACCCACCGGGTGCCGTTGCCCGCCAGCTCCACCCGGCCGATCGCCGGGTTGTTCCACAGAAGGGTGTAGCCGCGGCTGGAGGTCAGCACCGGGATGCCGACCTCGGCGTTGCGCTGGACCAGGTCCAGGACCAGGCCCTTCTGGTCCAGACGGCCGTGCTGGTGCTGGCCGAGGCCGAACAGTTTCTCGTCGTCGTAGGCGGCGAACCGCTGTTCCAGGCGGTGGTGGCCGTTGCCGACGGCCGTGTACAGCCGCGAGCCCGGCCACCAGAAGTGGGCGCGCTCCTCGGCCAGCAGTTCCCCGAGGTCGTCCGTGCGCAGGAAGCGGACCAGGCCTTCGGCGTCGACGTGCACGGTCAGCGCGCCGACCGTCAACTGCCCTTCCCCGTCACCGATCTTGACGCTGCTCTCGGTGGCCGGCGGCTCGTCGAGGAGGGCGCCCGGCAGACCGTGCAGGATCGGGCCGCCGAGTCGCGCCCGGACCCGGACCGCGTCCGGGCCCCAAGGCTCGATACGGAGGGTCTCCTGGCGGCCGCTCCACTCCAGCGCGCCGTCCCGCTCACGGAAGGTGCCGACGGTGGGGGACGACTGCGCGAGCGAGACCTGGGTCTGGTTTTCGGCAGGCTGATTCACGAAGGGTGCTCCCGAAAGGACATGTCCCGGCCGGGACACGGTGGTGCCCCGCAGGGCGATGGAAGGCGGGTCTCAGGAAGAGCCGGAGGGCGCCGGACCCGTGCTCGCCCGTACCGTCAGCTCCGGTGCGATCAGCACGACGTCGTCCGTGCCGCGGCCGTCCAGCTTGGCGACCAGGTACTCCACGGCGTACCGGCCCATCTCCTGCGCCGGGATGGCCACGGACGTCAGCCGCACCGAGGCCTGCACGGCCACCTGCTCCGGGCAGATCGCCACCACGGACACGTCCTCGGGGACGGCCCGGCCCTGCTGCCGCAGCAGGGCGAGCATCGGCTCGACCGCCGACTCGTTCTGCACGACGAACCCGGTCGTGCCCGGGCGCTCGTCCAGGATGCGGGCGAGAGTGACGGCCGTCGCGTCGTACCCGCCCTCGCACGGCCGGTGCAGCAGTCGTACGCCCAACTCCTGGGCGCGCGACCGCAGTCCGTCGAGGGTGCGCTCGGCGAAACCGGTGTGCCGCTCGTAGACCGCGGGTGCCTCGCCGATGACAGCGATGTCGCGGTGCCCGAGCATCGCGAGATGCTCCACGCACAGGGCGCCCGTCGCCCTGAAGTCCAGGTCGACGCACGTGAGACCGGACGTGTCGGCGGGCAGTCCGATCAGGACCGACGGCTGGTCGGTGCCGCGCAGCAACGGCAGCCGCTCGTCGTCGAGTTCGACGTCCATCACGATCATCGCGTCCGCCAGCCCGCTGCCGGTCACCCGGCGCACGGCGTCCGGACCCTCCTCACCGGTCAGCAGCAGGACGTCGTAACCGTGCGTGCGGGCCGTGGTGGCCACCGCGATGGCGATCTCCATCATCACCGGCACGTACATGTCGGTGCGCAGCGGGACCATCAGCGCGATGATGTTCGACCTGCTGCTGGCCAGCGCCCGCGCGCCCGCGTTCGGGTGGTAGCCCAGCTCCCGGATACTCTGCTCGACCCGCTGCCGGGTGGTCGTGGAGATGGACCGCTTGCCACTGAGGACATAGCTCACCGTGCTCGCCGAGACTCCGGCGTGCTGGGCGACCTCGGCGAGGGTGACCATCCAGCTCTCCAAGCGGTGTGAAGCGCTTCGACAGTGCGCATGACGTACAAGGGCGGGTGTGAGGGTGGTTCGACACTAGCTCTAGCGAGAGTGGGTGTCCATAGTCTGTCGAAGCGCTTCGACAGCTTTTCTCGCGCAGACAGTGCCGGTGCCGTGGGGGTCAACACGAACGGTCTCCCGGTAAGGGCTTGTGACGCAACACCGCGGAGAGCGCCCGTTCACGCGTCTCTTCGGCCGAACAGCTGCGCGCGGGGTGGTGGGGCCGCCCGGGATCGGGTACATACGATCGGGTAGCACCCGTCGGTAACCATAACGGCCCAAGATCCCGATTCGCGGCGAGGTGAGCCTCATGTCCGCCAGTCCCTCCGAGTCCGCTGGACGCCCCACCGTCTCCGAACGTGAGGCCCGTCAGGTGGCCGAGGCCGCCCGGGAACAGGAATGGCGCAAGCCCAGCTTCGCCAAGGAACTGTTCCTCGGCCGCTTCCGGCTCGACCTGGTCCACCCCCACCCCACCCCCTCCACCGAGGCAGCCCAGCGCGGCGAGGAGTTCCTCGCCAAACTCCGCGACTTCTGCGAGACGAAGGTCGACGGCGCGCTGATCGAACGCGAGGGCCGCATCCCCGACGAGGTCATCAACGGCCTCAAGGAACTCGGCGCCCTCGGCATGAAGATCGACACCAAGTACGGCGGCCTCGGCCTGACCCAGGTCTACTACAACAAGGCCCTGGCACTGGCCGGTTCCGCCAGCCCGGCGATCGGCGTCCTGCTGTCGGCCCACCAGTCGATCGGCGTACCCCAGCCGCTCAAGCTGTTCGGCACCGACGAGCAGCGGGAGCGGTTCCTGCCGCGGTGCGCCCGCACCGACATCAGCGCCTTCCTGCTCACCGAGCCCGACGTCGGCTCCGACCCGGCCCGGCTCGCCACCTCCGCCGTGCCCGATGGGGACGACTACGTCCTCGACGGGGTGAAACTGTGGACCACCAACGGCGTCGTCGCCGACCTGCTCGTCGTCATGGCCCGGGTGCCGAAGAGCGAGGGCCACAAGGGCGGCATCACCGCCTTCGTCGTCGAGACCAACTCGCCCGGCGTCACCGTCGAGAACCGCAACGCCTTCATGGGCCTGCGCGGCATCGAGAACGGCGTCACCCGCTTCCACCAGGTCCGCGTGCCCGCCGCCAACCGCATCGGTCCCGAGGGCGCCGGCCTCAAGATCGCGCTGACCACCCTCAACACCGGCCGCCTCTCGCTGCCCGCCTCCTGCGTGGCCGCCGGCAAATGGTGCCTGAAGATCGCCCGCGAGTGGTCGGCGGCCCGCGAGCAGTGGGGCAAGCCGATCGCCCACCACGAGGCCGTCGGCGCGAAGATCTCCTTCATCGCGGCGACGACCTTCGCCCTGGAGGCCGTACTCGACCTCTCCTCGCAGATGGCCGACGAGAACCGCAACGACATCCGTATCGAGGGCGCCCTGGCCAAGCTGTACGCCTCCGAGATGGGCTGGCTGATCGCCGACGAACTGGTCCAGATCCGCGGCGGCCGCGGCTTCGAGACCGCCGAGTCCCTCGCCGCCCGCGGCGAACGGGCGGTCCCCGCCGAACAGGTCCTGCGCGACCTGCGCATCAACCGCATCTTCGAGGGCTCGACGGAGATCATGCACCTCCTCATCGCCCGCGAGGCGGTCGACGCCCACCTCACCGTGGCAGGCGACCTGATCGACCCCGAGAAGTCCCTCCAGGACAAGGCGAAGGCGGGCGCCAACGCCGGCGTCTTCTACGCCAAGTGGCTCCCCAAACTCGTCGCCGGCCCCGGACAACTCCCCGTTTCCTACGGTGAGTTCAAGCACGAGGTCGACCTCTCGCCGCACCTGCGCCACGTCGAACGGCACGCCCGCAAGCTCGCCCGCTCCACCTTCTACGCCATGTCCCGCTGGCAGGGGAAGATGGAGACCAAGCAGGGCTTCCTCGGCCGGATCGTCGACATCGGCGCCGAACTGTTCGCGATGAGCGCCGCCTGCGTCCGCGCCGAGATGCTGCGCAGCCAGGGCGACCACGGCCGCGAGGCCTACCAGCTCGCCGACGTCTTCTGCCGCCAGGCCCGCATCCGCGTCGAGGAACTCTTCAACCGCCTGTGGACCAACACCGACGACCTGGACCGCACGCTGGTCAAGGGCGTCATGTCCGGCACCTACGCATGGCTGGAGGAGGGCATCGTCGACCCGTCCGGCGAGGGCCCGTGGATCGCCGAGACGGCCCCCGGAGCGTCGAAGAAGGACAACCTGCACCGGCCGATCCGCTGACCGGTCACGGACAGCGCGTCCCTCCCGACCCCCCGTGCGGGGGACGAGGGGGGCGCGCTGTCCGCACACACCGTCCTTACGGCCACAATGGAGGGATGAGCGACAGTCCAGCACTCCGAGGGCGCGGCCCGGAAACCCCGTCCGCCCCGCGACGCCCAGCACGCGCCCTCGCCGACCCGCACCTCGTCTACGACCCCGTGACCGGCAGCGGTCCCAAGGACGTGGTGATCCTCGGCTCCACCGGATCGATCGGCACCCAGGCCATCGACCTCGTGCTGCGCAACCCCGACCGCTTCCGGGTCACCGGCCTCTCCGCGAACGGCGGCCGCGTCACCCTCCTCGCCGAGCAGGCGCACCGGCTCCGCGCACGGACCGTCGCGGTGGCCCGCGAGGACGTCGTACCGCAGTTGCGCGAGGCACTGACGAGCCGCTACGGCGCCGGGGAGCCGCTCCCCGAGATCCTCGCCGGCCCGGACGCGGCCACCCAGCTCGCGGGCTCCGACTGCCATACCGTGCTGAACGGCATCACCGGCTCCATCGGTCTCGCGCCGACCCTCGCCGCCCTGAAGGCGGGCCGCACCCTCGCGCTCGCGAACAAGGAGTCGCTCATCGTCGGCGGCCCGCTGGTCAAGGCGCTCGCCGAGCCCGGTCAGATCATCCCGGTCGACTCCGAGCACGCGGCCCTGTTCCAGGCGCTCGCGGCCGGCACCCGGGCCGACGTGCGCAAGCTCGTGGTGACCGCCTCCGGCGGCCCGTTCCGCGGCCGTACGAAGGCCCAGCTGGCGGACGTCACGGTCGAGGACGCCCTCGCGCACCCCACCTGGGCCATGGGCCCGGTGATCACGATCAACTCCGCGACCCTCGTCAACAAGGGACTGGAAGTCATCGAGGCCCACCTCCTCTACGACATTCCCTTCAGTCGCATTGAGGTGGTCGTGCACCCTCAGTCGTATGTCCACTCGATGATTGAGTTCACGGACGGATCTACGATCGCCCAGGCGACGCCCCCTGACATGCGCGGGCCCATCGCCATCGGGCTCGGCTGGCCCGAGCGCGTCCCGGACGCGGCGCCGGCCTTCGACTGGAGCAAGGCCTCGACGTGGGAGTTCTTCCCGCTCGACAACGACGCGTTCCCCTCGGTGAACCTCGCCCGGCACGTGGGTGAGCTCGCGGGCACCGCCCCGGCGGTGTTCAATGCGGCCAACGAGGAGTGCGTGGAGGCGTTCCGCACCGGCGAGCTGCCCTTCAACGGGATCATGGAGACCGTGACACGGGTCGTGGAGGAGCACGGCACACCGGTCACGGGAACCTCGCTCACCGTGTCGGACGTCCTCGAAGCGGAGACCTGGGCCCGGGCCCGGGCCCGGGAACTGACAGCGCAGACGGCGACCGCGGAGGCGCGTGCATGACGAGCTTGATGATGATCCTCGGCATAGTCGTCTTCGCGTTCGGCCTGCTGGTCTCGATCGCGTGGCACGAGCTGGGGCACCTGTCCACGGCCAAGCTCTTCGGCATCCGCGTGCCCCAGTACATGGTCGGCTTCGGCCCGACCATCTGGTCGCGCAAGAAGGGCGAGACCGAGTACGGGGTCAAGGCCGTCCCGTTCGGCGGCTACATCCGCATGATCGGCATGTTCCCGCCCGGCCCGGACGGACAGCTGACCGCCCGCTCCACCTCGCCCTGGCGCGGCATGATCGAGGACGCCCGCTCCGCCGCCTTCGAGGAGCTCAAGCCCGGCGACGAGACCCGCCTCTTCTACACCCGCGCCCCCTGGAAACGCGTCATCGTGATGTTCGCGGGCCCGTTCATGAACCTCATCCTGGCGGTCGCGCTGTTCCTGACCGTCCTGATGGGCTTCGGCATCTCGCAGCAGACCACCACGGTCAGCTCGGTGTCCCAGTGCGTGATCGCGCAGAGCGAGAACCGCGACACCTGCAAGAAGGGCGACGCGGCCTCCCCGGCCGCCGCCGCGGGCCTCAAGCCCGGCGACAAGATCGTCTCCTTCGCCGGGGTGCGCACCACCGACTGGAACAGGCTCTCCGACCTCATCCGGCAGAGCCCCGGCAAGAACGTGCCGATCGTCGTCGACCGCAAGGGCCAGGAGGTCACCCTCCACGCCACCATCGCCACCAACCAGGTCGCCAAGAAGGACTCCAGCGGCCAGATCGTCCAGGGCAAGTACGTCAGCGCCGGCTTCCTCGGCTTCAGCGCCGCCACCGGCATCGTCAAGCAGGACTTCGGCGAGTCGCTGACCTGGATGGGCGACCGCGTCGGCGAGGCCGTCGACTCCATCGCGGCCCTGCCCGCCAAGATCCCCGGCCTGTGGGACGCCGCCTTCGGCGACGGCAAGCGCGCCCCCGACTCCCCGATGGGCGTGGTCGGCGCGGCCCGCGTCGGCGGCGAGATCTTCACCCTGGACATCCCGGCCACCCAGCAGCTGGCGATGTTCGTCATGCTGGTGGCGGGCTTCAACCTCTCGCTGTTCCTGTTCAACATGCTGCCGCTGCTGCCCCTGGACGGCGGCCACATCGCGGGTGCCCTGTGGGAGTCGTTGCGGCGGAACGTGGCCCGCGTCCTCAAGCGCCCGGACCCGGGCCCCTTCGACGTGGCGAAGCTGATGCCGGTGGCCTACGTGGTCGCGGGGATCTTCGTCTGCTTCACCCTTCTGGTCCTGGTCGCGGACGTCGTCAACCCGGTGAAGATCACCTAGTCACGCGTCGTTCACGGCGGCCCGGGACCCTCGGTTCCGGGCCGCCCCCCGTTGGGCGGGTCGAGGTGGGGGAGTGCTCGGGGCCCGCGCCGGTGCCGTAATCTCGAAGCCTGGAGCCCGTTGTTCCGGGACCGGATCCTGATCCACGACTTGGGGTTGCACAGCAGATGACTGCGATTTCTCTCGGCATGCCGTCCGTTCCGACCAGGGTTGCCGAGCGGCGGAAGAGCCGGCAGATCCAGGTCGGCTCCGTGGCGGTCGGCGGGGACGCGCCGGTTTCGGTGCAGTCGATGACCACGACGCGTACGTCCGACATCGGCGCGACCCTGCAGCAGATCGCCGAACTGACCGCGTCCGGCTGCCAGATCGTGCGCGTGGCGTGCCCCACGCAGGACGACGCGGACGCCCTCGCCACCATCGCCAAGAAGTCGCAGATCCCCGTCATCGCCGACATCCACTTCCAGCCGAAGTACGTCTTCGCGGCCATCGAGGCCGGCTGCGCCGCGGTCCGGGTGAACCCCGGCAACATCAAGCAGTTCGACGACAAGGTCAAGGAGATCGCCAAGGCCGCCAAGGACCACGGCACCCCGATCCGCATCGGCGTCAACGCCGGCTCCCTCGACCGGCGACTGCTGCAGAAGTACGGCAAGGCGACGCCGGAGGCGCTGGTCGAGTCCGCGCTGTGGGAGGCGTCCCTCTTCGAGGAGCACGATTTCCGGGACATCAAGATCTCGGTCAAGCACAACGACCCGGTCGTGATGATCGAGGCGTACAAGCAGCTCGCCGCCCAGTGCGACTACCCGCTGCACCTCGGCGTCACCGAGGCGGGCCCGGCCTTCCAGGGCACCATCAAGTCCGCGGTGGCCTTCGGCGCCCTCCTCAGCCAGGGCATCGGCGACACGATCCGCGTCTCGCTGTCCGCGCCGCCGGTCGAGGAGGTCAAGGTCGGCAACCAGATCCTGGAGTCGCTGAACCTCAAGCAGCGCGGCCTGGAGATCGTCTCCTGCCCGTCCTGCGGCCGCGCCCAGGTCGACGTCTACAAGCTGGCCGAAGAGGTCACCGCCGGCCTCACCGGCATGGAGGTCCCGCTGCGCGTCGCCGTCATGGGCTGCGTCGTCAACGGCCCCGGAGAGGCCCGCGAGGCCGACCTCGGCGTCGCCTCCGGCAACGGCAAGGGCCAGATCTTCGTCAAGGGCGAGGTCATCAAGACCGTCCCCGAGTCGAAGATCGTGGAGACCCTCATCGAGGAGGCCATGAAGCTCGCGGAGCAGATGGAGGCGGACGGCACGGCCTCGGGCGAGCCGTCTGTGTCGGTGGCGGGCTGACGCGCGCGGCCTTCTCGGCGCCGCCCCGCACCACCCAGCCCGTCCGGCGTTCGAGGACGAGGCCGTTCAGGCCGAAGCGGGGGCGCGGGGGCGGCGGCCCCCGCACCCGGCGCCCCCAACACCGCACGCCCCAAGGCCAACGGCCACCACCGCAGGGCGGCACCGCCAAGCTTCCGCAGGTACAGTGCGGAAATCAGCAGAACCTCAGGGTGAGGGCCCGCACGTGTTGACGCAGACCACCTCACGGGTGCTCGAACCGAGCGACCTGGACGCCGCGCTCGCCGTCCTCGACCGCGAGCCGGTCACGAACGCCTTCGTGACCTCCCGCGTCCAGGTGGCGGGCCTCGACCCGTGGCGGCTCGGCGGCGAGATGTGGGGCTTCTACGAGGAGGGCATGCTGACGTCCCTCTGCTACGCCGGAGCCAACCTGGTCCCCATCTGCGCGACCCCGCGGGCCGTACGCGCCTTCGCCGACCGGGCCCGGCGCGCGGGCCGCCGCTGCTCCTCCATCGTCGGCCCCGCCGACGCCACCACCCAGCTCTGGCGCCTGCTGGAACCCAGTTGGGGCCCGGCCCGCGAGGTCCGCTCCCACCAGCCGCTCATGGTCACCGACCGCATGCCCGACGACATCGCCCCGGACCCGTACGTGCGTCGCATCCGCAAGGACGAGATGGAGACGATCATGCCGGCGTGCGTGGCGATGTTCACCGAGGAGGTCGGCGTCTCCCCGCTGGCCGGCGACGGCGGCCTGCTCTACCAGGCCCGGGTCGCCGAACTCGTCGGCTCCGGCCGCTCCTTCGCCCGCCTCGACGAACACGGCAAGGTCGTCTTCAAGGCGGAGATCGGGGCGGCGACGCCCCAGGCCTGCCAGATCCAGGGCGTGTGGGTGGCCCCCGAGTACCGGGGGAGGGGCATCGCCGCACCGGGCATGGCGGCGGTCCTGCGCTACGCGCTGGCGGACGTGGCACCGGTGGTCAGCCTGTACGTGAACGACTTCAACACACCGGCCAGGAGGACCTACCGGAGGGTGGGCTTCCAGGAGGTCGGCGCCTTCATGAGCATTCTCTTCTGATGGCTGTTCACAGCGCTGGTCCGACCCCCGTACGAGACCTGTAGTCTCCCCGGCATGCTGCACTTTCCCGGTCACGGTCATCGCCACCGGCCCGACGACGTCGTGATCGGCCCCGTCGATCTGTCCGCCCGGGTCGACGAGGCGCTCGCCGTGCAGGCCGTGGCCTTCGGACTGGGCGCCGACGAGGTCGCCGTGCGCCGGCAGATCGTGCTGCGGCACATGACCTACCCGGGCGCCCGCGCGCTCGGCGCCACCCTGCCCGACGGCACGCTGGTCGGCTTCGTCTACGGCATGCCCAACGACCGCGCCCACTGGTGGTCGACGGTCGTCGAGCCGTACCTGCGCGCGCACGGTCACGAGGGGTGGCTCGACGACTCCTTCGTGATCACCGAGCTGCACGTCCACCCCCGCCACCAGAACCGCGGCGTCGGCCGCTCGCTCATCACGACCATCACCGACGGCGCCGCCGAACCCCGCTCGATCCTCTCCGCGATCGACACCGACAGCCCGGCCCGCGGCCTCTACCACTCCCTCGGCTACCAGGACCTGGCCCGCCAGGTCCTCTTCCCGAGCGCCCCCAAGCCGTACGCCGTGATGGGAGCCCCCCTTCCCCTGCGCCACCGATAACGGATTTCCACCGGCACAGCAAGCCCGGCTAACCTCCTAGGGGGTGCCCGACGCATTCCAGCCTGCCGCGCGGCGTCTGGCACGCACGCTCGCGGCGTTGCCGAACCGTCCACGTGGCTCCGCCACGCGGGCGCTCCGGCGCCTTGCGATCGCACGCACCGGACGCCGCGCGGCCCGCCCTCCGGGCGGACGACGGGAATGTGTCGGGCACCCCCAGCCATCACCCTTTCCCCGGCAGGAGTACGAGAACCATGGCCAACGCACCGGTCCAGCGCATGTCCCAGTTGATGGCGAAGACGCTGCGCGACGACCCGGCGGACGCCGAGGTCCTCAGCCACAAGCTGCTCGTCCGCGCCGGCTACGTCCGCCGGACGGCGGCCGGCATCTGGTCGTGGCTGCCCCTCGGCAAGAAGGTCCTCGCCAACGTCGAGCGGATCGTCCGTGAGGAGATGGACGCGATCGGTGCCCAGGAGGTGCTGCTGCCCGCCCTCCTGCCGCGGGAGCCGTACGACGCCACGGGCCGCTGGGACGAGTACGGCCAGGAGCTGTTCCGGCTCAAGGACCGCAAGGGCGGCGACTACCTGCTCGGCCCGACCCACGAGGAGATCTTCACCCTGCTGGTGAAGGACCAGGCGTCCTCCTACAAGGACCTGCCGGTCATCCTCTACCAGATCCAGCACAAGTACCGTGACGAGGCCCGTCCGCGGGCCGGCATCCTGCGCGGCCGCGAGTTCCTGATGAAGGACTCCTACTCCTTCGACCTGGACGACGAGGGCCTCGGCCGGTCCTACGCCCTGCACCGCGAGGCCTACCGGCGGGTCTTCGAGCGCCTCGGCCTCGACTACCGCATCGTCGCCGCCACCGCCGGCGCGATGGGCGGCTCGAAGTCGGAGGAGTTCCTCGCCCCGGCCGGCGCCGGCGAGGACACCTTCGCCGACTGCCCCAACTGCGACTTCGCGGCCAACACCGAGGCGATCACGTACGAGCTCAAGCCGGTGGACGCCGCCGGTGTGCCCGCGCTCGAGGAGATCCCGACCCCGGACACCCCGACCATCGAGACCCTCGCCGCGCACCTCGGCGTCGAGGCCTCCGCCACCCTCAAGAACCTGCTGGTGAAGGTCGACGGCGAGATCGTGGCCGTGGGCGTGCCGGGCGACCGCGAGGTCGACATGGGCAAGGTCGAGGCGCACTTCGCCCCGGCCGTCGTCGAGATGGTCACCGAGGCGGACTTCGCGGGCCGCCCCGACCTGGTGCGCGGCTACGTCGGGCCGCAGGGGCTGGGCGAGAAGGTCAAGTACGTCGCCGACCCGCGCGTCGCCCCCGGCACCGCCTGGATCACCGGCGCCAACAAGGAGCACACGCACGCGAAGAACGTCGTCGCGGGCCGTGACTTCGAGGTCGACGAGTACGTCGACGTCGTGGTCGTGCAGGAGGGCGACCCGTGCCCGAAGTGCGGCACCGGCCTCAAGCTGGACCGTGCCATCGAGATCGGCCACATCTTCCAGCTCGGCCGCAAGTACGCCGACGCCCTCAAGCTCGACGTCCTCGGCCAGCACGGCAAGCCGGTCCGCGTCACCATGGGCTCCTACGGCATCGGCGTCTCCCGCGCCGTCGCCGCGCTCGCCGAGCAGACCGCCGACGAGCAGGGCCTGTGCTGGCCGGCCGAGGTCGCCCCGGCCGACGTGCACGTGGTCGCGGCCGGCAAGGCGCTGCAGACCGAGCTGGCGCTGGAGGTCTCCGAGAAGCTGCGGGCCGCGGGCCTGCGCGTCCTGGTCGACGACCGGGCCGGGG